>CAJTQG010000005.1 GCA_910578605.1 uncultured Lachnospiraceae bacterium | reverse complement strand
CTTCTACATTATGCCTAATTTTTCCCAATAAAGTAACCGATAATAGACATGTGAGGTGAAACAATGAAATCAAAGAATAGAAAAGAAGGTAAAAAAAGTGCAACTGTCGTCATAATTGTATTGTCAATTATTATTGTTTTTCTTTTATGCTTTGTTGTTTATTTTTTGTTTTTTAATAAAAATAATAAGACCGAAAAAGAAAACAAGACAACAGAAAATGTAAGACCTATGATTGTTCAGGACAGCAGTGATGCGGAGGACATTATTAAAAAATTTAATGAGGACAGCAAGGATACTATGTATAATTGCCGAATGACCTCCACTTGGACTTTTAAAAACGGAAAAGCAAAGTCTGAGGATGCCTATGTTGCCAACACTGATTTTAATCATTACCCTGTTTATTTTGAAGTACAGTTAAATGACACACAGGAAATTATTTATACTTCTTCTCTTATCCCAGTAGGTTATGAAGTTAACGGATTAACTTTAGAAAAGGATTTGCCTGCTGGTGACTATCCTGCCACAGTTGTTTATCATCTGATGAATGATGACAATCAGGAGGTCAGTTCCGTTGGGTTCACTATTACAATTCAAGTGCTCAGCTAAAGTTCATACAAGCATATGACATTAGGACATTTGAGTTGAATAAAATATCTATTCAAGGAGGAAATGAACATGAAAAGAAAATTATTAGCAACTTTATTAACTAGTGCAATGGTTGTTACCAGCGTTATGCCGGCTATGGCTGCTGCTACTAACACCGTTACAGGTGCAGGTACAGGTTCCGTGTACAGTCCTGCAGACATTATTGACGTAGTTGTTCCAACAGATTTCAAGATTGCCTTTAACCCTTTGGGCGTATCTATCAAAAATGATAATTTTACAGGCAATTCACAAATTTTATCCGGAACTTATGCTATCCAGAACAGAAGTACAGTTCCTATGGGTGTTTCCGTAGCTTTCAAGGTAACAGGCCAGACTACTGCTATGTGTGCTTCCGCTGCTGAGGTAGCGACTGACAATGTGGCAACTACAAAACCAACAGCAGCAAAATTCTCTTTGAATGTAGTAACCAATGCAAAAGGCGCTTCTCAGGCATTGGCAGGCACTGTGGCAGACAAGGATGTTGTCGCTAACCCAGATGTAAATATCCGCGCTGAGGCTGCTGCTACTGGTATGAAACTCAGCAAGCTTTCCACAACTCCTATTGCACTGACAAACGTATCAAAGGCTGCTGCTACATCTACTGCTACTGTAGACTTTATGTTAAACGCTGGACCATACACAGCAACTTATGATGCTGCTACTGACAAGGTAGTTTACAAAGCTCCTACAAACGCAACATATGACACTGTTGCATTTACCTTTACAGGTACTACTTCTACTTACGCTGATTTGTGGGCAAAAGTAACTACCAGCCCAAATGTTGCTGCTACTTACACATTGACACAGGCTACTCCTGCAACTTACGCTGCAACACCTTTCAGCCCAACATCCAAAGATGTTGTTGTAAAGACAGGTACTTGTGATGTTACAGTAACTAAGAGTACAGGTGTTGCTTCCAAAGCTCATGTATTCTCAACTGCACCTTCTCTTACTTTAGTTACACAGGATGACGGTACAAAAACTGTATCTGACAAGAACATGGTTACTCTGTTAAACTTAAAGACTGGTTCAAAAGCTGACAGCACAATCAAATTAAACGACTTGGGAACTTATGATATTGACAGTCAGACATTGACATTTACTTCTACTTTCTTAAAGGATTCTGAGAAATTTGAGGCTGGCTTCTATCAGCTTACTATTGGAAAACAGTCCTTCTTAATGGAAGTAAAATAGTAATATAAACTATGACATATATTAATTCATACAATATGTCAAGCACATGAAAAACCACCCGACATTATTAAAATGTCGGGTGGTTTTTAAATTTCCTGTAACCTTTTTTTTGCTGGCTCATAATCCTTCGCCTTCCTATAATATTCCACCGCTAATTGAATTTTCCCCATGCATTCATAGATTACTCCTATATTGTAATAGGATAGGTAAGAGTTAACTCCCTTGCTGCGGCATTCCTTGTGCTTTGTTGCCTTTTTGAATTCCTCCACCGCCTGCTCAAATCTGGCATTATTCATATAGATTAATCCCATTAAAAATTGGAAATCCCCGCTGCCTGCAAACTCCTGGTATATATTTTCAAAGAATAAGGCTTGCTGTTCCTGTTTGCTGTTAAGCAGCGCGTAGCCATATGTCTCAACCATATCTATCACATATTCCAATTTAGGATTCAAATCAAAAGATAGTCCTTGGCTAAAATACTCACAAGCCTTGTTGTATTCCTGGGCCATATATGCACTTTTCCCCAGCTGATATAACACATAGGGAAGCTTACTCTCGTCCTGCTGCTCTATCAATAAAGCTCTTTCTTTTTCCAACAGCCTGGCATTTCTCCTTGCCTTCTCCTTTCGCTGCTCTACCGGAAGATCATAGCCTGTATGCAATAATATCAAAGGGGTATGATAGGTTAGATAATCCTCCCCGTCCATCCCAACAAGCTGTTCATGAATAGTGCCCTCATAATGATACCGTTCTCTTGGAAAAAGCCGGTTAATCCACTCCCTATTTTCCTGAGGCTGTCCATCTCTGGTAAACTGGTTTTTTCTGTAAACCCTTCCTACCATTCCCAGGTTTTCCCCAATGCATTTCTCTAACTCCTTTTTAGAAAAAGGTTCCAAAAATTCATCGCTGTCCACCATGAACACATAGGCCTTTGTCGCCTTAGATACCGCAAAATTTCTCGCCCCAGAGAAATCCTCCTGCCATAGATAATCATACACTTTATTCGTGTATTTTAGAGCCTCCTTTTTTGTATTATCCTTAGAGCCTGTATCCACAACTATTATCTCAAATCCATAGGGCGCAAGACATTTTAAACATCTCGCAATATTTTTCTCCTCATTTTTCGTTATGATGCACACTGATAGCATATTTCCCTCCCACTGTTTTCTGTGAGTTCTCCGTTTTTTGAATCAACTCCTCATATGGTTTGAGAGCATCTAACTCCAAAGACCCATGCTGTGATGAACAAATTTGTCTCAACCAATGAATCATCCTCTCCTTATGAATAGAACCATGTATTACCAGCATAATAATTGCTTCTAGAGATATAAGCTTCCCTCCAATCTTTTCTTCCAGCTCCTGGCACTCCTCATCCCAGAAGCCTAATTCAACACGGCGCAAAATATTTCTAGTAACTATATATTTGTCATATAACATCCAAAAGCCATCTGTATTTTCATGAAATAAATGTTCTGCATTCTTTTTTAGTTCCAGAGAGTGAATTTCCAAAATAATATGAATTCTCTCCAATATACTACTTTTATGATTTTTTTGGTGATACAGCTTTAATGCTTCCTCTGCCTGCTCCCATTTTCTCTCATCTATCATTTGGCAGATAATTCCTGCAAGCTGTTCACTTAATTCTTCCCATTCCTTATTGTAATAAAAGGTATCTTCCTCTTCCTTCTGCAAAAAATCATAATATTGTTCTAAAAATGTTTCTCGGTCATCATTATATTTTGACAGTTTACAAAAGCTGCAATCATGAACTGTCCAAGGCGTCTTTTGATATGGCACTAAAATATCATAGCCTTTCTTTTTAAATTCTAAGCATTGTGATACATCATAAAAATCAAAGTGGGAAAATAAATCCTCCCTCCATTGTATATCATATTGGGTAGCCATGAGCAAACCATCCACAGCCAACACATCTACGTCCTTTTTTTCCTTTGGGTGAAGTTCAAGGTAGTAAGCCATGTCTGGCTCCCTCACGTCCACCTTCCCCTCATTCCAGCAATCGAAAATCACACCTGTATCAGGAAGGCGGCTTCCGCCAACCATGCCGATTACCCCCAGTTTTGTATTGCTTTGAAATCTATTTAAAAGCTGCTGCAAGAAATCCTTTTTAATAATACATACATCCTGATGCATATAAATTTTGTACTTTGCGTTTGTACTGTTCATTCCTTCATTGTATCCAGCGCACATGGAGGAGGCATTTCTCACTTCAATAATCTCCACATCATAACCTTTTGGAATTTCTAGTTTTTGAATATAATACTGACATTCCCTAAAATATATTTCGTTATTCACACATATAATAAAAGCAAATTTTTCTGCCATATCCATTAATCCATTGTCTCCTGTACAATATCTATTATTTTCTTTAATTGTTTTTCATATGAAAATTCCTGCTGCACCTTTTTCCAGCCTTCCAATGCTATTTGCTCTCGCTCACTGTCATGACATAAATAATACTCTGCCTTTTGGAGCATGTCCTGGTCACTGTCAAACAACACCATCTCCCTGCCATCCTGAAAATATTCTGCTAACTCAGACTGATAATTGGACAGCAGAAATCCCCCTGCTCCCATAATATCCAGCGCTCTCAATGGTATGCCGCTTTCAATAGACCGAAGTGTAATATTGACATTGATTTTAGAATGACAAAACACCTGGGGCATCTCTTTGTCATATGACACTATCCCTTTCTTTTGTATATGACTGCAAAGTTCCATATTGGAATTGGTGTAGAGGGATAATGGCGAAACAAAAGACAATGCTTCTAGCAATCTTTTTCTTTCCCTGCAGGTAACCTCTGCACTGAATAAATCTGCATACATCTGCTCTTTCGTCAGCATATAGGATTCATCCATATTTAAAATTACATGCCTTTGTAATTGTGATACTATCTCCTGGGATAATAACTCCTTCATCATATTATATCCATATATTTTTTGCTGTGCTTCCATTATCCCATCCAGATAACCTGACAAATAATCCGGCAGCCTTTTTATTTGCCGATACATATTATTTTCATATAAGCTCCCCACAAAGCTGATGTTATCTCTATAGCTTATGTTCTTCTCTCCCCCCTTAAGCAATTTGTTTAACCGCTGGGTATTGACAGCCAAGGGCATATGATACACATGCTCCTCCTTAATCCTGCTTAGCTGCAAATACTGTGTTTTATCAAATAAAAATAAATATACCCATTTACTAAGAACACTAGGAGAATATAATGTATAGTGGGGCGTATCGTATACCCAAGAGATATATTTAATAGAACTGCGGTCTGCCGCCTTTGCAACTACAGGAAAAAAATCAAAAGATATTATAATATCCAGCTGATTCTTTAAGATAATATTCTGCAGCTGTTCTACAAAATTCTCGTCATTCTCATAGTCATGGATTGGGTAACGAATGCGTGTTACATTATGCCCCAAGGCTAGTAAACTCTCCATCATATCATTCTCTGAATTTTCATACCATGCGTAATATAATATATTCATACTTATTATCCTTGCATACCACAAGCTACCATAAGATACTCCCCAATGAAAAAAACTATGGACAGCCTGCAATATCCCTTTTCATTTTTCTTATATTTAACCAATGTCAAATATGGAATCTTTTTTCAATAGCGGCAGAGTTGTGACATGATTTTTCTGAAATCTTTTTTATTGCTATCTTTGATATTTTCCCCCTCTTTATTCTGTCCCAAAGCTCTTCTATTCTCTCGTCCTCTCTACTCAAGGCAACCCTTAAACAAACAAATCGTATCCATGTATAATATTCATACATCGTATTCCAGTCTGACTTTGTAAGCCATTCACTAATAAGAATTCCTTCCTTTTTCTCCATGGAATATATCTCCATCATATTAATCATTTCTCTTATTCTTGTGTCCAAAGGCCAGATTTCCCGCAATTTTTGTGTATATATTTCAACCTGGTTTAATAAACCAATTTTTAAAAGGCCAGACAACACTTGAAAAATATCCTCTAATTTTTGGATATCCTCCAGCCTTCTTTTTTCTTCCTGAGCATCTGTCTCTTCTTGAAAACCTATTTCCAAATATTCACAAGCGACTTTCTTTCTATATTTGTCATATTCCTTCATCTTAGAAACGCCACAATCATGATAACACCATGGCTTGCTCTGATAAGGAACCACCACCTTGTAACCTAGCCTTCTCATCTCCAAGGCAGCTGATATATCATAGAAATCCCAACCATCTAAAATATCCTCCCGCCATAGAACATCATATTGGGTTGCTATAAGTAAGCCGTCCACTGCTTCTACTTCTGTAAAACTTTCTGCAGGATTCTGAATCAAATTACTTAAAATATACTGTTTTCCATCATACGCCTCCACATTCCCCACGTTCCAATTTAAAAATATCTGAGAATTTTTTGAAAGCTGGGTTGTACCTATCACACCTATCATTCCAACCTTGCTGTCTGACTGGAACACCTGAAGCAAATCACCTATAAAATTTACATTCATAATAAAAGTATCTTGATGTAAATACACTTTATATTTTGCCATACTTGCCTGCATCCCTGCATTATATCCTGCCGCCATAGATGGAGCTTCCTGTATGCAGATAATATCTGTGCTATAGCCGTCGGGAACTGTTAATTCATGAATATATTGCACACATTCATTGTAATATTGGGGATTATTTGTACAAATAATAAATGCAATTTGTTTCTCATCCATTCTTTCTCACCTGATATCACTATCTGCATAAGCACCTTTCATTTTCATTCAAACCATTAATTTTTCTAACATCTGCTCTAATCTATTGCTGTAAGTAAAGCTTTGTGCCACCTTACTTTTCCCTTCCTTCGCAATTTTTCCCCGCTCCTCCTCATGATTCAAATAATACTTTACTTTTTCTGTGCACTCCTCCTGGTCTCCATAGTACACAAACTCCTTATCCGGAACAAAATACTCACATAACTCCTGTTGGTAATTCGAAAGAAGAAAACCCTCCATTCCCATAATATCCAATGCCCTCTGAGGTATCCCGCTGCGGATACTGCGAAGTGAGATATTTAAATTTATTTTTGAGCAGGAAAATACATAGGGCATCTCCTGGTAATAATCTACTTTTCCCATATTGCGTACATTTGTCAGCCAAGGTGTCTCATGATGGGTATATAGCTTTATAGAAAAGTCCTTTGAAATCTGTTCTAAAATCCTTGTTCTCTCCATATTGGCTAATTTTCTCCCCAATATATAGTGAGCAGGCACGTAGGCTGATGACAGCAAAGTATTCTCAATAGAATAGGGATACCTTTTTAGAAGCTCTTCTAGAACCTTCCCTTGTAATAATTCCTCCAAAAAGAAATACCCCTGAACTTTTAACTGGGCTTCCAATATAGCCTCTAAATATCCTTTCGTGTAATCACTCATCTGCTCCGTACCGGCAAATAAATCTACCTTTTCATCGTAAAGGCTTCCCACAAAGGATACGTCTGCCCCAAACCTGCTTCTCCTTTCCTCATCCACCTGGCGTATCATCCCCTCACACCGCTGTACATTCACAGCTAAAGGCAGATGATACACCGTCCCTACTCCCTTGGCATGCAATTCATTATAGGTATACCTATCAAATAAAAATACATAATTACATGGGTTTTCAATGGCACAGGAATAAAGGGCCGTCTGGGGACTGTCATACACCCATGATATATATTTTACATGAAAGCGGTTGCAGACATGAGAAATGACAGGAAAAAAGTTAAAGGAAAATACAAAATCCACCTTTACATGAGCTAGCGCATTCTCAAAAGCATAGACAAACAACTCATCATCCCGGTTCTTGCTGTGGTCAAATTGATACGTTATAACCGAAATATGCTGCCTCTGCATAGCCTCTATCATATCCTTAAGACCGTAAGCCGGCCAATCCATCACCAACACTCTCATCTGATTCTTTTATATGTCCTTTCACCTAATAAGTACCCTAAAATATCGTATCTGGTAAATTCCCTTCTGCCTATTACTGCTTGCTCTAGAGGCGCATTAAACTTATTTTGCCCATACTTTTTTTCCAGATACTCTATATCCATCCAAATCACTTGATTATCCTCACTATAAATCGTGGTAAAGGCAAGTTTGTTTTTATATGGCAGGTCTAAAAACGCTTCTAAAATCTTCTGATCATTGACATACATCGTAGCAAATATTTGACTTTCCTGTAGTCTGGCACTCCTTCTTTTCCATTTCCCTACAATTTGCTCCCATTCTCCAAAATGATGATTCATTCTCAGCACTATATCATCACACTGTACAACCGGATACTGTTTGTCCCCCACAGCTATCCATTCCAAACACTCCAACGGACAAGTTAGATAATGCTTTAAATTGCCAAGCAATTTTATATAGTCTTCGTCCGACTCATACATCCCCACAAGCGGAGAATAAAATGGCATCTGCAAAGCTTCATAAGTCATTCCGCCCCAGCAGTGATTAGACAGAAGGCTCACTTTTCTTGTCCGAACTTCATTCCATCTCACAAAATCAAATAAGGGAAGTTGAAAAAGTTCAACGGTTATGATTTTTTCCCGAGGTATTTGCAGAATAGGCGCAATCTGTAAAACCATGGAAAAGGTATCCTTTGTCAATACCACAATATAATCATAAAACATATTCATTATTTGATTTGGCTCTATCACCGGAATCCCATCTATTTCCTGTGCAAAATTTTCTTCATTTAAGGCAATTCCTTCAATGCTTATATTTCCCTTTCGCTTTTCTAATTCTATATAATGAAAATACCTATCATAATCATAGCTTGCCCCCCACAAAATCAAATTAAAGCTATCCTTCATTCATCCTTACCTTTTCCCTTTTTATAATCTGTTCTTAAGCTATTTCATTCACCCCGGATATACCCTTCCTTCCCTCAGCCAATGGCGGGCAATTCCTTGTACAATATTTTCCCTGCATCATTTTTAGGTATCTCCTCCACCTGCATACTGACAAAAGCACTTGGATGCAGTCCGGTCTTATGGGATAAAAATTGCTCCATCTTCTTTCCTATCTCCTCCCCTTTCTCTGTATCAAAATCGTGTGAAATAGAGCTTTGCCCCCTCATACTGCTGCCTGTATAGTAAATACACAGTTTATCGTCAACGCCTCCACAGGCGCACTCATTCTGGACAAATTCGGTATGAAGCATTCTCTCACACTCATCCAGATTTACTCTGTTTCCAAAAATCTTCAAAAAACGTTTTTTACGTCCTACAATATAATAATAACCATCCTCATCCCTCTTTGCCATATCACCGGTAATCAGCTTGCCTTTCCTCTCATCACCAATTTTTAAATCCTCTAATCCCTCAGCATATCCAAGTGTAACATTAGGGCCGTAGTATACCAGTTCTCCCACTGTATCACTTGCCGTAATGATTTTACCATCCACATCTATCAGCTCAAATTTTCCTCCAGGTATAGCTATACCCATACTTCCGTATTTATCTAAAGATTTTTCATAGGGCAGATATGCCATTCTTGCCGTTGCCTCTGTCTGGCCGTACATCACCACAAATCGCTTCCCCTGCTCCTTGGCATACTGGGCAAATTCCTTGTGCAGCTTTGGAGTCAGCTTTCCACCGGCCTGTGTCATCGTGCGCAGGCTTGGAAGCTTCATGCCAAAAAAGCGAAGCTTTTTTAACATCTCATATGTATAGGGAACCCCTCCAAATGAAGTTGCCTGCTGCTGTCTAAAAAAATCCCAAAATTCTTTCTGCAAAATTCCCTTTGTTGTCATACAGATAGTTGCCCCCACCTGCAGGTGGCTGTTAATGATAGACAAGCCGTAAGTATAGTTCATTGGCAAAGTAGTAATCGGCCTCTCCTCCCCATCCAATTCCAGATACTCTGCAATGGCCTGGGCATTTGACTGGATATTGGAAAAGCTTTGCTTTACCAGCTTAGGACTTCCTGTACTTCCTGATGTTGTGAGCAGCAGCGCCAGCTCATCATGGAGGCAAATGGATGTTTTATTCCCTCTCTCCAGCAGCATATATCCATGCTCTGTATACATGTCCGAATAATCACTATATATATCTCTATCTTCAACAGGGGCAAAAATAAAGGATGGCTTATAGCGGTTCATAAGCTCCTGGTTCAACTCTTTATCAATGGAACGATTCAGCAGCAATACAACAACAGAATTATATAAACATCCAATATAACTGCACAGGCTTCCCGCTGTATTTTCGCAATAACAAAATGCTAAACTTCTCTGTGGAAGCAACTCTCCTATTTTCTTTGCATAATTCTCCAAATCCTCGTAAGTTAATGTCACTCCTGTATCATCCACCACTGCCGTCTGCGCCCTGTAGCGTTCCAATCCATTATAAAAACTTGTTTCCATTATTCACCTCTATTCTGCGCCGCTCTCTGCGCATAATGTAATGTTTGTCCATATCTACAACAAATGGGTAACCACCCTGGAAAGTGTTCTCACTATATCATAACCATCCCATATTACTCCCATATCTAAAGCTTTTCCAAAGGGAACAACCCTGTCAATCCCTCTTAATCCCTTCTCCCTTAAAAAACTGTCAATCTTCTCACTGTTCACACCAAAAGTAAGCATTGTCTGACTTTTAGGAGAAATCACATCTGATAACTGCTCTAAATTGTGAATCGGACATTGAAAGAACAGACCAAAGCTTCCTCTTAATTCCTCCAAATCCTTAGGTATATCTTGAAGCGTAACAACATACAGCAAATTGCTGTAGGCGGTTTGCTCTATTTTTTTTATATCCTCTCTCTCCATGGCAAGACGGCAAAGCTGTGTGTATTTGTCCACCGCCTTAATATCCTCCAATGGGTACTGCAAAGCCTCCTGGTACACTGCCTCCCAAAATATCTCTGCCCCTTTCTCTGTCTGGTCCCCCAGCCAAAAAATAAAGTGCGGCGTTGAGCATGCATTTTGATCCATCAGATAAGTATCATTATAAAAATTTTTTGCCAGCCTGCTAAGCTCCTCCCTGGATGCATTCACTACCGCTTCGCTCTGTATCACGCCAAAGGAAAAACGGTCTGCAAACACTACCTCCACCGCCTTAGGTGGGATAGGTGATTGCCGAAGCATGCCAATTGTCTCGTCTCCGCCCCACACAATTCTTCCATCACAAATTCCCGAATAATAATCATTGATTTCCTTGTCCCTATCATACCGAACAAATTGTACTGTATCCCTAAGCTCTCTGTACTCCTGGTGAGACAATACCTCCTCTATCCCCTGACAAAGTATCCGCACTTGGGGAAAATCTTTAGAAGGCAGCCTTACAATATTGGCATTTCCTGACAACAATCCAAAAAAATAAGAAAAAACAAAATTTACCGGCACATTTGAGGGAGTAATATGAAACAACAAGCCTCTCCCCAGATGGAGAAGCCCATCCTCCAACCCTTCTCTCAACTTTTCAATATTGCCCCGCCGACACCAAAATGCCACAGACATTACATCTGCGTACTCTCCTGCCTCCTTACAATGACGCAGCCACCCTGACAGTTCATTTAAAAACTCAACAGCAAGCTTATCATAAACCTGCCTGACAGTTGGCTTTGGCTCTTTATCTCCAAGCACTATCTGGACTTTTTTATTTTCTCTCATAAGTATCACTGCACCCCCTAACTTCTGCTTGTTTTATTCTTCCGTAAATTTTAAAAGTCTTTCCCCATCTTCCACAAGGACAATCATCCTCCCCAATGATTTCCCCCACATCCTCAGACAAAATACTATGTCCCGGATAACTCTCAGGAAGAACAGACACCAATTGAATCAATCCCTTTTCCCCCTTTTTGCACATGGAAAAGTCTTTCGGATTTCGAATTAAAATATCCGAAAAATTAGAGGCATGTAATCTGCCATGCTCACATTCCATAAAAATTGAGCCGGTCTGCTCCACCATACCATAATAATTGTACACCTTTTCAATTCCACATACCCGCTTTAACTCTCTCTTATAAGTTTCATTATCCACAGCCTGTGACTCTAGCTTTTTAAACCCTCCCCCATGCAGAAGAATTCCCCTGGATAAATCCACAGAGTGATTCACTTCCGCTAATGCCTTATAAAAATGTTCCCAAATCATAAAAGTAAATCCAAAAAGAAAGATATTTTCCTCTTTATGCTTTTCCAAAAAACGATACACTGTATCAAAATCTAAATTCATATTCTCATCTAAGGCGTAAGTCACGTTGTATCCAAGCATGGAAAATCCTAAGATACCCGCTCCCCTGGCCGAAAACAGCTTTCGGTTTTTCACCACACTTTTACTGTCAATTATTAACATAGGCAGTCTGTTCTTCCCTAAAAATTCAGAAGTAATTTTCACCAACGCCTTCGTCTGGTTGGTGGAAGTAGCCTTGTCCAAATATATCTTGGAAACCTGCTGCCCGCTTGTACCTGAGGATGTCATAGTCTTCACTATCTCCTCATCCCCCACACTTTTTAGTTCACTTTCTTTAAACAGACGAACCGGCAAAAAAGGATAATCTTCTATTTTATGGGTCTTTTCTATTGAAAAATCAAACTTCCTTAACAGCTTGGCATAGGGCGCACAGCCCTCTGCATGTTTTTTTGTAAGCTCTAATATTCTATTTTCATAGTATTTTGTTTTTTCCTGATGATTCAAGGAAAATGGATTTTGTTCCCACAATTCCTCCATCTCTTTTGCCCCTTCCTCCATACAAATATTTTTATATCTATTTATGAAATAAATGCTTCTAGATGAAAAAAGATTGCAGAAACCCCACAATCCTTTTGTCGTCCATCATTAAATTTCTATGCCATATTTTTTCAGAATTTCCTTCCCCTTTTCATAGGAACTAAAATCAATAATATCATCTGTCTCCATCATTATATCAAATGAATCCTCCAGCTCAGCCACTAAACTCATATGACCTACAGAATCCCAATTTTCTATACTTTGATATGTTAATTTTTCATTCAGCAAATCTGCTGTAATCTCTAAAGCTTCCACAAATGCCTTATTATATTTTTCCACGTTGCTCATGGCGTTTTTTCTCCTTTTACCGTTTTTTCCAAATTGATATGTTTCATTTTAATATGTTTCATTGTCATCTATATTTTTAGTTTATTTTACTCATTATTTTAGCTTTCATTTTCTTTTCTGTCAACAATAAGATTTACTCTATAAATTCCCACGTCCTTCTGCCCAATATCGGCATAATCATCTTATGGAAAATATCCTTTATGAACCATATCAATATATTCTCTGAATTGTCTTATCTATATAAAGTTAAACTAAAGTATGTCGATATACATATTGATATTTTATATTTAAAAATCAACATCATGTATGTTTATATTTTTACTTTTAGATTTACTGAAATCTATTATCATCTTGAAGGGAGAACTGAATGAATATAGCAATCATTTTTGCAGGTGGTTCTGGAATACGCATGAATGCAAAGGACATGCCAAAGCAGTTTTTGATGGTGCATGGAAAACCGATTATTGTACATACTATAGAAGCTTTTGAACAGCATAACGAGATAGATTCTATTATTGTAGTCTGTATTGAAAACTGGATTTCATACATGGAAGAAATGAAATACAGGTATCGTTTAGATAAAATACAAAAAATAGTTCCCGGAGGCCAGACCGGACAGTTATCCATATACAACGGCTTGTCTGCCGCCGAAGACCAGTTCGGTTGCGGCGACAACATCGTTTTAATCCATGATGGTGTTCGTCCCCTTATCGATTCAAAAACAATCAGTAAAAACATTGCTTGTGTAAAAAAACATGGCAGTGCTATTACTACTGTACCTGCCACTGAAACATTTATACTAGTAGATAACAACGAAAAAGTAACGGATATACCTGACCGCAGTAAATCCAGGTGTGCCAGGGCGCCTCAGAGCTTTTACTTAAAAGATATTTTAAAAGTTCATAAGTTAGCCCAACAAGATGGCTTTCTTAATATGATTGATTCATGCAGTATGATGAAACATTACAATTACCCTGTATCCATTGTGGAGGGTTCCCCGGAAAATATAAAAATCACAACTCCAAGTGACTTTTATATGTTTCGTGCACTGTATGATGCAAAAGAAAATCAGCAGCTAAATTAGGAGGGAATTATGTTTTTATCAAAATATCTTCAAGAAGATTTTGAGCGTATTATACAAAAAGGACATCTGTCTCCTTTTGAGGGGAAAACAATTTTAATTACCGGTGCAAGTGGTTATATTGGCTCTTGGCTTTTAAAGATGTTTTTATATTTTAACCTCACTTCCAAATATCCATGCTATATAATTGCCGTTGTGCGCAATAAAGAAAAATTAAATTCATTGTTAAGTCCATTTAATATTAAAATAAACACTACGGAATACTTAGAAATTGTGGAAGATGATTTGTCCCAAAGCTCTTCTCTGTCCATTGACGGCAATATAGACTATATTATTCACTGTGCCGCCGTTACCAATTCCCTGCAAATGATTGAACATCCTGTTGAAGTCATTCAAACTTCAATGAACGGAACCATGAAATTATTGAAACTGGCGCATGAAAAAAAATGTGAAGGAATTGTTTTTCTTTCCTCCATGGAAGTATTTGGAGCAACAACTGACAATAAAACAGAGCGTTGCACAGAAAATCAATTGGGAACAATACCCTTGAATCATGTAAGAAGCTGCTATCCAGAGAGTAAGCGGATGGTTGAATGTTTATGCAAATGCTATGCGTCCGAATATAATGTTCCTGTAAAAACCGCACGGCTAGCCCAAACCTTTGGTACAGCAACCCTTCCTAGTGAAAACCGCATCTTCGCCCAGCTTGCCCAATGTGCTATCACCTCTTCTACCTTTCACATGCACACATTAGGAAACTCTTATGGAAACTATGTATATATCAGCGATGCCGCTGAAGCTATTCTTATGCTGTTATTAAAAGGGGAACCGGGGGAAGCATACACTGTATGTAATGAAGAATCTACCATGCAAATTAAAGAGATGGCTATGATGGTGGCAAATGAACTTCCTGACATACATTTCCATGTGCAAATAACTGCAGATACTTCTGCATCTGCCAAATATGCTCCTGATACTGCTTTGCGCCTTTCCTCCAGTAAACTAAGAGCCCTAGGTTGGCTGCCGAAAATTAACCTAAAGGAAACTTACATTCGTATGATTCATGATATTAAAACACAGAAAGGACTATAATGCAATATTATAAAAGACACAAACAAGCACTTAACATATTCTACAATAACCTAGATAGGCTCGCTTCACAATATGCCTGCAAAAAAGAATGGATTATGTTTGGCTCCAGCCGTATCAGCGGAATGATAATCAGTTATCTTCGCACTAAAGGAATCCAGGTTTCTGCAATAATTGACAATGATTCTGCCAGACAGGGTGAAACTGCGTTTCAGGTAAACATTTATGGGCCGGAAAATTTATTATGTCCTTATCGAAACAATGCATTAATTTTAATTGCGTCTGCGCACCAGGAAGCTATGATTGAACAATTAGCAAAATTAGGATATGAATATGGTACTGATGTTGTCAAAGTTATTGATTTACCTAAACTAATGAATCAATATAACTTTGAAGACAGAAGCGGCTATAAAAAGATGACATTATCTGAATGTAAACGGCATCAGTTAGATATTTTAGATTACCTGCAAAACCTATGCCAAAAGCATGGTTTGCATTACTGTATCAGCGGCGGCACATTAATAGGAGCTGTCAGACACAAAGGTTATATTCCTTGGGATGACGATATTGATATCGTCATGGAAATTAAGGACTTAATGAAGCTGTCAGAGATATTAAAAAATGACAAACGATACAAGCTGATTTCCATGTTTGATGATGAGTTGGATTATTTTGATGACTGTTCACTTCTTGTTGACACGGAAACGATTATGGACATGAATCGTTTTCCTATCCAGAGCACTACAGGGGTCAGTATTGATATATTTCTGCTGACAGGAATCCCTGATGGACAAGCAGGAAAGGATTATATGGTAAAGGCTCGCCAGCTTGAAACACAATGCTATAATACATTGTATTCCTACTCCAAATGCAGAAATAATATTAAAATATTAATTGACTATTTATTGCAATATGATTTTTACCATTATAAAAAAGCGGGAGCTGTTTTAGGTTCCTACTTTTATAAAGAAATTTTGGATCAAGCTGATTATGCAGAGCATATTGAGATGCCCTTTGAGGACAGAATATTCTGGGCGCCAAAGGGATATGAACATTACTTAACACAAATCTTCGGCGATTATATGCAGCTTCCTCCAAAGGAGCAGCAGCATACCAACCATAATTTTTATGCATATTACAAAAATAAATAAACAACATTCTTAATTAAGGATAATGTGCAGGATAAATCATTCCCATAAGATATGAAAGGATAAAAACAAACATGAAAATAGGTGTATTATCATATGAACATCAAAAACTAGCTCTTGATGGAAGGGATTGGCAGAATATTGGAGACTATATTCAATCCTATGCCATGTATCAAATTCTACAGGAAATGAATTTGACAGACCAAATTGATATGGTCAGTAAATTTGAACTTGACTCCTATGATGGGGATTATATATTTTTAATGATGAATTCATTTAATAATTTATTAAATCAAGCATATTTACAGCAGACGGTATATCCTATCTCTAAAAAAATAATCCCATTTTATATTAGTTATAATTTACACTCTTCTATGCCGGACCAGGTGGCCGACTTTTTCCGGATGCATGAGCCAATTGGCTGTCGAGACGAATTTACAATGCTTAATATGAGAAAACACAATATCCGTTCCTATCTATCCGGATGCGTCACTGCACTGATGCCCCGCTGTGCCAAAGTACCCTCCAACGGAAAAATATTATTTATTGATACACCTAAATCTCTAGAACCTTATGTTCCAATGGAACTGCGAGACCGGATTGAATATGCCTCTCATCTTGTTCCCATTCAGCGGACAACAGGTGAGCACATACTCACCAAAGAAGAAAGCAAAGAAATATGGAAATACACTAAAAAGAGAATGGAGTATTACCAAAATGAAGTTTCCCTTGTGGTAACCTCCAGATTACATGCCTCTGTTCCCTGTATGGCAATGGGACTTCCGGTTATTGTGGTGCATGACAACACTGCTGGCATTTTTGCATGGTTAGATAAATTTCTGCCTCTCTATTCCCCTCACACCTTTAAGGACATTGACTGGAATCCGGCTCCTGTGGAATATGAGGAAGAAAAAGCTTATATGAAAAAAATATTTAAAAAACAAATTCAACAAAAATATGATGAAATCAAAGACATCTATGACTTAAGCAGTTTTTATGAAAAAAGGGAAAAATGTGTTTATCATGAAACGATTAAAAGTTATATAGAACAAGTTCCCATAGACCACAGCAAACCAATAAAATATGTAATCTGGGGTACAGTAAATAAATCCACCATTATAAAGAATGCCATTGATATGTATTTTCCTCACTGGCAGCTCACACATGCTGTAGATTTAAAATGCCAAGGACAATTTGAGTGTTTAGATATTGAAAAACCAGATATTATCGATCATTTAGAGGATGACCTTATATACATTGTTGTTCCTGATTCCGCACACAAGCCAGTGTCTAAATTACTTCAAGAAAAGGGAAAAAAATATATTCTGTTAAATTATACTGTGTGTGAATGGTCCGATAATATTGACAATGCATAGTATTTTGAATGCTTATAGAGCTTTTGACACCTTTCTTTTTCTATGTTAAAATAAAAAACATCGAAAAGACAATGATATAATGATATAGAAAGAACAGGAGCAAACATATGTCAAAAAAAATTGTTATTATCACTGGAGGAAACCGAGGAATCGGCAGTGCAGCGGCTGAAGAATTTTTAGCCCAAAATCACACTGTCTACTCTATCTCCAGACATCCATCGGCACATCCTGATGTGATATCTATTGAGGCAGATGTACGTGACACCTCCACCATCAAGGAAGCTTTTCTTGATATTTATAAACAGCATGATAAAATAGATGTTCTTGTGAACAATGCCGGAATTATGGAAGATGCTTTGATTGGCATGATTTCTGCTGACAAAATGCTGGAACAATTTCAGATAAATGTATTTTCTACTATCGAATTAACCCAGCTGGCTGTCCGTTTTATGAAACGAAAAAAATCAGGCTGTATTGTCAATGTAGCTTCCATTATTGGAACGAACGGAAATGCGGGACAATCTGTATATTCTGCAACAAAGGGAGCAGTTATCTCTTTCACAAAATCTGCTGCCAAGGAGCTTTCTCCCTATGGCATCCGTGTAAATGCAGTTGCTCCAGGCATAATTGACACCTCGTTGATTCAAAATGTTCCCCCTGCTGCTATGCAGAAGCGTATCTCCCAAATTGGAATGGGACGTGTAGGAACCCCTGAGGAAATCGGAAAAGCCATTTTCTTTTTGTCCTCTGAAAATGCTTCCTATATTAGCGGACAGGTTCTAGGAATTGATGGCTGTGCCATTTTGTAAAACCTGATATTTTTTGTTTTATTTTACATTAGTATATATTTAAATGAAAGAAGAGAAAGGATTATACTATCATATGATAAGCCTACGTCCTATTTTGGAGGAAGAATTGGATATGATTATGCATTGGCGGATGCAGCCAAATATCACAAAATTCATGTACACAGATCCCGTATTGACATTGGAACAGCAGCGGGAATGGTACGAAAAAAGTAAACATGACACAAAAAATATTCACTTTATTATTCAATACAACCAAAAAGCAGTGGGTGTACTAAACATAACGGATATAGACAGAACTCACCAGCGCTGTGAATGGGGTTATTATATTGCCTCCAAAGAAAAACCAACTTTAAAAGAGATTCTCTCCCTAGAATGGAATCTATATGATTATGTCTTTTATACACTTGGTCTTAATAAAATTTGCGGTGAAATATTTGCTTTTAACAAAGCAGTTATACGAATGCATCAAATGTGCGGCAGTGTAATAGAGGGCACAAGAAAGAAACATATTTATAAGAATGGTGAATATTATGATGTGGTTGAAATGGGCATTTGCAAAGAAGATTGGGAGCAAATGCGCCACCGCTTCCAATATGAAAAAATCATCATTCAATCTTCAACAGAAAGCAATCCATAAGTTTCCATCTGAACAAAAAGCTTGACAGACAATTAAAATGCATTCCCAGCATATAAGAAGAGGCAGATTATCCTGCCCTCTCTCAGCTGAATTGCATTTGCATATCTGCCAAGCTTTTATTTTATGTTTGTATTTATACAAATAAATTTACATGTGTTTTAGGGCTTCTCTAAGCTCCTCCACTCCAAGCCACTCTACATTTGTTCCAGAATTGTACTCAAATCCATCCTGCACTCTCCTCCCCCCAGGCAATACGGCCTGCTTGTCATGCCAAGTATAGTTTGGATAAACGATATAGTGCTTGTCATACTCATAGGTTGAGCGGGAATCATCCTTTGTTACCATTACTTCATGGAGCTTTTCCCCTTCCCGAATGCCAAATTCATCAATGGTACATTTAGGCAGCATAGCCTTTGCCAAATCTCCAATATGGAAAGAAGGAATCTTAGAAATGTAAGTCTCGCCGCCCTTAGATTCCTCTAATGCCTTAAACACTAAATTAACTCCCTGCTCCAGAGTAATCCAAAATCTAGTCATACGCATATCTGTGACACCTAATGTAGTACCACCCTCTTTTATTATTTTCTCCCAAATAGGAATAACAGAGCCTCTGCTTCCAGCTACGTTTCCATAGCGCACTACAGAAAATACAGTTCCTTTTTTTCCTGTATAGGCGTTAGCCGCAATAAACAGTTTGTCCGAAACTAATTTTGTTCCACCATATAAATTAATAGGATTAACCGCCTTGTCTGTGGATAGAGCCACCACCTTCTGAACTCCTTTGTCAAGCGCCGCATCAATCACATTCTGCGCCCCATGAATATTGGTTTTTATTGCCTCCATAGGATTGTATTCACATGTAGGCACCTGTTTCATAGCTGCCGCATGAATCACATAGTCTACCCCCTCAAAAGCTCTATACAATCTCTCTCTATCCCTTACGTCTCCAATAAAAAAACGTACTTTTGACATATCCACTTTATCTCTGTATTCTGCCTGCATAACGCTCTGCTTAAATTCATCCCTAGAATAAATAATAACTTTCCTTGGCTTATAGTTTTTGAATATCATCTCCAAAAACTTCTTTCCAAAAGAACCTGTTCCTCCTGTAATTAAAATAGTTTTGTCATTTAACATCTTTCTATCCTCCATCTTATATTTTATCTTTTATATTGTTTTTTGTTTTTGTCGGTATTCCATTTCCTTTATTGCCTCTGGAAAAATCCCCTCACTGTCCATCAAATATCTTGCACGCTCCTTGGCTTTTTGTGACTGTTCCTGATAAAAAATCTTATCTGTGGCATATTTTAATGTTATTCTTTCCATCTCCTCATAGTTTTCCACTGTAAAATTATCACCGGCTCCTAAAAATACATCTCCCACAGGACAAGTAACAGCAGGAAGTCCCTTATAGAAAGCTTCCACTACGGAAGTTCCCCCTCCGTTTCTAATAGGATTTAAATACAAATCACAGCACTCATTGACAGCTAATACATCCGCCATAAAACCTAAATATCGACTATTGCCCCTCCAAACAGCTTCTTTTTCACACCAATCCTTGTACTTATCAAAGCTGCCCATAAACACAATAAATATACCATGTTCCATCAAGCCGTTTAATAACCTGACAAACTCCTCTTTTATTTCTTCATCCAATCGCGCACCAACAATCAACACAACAAATTTTTCTTTAGGAATTCCCAAATCCTTTCTTGTATATATATGCTCTTGCTCACGCAGTGCAAAGGTAAAACGACATTCAATCACATGGGACAATGGCTTACCTAAATGTTTAAACAGCTGCTCATCCTCCTGTGTTAATTTTCTGCCAATCAGCTGATATGCACTCTCTGTGCATGATAAATGAGAATGTACGGTATTCACCACCATCCCTGGCACTAATTTATCACATAAATCCATCACCATGCTGCCTCCCCCAATATGAAAAATTCTCCATGGAGACACCTTTTTTACAAAATGAATTATATTTTTTATCTCCCCATCATTTGGCATATAGTTGACACATTGAAAAAATTGAAATACTTCTCCCTTGTACTCAATTTCTGTCTTCTCACACCAATCCTGACGATAATTTGCCATACTTCCCCTAAATATAGGGATATATCCTACAGAAGACATAAATTCTGCAGTATTGATTAACCAAACTTTTTTCTTTAAAGTCTTTGCCAATACATAACACCTATCTAAAGCTGTCTTTGTAGGCCCATGTTCCATTGTCAAAAATTGACTGATAAAAACAATGACCACATCAGAGTTTCTATTCTCCTGGGGAAGTTCTCTTAACTCCTCCTTAAATTGCCAAAAATATTCTGAATAAACCTGATGATAGAATTGATATATCAATATTTTAAGCTCCATATCTATGGGACCTGTATTTTGAAAATTTTCCCCAGATAACTGATAATAAATAAAATATTTATTCTCCTTTGTCAATTCCTTATCATCCATAGCCATTTCATAAATAGCTTTACAATATTTTTTCTTTTTAGTCATTTTCAGCAAAAATGTGAAAATTAAATATTTAATAGACTTTCCAGCTTCTTTGCCCATTTGTTCCATCTTATCTGCAACTTGCAATTGCTGTTCACAAGGTAATGAAAGATACCATTCACTAAATTTCTCAAGCAATTCATTGATTTCATTGAAAAATTTAAGGTAATCTTTTTTACACATACTTTCTACATTTTCCCAAAATAGATCAAGATTATCTCTCATATGATTTGAGTCTCAGTATTCCTTTCTATTATTTCATATTAAAATAATTGATTTTCACTTATTTGCTTCTATATTCTTCAATAAAAATTTTCCTGTCTCTATAATAATTTTTTAAGTTTAAAATCCCATCATCATGAATCACCCATGGCTTGTCCATAAACGGAACCACTACCTTATAACCAGCCCTTATAAATTCTTGACTTTGAGAGGAATCATAAAAATCAAATCCTTTAAATAAATCCTCCCTCCAAGGTATATCATATTGGGTAACCATCATCAAACCATCAATTGCCTCAACTTCCTCATAAGGCAGCTTAGGAGTAGTAAAGTTAGATTCAAAAGTGTTGATAATATTGCAGCTCACAATTTTTCCCACTCTTTCTCCGTACCACTGAACACCACATTTAGGCATTTTAGGTGCTCCTACCATACCTATCATTCCCACAGCGTCATCTTGAAATATTTTTAATATGTCAAATAAAAAATGAGAATTGATAATGAACACATCTTGATGAAGATATATTTTATATTTAGCATCCGTTGACTTCATAGCCTCATTGTAGCCACTTGCCATGGACGCAGCCTGCAGTACAGACAAATGCTCCACCTCATATCCTTCCGGAATTTGAAGATGGCTCATATAATTTTGACATTCCTGCTCATATTGTTTATCATTTGTGCACATAATAAAGCAAATTTTTTTATGATTTACCATATATCTTTATTCCTCAATTCTGTTTTTCTTTTCCTTCTAAATAGGCAAGGCACTCCTGTCTCTTGCCATACTGCTCCTTCAGCCAGGAAATCTCCCAGACATTGGCTGCAGCCATCATATTATACAATACGCAAACAGATAGCCTTTTCTCTTTTGCATAATCACCTAAAACATTTATATCACCTATATTTTGCTGATATCGCCATAGAAAAAACTTTACTTGTCGAAGCAAGGTTATCATATCTTGAAATCTTGAACACACATGAAAAATAGTTGGATAAATTTGATGCTCCCTTTCCTCACAAAAAATTCCGGCAGCTAAATATAAAAAAAGTAAATCTCCGGAATTTTCCAAGCTATGACTTTTCTCCTCTTTTTTCAGTAAAATAATTAACTGTTCCATTTTCTTCTCATCTTTTGTCTCCATCATCTGGTCTGCAAAAGCAAGTATCACTTCAATTCTTCTGTCATTCTCCCTATGCCACCCCAATTTTTGTGTTTCCTCCCGCAACAGAACATCTTCTGTATAAATATCATCATATGTCATGTTAGTCACCATTTTCCCTTTTTGTCTGATTTATATATCGACGGAATCTGTTTCTAATATTATATCAGAAATTTTCCGATATAATTATATTAGTTTTATATATTGTAGCTTTTATCATCATATTATGCAGCTTTATAAATGAATTTTTTATCCATTGCTTGAAAAAGACAGAAAGGATTGTATATGAATATACTATATATCGCTTCTCAATCTATGAATATTTGTGATTTTGCCTGGTGCTTCCTGGAAATGGGATGTCAGGTAGACATGTTGAACCTTCGGGAGAAAAAATTGGACATTTCTAGTCAGCAGCAATTAGTCACCATAACCCTTCAAGAAAAACACTACGATTTTTGCCTGACCAATGATTTCTTTGGCTTTATCTCAAATGCCTGCGAAGCACTGCACATCCCTTATGTATCATGGAACTTTGATGCGCCATATTTAGAACATTACAGCAACGCTGCCAAAAACCCATGCAATTATATATTTACTTTTGATAAAAAGGAATACCTCTCTCTAAAAAAATTAAATCTTCCCCATGTATACCATCTCCCCCTATGTGCCAATCCTCAAAGAGTAGGCGCACTGGAAATCACACCGGAGGATGAGGAAAAATTCAGCTGTGATATTTCCTTTGTAGGTAGCATGTATGAAGATAATGTGTACAATCGATACGAGCATCTCTTTCCCCCCTCCCTCCGTCAAACTCTGGAAAATATATTAAAACGGTATGATAATGATTTTCATTCTCACCTAGCTGCAGATTATATCACCGATGACGAATTGAAATTGCTCAAAAATAGTTTTGATTTACCTTTTAACACTGCCTCTTACTCAATGGAAGAAAAGAAATTATATTACGATTATCTTTTATCACCAAAAGCTACAGAACTAGACCGCACAAAGCTCCTAAATCAACTAGCCGCTAAATATTCCGTTGACCTATATACAACAAGCAAAAATTTTAGTCTAAAGAATGTAACTGTTCATGACCCAGTAAGTTATGATATAGACATGAACAAGGTATTTTATTTAAGCAAAATCAATCTAAACATCTCATTTCGACAAATTGCAAGCGGCATTCCCCAGCGAATTTTTGATATTATGGTGTGCGGCGGCTTTGTGGCGACAAATAATCAGACCGAACTGGGGGATTATTTTATAAAAGGTACTGATTTAGAGGTTTTTAATACAAGCAAAGAGCTGGAGGAAATTGTAGATTATTATCTACACAGAGAGAAGGAGCGTGTGCAGATTGCCATAAATGGCTATAAAAAAACACTTGCACACCACACATACAACCATCGTGCAAATGAAATATTAAAGCTTCTTCCCCTACAAAAATAAACATCTACAAAATTAAAAATAAACTTACAATAAGGTGTACAAATGTCTCCATTATGAGACCCTTGTACACCTTACTGATTCAAACATATATATTCTTTTATATATCATTCTCTCGTTTTTTTATCTCTTCTAGGCAGATATCCCATTGTTCCGTCAAACGATGAATTCCTTTTATATATGAATTTAACATAAATATACCATCAGCTGCAATTTTTTCTATCTCATCCCCCAGTTCTTGTTCCACCTGCTGGTATACATTCTCCTGAACCTGATATTCTTCTTCCCTATTGTACATAGATACCAGCTCCATTTCCCCCTGGTTTTCAATCCATTGATTTCTTAATCCAATTCTATCAATCAATGCTCTGTATTCCTTTTCCCCCTGTTTTCTACCACTATTATATTCTCTCAGCTCCTCATATTCCTCAATGCCAATTTGAATTTCCTTTTCCATTTTCTCTAAGATGGATGGTATATTTTGAAAATAGGATATAATTTTCTCTCGCTCCAAAGAAGAATACACCGGAGGAATATCTCTTATAGCACTCTTAAAATCATATGTATAAACACATTCCTTCTCAATAGCCTGATTCAGCGTCATAATCTTTGCTCCAGCTATCTTAGCTCCCCCTTCCGTTGCATCTATAACTTCAATTTCAGACTGATACCTGGCTATCTGTTTTTCAAACCATTTTCGATACATATCCATATTGGCTTCTGTCAATACTTGATTGCCATAAATATCTTCCACCAATAACAAATTTGAATTATCTCTTACCTTTTTCTCTTTTCCCTGGTAAGCCGCAGTTGTGTGCTTTTTTCCTTCTGGATATGCCAAATCCTGTCCCACCAATATAATTTTATGAAAACCTAAATACACCGCCAGAGAAAATCCCTCATGGGCTACAGAACCTCCGCTCTCAATATTATCAATCTGCTCTCCCTTAAAACTATTGTGCAAAGCCCCTATAAAATCCTCTCCATGACCACTGTAAAATCTTCTAGCCTTTAATCTGTCATTTAATTTCCAATTAGAATATTTACAATACAAAAAAGGAAGATTACTGATTTCACTATGTTCAAACAACACCTCCGGCTTATGGGCATCTACTGTAATTGCTAAATCAGGTATCACTCCATTTTGCAGAACCGCTTTTAGAGCTGTATCCACCACTATAATAAATGCTCTTCCCTGAGCTTTTTTTAAATCCTTTATATTTTTATCCAGTGATGGCCCTGCTGACACAATAATGGCTGGTATATTCTCCTGATCACATTCAGAAAATTTTTCCTTTAGCTGATTAATTGTTGACTGAAAAATGGAATCTCCCACATTGTGTAATATATTTTCCTGAAATTCCTTTCCAAATCTTAGTTCTGTGTATACGCTGCTATCCACTATCTCCACTTGATGAATTGCTAACTGTGCATATTGATTCCACTCCTTTTCATATAAATATAAATAATTAGGCAAAGGACACATATGCACCTTTTTGTAATTCATATAACTGATATGTTTATTTAACCATTCCACAACAACAGCTAACTGCTCACTGCCACCAGCTACCATAACCCTTTTATCTCTCAGCAGGCAATGCAAATCCAAATGGTTTAATACCTTATAAAATACTGATGCATCTGGCTCATATACAAGCACATTGGCAGCATCATTGATTTTATCCAGCAAGGCCTGAAGGTACATTCCATTTGCCAATCCAAATACAAGAAACACATCTTCAAATTCCTTTGTTGCATAAAATTCTGCCCATTCTATTGCAGCCTTTGTTGCATTATAACTACTATTTAAACCATAACAAAAATCATTTTTCCATACAGATACAATCTCTTCTCCCATTTGGGATTTGTTGATTTCTACCTGGTCTGAATTCTTATATACTTCATTTCCCTCATCCAATATCAACCCAACCTTTGGATACTTTTGCTTAATTTCATTACAATTGATATGATACATACCTTTTTAATCCTTTTCTTATTTTTGATACTCAATAACTTCTTTTCATCACTTAGAGCTTGTCTTGCCACAATACTTAGAAATGGTATCTACGATTTGATATTCCAACGTATCTGCCAAACCAACCCCATCATTTTTTTCTATATACATTACTAAATTCTTCAACTGTTCTAATATTTCATTTTGACTTACTTTTACATTTGATTCATTATCACGTTCACAAGCAATCAATATATTTTTCATAAATTGCTGCAACTCCTGAAAAACTTCTAATGTAAGCTTTATTCCTTGAGCATTGTCCCCTATACGAAGTAAATGCACACATTCTAAACATCGTTTCTGCAAGTCCATTTTCACACTTCCTTTTCTATTATTTTACAATGCAATATGCTTTTTCTTTGCTTGTGTAAAAAAGAACTTAAAAGTCATTCATTTTTACACAAACAAAGAAAGCTGGCAGGTTTGCCAGCTTTCCTATGATAGTCAATTCTAATTAACCTAATAAGGATAAAACGCCCTGTGTAGACTGGTTAGCCTGAGCAAGCATAGACT
Organism: uncultured Lachnospiraceae bacterium; assembly: GCA_910578605.1. GTDB lineage: Bacteria > Bacillota > Clostridia > Lachnospirales > Lachnospiraceae > MGBC111451. The sequence continues at coordinate 86,637 of CAJTQG010000005.1, read as the reverse complement.
GTCCTGCCTGAGCAAGGATATTATTCTTGCTGTAAGTAACCATCTCTTCAGCCATATCTGTATCACGGATAAGAGATTCAGCTGCCTGAGCATTTTCAGCAGTTGTATCCAAGTTTGCAACTGTGTGCTCTAATCTGTTCTGCAATGCACCAAGTGCAGATCTCTGAGCAGATACTCTGGAAATAGCACCCTGAATCATTGTCATTGCCTGACCAGCAGCAGCAAATGAAGATACGGATAATCCTGTAGCACCAATACCTGCAGCGTTCATAGCAGCAACGGAAATGGAAATCTTCTGACCGTTCAAAGCACCTACCTGAAGGTTCTTTCCTGTGAAGCTACCATCTAACAAGTTCATTGTGTTGAACTGAGTTGTGGAAGCGATACGATCGATTTCAGATACTAATGCATCAATTTCCTGCTGGATAGCGCCTCTGTCAGCTGTTGTATTTGTATCGTTAGCTGCCTGAGTTGCTAATTCATTCATTCTCTGCAAGATAGCATGTGCTTCATTCAAAGCACCTTCAGCTGTCTGAATTAAGGAAATACCATTCTGAGCATTGTCAGAAGCTTTGTTCAAGCCTCTAATCTGGCTTCTCATCTTCTCGGAAATTGTTAAGCCTGCTGCATCATCTGCTGCACGGTTAACTCTGTAACCAGAAGATAATTTCTCTGTGGATTTTCCCTGCTGAGTTGTTGTGATACCTAACTGTCTGTTGGCGTTCATAGCCTGTAAATTGTGTTGTACTACCATAATGTTTTCCTCCTTGAATATAAAGTAGCTTCCATGCTACTTGTGATTTGTTTTGAGTTACATTAGTTTTTCCTCCAGTTATATAGCCCTTTGGAAAACCTATGTACAAGTAAATGATTTTTTACTTGTATAATATATCGGAAGCATTTCTATTTTTTCTGGTCTAAAAACTGCGGCTCTAATGTCCCCAATCCATTCATATTCTTATAATAACCTGAAGCCGCCTCATTGGTTGCCTTCACTTGATGAATTTCTTTTCTAATTTGAGCAGTTTTAGCAAAAAATTCCTTTTGATTTCTAGCTTCCTGGGTTTGCACTTGAACAGAATAATCTGTAATTTGCTTAATCTGAGCTTGCATTGTCCCAATGGCATCTTTATATAAGGTTTTATTATTTTGCAATTCCCCTGATACCTTCTGGTATAGCTGTTCAAATCCGCTATCAAGCTGTTCTAGCTGTTTGATGAACTTGTCCTTTAATTCTATAGACTCCTCAAATTTTTCATCATCCAGCTCATCATCTCTCAAAGCTTCCCATTGCAAATCATTTGCCTTAATAATTTCTTGTAATACTTCTATCTTTTTTGACAGGCTTTCCTGCATAATCACAATATAATTATTTGCATTTTCCATCCACTTTTCCTCATAAACCTTTGTAATCAACCGTTAGGTTGATTACAAGCCATACGTTTCCCTGCTATTCTTTATAGTCAACTTTTCGGTTGATTACAAGTTATACATTTATACTTTTAACCTTTATTGGTACGTTTCATTACTTCCTTCCATGTGTCACGCATGGTGTGAAGATGAGCTAATACCTCCTCTAAAATCTCCTTATCTTTTTTCATATTTGCCTCTGACAAACGACGATACACATACTCATACACATTATCAAAATCTTTTGCTACAGGATAATCAAAATTAAGGGTAGCACGAAATTCTTCAATAATTCGCTCCACCTTCATAATATTATCATGGGCCTTTGCCACTTCACCGTTTTCTACCGCTACAATTGCTATATTGCAAAACTTAATTGCGCCATCATACAACATCAGTGTCAACTGTGCAGGCGACGCGGTCAATATTTGGTTCCTTTTATAGTCTGCATATGGATTGACTGCCATATTTTTCCTCCATTCTTCCCATTCTAATGATGCCCCAAAGATATGAAAATCATATAATGGGGCATCATTATTTATTAAAATAAAATATTCATAAAACAAAAACTCTATAATCAATGAGAACCATAACTCTTTTTAAGTGCGCTATTTACATTCCCAACATGGAGGTAAGACTAGATGAATTTGAATTCAATTTAGCCAGGGCCTTCTCCATAGCGGTAAATTGTCTACGATAGCGATCTTCCATTGTCTTAATTCTATCTTCCCACTTGCTAATCTGAGATTTATAATTATTTTGCTGTTTTTCCATATACTTGTCATTATAAATGGTATATGCACTGCTCAGCGAGCTTCTAGACATTTTCTTAGTTAATGTATCATAAACCTTTGTGGACAGTTTATTGAAAAATTCTGCAACAGCTTCAGGATCTGATGCAATAGCAGCCATAAGCTTATCTGCATTTCCTTTTGTTTTCTCGTCTTCTTTATCTCCGTCAATATGAAATACACCTTTTTCATTTTCACCGGAAGTAAAGTAATTCGAGGTTTTAATTCCAAAGGAAGATAGGGAATACTTCTTATCTCCAATTTCAAAAGTGCTCATCATAGCGCCCTTTACAGCAGTCATAATGCTGTCAAGTGTGCTGTCTCTTCTTAATAAAGAGTCTTTAATTTTCTTCTCCCACTTCTCTACTTCCTTATCAGACATAGCATCCTTCTCATCATCAGTCAAGGGCTCATAGCCTTTAGAGGAGTCTGCATTAAATAAGGTTTCCATCTCCTTAATCAGTTCATTGTAAGATTTAAAGAAATCCTTAACTGTGTCGTAGATTCCCTGAGCATCCACATCCGTATTGATTGAAATTACTTCACCAGGTTCTGTTGTTGCATTTGCCTGAATTGTCAGACCATTCACTTGGAATGTACTTGTATTGGAGTTGTAAATAGCACCATTCAGCTCTATCTGCGCATCCTGTCCAACAATACGAACTGCACCTGTTCCATCGTTATCACCAACTCCCAATGCCGCCTTTGCCGCATTGTACGCTGCCGTCTCTGCCTCTGTATGTGTATCACTCTTCTCATAATTTTTAATAATATCATATTGCTGAACTACATCCTGTGCAGTAGCACGCTGTGTATTATAGGTACCGATTATACCTTGATAATCTGCATTGGAAGCATCAAATTCTCCATTATCCTCCAACTTCTGCAATTCATCTGCAAATAAGGCCTCGTCCTTTAATACCTTGCCTCTCTCTTCAATCTCTTCCTGTAAATCTTTGACCTGATCATTGAGATATTCTTTGTTCACATTGGAAGTATCACTGATTAGTCCTGATGCTTCTATACGATCCAAACGTTCCACTTTAGCCTTTGCAGCATCAGTCAAGGTTCCGTCATCTTTCGTCAATGTATTTAAGTAATCACGATACTTATCTAAATCGTAGCCCAAAATATTGCCATCAGCATCTTTAATTACCATGTCTTTTAAGTCAGACGGAACATTATCATTTTTCACATCTGTCTCAATTTGCTTCATGAGAAGGGATAAGTCGCTGCTTAAATTTTTCTTGTCTGTTATCTCTTTATTTATCACCATTCTAGTGTAATCATTTTTTGCCATGTTCTCAATATCAGCGTCTGTGTAATTAGCAAACTTTTCATATCCTTTCATGTCTGCTTCTGTGACAGAAAATAATCCCATCTTCTTCAAAGCATCCATACCATCTGCTGAATTAGCAGTAAAGGAAAAATCTGCCTCCTCACCACTCACCTTAGAGCTGACAAAAAATCTTTGATTACCTTCATCAAAGCTGGCGTTCACTCCAGCGTCCTTAAACGCTGCCACTAATTGATCAACCGACATATCCTGCTTAATCTCAATTTTTTTCTCTGTGCCGCCAACAATCAAACTTACTGAGCTGTTGGATGTAATGCCAAGCTGTGAAAGCTTACTGCTTCCGCTTATCTTTTTTCCACTTTCTGTGGATTTCACTACACCACCTGTCAAGTAACCTGTCTTTGCAAGCTGGTTGATTTTTAAATTTTGAGTTCCGTTAACTGCTGTGGTACTTGCAGTCACTTTTGCCTTGCTCTCATTAGATGAGGTAGCTTTCTTTACCTGAAATGCATTGCTGAAACGCATCGGAGATAATTTGTCTGTGTAGAAGCTATATACTTTTTTATTTAATTCTTTCCATACATCCTGTGTCCACTCTAATCTAGTCTGCTGCTTTACCAGCTTATCCTTCCTTGCTACATACCCAGACACCATTGCACTTACAATACTGTCAGTGTCCATATTGGATACGAGACCATTCATACTTACGCCCATAATATCCTCCATTTCTAAGCCCTCACATAAGCCGCAAATACTCTCTGCACAAAAACTTATATGATGCTTTTTCTATTATTCTATTGAATCTGCTGTTTACATTTATTTCACAATTATACAGTTTATTCTATATACTTATACACTGTATTACAGCTTTTCATCTACAAGCACACCAGCTAATTCCCATGCCTTTTCTATTAAATCAAGTGTTTTTTCTGGTGGAACTTCTTTTATTACTTCTTTTGTCTCTTTGTTTACAATTTTAATCATAACACGATTTGTGGCATCATGAATACTAAACTGACATGATGTATGAGGCATTTTCTTATTTAAATCCTCCACTGCCTTCTTCATCTTATCCTGAGACGGAGCATTGCTTTCTTCTCCTCTCTCCTTGTTATCTCCTTCTTTGTCTGTTCCCTCCTTCTGGGTAACTGTTATAATCTCTTTTGCTATGCTTCCTGCTTCCTCCAGCGCTTTAGGTGTGGTAAGAGTCGCCTCATGTTTTGTAGGTTCTACTTTTGTCACTCCTGTATTCTGGAATCCTGCAGCCGCACTCGCCAATCCTTCTATTACTGACATTTTTCAACACCTCCATGTGCACTTTTTGTGCTAATCCTTTGCTACAAGATATTCTTATTTTATTTTTTATCGGCTTTTTCCCCTGAATTATTTAGCATTTTCATTATGATTTATATAACCAACAGAAAATCAAAAATATTTTTTATTTTTTTAACATGCCTTTTAATGCATTTAAGCCTTCCACTGAGGACGCTGCCTTGTTTGCCTCCTGTATTTGAAGGTATACTTCCTTTCTGTATATAGGGACAGACTTTGGTGCTGTAATTCCTATCTTTACCTGGTCCCCCTTGATTTCTAAAATTGTTATCTCTATATTATTATTGACTACAATAGCTTCATCCTTTTTTCTTGATAATGCTAACATAAAAACCTCCATTCCTGCATTTGGCACAATCTGCTTAACTTATTTTTCTTTAAAGATTTCATATATTGGATATTTCACCTGATATTCATCATTGTCAATGATTATCTGACATGCCCTGCGGTTTACTCCGTTTATAATCATAGGCGCCTTCATGTTTGCAGTCATATTTTCTAACTGTGACGGAACAGATACTGTCACCATCACTAACAGATTTTCATCCTGAAAATCCCCCAACGTCTTTAGCAGCTCATCCTCCACAACAGGATTATACCCTTCATCAATCAACAGTGGGTCCATTACCGGCATAGCAAAATTAGGCTCGTCCACAGATTGAAGCCAAGAAATAGACGACTCACTGTTTTCCTCATCCGTTATCAATAAGAATTGCTTTAAAAAATCAAAACCAATAATTCCCTCCTCAAAGACAATCAATTTCTCTGGGTCTACCCCAATTTCTCCAAATAATTTGGTCTGTATTAATTTCATATTTTGTACCAGCCTCAAGTGAAAATATTTATATTTTCCTTCAAGGCGCAAACACAACAGGTGAAAGATATGTGCTTGCATTTTATCCTTCCTTTTATAATTTCTTTCACCCTTCCAGATATATCAGTAAAGCACACAGACAATGTATCCTTTGTCCTTTTAACTCCTCATCAAAGATATTTTACATATATAATAGGATATTCGTTGGGATTTACTTTCATATGAAAAGGCTGCCGCACTAATGATTTATAGCACAATATATGATTTGCTCTCAAAGCATCCATATATTTATGACTTCACCTTAGTACAACAGCCCTCTTAAATTAAATGAAATCCAATAATGAATTCTTTACAACTTTTGCCGATGACGAGAGGGATGCATCATAAACTTGAGATGCAGCCGCATACAATATAGCTGCCTCCGCAAGGTCTACATCCTCGTTGGTAGACTTTAATTCTTCCATATTTAACTTCTGATCCTCCAACCGCGCCTCATTTAAATTCAATCGTATCTCTCTAGAACCGATGCTGGCCTCCGCCAGATTGACTACATCTTGATGGGCCTGGAAAATATCAATCCCATCTTCAAATGCCTTCTGCATATTTTCCTCAGCATGATCTAATTCCTTCTTTGCTGCCTCCAACATAGAATTTAGATTTGCCTGACTCGTGGCATCTGCATATGCATTCTGTCCTAAGCGATTCTCAATTAACTGAATTTTATTTTCCACCTGACGCACAGTATCCACCGCATCAATAATATCCTGCACATCTCTCACCATATCGTGAGTAAATACATCCTTTCCTAATGTATTCACCTGAAGAGATTGATTAAAATTAATAAAATAGTTGATACTTTGGTCTGTCATAGTATATTGAATCGTGTTATCCGGATCTGTCTTATCAATACACTCAAAATAGTGCTCTGGCTTTAAATCACCCTCCACAAAACCCGTCTTATCATAAGTAATAGACAAGTTCTCTGCCGCTCTAATATCCTCCATGGCATCTTTTCCGATTAACAGTTCCCCTGTCTCTGCAATGAAAAATACATCTGCATCTCCCGGCTCATAACAATCAGGATCCGCCACTGATTTCACGGTGACTGTGGGAAGCGTTACCGCGTTGCCTGCAGCATCCGTGCCATTTAATACAGGCACAGTTCCCGCATCTAAATTATCATAAGCTAAACGCAGACGATTGACGGAAGAAAATTCAGGTCTATCTGCAACTGGGATGGAATTGATATTTTCAACATCTACAGTATTGATAATCTTATTTGCCTTTTTTACATCCTCCACCTGGAATGGCTCTGTAATCGTGTAACTTGTCTTTGGTTCATTCTTCATAAATGTCATAGTGGAATCTGTTTTCAATCCAGTAAAGATTCTTCTTCCTGAATAATCTGCATTGGCATCATTAAAAATCTGAGCCTTGTATTTCTTCAATGTCTCCACAACTGCTTCTCTATTATTCAGCTCGTTTGTTCCGTTTGCCGCCTGATCGCAGTAATGATATATATCTGACAGCACCCCAAGACAGCTGTCAAGAGCATCCTCTGTCAATTCAAACCATGATCGGGCATCGGGAATATTTCGCCCTAAATACTGGTTAATTTCATTTAAGGTAGAGCGGAAACGCAGTGCACGGATAGCTACAATGGGATCCTCAGACGGCCTTGTAATCTTCTTCTCTGTGGCAATCTGTGTGTTGTATTTATCCATGGCAGTCTTATTGAAATTGATATTGCTCAACGAATTGTTAATTAAAATTCCATTGGTAATTCTCATATTACTTTGCCTCCTTAAACTCCAGTTTCATTTATCAGCTTATTGTAGATTGCCTGCATAGTAGAAATCATCTTAGAAGACAACTCATACATTTCTTGATATTTCATAATATTCATTGCTTCCTCATCCTCATCCACACCGGAAACGGATAGTCTTTGATTCTGCACTGTGCCTCTTATTGTATTATAATTCTCCTCTAATGTGGAAGACCTTTCACAGTCAATAGAAATCTCTCCCACAATACTCTGAAGGTAATACTTAGAGGAACCATTCTGGAACAGTTTTGCTTCCTTTAACGCCAGCATCTCGTCTATCAGCTCATCTCCTGCCACACCTTCTTTTATGTTGGCGGTTGTGACAAGAAGACTTGGGTCCTCTGACATTGCCTTGTTTACCTGTGCTGTTTTTGCCTGGAAAGTATCACTTCCATCGCTGGTCACAAATATGGGATTGTCTGCGCCGGAATTTCCATATAAATCCTGACCTTTTGCCTGAATTTTGTTGAACTCCTTGCACATAGTATCCACAAAACTATTGATTTTATTGATATAATACGGAATTCCTTTATAATCAACAGCTTCTCTTGTTCCCGTTTGCTGTACTCCATTCTCATCCACGTAGGTGTAGGTTTCCGCTTTGTTTCCATTACCATCTCGAATATCAAACAACGCTTTCAGAGAACCGCCAGATAATGCCTGAGGGTGAAAGGAATCCCCGAAATCCCACTCTATATCATATAATCCCGGCAAATCCACACTGTTAATGCTGTCCTCTCTAGTCACAACCTTTAAGGAATAGTAATCATACTCACTTACCAATGCCTGCCCATTAATCGTAACACGGAAATCATTGGCACCATTTCCTTTTGGAATCTCCGATGTCTCAATGGGAACGATTTCTGACAACTCATCTAATAACAGCGCTCTTTGGTCTCGAAGGTCATTGGCATATCCGCCATTGAGCTCAATGCTGTTTATTTGCTTATTTAACGTTGCAACACTTCTTGCAATTACATTTATTCTATCTACCTGATTGCTCACCTCTAAGTTAGCTTCATTTTGAGTGCGGGTTAAATTGGTGGATATACTTGCAAAGTAATCTAACATACTTGCAAATTTATTGACAGCAGCATCTCTGTAATTCATATCCTCCGCATGGTCCTTCAAATCATGAAGGGCATTAAACATGCTGTCGTACTCTTCCGTAAATCCGTCAACCTCCATCTCATTAAAGAAGTTCTCTATCTGGTACATATAGTAGCGCTTTGTAGTATTTTCGCTCAACTTCTCAGATGTCTGGCGATACTTAACATCATAGTATTCATCTCGCACCTGTTTAATCTGATAAACATTTACACCAGAACCGATTGTTCCATACTGCTGATATACACGAAGGGCATCATCTGCCTTAGCATAAATAAGCTGTCTGGAATAACCTTCTGTTCTGGCATTAGATATATTATGTGATGTAGTATTTAAGCCTGCTGATGCCGCATAAAGGCCTGATGTTGATATAGATAATCCAAAAAATGTATTTGGCATAATGTCCCTCCTATCCTAATCTAGTCAGAATGTGTTCTAACATCTCATTGATTACATTGATGTAGCGGGAAGATGCGCCATAGGCTGCCTGAAACTTAATCATATTCGTCAGTTCCTCCTCCGATGCCACACCCGCAATCTGCGTTCTAGAATCATCAATTGTATTTGTCACTGCTTCCTGGTGACGGGCAATATCCTCATACAACTGCCCTGTATTTCCCAAATTGTAAACATATTCATTGTAGAAGGCGTTAAAGTCTAAAGGTGTCATATTGTTTGGATCAATATTGTCAAATGGCTTTCCCCATGCTGCCAATATATCTTCTCCAAGCTTCAAATCCTCCTCCCCCCTGTTTCCTTCATATTTTGTAAAGGGAAGGGCACCATAGTTTACATTCACTATTGGGTTAATCTGTATATTTGATACTGTATACAAGGATTTGTTTCCAAAGAAATTGCCAAGCTTTGGAACAGCACCCCCTAGCAAATCATAATTGCTGTCATTGTTAAAAATCTTATAGGTTGTGCCATCGTCCGCAGTAACCTCCACATATCTGTCGGTAAGCTCTCTAGAAAACAATTCCACACCCTGTATCTTATTTCCGTCCGCATCCACACCGTAAGAAGCCTTCTCCTCATCTAACACAAGCACATCATCGTATGTCACACCGCCAATCGTAATGCTTTCTTTTTTATTTGGCGCCATAATGTCATTGATTGTCTCCACAATACCATTAATCAGCTTATCAAATATAGCCTCGGAGCGCATGGCAACGGAATTGTTTATGTAGTAGTTATAATGGTCCGCTTCTTGCAGGTAATCGTTGTAATCATTCAAATAATCCTGATATGCTGCTTCATAGTCTGCTTCTGTTGCAAAATCTTCCTTTACTGGTTTTTCAGGCTCTGAAGGCACATCTGTATATTGAGTAACATAATCTCCTCTTGCCAGAAGAAGACCTTTTAATTCGCCAATATCATTCTTCTTTGCTGTCTCTATATCTGTGTGGAGATAAAAAACTTCTTTGTCACTTAAATTAGGCCATACAACCGTTACAAAATCCGAATCTCTGTCACCGTTTTCCTGAATGGTACCTAAGTGGAAAACAGTTCCTGGTGTCACAAAATCTGAGCCTTCTACTTTTACATTCACAAAAGAATCATCAAGTATATTGTAATCAATCTTTACATACTGTGCCAGCTCATCCAATGCCAAATCTCTTTTATCTCTTAAATCATTGGCAGATTCCACACCGGATTTTTCAATCCCCAAAATCTGAACGTTCAGCTTGTATATCTCATCACCCAATTCATTGATGCGGTCTACCGTTTTGATAACCTTTTCATTTAACGTTCTCTGGTATGCCTCCATCTCGTCATAGACTGCGGTTGCTCTGTCCAAAAACGCCTGGGCCTTAAGCACCAGTTCTGAGCGTGCTACCATATTAGACGGCTGCTTTGCCATCTCACTGATAGCCTGATACATATCGGAGAGTGCATTTTGAAATTGCACGCCCTCCATCTCACCTAAAATAGTTGTAAATTCATCCACTGTAGTGGATGTAGCATCATAAAAGGCCTGCCTACCGTTTTCCTGACGATACGCCTTATCCAGTAAAATATCACGGACTCTGGCTGTCTCTTGGACTGCGGTACCCAGACCTACCTGTAAAATATTATTTGGTCCCGGCTTGTTCAATGAATAAGTTGTGTCCTGATATCTGGTCTGCTGTCTTGTATAGCCTTTCGTGTATACATTTGCTAAGTTGTGGCCTGTAGTATTCAAACCAGTTTGGCTGGCCTTCAATCCTGCAGTGCCCACGTAAATACTTGTCAAACCTGGCATAACAAAATCCTCATTTCTTTATCTTTTTACTGTTTCGTGTCAAACCCGCCGATTTGTCCGGGTATTATACTGTTTGCACTGTATGCATCCTTTGTATAATTGGCCGTCTCCGGTATCTGTCTGGCACTGTTAATCAAATTGATTTCAAATTGCACCATCTCTAGGGAATTCTGTATCAATTCTTTGTTTCTGTCATTTATGACCACCATGTCTTTCAGGGTTCTTTTCAATTTATCATGAACTTGGGATAATTCTCTTTGTTCTTTATCCTGCCCCTTTAACAGTCCGACAATTGTCCTGACCGTTAAAGTGTTGACCTCCTTGTTCAACACTGTAGCAATGTCGGTAACTACCTCCATTCGCATTTTTTCCAAATTAGCTACTTTATCTGCATAAAATTGCTCTTGTTCCACAATCTCCCGCAGGGCATCCAAATCACCTTTTACAAGAACCGGAGTTTTCTTCTTAGAAAGCTCTAGAAGAATTTCATACTCCTGGTTCTCTGCATCTAATATTGAAATTAAATTTTTAATCAAGCTTGCCATAGATTACACCCACTTATTCGCCAAACTTCTCCAACAGTTTATTTGCAAAAGCTTCATTATTCACATCATAACTGCCGCCTTGAATACGTGCTTTATAATCTGCCACCATCTGTTCCCGAACATCCGGTGTCTGTGCGATTGCCTGTTTTGCAATCTGCAAGTCTTTTCCAAAATCAGAAATCTGTAATTGATCACTGGTAGATTTTATGGATGCCGCCTTGGAAACCTTTGTCTTGTTATTTGCCTTGTAAACCTGGCTAATTTGATTATAAGCATCTATCCTCATATGTGGCACCTCCCTTTCACGCTGTCTTTCTTATGCCTTTATTATTTGTTATATACAATTTATCGGAAATTTTTCTGATTTTCTTAGGGATAAAATTATTTTTTTTATCTTATTTCTCCATACAGCAAAAAGCAGCCTTGTTCTTATACTACATACAAAGCTGCTTTTTATAGTCGAAAACACTATGAAATCTGCTGGGTCAAATCACTCAAGAAATCTCATCTTTCCCTTGTCTCTCCTTGGCTTCTGAGGCTGCACTACTACCTGTGGCTTTCTGATAGCAGATTCTATATCTGTTGCCACACTCTTTTTGCACTCATCACAGTATCGTCCTGTACGAATCTGTTTACCACACTTTTCACACTCTAAACCAACAGGTGAATCCGGAGAGAACTCCAATCTTTCCTCACGAATCCACTGCTTAATAATAGGTACTGTCACATCATTCTCCTCTGCTATCTGATTCAAGGTAGCATGTGGTGTCTCTCTAATGAATTCTTTTACCTCATGGAATTTTTTCTCCAATTCATCTTTACATGATGCACAGATTCTCTGTCCGCTGATGTAATTAAATAATCTTTTACACATTTTACATGAAATAACTTCCATATATATCCCTCCACTCTTTCGTCACAATCATAATTTTAAAGGAACATAAGTTATTTATATTATTTTTGATATATTATTATATTCCTAAACCAATGCTGATTGATGAGAAATATACCTTTTGTACACCTGCCTGGCGTAGCACATCAGCACAGGCATCCACAGTACTTCCAGTAGTATAAATATCATCAATTAAAAGCACTTTTTTATATTCTACACTATTTTGTTTGATTTTAAAAGCTTTTTCTAAGTTTTTTCTTCTTTCAGCCGGAGAAAATTCTTTTTGGGGCATCGTATTAATACATCTGTATAGTATATTAGCGTCACAGGGCAAACAAAGATACTCTCCTATATCCTTTGCTATCAGCTCAGTCTGATTAAAGCCTCTCTTTTGTTTCTTTTTAGCATGAATAGGAACCGGAATCACAGCTTCGCAATCCCACCTTCTCCAAATCTCTCCCATCTCCTGTATCATAAGACGACTGTAACTAACAGAAAATTCCCTTCTATTTTTATATTTAAATCCGGCTATGGATTGCTGCACCAACGCATTGTATAAAAATAAAGCCCTTCCCTCCTCATAACTATGGTTTGTTTTTGCACAATCCATACAATACTCTATCTCCTGTGCATATACTGGCTTGGAGCACTTCATGCATCTATTCCCCTCTATAAACGGCAGCCTAGGCATACACTCCTGGCACACTCCTGTGCTGAACAACCGCCTCTCACAAAAAGGACAAACAGGAGGATATAAAACCTTCAGTAATTCCTGCCCTCCTTTTATTCCCATTTTCAAATTTTTTGCTGCTATCCTTTTCCACTTACTTTTAGGTTTTCTTTTTTGTACAGTCACTCTGCCCATTAATCCCCTACTCATTATTATTTCGTCCTCCTTTATTCCGCCTCTAGCTCTTGAAGCCTTTCCTGCAGTCCGGAATAGCGTTTCATCTCATTTATATTCCGAACCATTTCATCAAAGCTTTCCTTCATTCCCACAACACAGACACACCTTCTTGCTCTTGTAATAGCTGTGTATAACAAATTGCGATTCATCAGCATTTTGGGGCCGCCAAGCATAGGCAACACCACCGCCGGATATTCACTTCCCTGAGATTTATGGATAGTGACAGCATAGGCAAGCTCCAGCTCATCTGCCTGTTTAAAAGAATATTCCACGGTTCTTCCATCCTCAAATTCCACATCCATTGTCTCGCTGTATGTATTCATGGTGCGTATCACCCCTACATCTCCGTTAAATATACCAATGCCTTTATCCACAACAATGCGGTTTCTTCCCAGCACCTTCCACTCCATCTGGTAATTATTTTTAATCTGCATTACCTTATCTCCCTCACGGAATATGGTGCCATTGATTTCCTTTTCTCTTTTTTGCCCTGAAGAAGGATTGATGTATTCCTGCAAAATCTCATTCAATCTTTCCACCCCCAACATTCCCTTTCTCATAGGCGTCAGCACCTGTATCTCCATCTTATCAGCTTCCACATATGCCGGCAGCTTTTCACGAATCAATGTAATCATGGCATTGATAACTTTAGACGGCTCGTCTCTCTTTAAAAACAAAAAGTCTTTACTGTGATTATCAAGGGAAACCTCCTGTCCCTTTTGCACCTTATGAGCATTGACAACAATATCGCTTAAAGATGCCTGTCTAAATATCTTTGTCAACATTATGATAGGAAATTTTTTAGATGCTATCATATCCCCGAGTACATTTCCAGGGCCAACTGAGGGCAGCTGATTGATATCCCCAACAAGAATCAGCCTTGTCCCCTCTTGAATTGCCCGAAGCAGAGCATTCATAAGAAAAATATCTACCATGGACATCTCATCTATAATTACCACATCCGCCTCAAGTGGGTTTTGCTCATTCCTCTGAAATTTTACTCCGCTGTTTTCCGACTCCACGTTCCCGTCAATCTCCAACATACGATGAATTGTCTGGGCCTCATAGCCTGTTGCCTCCGTCATTCTCTTGGCAGCTCGACCTGTAGGCGCCGCCAGTAAAATATCAAGCCCCTCCAACTCGAAATATTTTATAATAGCATTGATAGTAGTAGTCTTTCCCGTTCCCGGACCTCCCGTCAAGATGAAAATGCCATGATGCACAGCCTCCAAAACTGCTAAACGCTGTTTTTCATCCAGCTCAATATGTTCCACTGCCTCCAGTTCCCTCATAATCTTCTCAGTGTTCTCATCTTTTGTAATCATTTCAATATTAAGCTCCTGCAGCATTTTAGCTGTACCAAGCTCCATATAATAATTATGGGATAAATATACCATCTTTAAAGACATATCTTCCCGGCTCTGTTTAATGGTAATTTTCTTATCCATTGCCAAATCCATTATCCCATTATCTAAAGCTTCCCCATCCACCCCAAGCAGTATTTCTGCCTGTCTTTTTGTCTCCTCCATTGGCAGACATACATGACCATTTCCTCCTGCCAACTGCAAAACATATTGTATACCACTCTGAATACGAAAATCAGAATCCTGCTGAATACCTGATTTAGAAGCAATCTCATCTGCAATTTTAAACCCCACTCCCGCTATATCGTCAGCTAACTTATATGGATTGGTATTCATAATTTCATATAAATCATCCCCATAGGTATTATAAATTTTCACTCCCAGGTTATTGGTGATACCAAACTTCTGTAAAAACATCATTGCTTTACGCATATCCCGTTTTTCTGCAAGCTGGTCCGTAATTTCCATAGCCTTTTTCATGCTGATGCCTTTTACTTCCACCAAGCGTTCCGGCTCCTCCTCCATAATGCGCATCGTGTCATCTCCAAATTTTTTGACAATTCGCTCCGCCATCTTTATACCAATTCCTTTGACGGCACCGCTTGCCAAATACCGGCGAAAGCTCTGTGCATCCTCGGGCTCCTGTATTTCATAGGTTTTTACTTGAAATTGTTCCCCGTACACAGGATGCTCTGAATGGTCCCCCTGGGCCACTATATATTCTCCCTCGCTTATTACTTGAAAGGAACCTACACAGGTCACCATCTCCCCATCATAATCCACATCCATAACAGTGTAGCCATTGTCTGCATTGCGATATACTATATGTTCTATATACCCTTTTATTGTCTCCATATCATGGTTGTCCTTTCATCTCCACTTTTATATCAGATAAAAAGCTGTCAGGTTATCATGTTCATAACCCGACAGCTTTTTTAACAAGAACACTCATTTTGCTTATAAGCTATAATTATTTTTCATCTGCTCATACAGCATCTGTGCCAATCCTAAACTTCCATTTTCTGCAGACGTCTTTGCATACTCCTGCATCAGCATTTCATTAAAATAATCTAATGTAGAAGCGCTTGTGGTAGACATGTTTTCATCCTCTGGAACCATCTTTTTCAGCGCTTTGAATACCTGCTCCGTAAAATATACCTCAAACTCTTTACAAACTTCCATCAATTCATCATCCGTTGCCTTAGAATAGTCCGTGGCTTCTATTTTATCTGCAAGCTTAGTACCGGATGTATTTTTTGCGTTTTGTGAGTACATTTCCTGATACATTGATGTTAAATCAGAACCTATAGCAATACTCATATGCTCCTCCTTTCCGACAGCAATTCACATTACTTAAAATAAACTACAGATATTATCTCTTAAGCTGATTTGCCTGGCCAAGCATCTCGTCCGATGCAGTGATAGCTCTGGAATTCATCTCATATGCTCGCTGAGCAACAATCAAATTTACCATCTCATCTACAATCTGAACATTTGAGCCCTCTATGTAATATTGTTTTACATTGCTCTTCTTCAAGCCTTCATTTTCACTTTCCCACATTGGCTGACCAGAGGCATCAGACACATCATAAAAGCTGCCGGATTTTTTAGTAAGTCCTGCTGGGTTATCAAACTGTACCAAACCGATGCGAACACCTATTGGCTGAGGATTATTTTTTTCATCCGGATAACAAACTTCCCCATATGAATTAATAGTGATTTTGGCAGTATCATAACCACCCTCACCGTCCTCGGTTCTTCCTTCGATAACAATAGGCTCCTTATTCTCGTCTAGCACAGGAAATCCGTCAGATGTACACAATCCGATACCATTCTCCATAATTGCCCATGTGAAATCTCCGTTTCTTGTATAATGGGTTTCCCCGTCATATCCCTGAACTGCGAAAAATGCTTCTCCGTCAATGGCAAAATCTGTCGCCTCGTCTGTATGCAGCAGAGGACCTTGCGTGAAAGTGGAGGTAATGGACGCTGTCCTCACACCCAAACCAACTTGTGCGCCAATTGGCTTTGTCTCACCATTTGCACTGGTTGTCTTAGATTGTACCGTTTGATACAATAAAGATTTAAATTCAACTGTCTCTTTTTTATAACCTGTTGTATTTACATTTGCTAAGTTATTAGATATAGTATCTACATTCTGCTGCTGGGCAATCATGCCGGATGCCGCAGTCCATAGTGATCTCATCATAATGTACTACCGCCTTTCTGTGTAAATTTATAATCTTATAATTTGTCATTATTATTTAATGGAACCAATAGAGTTCACAGCCTTATCTAAGGTGGTGTCCATAGTCTGTATCATCTTCTGGTTGGTTTCATATGCTCGTGTAATCGTAATCATCTCCACCATTTCTTTTACCACATTCACATTAGACATTTCTAAATATCCCTGTCTGAATACTCCGTCTGCTGCAGTCTCCTGGGCTCCATCCACCGCATCATACATATTTTCACCATATTTTTTCAAATAATTGTAATCTTCAAAATCTGTTAATTTAATTTTGTCAATATATGTACCATCATTATATATATTACCAAGCTCGTCAATGCGGGTCTGCCCTGTTGTTGGAATGTAAATAAATTCATTATCTTCATTCAGTACATAATCCCCATCTTTTGTGCGCAGTGCCCCCTCCACATCTGTTGTAAAAGAACCATCCCTGGTATATTTCACCGACTCCTGACCTCTCTTGTTGGTGAAACTGATAGAGAAAAATCCATTTCCCTCTATTGCAATATCGTAAGTGTTCTCCGTGTTTCTAAAGGAACCCTGTCCCCAATCTGTGTAATTCTCACCGATTTTTACACCGAGACTCATCTTGCCGATAGGTCTGTCCACGTATCCTTCTGTACCATCCTTACATTTGATAGCAAGCTCCTCGTCAAATGCTCTGGCAGTAGCTCCTTCCCGCTTGTAGCCGGTGGTAGCAGAATTTGCCAGATTGTTTGTGATGGTATCCAGTCGATACTGCTGATTCAGCATACCTGTGTATGCCGTGTAAAGTCCTCTTACCATGTGTCTTTCCTTTCTTATTTTCTATATATAAATAAATTATATGTTATTTTATTGAACTATCATAACTAGTGAACCTTATCCTTATTCCTTATTCACTGCCCAACTAACATCTTGCTAAATAATTACTAACAATATATTTCCTCATTATATCCATTATATCATATTTTTCCCAATGTTTATTTGCCTTTATTTTCCTTACGTGTTTATCCTTTCTCCCTGTCTATTCCTTTTTCATAGACTATTGCTTATCCTTAACGGCATATATGGATTAATCATCATGCCTTCCGCTTAAAAACTCTATAAACTTTCCTGTTCCAATAGCAACTGCCGTCATAGGATCCTCGGCTGTCATAGTATTAATGCCTGTCTTCTCCTCAATCAATTCCTCTAAGCCCTGCAACAGACATCCTCCTCCTGTGAGCACAATGCCCCTGTCAGCAATATCTGCTGCCAACTCTGGCGGTGTCTTCTCCAACACACTGTGGACTGCCTCCACAATCTGTCCTGCTGCCTCCCGCAAAGCTTCCTCTGTCTCCTCACTGGTAACAGCGATGGTTTTCGGAAGTCCAGTCACTAAATTTCGGCCTCTCACTTCCACAGCTGCTGTTTCCTTTCTTGGAAATACTGAGCCAATCTTTATTTTAATTTCCTCAGCGGTTCTCTCACCAATAAGCAAATTATGCTTTTTACGCATATAGCGCACAATCGCCTCATCAAAATCATCGCCAGCAACCTTAATAGATGTGCTGACTACGGTTCCTCCCAAAGAAATCACAGCAATATCTGTTGTTCCACCGCCGATATCTACAATCATATTACCGCATGGCCTGGAAATATCAATTCCTGCACCAATGGCAGCAGCAATAGGCTCCTCAATAATCTCAACGTGACGTGCGCCTGCCTGATAGGTTGCATCCTCCACTGCTTTGCGCTCTACTTCTGTTACACCGCTGGGCACACATACGCTTACCAAAGGCTTTTTCAGTGACCTTTTTCCTACAGCCTTCTGAATAAAATGCTTCAACATTTTCTCTGTCACTGTGTAATCAGAGATAACACCTTGGCGCAGGGGACGAACAGCTACAATGTTGCCTGGCGTTCTACCAATCATCAGCCGAGCTTCCTCGCCGATTGCTTTAATTTTGTTAGTGTCCCTGTCAAATGCCACAACTGAAGGCTCCTTTAACACAACACCTTTTCCTTTAATATATACTAAAATACTGGCGGTTCCTAAATCAATTCCAATATCTGTTCCTGCCATTGTTTACCCTCCTATGAAATCATGTCAAACGACACTCTTGTATTTTATCGGTTATTTTCCTTATAAATATAAGTTAATCTAAAAGCCTGTCTTATTTCATTTACAACATTTACCTATTTTTTGCATACAAATATCGCCACTAAGCGATGTTATTATTATATACAATTATTTTCCAGAAAGAAAGGACTTTTTTAGAAAATTTTACAAGGAATTATTATTTTGTGAAATCCCACGAAAAATATACATCATATATTAGTATTTAAAGGTGCTTTCCACAATTATTTTTTTAGAATATCATAATGCAACATTAGATGTGAATTCATACCCCTTGTAGTGCCACGCTTTTTGATTTACAGAATTGACTTTTGAAAACAAAGATAAGGCATACTGACAACATTTGACAAAATACCTTATTTTTAATACTGATTTCATTCTATGTCGATTATTTTGTAACTTTTCAAAATCATATAGATTTATAAAAACAGACCATTCAAACATACTTGATAAAGAATGTTTTTATAAATCTATGTGGCTCTAAATCGTTACATTATTTTATTATCTATTGAATTTTTTCCAACATTCTTCACTGTTTATTGCTTTATTTTTCTTTATATAATGCGTCTACCCACCGGTAAAATCCCTTGTCTGCTATATAATATGCCTGTCTCCATGGCAATTGACGTTTTACCAGAAGTTCACATTCTCCCTGCTGGTTTATTTTTATAATGGCGCAGTCATTTTCTCCCTCACATATGGTCACCTGGTATCCTTCAAATTCTTCTATTTCATAGGCATCCAGCTGATAATCAAGAGAACGATAGGCATCATTTAATTTATCTAAAATCTTTCCTATTTGCCCTTTATCATTTACTTCTTTATAAAAGGACTTGCCGCTTGTTAAATTTTCTTTTGCATTTTCTTTATTATCTTTTTTTAACATCTTTTTGTTGATAACTTTATTTTCCTTATCTGTATTTTGGGGAGAAGTATAAGAAATAGTAATTTTATCTATCTTTTTTTTCAATGACTGAATGATTTCCTGACTATCTCTCTTTTCTTGAATGGTAATTTGGCTTCCCGCCAATATTTCCTTTCCGTCCTCTTTCTTTTTTTCATTTTCCCAGAAGCTAACAATAATATGAGTCCCTTGTTCCGGCAATTCCTCATACTCTTCCGTGCCGATATTGCGAACTGCTTCTTCTCCATGGGCAATTACTACTTGTTTATATTCTACTAACACCTCATCATCCGTTTGAAACCCTCCCCCATCTTCTATAACCTTAACCATTATTCGCTGTCCATTCAAACGCTTCTCTACATTAGCGCTGATTTCCAAGGGCATATTTGTGGAATCTAATTGTACTTCTTTTGAGGATTCAACGTTTTTTTCCTCTTCAGCTTTTTTCTTACAACCCGCCAACAATCCTATTAACATAAGACAAGCTGCACATATTATTTTTCTTTTTATTTTTGTTCTTTCCTTTCATTTTCTATATTATTGTATTGTGATATGTTATTATTCAAATCTGATTAAATCATCTATACTAATACAGTTATCCTCTGTTGCTCTCATTTTATCCGTTTGAAAGCTATACTCTTCTCCTTCTTTTATCTTTTTTATCGTTTCTTTCTCTTCCAATGATTCGCTATCTATTGCTATCGCCCTTTCATAGCTAACTGTCAATTTATCTCCTATATGATAGCCTCCTCTCTCTTTTGTCACCTCCAAAACCACACACTGTTTATCAACTCCAACTACCTTTCCAGTCACTACAAATGTTTCAACCACTTCCATATCTTCATCAACATAATAATGAATAGGACTGAAGTTATCTGTCAATGATATTACATCCTTTTCATCCTGCTTTTTTATATCCTTCTTCCAAAACTTTATTATATACATCTTTCCCATTCTCATATTTTTTTCTGAGTACTCCCCTATTTCCTCATCCCAGAATGGCACCGCCACCCTTCCTTTTTCGTATTCTACAATCACCTGCTCATTTTCCTGATAATAAGAACCTAATTTATCTACCACCTCCATGACTACAGAAGTTTCACTTAATTCTTCTACCACTCTTCCAATAAAACTAGATGGGCCTTCATCTCTAGAACTTGATATCACTCTTTCCCTTTTAAAATATACTGATAAAAATATCAAAACTAAAATGATAAAAACACCACATATACTTATAATCCATCGTTTTTTTATTTTTTTCACATTTCCCCTCCTCTTTCTTACTTAACCCAAAAATAGGTGGCTTGTGCATCTATAAAATCAACAGTAGTGTAGTTAATATATCTAACAGATTCATGATTCCATCCATCATGTACCATTAAATAATTGTATGTATTACCACTAGACATCTTCTTAGCTCTTTTATATCCTAAAATATTAATAACATGTCCGGAATATTCTTTTTTTACCTTAATTCCATATGAAAAGACAATAGGTCTGTTGTACAACAGTTTATCTTTTATCCATGCTGTGGAGGGGTTTGATTTGGTTTTTGCAATAGTATTTTTATATCCTTTTTCTTTCAAGTATTTTTTTAATCCTTTTACTACATTTCCATGGGTATTTTCTCCATATATAATATCTGTTCTTTTATTTGCTCTATCTTTTTTTGACTCTTTTGTTTCCTTCGTCTTCGCATACTTCCACAATGTATTATATGTATCTGCAAAATCTTTTTTGTTATTTCTTTTTAATAAACCTTCAATATGACAAAGCTCTGCCATGGCAGTTACACCACAGGCATATTTTTTCACATATCCCTGACTGTCAGTTCGGTCAATCAATTTATATCCAGATTTTGTACTAGCATCCTTGGCTTTTTTCAATATAATTCTTTCATTGATTTCTTCTTTATATTTTTTATTATCGCTAAAGTTCTTCTCTGTCAAAAAAATTTCTTCTGCACTATCATATCCGTTTGATTGATATACTCCTGTTTCCATGTAAGAATTTCCATAACTATCATACATCTTGCAGTTTTTATCTTTTTTATTTTTCACTTTTACTGCATACTGCATAGGTTCTATCTCATACAATTCAGTTTCAATGCTAATATCCTTTACATTTTCTTCCTCTTGTTGCACAGACTCCACTAAATTTGTATAAATTCCTTCACAACCTTTTGAGATAGAAAATTCTCTTGCAACCCAGTCTTCACCTATCTTTTCTAAAACAATATAACCATATGGCATTGCTCCACAATAATATGATATTGCATATTCTTCTCTATTCATTTCGTTTTTTATTGGATAAACATCTCCGACCTGCAGTTGAATATCCGTTGTTTCCTCCGCCCACAACACAGCCTCTCTTAATATCTCATCTCGCTCTATTGCACAAACCTTATTTGATACAAGAAGTATATTAAAACTGCAAAATATAAGTACCAGTATTTTTTTCATATCTTTTCTCCTATTTTTTTATATATTGATTTTTCCTTTTGTTACATTTACTCCTCTCATTCACAAATCATAATCTACAAAACACAAAAAAGCTGCAAAGAAATTTCTTTGCAGCCGAACTATCATAGAATATTTTAATCCTAGCTATAAAATCTCCCTTAGACTCCCAACTTTGCGTCCATATGTTTCCCTTTTATATTTTTACAATTGTACTATAAAGTAGTATAGCATTGGCGTTTTTGCGTGTCAACAATACTTTCCATATAAGCCTATTTAAGTTTAGTGCATTTTTGTCTAGTGCAGCACAACATATATATTCCTGCTCCCATTAACATTTCCATAATAAACAACCATAATACAGGGGTTTCGTCTCCCGCCTTCGGAGGAGATGCCAATGGGTTTTTCTTTTGGGGAACAATAGGAGCCGCCTGGTCTTTTTTATCCTCCGTCTTTTTAGGGGGAGTCTGCTTTGTGGTAGTTTCCAATTCTCCTGTATCAGGCTCCTTTTTATCTATCTCCGGCTCCTTTGTTGTACTCTCCTCAGACTTGTAGGTTGTTGTTTCCTCCTCCACAGTAGTGTTTTCTTCCTCCTTGGTAGTCTCTATGTTTTTCGTTGTAGTTATCTCTTCCTTCGTGGTAGTTTCCTCATTCTTTGTGGTGGTTTCCTCCTGTTTCCCCAACTTTTCATAAATAATGGCATATGTACGAAATTCATTTGTCTCTATTGTTATCGTTTTGTCTTGTTTATCCAAATCAGAGAGAATAGAACTTTCCTCCCCCAAAACACTAATTATAAAGGTATCCCCTATTTTTTGTTCCTGTGTATCCGCTGGTTTGTTTAATTCCTGCAATGTGAGCTTTATTGTTTCATCTGTATTCAATATTGTCTTTTCACTGTCGTTTCCTACTTTTTTAGATAGTGTAATATCTAAATATTGCCCTAATATATTTTCTCCAAGCTTCTGCTGTACTAATTCTTTATCACTTTCACTCACTGTCTTGGAACCATCTTTCACCCGCAATGTAATAACACCATCCTCACCAAATAGAATTCTCTCCCATTCCTCCTGTGAAAATAAGAAGCTGCTCAATTCCTCTTTTGTAGTAATTACATCCACCTTGGGGGCTCCCTCTTCACTGATTACCACAAGGCTTATTTCACCCGCATAAATTTCCTGCTCATCTTTTTTTGCATCACAGCGTTGGCAGTGAATAGATTTAAGCCCTGGCTCCTGCAGCGCAGGCCTTTTATCTATTGTATACTCTTCCTCCCAGTCATGTCCTAGCGCATCTATTTCTTCTTTTTCCTCGTGACCGCAAATTTCACAGGAATGCTTCTTCTCCCCTGCTTGTGTACAGGAAGCTTTCTCTGTCTCCTCCCACTTTCCAAAAGTATGACCATCATTGATAGTAAAATGAATAACCGTTGTGTTTCCACTTGTATCTATTGCAGTAATTGTCTGAATCCCCTGTGCCGGAAAAAGCTCATATTGATTATTTTCATTCAAGGTCACTTCCTGTTCGTTGACAATTACCTTACTTAAATTTTCATCCTGAACAGTTACTGTTTGCTTCTCACAATATACACCGTTGTCCTCCAAACCGATAATAGAGGGAGCCGCAGTGTCCTCCTTCTCTTCCTTTGCTATGAGATGCACCTGAATATCCGACTGTATATTAGATATAGTAATTTGGTTTCCCGAAATCACCACCTTCAAGGGCGGTACAGGCGCCTCCCCAATCGTCTTTGCTAATATATTTGAAAAAACATAATGTTCATCAGGAATCGTCAAAAAGGTTAATTCGTAACTATCCTGACCATCCACTCTTTCAATATACTCCACTTTTGGCTCTATTCTGATATTTTCCAATATGTACTCAACCTGATAGTAGCCTACGCCCATTACAATATTTACATTGATTGTGTCCACCAATGTCATGGAGCCTAAAGTATCACTAAACTCCAATTGAATTTGATAGACTCCCTTTCGCCAACCGCTTGCTGAAGGTGTTAAAGTAAGGGTTGCATTTCCATTTAGAAGGGTTGCTTTTGAGCTTGTAATATCTGAAACATATGCACCAGTAAATTTATCATATAATTTTGCTTTCACATTATAATTTTTTGTACTGTCAGAGCGGATGGAAAGCTGCACTGTCTCTGTACTTCCCTCCTCAAGATTAGATGGTTCCAGGGAAAACACAAAATTTTCTTTCTCCACATCAATGCTAGGCGTGCTGATTCTTTCAATTTTTGCTGTATCCCCATCCCTATTAATAATAATATAATCATTATTAAATTTCAGAAAATTTCTTGGACCAACTCCAGATGCCACCTCGTCCAACACTTTTCCATTTTCTGATATTTTCACTACCATTTTATCTCCATAACAGCATTGATACAAACTGCCATTAAAAAAGGCAGCATCCCCCAAAAATCCTGATATGGTATTTCCTGATGTAGTAACCTTACCATCCAAAGATAATATACCGCCTTCCCCAAAATCCTGATCATTCACACCACTGGCTTCTACTTTTATGATACATTTCTTACTTTCTGATGTGGAATAGATGTTACCTTCATCATCCAAACAAATTCCCCTGATAAGTCCCTCCATCAAATCTGCTTTCCATTGTTCGTCCCCGTTAGCACTATATTTAATGATGCATCCATATGGATCAATATATGCCGCCACATATACATTCCCATCCTCATCACAAACACAGCCGGTAACAATACCACCAACATCCACTTTATTTTTTACTGCTCCGGTAATTTTATCCAAAAAGAGGATTTCATTGTCCTTTGAGGACACTACATCTCCATTGGAAGTAAAACAAAGACCAATCTTATTAGAATAATTTCCTACTGCTGGCTCTGTCCAATTTTCACTATACTTATTTCCGTCTTTATCATATTTTTTTAATACTTGATTGGTGACATCATACAAATACATATTTCCGTTTTCATCTAGAATCGTATTTAATATACCAAAGTCAAACTCTAATTCATTCCACCCTAAAGCCACACCAGAGGTTGCCCCATAAGCCTTATTCAACGTTATCACTGTTGGCGAAAAAAACATATTGGTCACAATAATACATATCATTATTACAGCAACTCTCCTAGAACCGATTGTATAGCTGCTTTTTGTCTGTGCCCTTCTCCTTTTTACAACAATAACAAATGCAGCAATTACTACCAACAAATAACCTAGAACTCTATTTTTATGATATATACTTACCAGTTTCTTTTTCATTTTTTCATTCATATTTTTCCCTCCAGTTTTACCTTCCATCTATATCATACTTAAAACCATTCCTGCTATTCTTTTATTTTTTCTTTTTTTCTCTTGCACTGACATAACATATACACACCTGTTCCCACAATCATCTCCATGATAAATAACCATAATACTGGATTTTCATCACCTGCTTTCGGCGGCGAAGCCAAAGGATTTTTCTTCTTAGGAACAATAGGCGTTGTCTCTTCTTTTTTCTTTTTCTTCCTTTTAGAAACCGGCTCCTTTGTAGTTGTTTCCATCTCTTGAGCAGTTGTCTCCTTTTTTTCCACTTCCGGCTCCTTTGTAGTTGTCTCCTCTGTCTGTATTTCTATCTTTTCATAAGCAACAGCATATGTACTAAATTTGTCAGTCTCTATTGTAATAGTTCCCTCCATCTCATCCAAATCAAAAAATACAAATGTCTCATCCCCCTGAACACCAATCACAAAAGTTTTCCCTACTTTTTCTGATGGGGAATCTAGGGGTTTTCCTATTTCCTGTAAGGAAAATTTAATTTTTGTCTCTGTTTGAAGAACAGGTATTTCTTCATCTTTTCCTATTTTTTTATACAATGAAACATCAATGTATTGACCTAATATATTGTCCCCCAACTGACGCTGTATCAATTGCGCATCCTTATGACTTATCGTATCGGTTCCGTCCTTTACCCGCAATGTAATAAATGCATCCTCCCCGTAAAGAATTCTCTCTTTCTCCTCCTCAGAAAACAGCGCCTCACTCAATTCTTCCTTAGTTGTAATGGCATCAACCTTGGGTGCTCCTGCCTCACATACCACTGCAAAACTGATTTCACCCTTTAAAATCTCCTTCTCATCACACACTGCATCACATCGTTTACAGTGAATGGACTTGCTTCCAGGCTTATCCTTAGTTGGCTTTACATCTATGGTATAATCTTCCTCCCAGTCATGTCCTAACGCTTCTATCTCCTGTTCCTCTTCATAATCACACACAGAACATTTTTGCCACTGCAAACCTTTTTCTAAGCAATTTGGCTCTTTTTTCATTTCCTTCTGGTCAAAGGTATGACCATCATTAACTGTTATCCTCACAGAAATGACATTTCCCACAATATCCGCTGCGGTGATTGTCTGTATATCAGGGGAAGGCTTCACTACATATTCCCTCTGTTCATTTAGCGTCACTTTTTTATCATTTACTGCCACCCAATCTAGCGCTTCATTCTGAATGGCAATAGTCTGGCTTTCACAATATACCCCCTTATCCTTCACGCCTGTTATCTCTAAAGGCTTTGTGGCTTTTACCTTCACTTTAATATCCGATTGAATCTGAGTGATGGATACATCATTTCCGTCAACTTCTACCTTTCCTCCCGTTGCACTTACCCCTAAGGGTGAAAGCGTATATCCCTCCTCTGGTATCACTGTAAACGAAAGACTGTAATCCTGCTCCCCATCCTCTATCTCTATGTATTCCTTCATAGGCTCAATTCTCACATGCTCCAATGTATAGTCCACACTATAACATCCCACTCTAAGCACAATGTTAGTATCAACCAGCTCTGACAGCTCTGTTGAACCCATAACACTGCTGAACTCCAAACGAATATCGTAGACACCCATTTTCCATCCATCACCAGAAGGAGTCAGTGTAAGCTGTGCATTTCCATCCTGCAGCTTTGTTTCGGAACTTGTGATATCAGAAGCATATTGATTTGTATACTTATTAAACAGTTTAGCCTTTACTATGTAATCTTTTGTACAGTCGGATTGAATAGATAACTTAACACTTTCCTGGCCCCCCTCTATCAGCTCCGCTTTTTCTACTGAAAATTCAAAATTGTCCTTCTGTAATTCAACATTAGGCAACTCCATATTTTGTATTTTCCCAACTGCGTCTGACTGTGTAATGATAATATAAGAGTTGTTATATTGAATAAAGGCTCTAGGAACAATGTCTGATGCCACCTCCTTGAGCACCTGTCCATTCTGTAATATTTTAATTAACAGCTTAGACCCATGGCAACACAAATAAAGATTGTCGTTGTAAAAAACTGGGTCTCCAATAGAATTTACAATTTCATTTCCAGAGTCTGTTACTCTTCCACTTATTCTTAATTTTCCCTCATCACCAAAAGAAGCATCCAATTTACCATCCGGTGTTACCTTTATAATAGAACTATTTCCATTAGAGGTGTACAAATTCCCCTCATTATCTATACATAATCCTCTAGAAGCTCCTGTTTTCACACTCCAAAGCTTCTCGCCTGCAACGTTGTATTTTACCATAGTCCCATTTACTGTCACATATATATTCCCTTCCTCATCACAGGCACAGCCCCCCACTCTTCCCTCTGTTTGAATTGTCTTGTCCTTATCAGCGCCGCTCTCCCTGTCTACGACAGCCAAGCCAGTTCCGTCCTTATTCGGCAGTAATATATCTCCGCTTTTGTCAAAACAAAGACCAATAGGCGCTGTGGCAACAGTCTGTGGGGAAGTCCATCCCTCAGGCTCCTTGCCTGTCTTATCATATTTTTTTAACAAACCATTGTTCCAATCAAACACATAAATATTACCATCCTGGTCCATAATGGCATTCAGCGGAACATAATCCACCTCCAACTCACTCCACTCCAACGGTATACCTGAAGTTGCCCCATATGCCTTGTCCCATGTTCCAATTACCTGGGGTGAAAATAAATCTGTCAAAATAATAACAGCCGACATAACCAATGCAATTCTTCTACTGCAAGTGCTGTAATAACTCTTGTGCTGTGCTTTTCTTTTTTTCAGTACAATAAAAAAAGCCGCAGCCACAATAAAAATATATCCTAATATTTTATGTGTCTCATAAAATTTAATCAGTTTCTTTTTCCATTTACTGTCCATAACCTTTCCTCCACAATCTTCGACATTATACAGCTTACGACAAATAACAAATTTACTTTATTTTATCATATGACAATTGTAATTACAATTATGTCCTTTGACAAAAATCAGTAAATCAAACAAGCGTAATGGACATCAGAAAAAAACAAGCAAAAATTTTTTTAACTTTCTTTAGAATTTTCACATAACCATCACATTAGCATACTATACTGGCTTTGTACCACGCAAGTGGTGCTTGTATATTCAATATACCCTATCTGTTGAATATACCGTTTTTCATACTCATACCTAGCAGCGCAAGTTGCTAGGTACCCCCCAAGAGAATAATTGATTCATTATATTAGGAACTTACCATTGTAAGTTCTTTTTTTATTTCTTCCGCATACAATGTATCAACAACATTTTATAGGGGATTTCATTGAAAGATTATATTGAGCAGCGTTCTATCGCCATTGGGCAATATATTATCGAGACAAATGCTACTGTACGTCAGGCAGCAAAAAAATTCGGAGTGAGCAAGAGTACCGCACATAAGGATTTAATCGAACGTTTGGTTTTGGTAAATCCTACATTGGCAGCCCAGGCTCGCAAGGTACTCGATACCAACAAATCAGAGCGGCACATTCGCGGAGGAATGGCGACTAAGGAAAAATACATGCACGAGAAAGAGCATGAATAACTCCCACCGCCGCCCTGCATCCCCCGAAGTTTTTTCTTTATAGTAAAGTAGGTTTCACTATGAAAGTAATTCCAAGCAAACAGCCAATATATGTGCATGACATAAAGCAATCTACTTTCATCCATGACAGTGCTATCAAAGGCGGCCAGTCAATTTTATAAGAAAAAAAAGGAATCATAATACTATGATTCCAATCATTCGGGGGGATGCTGGATGCAAAGCTTAAACCTCACATCCAGCAGAGTTATGAAAATGTTAAGTTGTATACTATCTGTTTAATAGTATGTACAAAGTATAAATAAACTTTGTGTCCAAATTGTGTTTGGTTTATAAAAAAACAATTAAGAATTATTAAAAAATAATATATAGATTTAATAATCTCATTATGCCCTATCTATATGAATAATGGCATGATATTGACTGTCAAGCTCCTTCACCAGCTGATCCATCTGGTTCTCTAACTGCTCTTTTGTATCTGACTTGTTATAGGGAACTACCAAATCAAAAAGCAAGTTGGTTGCTGACTTTCCGGGAACCACTCGAAAATCATGAATGGACATTGCTTCGTCGTACTGACGAATCTTATTTTCCACATCTCTTTTAATCTCCTGAATCTGCTGATTATCAGTCTCTACAGGATCCATATGCACCACCGTCTCACAGCAAAGTTCTTTGTTAATATGTTTTTCCAATCTATCTATAGCATCATGAAGCACAAATATATTGCCCGCTCCCGACACTTCTGCATGAAGAGATACCATCATTCTGCCTGGTCCATAGTCGTGAATTACCAAATCATGCATTCCCACCACATCTTCGTATTTATTTACTATTTCTTTTATTTTCTCCACCACCTCAGGGTCCGGCGCCCTCCCTAGAAGCGGACTAATCGTTTCCCTCGCCGCACTGTAACCAGTGTACAAAATAAACACAGACACGATCAGGCCACTGATTCCATCTACATTAATATGAATATATTTTGCAATCAGCATAGAAAAAAATACAACCATAGTGGCTACGGCATCACTGATACTGTCAAGTGCTGTTGCTGCCATAGCCATGGAATGTATTTTTTTTCCAATGGTATAATTATATGCAAACATATATACCTTCACACACACGGAAATCAGCAATATAACAAATGCTGCCATTGTCGTATCAATTTCTTGAGGATGAATTATCTTTCCCACAGAAGTTCTGGCTAATTCTACCCCCATCAGCAATATTGCCATAGATACTACAAAACCTGAAATATATTCGAATCTTCCATGTCCAAAGGGATGATCTGAATCCGGCTTTTTTCCGGCAAACCAAAATCCTACAAGCGTCACAAATGAAGATCCTGCATCCGATAAGTTATTGAAGGCATCCGCCATAATTGCCACAGAACCGCTGATAACCCCACCTATATATTTCCCAATAAATAAGCAAATATTTAAAAATATACCAACGCTGCCGCACAATGTACCATATGCTTTTCTTTTTTCTTCCTCTGTTTCTTTCTTAATACACAACTTTGCCAATAATGTAATCATGCCTTCCTCATTTCCATTACCAATGTACAGTCACATTCCGTCAAACACCTAGAAAAAATCGTTCCTCCGTTTTTTGACAGGTAACCATTCTATTATACACCAGTCCTTTTTATAATTGGCCAAAGAAGGAACCCTTATGACAAGCGGATTCCTTATGACCTGCGTGCCCTTCAGGGCACTCCATCAACTTCAGCTAAAATATATTGCCTCACTTGATACCAACATTATATGACACGAAAGTTAAAAGGTCAACGTAAGAATCTTATGAATAAATTTGAAGTTTGTCTGCATACTGTTAATAGAGCCAATTATGTTAAATCACTTTTCAAATGAGACATGGAAGTGAGAACTGTGCGCTGATTAACATATAATCCCATTATGTTAACACATTTACACAGCGCAGAAATGAGGATTACTATGAACCCATCTCAACTTGCAAAATATAAAACTTTATTTACATTTTCAGCAGCATGCATCGCACTTTATTTATCATTTCGATTTTTGCTTCCTCTGTTTTTACCATTTATTCTCGCCTATGCATGTGCAGTCTGTCTGCATCCTTGCGTTCTGTGGCTGCGAGAAAAGACACATCTGCCCAAAACTATCTGTGCTATGATTCCTATTGTGTTATTTTTAGGATTTTTAATTTTGGTGTTAGGATACATTCTTCGGCAATGCTACATAGAACTCTGTTATCTCCTCAGAAACTGGAATTTCTATGAGCATATGCTAAATTCTCACCTAACTAGGTTTTGCTACAGTGTTGAAAAAACATTTTCCTTTCGCAATGGAAGCATAACATACCTAGTAGAAAACGGAATTTCCGATTTTTTCCAGAGAACGTCCGAAAAGATTATACCCGCCGTTATGAATTTCTCCATTCCCACTATGGTCTCCTTTGTAGAAATTCTCGGCGCCCTATTAATTTTTATTTTATCTACATTTTTTCTTACAAAAGATTTGGAATTATTTCGCTATAAGAAAAATTCTCATCTCTTCTCAAGGGAAATGAACTTAGTGACCGGAAAACTGCGAATCATACTTACCGCTTACTTTAAAGCCCAACTAATTATTATGTTGTTCACATCACTTATTATGTTTATCGGATTAAGCTTATGTCATAATTCCTATGCACTTTTATGCAGTATTATCATCGGATTTTTAGATGCTCTTCCCATGATTGGTTGCGGGGCAATTTTAATTCCCTGGGCGCTGATCATGATTCTAATGGGAGAATACTTTTACGCTGTAATACTTGCTATATTGTTTATTATATGCTACTTAGTCCGACAATATTTAGAGCCAAAAATCATTGGCAACAAAATAGGGATTCACCCTGTGGAATCCCTATTAAGCCTTTACATTGGTTATCGACTATTTGGGCTTGCAGGCTTTATTTTAGGACCAATAGGATACTTACTTCTAAAAGAAATCCACATCACCCAACATTACACCGCCTCCCAAAATTCTTAAAGCTTTCTGCGATTTTCAAAATATACAAACGAATCGATGGCATCCAGAATATCCTTAAAGTTTTCTCTGGGTGCCGCATCTATATAACGTTTCAGCACATCTGTCAATTCGCTTCGACATCTTCCATAAAAAATGTCGAACAAATTGTGCCCCCTCACATAAATTTTTATCAACTCCATATTTTTCTTCAAATCCTCTTTAGAGTGGATTCTCATATTCTTATAACGGCAAAGGCGCCGCACACTTGGTATTTTATATAAATAATCCTTATATTTTTTATATAAAATATTGTAAAAATCCTCCTCACTCTTAACTACTCCAATCTCAGCCATTACCTTAGGGTCTAAGAAATAATTCTCAAAAGAATAATATTTTAAGACAAGCACATTTCGTTCCGTCACCCGAGGCAGTTTATCTACATCCTCTCTATCTCTTGCCTTATAATAATTACAAAGCTGCTTCACTAGATGCTTTGGATTTTTACCGTCACTGTCACGTATCATCAAAAACTGATCTTTTAAATACAGCTTGTTAATATACTTCAAATTGGCATAAGTTTTAATATTCGTACAACTGTTTGTGGCAATTATAGAAATTCGCTGCAGTTTCCCTTCATCATCATATATTTCTGAGTAATATTTTTCCAGAAGCAGGGGAAGTCGGTTAGAATCCTGCTTACCCTCCACAATAAACACAAAGCTTACGTTCATTAAATCATTTGCCGTATAGCCAAGATCATCTAATATCTGATCAATATCTGTATTCTCTGTTACCTTTGTGCTGTACTCCTCATCCAATACTACCTGCTTAATTTGCTTAGAAGAAAAATTAAAAATCATATTTGGAGAATGGGTAGAAAAAACAACTTGATTTTTCTTTGCCAGCCGATACAATATCTCACTTGCTGTTTTTTGCATTTGCGGATGCAGATAAGCTTCTGGATCTTCTATCATAATAATACAGGGAAGACAGCTACTCTCCTCCACATATGCTTCCAGCATCGATAATAAATAAATGCTGCGGCTTCCTGCTCCCATAGAATTGATATTTGTTATGGTATCTCTGTCTTCATTGTGTAATACAGACTCAATTTGAAACACGCTTTCCGGATTATACTTAGCCTGATATAAAATTTTCTGTCCCTTTGCTCCATTTTGACGAAAATACCAGTTTACCTTTTCTGAAAAACTCTCTAAATTCAACTGAAACATCTTATATTCCATCAATTTTGCTGTCTCGAACAGATTCATCTGTGCCGCCTGTTTTTTTTCTATTACACCCATACACTGAAAACATTGATTACATGGCCTTGATTTATCAAACATACATCTATTATCCTTTAGGGCAGCAAACTCTGTTCCTCCCAGATTCGAGAGCAATGCCTGATGAAATTCCTTCATATAACGATTATGATTGATATAGTACATTTTCGGAAGAACCAAAGGAATATAAGGATTATTTTTATGTACACTGTCACGGTATTTCTCTCTTCCCTCAGGATTCACCGTATAGGTAAAAGTCAGCATGTTTTCCTGATAATCTGGTATTCTCTCACAAAATTCCTGAAACCAGTCCTCATAATTCTTATATTTTGACACTACACCTCGCTCAAAAAGCTGTTTTAAGTCCTCCTGACTGACTTCCAGCGTCATCTTTACTTCCATATTCTTGGAAGAATCAAAAAATTGTCCTGGGGAAATCTTTTTATCTCCCAACACGGCACGAATAGCATTTAATATTGCCGTTTTCCCTGTATTATTTTTTCCTACAAAAATGCAGGCATTCTCCACCTGCTCAATAACCAGATGACGAATAGACTTGTAATTTTTAATCTCTACAGACTGAATTTTCATTTCATCCCTCCTTTCAGACTTTTTTAATTGTTTAAGTGATTGTGAAACTCATTATTTTCAGTTTTAAATTGTATAAATTTACAATTTCCACTAGATACACCTTATTGTGATAAGAAGTTCTAAGTGTTCTTCATTTTATTGATAGGAAGGAGTTTCGCAAATGCCTAATTCTGTGGTATAATATGAAACGTATCTCTTGTAATCATCCTGCGGATGGTTACATGGTATAATAGGAAACGTATCTCTTGTAAAACAAAGGAAAGGATTGGAATCTATGGCAAAACAACATTGGAAACCGGGAAATATGCTTTATCCCCTTCCTGCAGTTATGGTAAGCTGTCAACGGGGAGAGGAGCGCCCCAATATTATTACAATTGCCTGGGCGGGAACAATCTGTACAAATCCAGCTATGCTCTCAATCTCTGTACGGCCTGAGCGCTACTCTTATGACATAATAAAGGAATCGGGAGAATTTGTTGTAAATTTGGTTTCAAAGGATTTAATATTTGCTGCTGATTACTGTGGCGTGAAATCCGGCAGAAACGTAGATAAATTTCACGCTATGAACTTACTGCCTCAACGTTCACAACATATACATGCACCTGGCATTGCCCAAAGTCCTGTTAATATAGAATGTAAAGTATCCCAAATTATACCTTTAGGAAGCCATCATATGTTTTTGGCTAATGTAGTTGGAGTCAGCGTGGATGATTCCTATATGGATGCCGGTCAGTCATTCCACTTAAATCATGCCGGCCTGGCCGCCTACTCTCACGGCGAATACCTTCCCCTTGGAAAACCCCTTGGGAAATTTGGCTACTCCGTTAAAAAAAGAAAAAAATAAACTTTTAATCAAAGTGCAATCCTGACAGAAGACTGCCAAGTCCAGTGCTTACCTCTTCTGTCTGCTTATATTCAAAAGCCTCCTCCTCCAAACTCACCTCTGCTACATTCTGCAGCGCTTTTATACTGAGACTAATTTTATTATTTTCTATCTTTATAATTTTAGCAGTTACTCTTTCTCCTACTTTTAACACAGAGGCAGGGGATTTTATTCTTTTCTCACAAATTTGAGAAACATGTACTAAACCGCTCAATCCATTGTCCAGCGCAATAAATGCACCATAAGACTGGAGTGAATCCACAGTTCCCTCCACAATACTTCCCACTTCAAGTTTGGCAATTTTGGAATTGTTTTTTTGTCTTTCCTGTTCAAACAGTATTTCCTTCGCTGAGAGAACACACTTTTTTGCCTCCTCGTCCACTGTGATTACTTGAACTTGTAAATTTCTTCCCAGATAAGTGTTTAAATCCTCCACATATTCCAATGCAAGCTTGGAGGCCGGAATAAAACCACGGATGCCTTCCACATATGCTATCACACCAGCATTTACAATACCAGACACCTTCACGTCAAGCACAGTTCCATCTTCCTTGTATTTTGATAACACATCCCAGGCAACAAGTTCATTTGCCTCCCTTTTGGACAAGACAATATTGTCATTCTCATTGGCAGCCTTGATAACAGTAGCTGTTATCTCATCCCCTTCCTTTATCTGTGAACGCATATCAAAATTAGGATCATCACTTAATTCTTCCTTAGAAATAACGCCCTCCGCATAAGTATGCAAATCTACATATACCTCTTCCTCCCCTACACTAATGACTGTCCCTGTAAGAATATCTCCCTCCTTTACTTTTTTAAATTCTCCATCAAACAAATCCTGCATCTTTTCCATTTAGATTACCCATCCCTTTCCTATTATCATTATCTATTTATCATCTTTTCACAAATCTTCTATCTGTTAATTCTGCAATGCAGCCATAAGCGGCGGCAATAATTGTTTTTTTCTAGAGACAATGCCGTCTAATTGAATACTGTGTCCATTGCACTCTACTCCAAAAGCCACTGTCAGCAGTTCCTCGCAGCGGCCTCCTTTGTACAGCAGCTTTGTAGATTCCTCCATAATATTGGTCATCATAAAGAACACCATATCCAAACTACTTCCTTTGTAGTGCTCCTCAATATAATCAATCATTCTCTCCTCTATGGCTTTCATTTCTTTATCTCCCATAAAGTTAATCTGACCGATTCCAAAGTTTACGCCCTCCACAGAAAACTTCTTGAAATCCTGATAAAATATATCTTCTGAAGTCTTAGACTTCAAATCACTTCCCGCACTGAACATTTCCGTAGCAAACTTCTCGGCATCTACCCCTGCAATCTGCGCCAAATTCTGAGCAGCCATCTTATCCACAGCAGTACAGGTGGGAGAGCGGTACATTAACGTATCCGACAAAATAGCCCCCAACAGCAAACCCGCAATGGACTTAGGTATTTCTATTCCTTTTTCCATATACATCTGGTAAACAATAGTGGCAGTACATCCTAATGGCTGATTGCGAAAAAAAATGGGAGTCAGGGTCTCCACTGTTCCTAATCTGTGATGATCAATAATCTCCAACACCTCTGCACCGTCAATGCCATCCACCGCCTGGCTCTTTTCATTGTGATCCACCATAATCACTTTTTTTCGCCCAGCATTCAACACATTGCGCCTAGATATCATTCCTACATAGTGACCTTTTCCATCCAAAACCGGAAAATCACGAAATCTCTTCTTTGCCATAATTCCTTTTATATCTTCAATTAGAGAATCCGTTCGAAAAGTAATCAAATTTTCCCTGCTCATAAAATAACTGATGGGCATACTCTGATTAATCAAGCGAGCCACTGTATATGTGTCGTGAGGGGACTGAATAATCGTACATTTTTTCTCCTGCGCCAATTTTTGTATGGTCAAGGAAACTTCTGCTCCATCACATACTACAATACAACTTGCCTTCATCTCAATAGCACATAACTGTGATTCATAGCGATTTCCCAAAATCACCAAATCGTTTTCTTCGATATAGTTTTCCATCATATCTGGATTGGCGGCTGCAATCAAAACCTTGCCGTCCACATAATATTCCTCCAAATCACCTATCAGCAGCTTGCCATCCAGTGTCTCCACAATATTACGAAATTTTGTATGTGCCGTAGCCAGAATACGACTGTCATGCACATCCATATATGCCTCCGCAATATCCTCCGTAGTAATAATTCCCTCCAGTCGGTTATGCTTTGTCACAGGCAGAGTCACTACATTTAATTCCTTCATCAGATTCCATGCTTTTTTTAAGGAAATTACTCTCTCCACCCCCTGTGTGTCCCGAATCTCTATATCCATAATGCGTGTTCCAATATCCGGCACATATGCCGGAGCTTTCACTCCAAAACGCTGCAGCACAAATTGCGTCTCCCCGTTTATTTGTCCTGCACGTTTTGGAATATAGGTATCAACATGATTTTCCTGATTTTTTAAATAGGCATAACTAATTGCCGAGCATATGGAATCTGTATCTGGATTTTTATGTCCAAATACAGAGATTTCATTTCTTAACAAAGCCATAATCTATCTTCCTTTTCAAAAATTTTTACTCATATATATAATTTTATTTTTCTTTATCCTATTTTACTCGGATGCCTGCAAGCCGGCATAAACAATTCATCACTAAAATGAAAATAAATTAAAAATATTTGCCAATATAAGCAATATGGCAACAATGGTAAACCATATATTGATTCCGCACACAAAACGAATTTTATGAACCTCATCCTTCATGCTTGCCTTGAGCTCCTCTCCAAAATCCTCCAATGACTGAATCGTCCTGGCATTTTCCAAACGAACAGAAATTTCAACAATCTTGGAGATACTGCGAATCCCTTCTAACTTTTTCAGAACCTTTTTAAATTCCTCCTGCTCACCTGACATTGCCTGGATTCCCGCCATGGAATTGCTGAGAGCATCAATGGTTTCACCAAGCTGCTGTACCCTGTCCAATCTGTCTCCCATACCATCTATATTACTCTGCAGATACTGCATTGTCTGCTGTACATCCGCTACCTTCTGCTCCACACCCCTGATATATTCCTGCATAGAAGTAATATCTGAGCGCACATCACTGACGTTCTCCTTCACCTCGCCCATGTCTGTTTGTACATTCCTCATGCCTGCCTTCATAACACTCATATCGGTCTGTACATCACCCATATCATTCTGCACTTCTGTTATGCCAGTTTTCATAACATCCATACTTCCCTGCACCTGGGCCACTCCGGTTCGCATATCCTCCATGCCACCCTGGGACTGGACTACTTGGCTTCTAATATCCTCCACACTTCCAAGCACCTGGGCCATTCCGCTTCGCATATCTTCCACACTGCTCTGCACACCTATGACTGTACCCCTCATATCATCTACATTTCCCATCATCGCATCGGCACTTGATTTCACTACATTAACATCTAACAATAAATCGTTAATGCCAATTTTTACATCTCCAATTCCTGTCTGTACATCCCCGATGCCCTCTGATGCTCTTAACACAGATTCCTGCACATGAGAATTGTATTCATGAGATTCTGTAACCGTTTCATTTACCTGAGCAATCATTCCCTTGGCCAAATCTAAGGAATGGCTCATCTGCTCAAGCGTCTGTGTAGAAGCAGAAAGTTCTGAGAGAGAGTTGCGAACTCCCGCCACCTCCTCACACACATGTACAATATCATCATTCATATCATCTAAATGGGTTCTAACTGCTGTCAGTTGTCCTGAATTTTTCTCCATCTGCATTGCAACTTGTGAATTAACAGTGGCGGCAGATACGTCCTCCCCACTCAAGACAGGGGCTGCACTCATGCTGGCGGCAGTTGCACTCAGCTGAGCAATGGCATCCTGAATAGCATTTTCCTGCGTGGCAGCCACTTGGGATACTGCCTGTGTAAGAGCCCTCTGTTGACTCTCCATCACTTGAGAAACTGCTTCCTCCCATGCCCTATCCTGATTTTGCGTCACCTGAGATACAATCTGAGAAATCATCTGCTCATCTGTCCCTGTATTTTGCTCCCTCTGCACAACAGCTGACTGCCTATCAAAAGTATCCCGAGACGACAGAACAGTTTCATAATGTCCTCTGTCCAAAGGTGATGGAGCCGCAATCGCTTGATTTTGAATTTCTACTAGTATTTCTTTATTTTGAGTCATCAATTTATTAGACCATCTCTTTAAATCTAAAGCAACATCATCTAACTGGCTTTCTATCTGCTGTGAAAGCTCTTCGAGGCATATCTTCGTCTCCTGATTTTGTTTTTTCAATTCATCTGTTTTTGTATTGATAGCTGCCATTATTTTTCTTTCGCCTGATTGTGAAGATAAATCTTCACCCTTTAAAAATTTGTCTGTTAAGATTCCCATCTAACAATTCCTCCTTTTTGTGTTAAAACATACTTGCCACTGCGCACACAGCACACCTTCTGCTTTTTATTTTTGCCTTACATTTCTTTTTTTTATTCTTCCACTGTAGCCTCATATGGGAAGCATGTTAAATCAATATCCGTAACTACCCATTTATTTTTCCGCAAATGAAATGTTACCTTTGCCTTATCTTCACCTTTTCCTTTGTTTTCATCAAAAAATCCTGATATAAAAACATCACCCTTTTTTGCATTATATTGAAACTTATAATTGATTTGCACTACCGCCTGATCCGGATATTCGTAATAAGCTATATATGGCATAATATTATCAAAATCCAGCTTTGACAATACGGTTCCGTCTTCCTTCACCACATCCCTTTTCAACGTATCAAAGCATTTCTTTCCAATGGCTTGGCTTTTTGCATCACCGGCAAAAAGAGTTTTTACACTATTATATTTTTTTGTATGGTCCATAGCATTTCCAAACATCTGCAGCAGTAGCTCTCTGCTTTGCTTTATAATATCCTTCTGCCAAACTTGGGGCATCGTCACTTGTTCTCTGCCAATATGATAACTCTCTTCGTCCTTCTGAATATTTACTGCAAGATTTGCCTTTTCTGTGTAGGCATCATAAGCGCTAAACACATGGTCCCCAGCCAACATTCTTGGAATTGTATAATACTTTATATCTGCTTCCTTTTCCATGTCCTGATTGCTTTTATCTTCATCCAAATAATCATCCAGCTTCACCTCATCCACATAGGCCCCAACCTTTGCCGGCGCACTGAAATGACAATTTTTTATAATTTTTTCCTCCAAATCAATTTTCCATACTGGAAAAAGCAAATAGACCTTTTCTTTTTGCTTTTTTAAATGTATTTCATAAATGCCCGTCTGTTCCTCCTCCCCCTCCTGTGTGGCCGCCAACTTATATTCCACCTCTATGGAAATCAGGTCATCGCTCAATTTTTTTGGCGCCTTGTATTCACAATCCAGCACACTACCATATATTTTCTCCGATTCTACATAATTTTGAAAAAATTTTTCATTGACAAAAGCGCTCTCCTCAATATCCAAAAGCCCATACATTTTATCAGAGCTGCCTGTAAGCAGCGCGCTAAAATATTCTTCTGCCACTTTCTTAGGCTCGCTGGCATTTTCACCTAATGCATACCATACTCCAGCCCCCGCAAATACGGCAATAACAACCAGCATCTTACCTGTTTCCCAGCAAGCTCTTCCAAATCTCTTCCAGCTCCACTTTTTTTTCACTTTCCCTTTCGGTGACTGTTCTTTTGCCGGCTGAACTTGTGCTTCCTGCTGCACTTCTTTTTTCATTGACATTTTAACAACCATGTCCTTTCTTATACCCACAAACCTATGTGCTGGTATTCATTTATTTTCCTATCTGTCTTATAAATGGATACAATTCCACAAATGCATTATACACTTTTTTTTGCTTTTCTTCAACCTTTTCCCATGACGGATTCCTTCCATTGCATTATAAGCCCTCCCTTTTCTTTCTCATTTATAAAAACTGCTCTATATTACCAGATTTACCTTTTATTACATTATCGAAATTCTTCCCATCAACCAAGACAATTCAACTATAATAGATTGCAAATTTCACTTTTTTACGTTATTATGCCTATATAAAGTTATACATTCTTTTAATTCTGCCAATAAATGAAAGATAATTATAACTAGTAACTATCTATAAAATAATTACAATTCACAAGAAAGGACACTATTATGGACGAACGATTATTGTTCAACGAAGCATTAACCTCTTTAATGGAATATGCAACTATAAACGGAGGGCAGCTTTCAAAAGAAGATGTTAAAAAATATTTTAAAGATATATTAAGAGATGAGACAAAATACCAATCTATTTACGCATATCTGGCTGAAAACAAAGTGAAACTTACAGATATAGACATATCTGAATTTAATTCAATTGACAATTCCCATTTCACGGCAGATTCCAATCTGAATTCATCATTTGATATGCCTGCTGACACTTTATCCACTTCTTTCCCATCCTCCAAATGGGAGGCAGAGGAATCTGCTATTCTCCAAATGTATCAGGAGGACTTAAAAAATAAAAAACCTTTAAGCCAGGAAGAACAACTTTACCATCTTCAGCAACTAAAAAACGGTGATATGACAGCCCGGCAAATATTGACAGAACATTTTTTACAGTCCGTTCTTGATATTGTACCCCAATATCAAAATCAAGGTGTAAGTACCCCCGACTTAATTCAGGAAGGCAATCTTGGTATCCTTTTGGCATTGTCTGATTACGAAATATTGGAATATGAAAATTCAGACTGGCTAGATTCAAAAAATATAGACTCTGTAAATTCTGTAAACTTAGCTATAGAACAGGCTATTCACAAAGCCATGCAGCAAAGCATTGAAGAGCAAAACGGCAGCGCCCGTATAGACGAGCATCTCGTCTCCCGCATCAATGCCTTAAACGATGCCACCACCGAACTTGCCAAGGGATTTGACCGTGAACCAACCTTAGAAGAATTATCTAACTATTTAGCTCTTTCAGAAGAGGAAATCCGAACTTTAATGAAAATATCTATGGATGCGCTCACCTTAAACGAGACTGCTTCCACATAAGACAACCCTGATAGAAATATAGAAAACCGTTCTTATAAACCCAAAAAATATAAGCCAACATCCCTGCCGCCATAAGCGACTAGGTTGTTGACTTTTCTTTTATTTATTCAAGGCAGAATAACCATAACTGTTTACCAACGCCTCCACACTATCCCCATTTTTACAAAACGGACATTCATGAGGCTTAAATGAACCATATCCTGGCACATCCCCTGTTGTAAAGATAGTATTAATAGGAAAACCATCAATCACCTTTACTGCACTAAATATGGTTGAAATACCCTGAATAATACCGCCATAATAACGAATACAATCTAAACTCTTACGCACTGTCAAACCTGTTGTAACAGATGCTGCCAAGAGAATAATATTTTTCTCTCTGATTTCCGGCTGTAAATTGTCACGGAAAATCATTTGACCGTTAGAATTAAATTCTGGTGTAACTATGTAAATAGTTTTATGAGCATTTCTTGACATAAATCCTGCCGCTGTCAACTCCTCTGCCAGATAAGCAGCCACCACCTCACAGCCATCCATACATACAATGGTATCCACAACCGTATTGTTTACATATTCTCCCACCATTGCCTTGGCAACTTCCTTCGCCTCAGACTGTCTTGTCTTTAAAAAGGTCATATCAATATAAAAATTCAAATGAGAGTTTGTGGTAGCAAAATGCCCTGGTATAACCCGCAAACTCAAGTTCGGATTGGGATTCGTTCTTGATTTAATTTTTACGATTCTTTCCTTCATGCAACTTCCTCCTTTATTCCTGCGAGCAATGAGACAAACGCCTATAAAAACAACCAATGGGTTGGTTATGGTTTATGTTTTCTATGTTTGTCCAATGCCACAAGGATGAATCCCTCATAGCCTTAGCCATAAAGGTTAACATGAAAGACTGCCGGATATTACCATTTTCTATCCGGCAACCTTATCACTCATCGTTCTATTTCACAAAAGCTTTCACTTTCGTATAAAT
This sequence comes from uncultured Lachnospiraceae bacterium, assembly GCA_910578605.1. Lineage (GTDB taxonomy): Bacteria > Bacillota > Clostridia > Lachnospirales > Lachnospiraceae > MGBC111451. The sequence goes on along the minus strand of CAJTQG010000005.1, from coordinate 43,784 downwards.
TCCTTCACTGTCCAAGCCATATTTGGCAATCAGCTTCACAGCTGGTCCCGATTCGCCAAATACGTCATTAACACCAATTTTGCAGACAGGGGTAGGACAATTTTGGCTTAAGCAGTCACACACTGCACTTCCCAGTCCGCCAATTACAGAGTGCTCCTCCACCGTAACTACCTTGCCGGTTTCCTTTGCCGCTGCAATAATCAACTCTTCATCTAACGGCTTAATGGTGTGAATGTTAATCACCTTAGCATCAATGCCATCCTCTGCCAGTTTCTTTGCTGCTTCTAAGCTCTCTCCCACACAAAGTCCGGTTGCTACAATTGTAACATCCTTGCCTTCCTTTAACACAACACCTTTTCCAATTTCAAACTTATAATCTGGTACATCATTGATAACAGGTGTTGCCAGACGTCCAAATCGAAGATAAACCGGGCCTTCATGTTCAATCGCTGCCCGAACCGCCGCTTTTGCCTCCACATCGTCAGATGGATTGATGACAACCATGCCCGGAATCGTTCTCATCAGAGCAATATCTTCATTACACTGGTGAGTTGCACCGTCCTCTCCTACAGAAATACCTGCATGAGTTGCACCGATTTTTACGTTTAACTTTGGATATCCTACAGAGTTGCGCACCTGCTCAAATGCACGTCCTGCTGCAAACATAGCAAAAGAACTGACAAAAGGAATTTTCCCTGTAGCAGCTAAACCTGCTGCAATGCCAACCATATTACACTCTGCAATACCACAATCTATATGACGCTCCGGATAAGCCTTCTTAAAAATACCAGTCTTGGTAGCCGCCGCTAAGTCAGCATCCAACACTACCAGATTATCAAAATCTTTTCCGCACTCTACTAATGCGTTACCATAGCTTTCTCTGGTTGCTATCTTCTTTACTTCTGACATAACGCTTCACCTACCTTCTCTAAATCTGCCATTGCTGTTGCATACTGTTCATCGTTTGGCGCTGTGCCATGCCATGACGCCTGATTCTCCATAAAGGAGACATCCTTACCTTTTATACTCTTAAACACAATGGCTGTTGGCTGTCCCTTTGTTGCCTTTGCCTCATCAAACGCTGCCTTAATGGCATCAAAATCATGAGCATCTACATTTTCAATTACATGGAAATTAAATGCTTTAAATTTATCTCCAATAGGATAAGGTGTACATACATCCTCCACTGAACCGTCAATCTGAAGACCATTGTTATCCACCATCACTACAAGATTGTCTAATTTTCTATGTCCGGCAAACATGGAAGCCTCCCATACTTGTCCTTCCTGAATCTCACCGTCTCCAAGCAATGTATACACACGATAAGAATCGTTGCTTAATTTTGCAGATAATGCCATGCCTACTGCTGCGGAGATTCCTTGTCCCAAGGAACCAGATGACATGTCCACACCCGGAATATGCTTCATATCTGGATGCCCCTGTAGATAGGAACCAATCTGGCGAAGTGTTTTCAAATCCTCTACCGGAAAATATCCTCTCTGAGCAAGAGTAGAGTAAAGTCCCGGCGCTGTATGTCCTTTAGATAGTACAAAACGGTCTCTGTCTGCTTTCTTTGGATCTGCAGGATCAATATTCATCTCCTCAAAATAAAGATACGTAAAGATATCCGCAGCAGACAGGGAACCACCTGGATGTCCGGCTTTCGCACTGTGAACTGCTGTTACAATACCTTTACGAACTTCATTGGCTGTTTTTTGAAGTTCTAATTTGTTCATGTAATGCCTCCTAAAATAAATTGATTTGGTTACTATTCAAAGCCATGCAGATTTATACATAAAGGCGAGAAGCCATTCATGTGCAAAAATCAAGCTGCTTTGCAGGGATTTTGCGAATGTGGCCCTGAATAGTTATTTGCTTTTTAAAATTAGTGTCAAAAAGATGAAATCATCCTTTTGACACTTATATATCATAACCTTCTCTTTTCACTCTAAAAATCATTCTTTCATTATGGTTTTATAGAGATTCCATGAGTTTCTTTTGTAAAACTCTCATCCTGGCAATTCAACCTAACAGCTTACTATTCGCCAAACACTGCTTTATAGTCTGCCTGGAATTTCTCAATACCCTGAGCTGTCAAAGGATGCTTTGTCATCTGCTCAATTACGTTGTATGGCACAGTTGCAATATCTGCTCCTGCTAATGCACAGTCAGTTACATGAATTGGATTGCGGACAGATGCAGCTATAATCTCTGTCTCGATACCTGCGGTTGCAAACATATCAGAAATAGTCTGAATCAAATCAATACCTGGCATGGAAATATCATCCAAACGTCCCAAGAATGGAGATACAAAGGTTGCTCCTGCTCTTGCAGCAAGCAATGCCTGATTTGCTGTAAACACTAATGTCACATTTGTTTTAATTCCCTCAGAAGATAATACTTTTGTAGCTTTCAATCCCTCTACAGTCATAGGAATCTTCACTACCATATTGGGATGAATTTTGGCAATCTCTCGTCCCTCTGCAATCATACCTTCTGCGTCTGTTGTTGTTGCTTTTACTTCACCGCTGATTGGACCATCCACAATAGAGGCAATCTCAGCAATAACCTCCTCAAATACTCGTCCTTCTTTTGCAATTAAAGATGGGTTTGTAGTAACACCACAGATTACTCCCATATCATTTGCCTTTTTGATGTCCTCTACATTGGCTGTGTCAATAAAAAATTTCATTTTTTCACGTCCTCCTTTATTTTGCTCTTTAAATCCTAGTTGTTATTATATCACTTTTCCCTTTTTCTGTCTATTTCATTTGCACATTTCACAAAAATTAAATGTAAATTCAAAATTTATCGGCATATTGTACAATTACACCAATTCACACCTATATACATTATATCTAATTTTGTCCGTAGTATGCATTCGCACCATGTTTTCTGTAATAATGTTTATCCTGCAATTCCTGGGGAGCCGGCTGTATTCTGGCATTGATCGTCTCAGCGCGGTACGCCATCTTTGCAACCTCCTCCAACACTACTGCATTGTGTACTGCTTCATGAGCATCCTTACCCCAAGCAAAAGGACCATGATTTTTACATAGTACGGTAGGAACCGCCATAAAGTCCTTGCCCATACGATTAAACTCGTTCACAATTAAATGTCCTGTATTTTCTTCGTAGGCTCCATCTATCTCTTCTTTTGTGAGGCATCTCACACATGGAATTTCACCGTACATATAGTCCGCATGGGTTGTTCCATAACAAGGAATACTTCTTCCTGCCTGGGCCCAGCTTGTAGCATAGGAGGAATGAGTGTGTACTACACCACCAATATCTGGACAAGCTTTGTATAATTCCAAATGTGTCGCAGTATCGGAGGAAGGCTTGTACTTTCCTTCAATTTTATTGCCCTCTAAATCCATCACCACCATATCATCTGGTGTTAATTTATCATAGTCCACTCCGCTGGGCTTAATGACAAAGTATCCTGTCTCTCTGTCAATACCGCTGACATTACCCCATGTAAAAGTTACCAGACCATATTTGGGTAAATCCATATTTGCTTCATAAACTTCCTTCTTTAATTGTTCTAACATTTTTGATACCATCCCTTTCGTATTCTTTTTGCTAAAAGTGCAAAGAGCATCACTTCTACCCTTTGCACTTTCTTTTGTTCCAAACTCGTTTTAATTATTTGTAGTATACGGAATTTAATTTTAATTCTTTCTTAAAGTCTCTAATATTAGTATTCTCATCAATCACTATACTCTCAATTCCCATGTAATTAGCCCAGCTTACCATCTGGTCAACTGTCAGGTCATAGGAGAATGCTGTATGGTGAGCGCCTCCTGCCAAAATCCATGCTTCACAGCCTGTGGCAAAATCAGGCTTTGGTGTCCAGTAAGCAGTTCCTACCGGAAGCTTAGGCATTGGCTTCTCCACCTTTTTACAGTCAACTGCATTGATAATTAAGCGGAATCTATTGCCAAGGTCAACCAATGATGTAGCAATCGCAGGACCTGTCTTAGATGTAAACACAAGACGTGCCGGGTCTTCTCTGTTGCCCATAGACAATGGACATACTCTCATAGAAATATCTCCCTCTGCACAGCTTGGGCATACCTCTAACATATGAGCCTGAAGAATACCTTCCTTACCTGGAACAAGATTGTATGTGTAATCCTCCATCAAGGAAGAACCCTTTGCATCCTTTTTGTTTGCCGTCATCAGCTTCATCAGGCGAACCATAGCGGCAACCTTCCAGTCACCCTCAGCGCCAAAACCATAGCCCTTCTCCATCAATCTCTGAATAGCCAATCCAGGAAGCTGCTTTAATCCGCCCAGCATACCAAAGTGTGTGACAACAGCCTGATAGTTGTTCTCCACAAGGAACTTCTCAATTCCGATTTCCTGCTGTGCCTGAACCGCAACATGCTTGCGGAACTCTGCGGCATCTCTTCCATCGTCAATAATCTTGTACTTGCTGTAGTATTCTTCTACTAATGCATTTACATCTGCCTCAGAAACAGCATCTACATACTCTACAACATCATTGACACAATAATGGTCAATCTCCCAGCCAAACTTAATCTGTGCTTCTACCTTATCACCCTCGGTAACGGCTACATTGTTCATATTATCACCGAAACGGCAGACTCTTATATGACTGGACTCAATCACACCGATTGCTGTAGTCATCCATGTGCCGATTCTTGCCTGAACAGTTTCATTTGCCCAGTGACCTACTATAATCTCTCTCTCGATACCCATACGGCTTACAATATGGCCATACTCTCTGTCACCGTGAGCTGACTGATTTTCATTCATGAAATCCATATCAATCGTATCATATGGAATCTCCTCATTAAACTGTGTGTGCAAATGACAAAGAGGCTTCTGGAACTCTTTTAAACCGAGAATCCACATTTTAGCTGGGGAAAATGTATGACACCATGTAATAACACCAGCACATTCCGGATCGTTATTGGCATCATTAAATGTCTGTCTGATAGATGCCTGACTAATCAATGTAGGTTTTAATACAATTTCATAATCAATCTTATTAGATGCATTTAAAGCCTCCACGATTTTTGCTGAGTGCTCAGCAACCTTTCTCAAACATTCATCACCATAAAGATCCTGTGAGCCTGTACAGAACCAGAACTTGTAAGTTTTGTTGATTTGCATTTCCATTATTCCTCCTATTTATATTTTATTTTAATTATTTTTCCCTTTGGGGATACATTTATCCCTTAGGCTAATCTGCTTTTATTATACCCTATATACATCTTGAACTACAAGTTATTTTTTTGCTTTTTACATATTTTTTCCACACCTGTTTTTTATTTCTTTTGGAAATGCACAACCGCATTTTTAGTATCTAACTCAATATGAGAAAAATACTCACAAAGGTCATCACAGCAAGCATATTCTCCTTTTTGCAATCTCTTTGCCAAACTATCATATATATCAAGATATAACTTTTTGGCAATATGCGTTCGGTATATCACACAAGGCTCAGGCTCCTGATATAACTCCATACTTTTTTCAAGCATATACTCCTCCTTAATGGGCAGTTCATTCATAGGCCCATGATACACAACTGCACCATCCCTGCTTTTTATTTCAATGCTTTTCCATTTCATCCGGCTTCCCCTTTACATAACATCATAACTTATAAAATTGTAAAAATCATATACACTGCAATGATAATAAATAATATGGAGCTTATAAGCTTAATCCATGGGATTTTTTCAAGCACTGCCTCCGATATTCCAAATGCTTTTTTGCCAAAGGACATAATCAACATAATAATGAAAAGAGGTATCACAAATGCCACACTGTAAAGAAATAAGAGCAATGTAGGAAGATACCCTGCAGTGTTTTTCTGTACCAGCACAACTATAGAAGACAAATAGATTTGTCCGGTACATAAAAATTCTCCAGTGGCCACTGCCATCCCAATGCCAACCATCACCACAATACACCATTTAGATAAGACAAATTTTTCTCCCCACCGCATTAGCTTTTGATTCCACTGTTTTAATTTCTTCGGAAGCTGCAGATGCATTTTTTCATAGCGCTCTGCCCTGGCAAAAAAGAAATCCACAAGATTCAGCAAAGCAAAACAAATAGTAAAAGCAATCATAAATATCTTCATCCACTTTGAAAATGCAGACATATGAATACGACTCATCAATTGATAAAACACGGTTCCCAACAAAAAGAACATACATACCTTCCCTGCCAAGAAGGAAATACCACAGCGAAGCATTTTATCCTTTGCCGCCACAAGCAATGTAACTAAAAACAAAAACATGGAAAGGCTGCATGGACTTAATCCATTGACAAAGCCTAGACCAACAGCACTGAGTATGTGCAATAGCAAACTTTTCTTTTCAAGCTTAGTCTCATATTTCCCCGCCTTCAAAATAAGAGTAGGGGGCATTTCCTTATATTTCTCTACGACTGCTTCTAATTTATGTTCAATTTCTGCACCGATTATCACCTGATCTGAAATAAAAACAGATGGTGTAAAGCCTTGTTTTTCTTCTGGCAGCTTATATTGTTTTCCATATTCCATCAATAAATCGTAATTAAGGGTAGAATAAATATTGTACTCTACAACATTTAAATTGGTATATTTTTCTTTTAATTTTTTTAAAAATTCTTCTGTTCGCTGACATGTGTCACAGGTAGAAGAATAAAAATATACCGCCACAACACGATTGTAAGCCAACTTTATAACTGATTGTTTGGTATCTATTTCTACTGACAGCCCCATTGCCTCAAATAAATCTTGAGGACCATAGGTCACACCCTCCACTTTATCATTTTCCGCCTTCAGCTCAACCATATCTTTACTTGCACTATAACTTAACAGACTTTGATACCAATTGACAAAAAAATGTCCCTTTCCTCCGTTGTCCTCCAATGCAGGATCATATATTTCATCTTTTCCGCATCTTGAACACTCCTCAAAGTGATAACCCATTTTCTCTACCGTTTGACGTACTGGCAGCATCCATATGCCATCTGGTGTTTGATACACATTTATTTTTTCACTATCCCCCTCCATGCTCTGTGCTTCTACTGTAAATTGCTGCATTTGGGGAATTTGTCCCTCTTCCATTGCCTGTATATTAGTAATATAAAAGCAGCAAAACACTAATACAAGCGCCAACAATTTTGCTGTTTTTCTCATATCTAGCCTCCATGCCACGACTGTTTTTAGGAGTAGCTTATGGCTCAAGTTTTTGCGCAGCATAAAACTTGCAGGTTAAAATATTATTTCTCAACCTTATCTCCGTTCTTTCTTATAGAAAATGATGGCATGAGAATCATGCCATCACTTCTTTTTTGTTTTTGTTACCCTTACTGAACTTTTGCCTTTACTATTAAAATCTGAAAGTCTTTTTTGTAATAACTTTAGATTTAATAGGTTGGCCAACCATTTCTGAAGTACAAATCACTGAGCAATAATGTTGGTGTACCATTATTCCATGCATCATATGCATGACGTGCCATTACATAGTTGTTTCCATTTCTGTATACATCCTGTCCGCCTGGTCCGATCCATCTGGAATTTCCGCCATCCAAAATAGTTCCGCCGCCATTTACAAGATTTCTGCCGCTCTTATCTACATATGGTCCTGTTATACTTCTTGAACGTCCATAGATAATCTTGTATGTACTGTTTGTACCTGCACAGCATTTTCCAATGGAAGCAAATAAATAGTAGTATCCATTATTATACATAATACATGGACCTTCAATTCCACCAGAACGGGCTGCAATTCTTGTAGGTGCACCTGCAGGCTTCATTGTTGACTGATTTAATCTCACTACATGAATACCATTATACCAGGAACCATATACAAGCCATGGCTTACCAGCTGAATCTACAACAAGGTTCGGGTCAATAGCATTAAATGCATCTCTGCCTCTCTTGGAGGAAATTACAACTCCGTCATCTCTCCAGTCACCTCTTGAAATACTAGAGCAGGATACTAAACCAATAGCAGAGTTATTCTTTCCAAACTCTGATACACTGTAAAAGCAATAATATCTTCCTCTGTAATATTCTAAGTCAGGAGCCCATACATCATTGTATCCCATATTTGGTGCATAATTTCTCCACCATGATAAAGGCTGTGCAAAGATAGGCAGTCCGTCTGTCCATGTTCTACCATTATCTGTTGAAAACTTCATGCCGATTCCCTGACCGGTAGAAGCTGACCACCAAGTGTAACCGCTCTCTCTGATAATCGTTGGATCATGAGTTACTACCCCGCCTCTTAAATCCCAAAATGCCGCCTGAACCGGCACCATCAACAATGTTGCAGTTGCTAAGGACAAAGCAATGACCCTGCGAACTATTTTCTTTGTACACATAAACTTTTTGCGCATAAATACCTCCATAATCATTAAATGTTTTTGCTAATTTAACTGACCTTTAAATCCCATAAACCTCCTTTTCCCACGTCAGCTTTTATTGTGCAATTTATCTATTTTGCACAACACACTATACTTTTTGCGCTACCCCCATAGCGACTTTACATAAATATTATGATGACATGCATATTTTGTCAATACATTTTCCTAATTTACCTTTGCACATTTTGTATTTTTTATGCATTTTGTATTCATGACATAAAAACAAAATATTTTTCTGGTACTTTTATCCTAATTTAGAATTTTTTCTCTTTACAGTTCTATGTCCATTTTTTATATGCATCAAGTTTTAAAAATATTTATAGTAAATTTTTATCTTCCTATGTTATAATAAATTTTATTAACACCAGCATCATTTATATAGATTATTTATAGAAAGGATTTTCATATATGAACAATACAAATTTAGATGAATCTCAAATCATTGCAGATGAATTGGCTTACCTTTCCGGCGAAAACGTCCCTGCAAATCCAATAAAAAGGGCGGTTGCTTTTCTTATGGATATGATAGTTGCCTACATTCCTGCCCTTGCTTTTCTTATTTTTTTTGCTTCCACTCCAGTTACCAATGCGCCTGCATTTTATGCAAGCCCTATTATAGGTTCCCTCTCTCTCCTTCAGATTCCAGGAGAAGTAGATACTTACATGAACAATCTAGTAGATGCCTCTGACAGCACTACAACAGCTCAACTCAAAGAAAAACAAGATACCACTGTTAGAAATGTTTCCTTTTTGGCTACAAGCTGCCGCATTTTATCCATATTTGTCATCTTATTTTATTTAGGATACGGGGCCTGCTGCACTTACCTGTTTGATGGTATAACCGTAGGAAAATATTTTATGCACCTTAAGGTAGTTCCTGAAGATGAAAATAGAAAATTTGGTATTACTATCCTTTTACGAGAAGGAGTTGGGAAAATTTTATTAAATTCCATTCCTATTATTCCTGTAATATCCATTTTTACAATATTATTTACTCCTTCCCACAAGGCAATTCATGATTACATTGGAAAAACAAGAGTGTTGGAACAATAAATCATATAACCTGCACATTAACAAATCCCCCGCAGCACGCTGCAGGGGATTTTATTTTTACTGAAAATCAGACTCTCTTAGCATTGTCAAATCTGAATCCTTATATTTTCTTGAAAATACGATTTCAAATAATTTTCCAATATTTTTCTTTTCAGAATGCTTAATGGCATCATCAATAATCATTTGAACATCATTCTTTTCAATTTCCTTTTTCTTACCATAAACATCATTTATCTTGGCATACAAGGCTAATGTTCCCATCTCGTCCACACCATAATCTTGAGATTGGGCATATTCCTTTGCTATCCTAACCCATTCGTTAATATCATATTCCTTGATTACAATTTGATTGGAGAACATTTCTGCAAGCTTCGGGTGAAGTTCAATTAAACGGTCAATGGCAACTTTATCATCCTCCAACACCACTAGCATATTACCGGTGTATCCATTCAAAGTATCTATCAATTCTGATACTTGCTGAGGCATTAAGCTTCCCGCCTGCTCAATAATTAAATCTGTTCCCAATAATTTTGCCATTACATTTTTAATGCCCCGTTTATTCAGAGTGGTTCCCTTCACCTTGGCAACCTTTCGCCCTGTTCGGCTCCTGTCTTTATTGGAAGTTTTAATTATCTCTAACGCCAGCGTTGTCTTCCCGCTCTTTGCCTCCCCAGCAATCATCACATTGTTGGTGGAAGACGTTCCGTCATTAGAAGAATGATAAGCAAGATTCTCCAATGTTGATGCAATTTGCTCCTCTAAATCTTTAATTTCCAGGAAACTGGCAAAGGCACTCCTCTTGTTCTCCGGGATACGCTTCTTTCCTTTATTCTTATTTTTCTTCTCCTCTTTTTTCTGGCGCATCTTTTCTAAAGCTGGATCATCTATGTGATACTCTTCTTTCACACTCTGCTGCTCACTTAACTTCTCTTCCATAGCCGCTGGCGCCTGTTTTTTATCATACCAATCTTCAAAAGCATCTTCCGCTGTCTCCAGCAAGTCCTTTTCATTCTCGTTACCATTTACTTGCTGCTGTTCATTTGCTTCCTCCTGCAGACTATATTGGTCAGACTGACCAATATCCATTTGATTTTCCTCATCTGTCAAACTATAGTTTCGCTGTCCTTGTGTATCCTGTCTACTATATCTCTCAGGCTGACTATATTCTGGCTGCTCCTCCTCCAAAACAGTTTCTTCGTTTTGCAGGTTCTCATTCTCTGTCAGCACTTCCTCTTTTGCCTCCAGCTTTGCACCAGAATTTACTTCCTGTTTTTCCTCTTGATTTTCAACTAAATCCTCATCTGATTTTCCTATATCCTCTAATGCTTCACTTGCAGCAGCACACTGGTCAAGGGCAGACTTTATCTGTTCTTCCTCCTCATGTTCTTCAGGCTTTTCCATATTGCGAAAAGATTGTACATTAAATACCGGCGCCTGATATTCTTCCTCATCGTTTTCTACCACAGGTTCCATCTGCTCTAAGTATTCTTCTGTTACCAATTCTTCTGCGACTATATTCTGTGATTGTTCCTTCAAATCTTCTGGTTCCTCCATTTTCTCCATCATTTCCCCCTCAATAGCTGCATCCTCCCCCAATGCCTCTTTAATTCCTGCTGTAAACTCTTCTCCAAAAATAGGGCGGGTAAAGTAAGAAATTGATTCTTCTTTTTCTTCCTGATTTTCTTCTAACAAAGGTTCACTTGCAAACTGCGCCATTACATCCTCCAAGGAAAGCTGGCCTTCAATTTGTTCATCCTCTATAGGCTGCTCTGACATAGCATTCACAGGCTGAAGCTTTTCCTTTAACTGAGATATGTCAGAAATGCGCTGGGTATCTCCTATCGTTTCCTCTTTGATATCAGGAATTCTCTTCGTTGTAGTAATTTCTGGTTCTTCCTCTTCCTCCTCATCCTCATGGCTTAGATGAAGATTTCCTAAAATAGATGCCATACTCTTGGCAATCTCCTCCTGAAGATTCACACGATTATACTCCTCCTGAATAGCATTTGCCCGAATCTTATTTCCCAGATTTTTCACAAGCTCTCCAGTAGAACCATCCAGCATCTCCTCCTCATTTGTCGAACCTTTTTTAGAGGTTTGTTCTGTCTGTTTCTTTTCTTCCTTTTGTGCTAATGGCTCCGTTGCCTCTTGTTGTTCTGCTGCTTGCTGTTTTTGAACGTCCTGCTGCCCTTCCATTGACAAACTCATATCTTGATGTTCTATATTTTCTGCTTTTTCTTGAAAATTATTTACCTGACTGATATTTTCTTCTGGTTCTGGTGCCCCAGCTGTCTCCTTTTTCACTGTATACACCTCTGACACAAAACCTGCCTCAGCCGGAGCAGATATAGGTTTTATTTCTACTTCTGGCTGTGGTTTAACTTCATTTTCTTCCGACACAGTCTGTTCTTCCAATTCCAATTCATCTGTATGGGCTGTCTGTTGTTGGATTGATATTAGGCTTTCATCTTCACTATGTATTTCTAATTCTTTTTTGTGTACATTTATTTCCTGATCATTTTCCAATTTTTGTGTACTATGAGCTTGCGGGCCTTTTTCATACGCTTCTTTTACTTCATCTACTTCTTTTACTTCATTTATTTTTTCAACAGGCTTGGATTCGGCTGTCTGAGCTTTTGAGGCCTCAGCCGCCTTCGCTAATGCTTCCTGCTGAGCCATCCGCTCCGCGATTACCCGCTTAACCTCCTGTCTCTTTTCTTCCTCTCTCTTTGCCGCTTCCCTCTCCTGCTCCTCCAGCTTCTCACGCAGCATTTCTGCCGGAACAACATCAGAAACATCACCGCTTCCTGCTGCCTTGCTTACAATACTTCCATTGGCATTTAACCTGTATTCAATGTCCGATGTCCTTCTAGAAGTCTTGTCTAATATTGGAGGCTGTACATTGGGCTCCTGTGAAACATAAGTGTTCATTTGCTTCTCAGTTCCACCCTTCTCCATATCTTCTACTAATGTCACGCTTTCTGCAAACTCATTAAACAGTTGTTCATTTTGTATTGGTGCAATATTCTCCATTGGCTGCATATTCTGAACAGGCGCCACACTCTCCATTGGCTGCGTTTCCTGAACAGGCGCCACATATTGTATTGGCTGTATATCCTGAACAGACTGTACATTTTGTATTGGCTGTGTATCCTGAACAGACTGTACATTTTGTATTGATTGTGTATCCTGAACAGACTGTACATTTTGTATTGATTGTGTGCTCTGCAATGGCTGCACCCCTTGAACATACTGGGGCTTTTGCATTGGCTGTCTGTAAGCTTGCTTGCCTTGAGTTTTATTTTGTTGGACTTCTTGGGGCAAGGTTTTCGTTTGAACCTGGGACTGAGCTGCTCTCTGAGCCCGTTCCTCCTGCTGCTTGTTATATTTTTCCTGCTGACTCCTTGTAAGCGGCTCATAAAGCATCTTCAATTCTAATGCCTTTTCCACATACTTTCCGTCTCCAAACCATAAAATCATCTCATCACAAAGAGCAATACACTTATCCTTGTAGCCGGCACGATGATACAAAACCGCCAGTTCATACTGCCATCGTTCATCCACATCCTCCTGGCTGTATTTTTCCAATATGCCTATCAGCACATCAATATCTGTTCCTTTCGCTTTTGCCAACTGATACTGGAGCAGATACCTTGCCATATCTCTCGGCGAAACCTCCAGAAAATCCTCATAAAACTCTTCCGCCTCTTCAAGATTCTTCTCTTTAATGGATAAAATAGTCAGACGATAGGCAAGCTGTCTTCCCAGCGGTGTTCTCTCATAGGCAATCAGCAAAGCGTTCTTTGCCTTATCATATTGTTTTGTTGCCTCATAAGCATCTGCTACCATATTCAGGGTGTTATTGCTGCGCACCTTTCTCCAATCTATGGTATCACATATACTTGCGGCTCCCGCATAATCCTGTTTTCCCACCAAAGCCTTAATTTCGTCTAATTTCAAATTGTATTCATACTTGTCCACTATTTTTCACCTCTGATTTATCCGGTTTTTCTCCATAAAACCATTTCTTTCAAGTGTATGCATATTTTCTAGTGTACCACATGAATGAACCCTTGTCAAAATAATGATGCTTGTTCATAGGAAATGGCAGTATATTCCAGCTCTTCCTGGCTGACGCTGCTAATATAATCTACCACTACAGTCTGCTGTCTGCCATTAATCAACTTTTGCCCTAAAATATAATTGACATCAAATCGCCCAGTGATAGCCGGAGTCGTACCTCTTGCCGGAACAATCAACTGGACATGGTTGGTTTTCAGCAGCTGAAAAATAGGTTCCCAGATGTACACATCTTTAGCTGCCCCAAAAGGATTATCAATAAATATGACTTTCTTTAATTTTGTTGCATCTGCATCTCTAGAATGAATACTTGTAATATAATTGACAATTGCAATTAAAAACTGAATATATATTCCTTGAGATTGTCCGGTACTTCCCACCGCCTCCTCATAGCGCAGATAACGGCTTTGCTCCTTAATCCGCTCTCTCTTGTAGAGACTTAGACGTATTCTATTCATATCTGTCACGATAACAGAAAATAATTTTTTCCATGCAAGCTGACTGCGGATATATTTCAATTTATCCTGATTCTGATTCATTCCCTCTGCCGTCTCAATAATCTGATCAATATATACCTCCATCTCCCGCTCATAGGCCTCCTCCTTAATATAAGGAATTTGCAGCCGAAGCATAGAAATACTCTCGCCGTCCAACATAATTTTAGACAGCTTAGCAAGGCGGTCCAACTCAATTTTTATATTAATGCAAGTCTGCAGGCATTGGCTTCTGAAATTGATTTTCATTCGTTCCATGTCCTCAATCCCTCTGACCACCTGCTCCTTTTCCAATTGCAGACAAGAATTGACTTCTTTTATATTTTCTAACAGGCACTCCGTTTCCTCCATACTCTGGGGCATTTGAATATTTTTTTTCACCTCCTGTGCCAAACCTACAGCCTCCATAGCCGACAATGTATCTAAAAGCTGCTGTTTATCTGCGTCAAATTCTTCCCTTCGCCTAAAAATTTCCACCCGAAAAGCTTCAAATTTCTTACTTATTTCAGAAAACGCCTCTTCTAGCTGTACATGATTTTCCCATACCGATGAATTGCAAGACACATTTACTTCAGACTGAGCCACCATTCTATCCAAATCATTTTCCATGATAAGCAATGTCTTTTCTTCCGACTCCAGCTCTTTATATTGTTCTTGAAGCTCTTCCTTCTCCTCTTTTGTTTTTGTTAAAAGCTGCTGTTTTTCCTCCATATAGCTTCCTAACTCCTGCTGACCGATTTGGGGATAGCTGCCATATTTTTCTACAATCTCCTGTATGTTTCTCTCAATGCTGCCTTCTAACTTATCCTGACGGCTGCGCATAGAACGCAGCTCCTTTTCCTTTTGTTTTAGTCCTTTGCCTAATTCCTCCAATTTTTTCTTCCACTCTAAAAGCTGTTCTGTTTCTGTTCGGTACAGCTGGCCTGCCTCTGCCAGCTCCCTTAACCTTTCAAAGGAATATCCTTTGTAATCTATGGCCTGCATGGTTTTTTCCATTGCCATATCATAATTTTCCATCAATTTTTCTTTATCTGCTGTTTGGGAATTTTCGGACTGCATTGCATGCTTCACTCCTTTAAATTCCGCCTCCAGGGAACTAGACTCCCCAAGCCTTGTCTCCTTTTTGCGCTGGGCCTCTGCTATGAGCTCATCCTCCTCCAAATCCTGACGATAATATGGCTGATATTCACTTTTCCACTCCTGGTCAATGTCCTGCAATTGCTGTTGACTCTGTTTTCTTCTCTCCACTTGCCTGTCATACTGATTGCGAAGCGCCTGAAGTCTTGCCTTCACATTTTGCTGTTCCTTTTCTCCTTTTTGTTCCTCCTGTTTTTTCTGGACAAGCTTAGTCTGTATTTCATTCAGCTTTTGGTACAGTTCTGAAAGCCTAAGAAAATCATCCAGCTCCTTTTCCCAATGGGTCTGCCTGTCAGATACATCCCTCTCCTGCTGCTTTATATTTTCCCACAGCTCTCCCTGGACTGCTTTCCTTTTTTGCAAATGCTCCTTTTCATTGAGCAGTTCCTTTTGCCTCTTATGAAGGCTTTCAAAAGAGACTTTCTCCAATTCCCCAGTCTGTCTCCTCTGCATCTGATAGTGAGCAAGAAATTGAATATCCTCCATCACCACCTCTGCCCCCTCTGCACGCTGCCGATATTCCTTCTCCTCTGATTCCACCTGCTCCGCCAACTTCTGCAGCAAAATCAACTGCTTATCCTTTGCCAAAAATATTTCCTTGTCGTGGGCAGCCACAACAATTCCGCTAATGTCCAGCAGCTCTCTCCCCTGTTCTAGCGCTTTTTTATCCACAAGCAGTACCATGGCGTCCTGCAAGTCAAGCTGCTTTAACCGATTATCTGCCACCAGCTCCAGCAACCCCTCCTCCACCAAGATGCAGTAGGGCAATACCGGAAACCGTTCCAGCAATTCCTCTGCCTCCTGCAAGTCAAGTCCAAGGAGATAATCGCTTCCCTTCTCCACTTTGGCCGAATGATACCGCTCAATATAATCGAAAACCGTCTCTATCTCTGGTCTGTCCACAAAGGATTTTCCTGACTGGATGCATTTTAAATACTCCTGTTTTCCTCTTATATCCTGTTTTATCTGGGCAATACGGACAAGCTGTTCCTGGTATCTCTCCTTCATTTTCATATGCAGCTCGCCTAGTTCTTGTTCTCCGTACACATCACGCATAACTTGTATTCTTTTTTTAACCTCATACTCTCTGTTGTCCTCATAATTATATTTGTCGATTTGTTCTTCCATGCGGGATAATGCCAATGCATTTTCTCCAATTTCAATCCGCAGCTTTACTTGTGCCTCCTGCCACTCTTGCTTTTTTCTCTCCAGTTCTTCCTTCTGTTTTCCAATCTCCTCTAACTCCCTGCGGCACCTGCTCTCCTCCTCCCGAATGCTGCCTGCCATCAATACCCCCTTCTCATTTCTTAGGGTGCCAAATTCCTCCTTCAAATAATTTTCTTCCCCCTCCATGCGGGATATCTCCTGGGACAGCACTGCGTTCTGTCTGTCCAGCTCCCTCTCCTGACAGTCACATTTCTCCACGGCAATTCCCAACTCCTCCTCCTTTTGGCTAAGCTGGTCTATTTGCACTAGAATCCTTTCCTTTTCCTTATTATTTTTCTGTTTTTTCAGCACAGCAAGCCGATACAGCTTGCGGAGCAATTCCTCCTTCCCCTGCTGCATATGTGCTATTGTCTGTGCTACCTCCTCCCTCTTCTGCCTGTAATATTCATAATCCAAATAATCGTTGGCGCTCTCCCTTAAGCATTGCTCCTGCTCCAAAGTTGCCTGCTCTTGCTCCAAGCTTTGTTTATCCCTCTCAAGCAAAAGGATCTCCTGATGGTATTCCTCCAGTTTTCTTTTATTTTCTTCTGCCTTTGCCGCCTCCAGCTGAGCAGTCAGCATCAATTTTGTGCTTTGCAGCTCCTGGGTTTTTAAACGTAGCAGCTCCCGTCTTTTCTCATTATCCCCTTTTCTCGCTTTTACTGTATGATAAACTTTTACTATATTATCCTCCAGCTGGCGTTGACTATCATACATTTGCCGTATACTTTGTGCTCTGTCGGCAAAAATATTCAACAGCTCTATCTGTCGGTCATAATTGTGAATACGATGTTTTCTCTTGGACAATTCTAATAACTTATCTTTAATATCCAACAATGTCTGGGCCATTGTCTCCTCACCTGCTAAGTCACTTTCCCTGGTCTGATTGGTTTGGAATGATTTTTGGATAATCTCCTCAATCAGCAAATCCTCCACTATTTTTCTTGTGGTTTTGTAATTGGTCTCAAAGTATGTCCTCACATGCCCTTCTGTCTTGTTGATTCCTCTTATAATTTCCCACTCGCTGCCATAGATACCATACCTGCTGACAAATCGCTGATAATCTCCCTTTCTATCAAACACCTTCACCTTAAGGCTTAAATCTTTTTTTTCCAAATCACGCAGATAATTTTTCAGACCGCTGTAGGTGACTCTCTCCCCATTCCTAGTTAAAGGAAAATTTTTAATGTCATGATCGTTCATTTCCCGATAGAAAATCACATAATTAAAATATTCTACAGACGCACTTGCCTCCTCTTCCTCCTGGGGCGTTTCCCCTGCGCTGGCTTTTCTGGCACAAAATCCAGTCAACATATAGCGGTAATGGTTCTCAATACAATTTTCGCTTAAATTCCATTCTACCATAGAGTGAATCACTGTATTGCCACATCCTGAACGAAACAGTTTTTCTATTGGCTGTTTTTCATCCAAAGTGCAGTTGGGAATCATATTCTGCATTAAAAGCAGCATCAAAATACTTTTTCCGCCGCCGTTGGCCAAGTCATAGATGGTATTTTTACCGGACATGCGCATCAGAAAATCATCATAAAACTGGGTTCCAAAATTATATTTTACGTTGTTGACACGAATCCTGTTAATATTCCCCATCCTCAGCTTCTCCTTTCATAATCTGGTAAATTCTGCCTTTATATTCTTCAAAGTAATTGGTAACAAGCGCACGCATTCGCTCCGTTATATAATATCTCTTGTCATTTTCCAATAGAAGATTTTGGGCTGTCAAAAAATTAAATACCATTTTTACATACCCTGCTTTGGAATTTCTAGAAGCCCGCAAGGTGCCTTCTGCAACGGTCAGCGCAGGCATATCCTCCCACACCATGGCAATCGTCTTAAAGCTGTTTTCCTCCAACTCTTCCATATCAAACAAATCCAGCTCCTTTGTAAAGGACAAAAGAAGGCTGTCCGCAGTCTCTATCACATCCTCTGCCTTCACATATTCTGTGTAGGTGGAAACTGCCGAGTTTTTATAAAATTTAATAATAATGCAGTAAATAATAAAATAACACAAATACAATTCCCTGTTCAATTTTACCCCAAGCTCCCGCTTTAACTCCTCATTGCTGTATCCAAACGTTTTATTGTTCTCACCAGGAGTAATATATAGGGAATAATTGTACTCATATAATGTTAAATTCATTTTCTTTAATATTAAATTTACATAATCATATATCTGTCCATTTTCCTCATATTCCTGATACAAGCTCTGACTTGCCTTATCTCCTCTGCTCACAGAATCACCGTTAATTAATCTTGCTACAATCTCCAACGCTATTTCCAATTCCTTTGTATCCATTACC
This sequence comes from uncultured Lachnospiraceae bacterium, assembly GCA_910578605.1. GTDB lineage: Bacteria > Bacillota > Clostridia > Lachnospirales > Lachnospiraceae > MGBC111451. The sequence continues at coordinate 25,102 of CAJTQG010000005.1, read as the reverse complement.
TTATCCTCTTCCTATAAAACCTTTCTGCCTGCCTATTTTTCCACATTTCACAATACTAAAAGGGACTTGCATTTCCTCATTTTAACCGACTACTTGTACAGCAGAGAGAAGTGAATATCTGACACTTCAAAGGCATCCCTGCCCATTTTTACTTTTTCCTGTACATCTGGCTCTACCAAAAGTTCACAGTTTAAAAACTCTTCCTGCCTGTCCCAATCCTGCAATGCCAGACATACCTGCTTTTCAAAAAAAGTATCTGGCATTTTCAGCAGCTTTTCCAATGGATACTCCTTTTTTTGACACATATGAACCAAGTACGAATAAAAATCTCCGTTTTGTAATATTGGGGAGGAGAATTCCTGAATAAGTCTCTCATTCCACTGGCTTAAGGTAAAGCTTTCTCTCTCCTGCCCAAACTCCAGCAGGCTTCTAATCAGCACCCTGTAATTATTTTGGATTCTCTCCTCCTCCAACTCATCAGGATACACATAATTTTCCTCCACCTGTGCCTTAACCTTTTCTCCCTTTTCCCCCTCCTTCAAACGCACTGTGAGCATATCATCAATTTTAGCTAAGGAAAATGTTTTTTTTGTCCTTAAACAAAGCAGAGGATTCACCAGCAGTTCCAGCAGCTTGGGTGAATCCAATTTCATAATCTCCCTACATACCTGCGTAAAATCAAAGCTTTGACGCAGTCTTGAAAATTTAGCGGTTCGTATCATTTCGTCCGCCTTATACTGCAAATCCGTACACTCATAGAGAAGCTCACTATGGCGAACAATAGCCTTTTTTAATTCCTCCTCCAATCGATAAATATCCTTTGCTTTTGAGTCTGCCAAATGTCCATGCCTGTCTATCTGTTCTAATGCCTTCTCAATCAGCTGCTTATTTTTCGCAAACAGCTTCTGCTCCTCCTCAAACCACTGCATTCCTGTCTTTACAAAATCATCATATGCCTTTGTTCCCTCAAACACATCACTGCCAAGCGCAGACAGCACCTCCTGCTTTCGCACCTTCAGGCGGCTCACCTCATTGTTAATTCTACGAATCACCTGAATTCCCCCCTTAAAATTTTGAGAGGAAATCATTTTTCCAAGGAGTACCTGCGCCACACTAATAGAGCTCTCCTCCTTCATTTCCTTTGTCTCTAAATAAAAGGCAATCCCATCTGCGCTCAATGTATAATAAAGCTGTTCTTTCCTCATCTTACTTTCTATCCATCTGGTCCGCACAGTTTTTTTCTTCTTTTCTAAAGGCTCAAAATATTGATAGGTAAAGGGATGCCCATCGTTCGTCAATTTATCAAATATATAGGAGACTAATTCTCCTTCTTCTTCCTCTTCTAAATACATGGCGAAATCTTGCTGTAAAATTACATGAAGAAAAGCAGCATACTCTTCATATGCCACATCCTTTTCTTTAAAATTATTTTCTTCCATAAAAAAACGCAATATAGCCATTATAATATAACCCATATCTAAGCTCGCATATTTTCCTTCCTTATACTGCTGAAAAGAATTTTCTGCAAGCTTAAAAAATGGGTAACACTTTTTCAAATTACGTATTCTTTCATTATGCTCATAAACTATATCGCGAAGCAAACTATATTCTTCTGACATATACAACCAACCTGTTTTATTTGTCCAGAGGGCATTTGGACACGTTTTTCATATTACAGTCCTGCACTCTGCCTGGGATACAATCTACCAGCTCTCCCTTGCAGAAGCAAAAACTGCGCTTCTCTTTTTCCTTCTTCTTTCCTTTTTCTTTTCCTTGCTGCTTCTCCTTGCCCTTCTGCTGTTTTTCCTCCTCCAGAGGGCATTTGGACACGTTTTTCATATTACAGTCCTGCACTCTGCCTGGGATACAATCTACTAACTCTCCCTTACAGAAGCAAAACGCTTTTTTATTCTGTTTTATTGTATTTTGTTTTTGCTTTTCAATTATTTCCTTTACCTTTTGTATGTGTTCCTCCTCCAAGGGGCATTTGGATACATTTTTCATATTGCAGTCCTGCACCCTGCCAGGTATGCAGTCCACCAGTTCTCCCTTGCAGAAACAAAATGCCTTGTTTTTCGCCCTTTCCTCCTCCAGAGGACATTTGGACACATTTTTCATATTGCAATCCTGCACTCTGCCAGGAATACAATCCACCAATTTACCAGTGCAAAAACAAAATGCTTTTCTTTCCATTTTCACCACACCTCGTTTCCCTAGTATTTCTATGACAAGCTTGCGCTAATAATATGCCTCAATTACCATTCTACCCTTCCCTCTAAAGCACGCAGTAAGGTCACCTCATCAATGTACTCCAAATCACCGCCTACAGGAACGCCACTGGCAATTCTTGTAACTTTTATTCCTGTAGGCTTAATCAACTTGCTAATATATGTGGCCGTGGCCTCTCCCTCCACGCTGGAATTTGTGGCAATAATCACTTCCTCCACATCTCCTCGAAGTCTCTGCATCAATTCCTTTAACCGAATATCCTCTAATCCAATTCCCAGAGTAGGATTGATCGCACCATGAAGCACATGATAAACCCCCTCGTATTTTCCTGTTTTCTCATATGCCGCCAAATCTCTTGTAGTCTCTACCACCATAATAGTCTTATGGTCTCGTTTCTCACTGCTGCAGATAGGACAAAGTTCTTTGTCTGTCAATGTACAGCAGGCTTTGCAGTAACGCACATTTTCCTTGGCGCTGATCATAGCTTTTGCCAACTGGTTCACCTGCTCTGTGGGCATATGAACAATGTGAAACGCAAGTCTTTGTGCTGTCTTACTGCCGATTCCAGGCAATCCTGACAGACCTTCTATTAAATTTGTAATATGACTGCTGTAATAATCCATTCTAATTCAACCAAACCTTTTCTCATATCTTCATAGCTGTGTCTGTAAGACAGAAATGATCTGCTTAGAATGGAAAACCGCCCCCAAGACCTCCTGTGATTTTGGCCATGGACGCCTGTGATACCTCTTCCATTTTGCGCAGAGCTTCATTGGTAGCCGCCATAATCAAGTCCTCTAACATTTCAATGTCATCTGGGTCCACTACCTCCTCCTGCAGCTTCACCTTAACAACCTCTTTTTTTCCTGACACAGTCACCTCAACAGCACCGCCTCCTGCCGTTGCTGTCACTTCCTTTTCCTCTAACTCCTTTGTCGTCTCCTCCATCTGTTTTTGCATCTTCTGAGCCTGTTTCATAAGATTGTTCATATTTCCAGGCATTCCTCCTGGAAATCCTCCACCACGTCTTGCCATTATTAAAATTCCTCCTTGCTGAAATCTTCTATTTCTAAATTATCTAAGTGCAGCACATCCTCAATTTTTGTAAAGTCTGCTTTGGCAGCCTCCTCCACTTCCATACACTGCACTTCAATCTGCACTTGTTTTTTTATTACCTCCACAATCGCCTGCTCTATCTCTTGGATTTTCTCTATTCGATTTACAAACTGAAATGCCTGTTCATTGTGAAACACCAAGCGAAAATGATTCTCTGTCCCCACTACAGTCATGGCATCCTTCAGGTAAATCCTTATCGTTGGAGATACTTTCCGTAAAATCCCCCTCCAATTATTTTTCACTTCCTGCAAATCCTCCGGCACCGCCTTTGGCACAGATTTCTTTTTCTCCTCCTCTAATTCTTCGCGAAAGACCTGTTCCTTTAAGTCGGCGTGGGATACTCTATCTTCAGAGCTTCTCACTGTCACTCCCTGTTCCCATTTTTTCTCCAACATGCTTATTCTCTCTAATGCGGAGGACAAATCCTGTTCCATAGCCGGACGTGTCATACGAATCAACCCTGTCTCCACCAGCACTCTTTTGGACGCTGCATATTTTATTTGATTTGACAAATCAGAGAATATCCTAATATATCTCATTATAGTATTGGTGTCAACCAATCTTGCCTGTTGTTTTAACCCTGCAATATTTTCCTTAGACATATCTAATATTTCATCTACATCATCAGACACCTGAACTAACATTAGATTGCGCATATACCAGATAAAGTCAGAGACAAACTGCCCCAACTCCTTGCCGGATTCCATTATTTCTTCCAGCTTATGAATACAACCAACACAATCCCCCTGTATTAACAACTCCATCATCTCATAAAACACTTCCGTGTCGACTGCACCAAGTACATCCAGAACATTTTCATAGGTGAGAGGTTTCCCCATATGAAATGCCAGGCATTGATCTAGCAGACTCAGAGCATCTCTCATGGAACCATCCGCCTTCTTTGCAATAAACCGAAGTGCCGACTCCTGGGTTTCCAGCTCCTCCTTATCCATCAACTCCTGCAGCCTGCCAGCAATGGTATCCACTGTAATCCTGCGAAAATCATACCTTTGACAGCGGGATAATATAGTGATGGGAATTTTATGTGATTCTGTAGTTGCCAATATAAATATAACATAGGAGGGAGGTTCCTCCAATGTCTTCAAAAGGGCATTAAAGGCTCCTATAGAAAGCATATGCACCTCATCAATAATATACACTTTATATTTTCCCTCAGTTGGTGAATATTGAACTTCATCCCGAATTTCCCTAATATTATCCACTCCGTTGTTGGAGGCGGCATCTATCTCAATCACGTTCATGGATGCCCCCTGGCTGATAGCCCTGCAGGATGCACATGTACCGCAGGGGCTGCCCTCAGAAGGATTCTCGCAGTTTACTGCCTTTGCAAATATTTTTGCAATGCTAGTCTTTCCGGTGCCTCTTGTTCCGCAAAAAAGATAGGCATGTCCTATCCTTCCTGCATTGATTTGATTTTGCAATGTTGTAACAATATGCTCCTGCCCCTTAACATCACCGAATGCATCGGGGCGGAACTTACGATATAATGCTGTATATGACATCTTATACTCCAAAGCTGATTCCGGTTAATGCTGCCTCTTTGATAATAGAGGATTCCGGCTCCACCTTTTTCAATTTACCTGCCACATCCTCCAACGGAATCTTTACTATTTTTCCTTCTTTGATACCTACCATAAAACCATATTCTCTCTTCATAATCAAGTCTGCTGCCGCCGCACCAAACCTGGTAGAAAGCACTCTATCATATGGACACGGACTTCCCCCTCTTTGTGTATGACCTGGTATGGTTACACGAATCTCCTGTCCCGTTCTCTTTTCCACTTCATAACCAATCTCATAAGACACTGACGGAAACTGAGAACTTCTTTTCTTTGCCTTGTAATCCTTTTTTGTCAGCGAAGCCTCCTCCTTAGAAATAGCTCCCTCTGCCACTGCCAAGATAGAAAATCTACTGCCAGCCTTTGATCTGGCTTCAATTTTTTCCACAACCTTGTCAATATCATAAGGAATCTCCGGAATCAATATAATATCTGCTCCTCCTGCAATTCCGGCATGCAATGTAAGCCATCCTACCTTGTGTCCCATCACTTCCACAATAAACACTCTTCCGTGGGATGCCGCAGTCGTATGAATACAATCAATGGCATTAGTCGCTATATTTACAGCGCTCTGAAATCCAAAGGTCATATCGGTTCCCCACAGATCATTGTCAATCGTCTTAGGAAGAGACACAACATTCAACCCCTCCTCACGAAGCAAATTGGCTGTCTTTTGGCTTCCGTTCCCCCCTAACACAACCAGACATTCCAATCCAAGCTTTTGGTAGGTATTTTTCATCAGCTCCACCTTATCCCTGCCCTGCTCATCCGGGTTTCTCATCAATTTAAAGGGCTGCCTAGAAGTCCCGATAATAGTTCCTCCCTCTGTTAAAATACCGGAAAAGTCCTTTTGGTGAAGCACACGGTAATCCTCATACATTAAACCCTTATATCCTTCTAAAAATCCTACAATCTCAATTCCCTGCAAGTTTTGATACAGACTTTTCGCAACGCCCCTCATAGTTGCATTCAGGCTCTGGCAATCACCGCCGCTTGTCAACATTCCTATTCTCATGTCCTCTTCCATCCTTTCTATTGCTTTATCATAACATTCATCCAAATCCAAAATAAATTCTATATCCTTATCATGTTTTTTTATTATACCATTCCCAATCAAAAATTTAAACAAAAGATTCGGTTTTTTTGCCCCAATGACAAAAAAGTGATAGAAAAAGAAGAGCTCCTTGTTCTGAAGCTCTCCTTATTGCTTTGTATTTTACATTATTCCGCAACTTCTTCTTTTTCTTCTTCCAATGTTTGTTCATATTTTTGAAGAATCATTTCTTGAATACGATCTCTTGTCTGAGAGTTTATCGGATGTGCTATATCTCTGTATTCCCCATCCGCCGCTTTTCTGCTGGGCATTGCAATAAACATTCCCTTCTCACCTTCAATAACTTTAATATCATGCACAACAAATTCATTGTCCAAGGTGATAGAAACTACTGCTTTCATTTTGCCTTCCTTTGCTACTTTTCTTACTCTCACATCAGTTATTTGCATGTAAATACCCCTTCCTGTCCATTATAAGTTATTTTGCGCTGCATCTCTTCTCTCACAGTCACAATTTTATATTTCATATCTGGCATTTCGCTCTATAACAATTTTTACTTTATTCGGGTCACCCACATAATTGCTGTTTTCACGAATCGTGTCTCTGCTTTCCACAATGCAGTTTTCAATTACTGTGTTATCTCCAATGTACACATCATTCAAGATAATAGAATTTTTAATTACACAATTATTGCCCACATAAGCCTTTTTAAATAAAATAGAATTTTCTACTGTTCCGTTGATAATACATCCACTAGAAACAAGGCTGTTCTTAATCACTGCACCCGGATTGTATTTTGCCGGCGGCAGATCATCCGGTTTTGAATATACATCTGGATACTGCTTAAAGAAATAGTCTCTCACTTCTGGCTTTAAGAAATCCATGTTTGTCTTATAATAAGAATCCACTGTGGAAATATTGCTCCAATAATTTTCCATCTTATAAGCATAGATTGCTTTCATGTTCTTGTAGCGGAGAAGTATATCATTGACAAAATCATACCTATCCTCCTCTGCACATTTCTCAATCATCTCAATCAACTGTCTTCTTCTCAGGATATATACACCAGTAGATACCAGATTAGAATCTGAAACCATTGGTTTCTCCTCAAAATCTGTAATTCTTCCGTCCGCATCTGTCTTAACCACTCCAAAGCGGCTTGTATCCACATCAGCAGGAAACTCCTTACAAACTACAGTAATATCCGATTTCTTTGCTATATGATACTCTAAAACCTTATTGTAGTCCAGTTTATATACGCCATCGCCGGCTGCAATTACTACATATGGCTCATGGCTGTTTTTCAAAAAGCTTAAATTCTGATATATGGAATCCGCTGTTCCTCTGTACCAGGAATTATTTTCTGCTGTAACGGTAGGTGTGAATACATACAAGCCGCCTTGCTTTCTTCCGAAATCCCACCACTTAGAGGAGCTTAAATGCTCATTTAACGAAACTGCATTGTACTGTGTCAGAACCGCCACCTTTTGAATGTGGGAATTTGACATATTACTCAATGCAAAGTCAATACTTCTGTAGCTTCCTGCGACAGGCATGGCTGCAATCGCCCTTTTGTAAGAAAGCTCTTTCATTTTTTTGTTATTTCCGCCTGCCAGTATAATTCCAATTGCTCTCATTACCTATCACCTGCCTTAATAATATAATCACCGCTTGCCAATTCACCATTGGTATAATCTGTCGGTGTTGTAATACCGGAAATCGCTGTATTCTTACCTACTTTTATATCCGCTGGTATATAGGAATTCTCACCGATAGTAGCCAGTCCAAATGCATATATCTTGGCATCCAGCTTACTTGGCGCCTCTTCGCCCACACCAATTTCACAGCCTTCACATATTTCTACGTTCTCTGCGATTACAGACTTATATACCTTTGTATTCTTACCGATGCTGGAATCCTTCATAATAATGGAATCCTTCACCAGCGCCCCCGCTTCTATGGTAACGCCAGGGCCGATTACGGAATTTTCAACGGTTCCTAATATGGTGGTTCCCTCACCAATAATACTTCTATTGATCTTGGCATCTGCTGAAACATACTGGGGCGGCAAAATGTCGCTCTTTGTGTAAATCCTCCAAAATTCTTCATAGAGGTTAAATACCGGAATAATATCTATCAATTCCATATTAGCCTCCCAGTAAGAACCTAAAGTTCCCACATCCTTCCAATAACCATTATACTCATAAGCAAAAATCCTGTCATTCTTAGCATGACAATATGGGATAATATGCTTACCAAAGTCGCAGTTGCTCTGGTCTGACATCTTAAGAAGCGCTTCCTTAAGTATCTTCCAACTGAATATATATATTCCCATGGAAGCCAGATTACTCTTTGGATTTGCCGGTTTCTCCTCAAATTCGATAATGCGGTTTTCATCATTGGTTACAACAACACCAAATCTGCTTGCCTCCTCAATCGGTACAGGCATAGCAGCAATAGTAATATCTGCATTGTTAGCCTTGTGATAATCCAGCATAACTTCATAATCCATCTTATAGATATGATCTCCTGACAAAATCAAAACATAATCCGGATTGTAGGATTCCATATATTCAATATTTTGATAAATGGCATTTGCTGTTCCTGTATACCATTCACTGTTTGTACTTTTTTCATATGGCGGCAACACTGTCACACCACCGATATTCCTATCCAAATCCCAAGGAATCCCTATTCCTATATGCGCGTTCAATCTTAATGGCTGGTACTGTGTTAACACTCCCACTGTATCCACTCCCGAGTTGATACAGTTACTGAGAGGGAAATCAATAATTCTGTATTTTCCACCAAAAGCTACAGCTGGCTTTGCAACCTTAGATGTCAACACTCCCAATCTGCTACCTTGTCCTCCTGCCAATAACATGGCAATCATTTCTTTTTTTATCACGCTCTCACCTCGCTGTTCTTTTTTTGATAAACGAATTATACCACATATTGTTCAAAAAGTGAACTTAATTTTCCTATTTTATCAGAAAATTTTCTCAAATTTTATTGTTATTTCTTCCATTAACTGGCATTTTGCATAAAAATATTCTTTGATTTTTATGCAATTATTATGCATCTATTTTTTATGCATTTTTGTTAAAATTCACAGTCGCACAACAAAGCTGCCTGGTTTTACCCATGTGCATAAAGCGGACTTATAAAGCAGACTTAAAACATACCTATTTTTATCTACTTTTCAAATAACAACTGGTCTTTTTTATGATATGTGTGTATAATGTTTTAAAAAGGCAAGCCCACAATTGGACTTCCTCTATTATTATATAAGGATGGGCGAAATAATATGTTTAAAATTGATTTTAAAAAGAAAATTCATGTTTTTTTTACTGGCATTGGCGGAATCAGTATGAGCGCTTTGGCAGAAATTTTACTAGAACAAGGCTTTATTGTATCTGGTTCTGATATCAAATACTCGGAATTAACAAAAAAATTAGAAGCGCAAGGTATTGATATTGCTTATGAACAAACCAGTAAAAATATAACAGAAGAAATCGAACTTCTCGTTTACACTGCAGCGGTAAAGGAAGATCATCCAGAACTTGCAAAAGCAAAGGAGCTTGGCATTCCTACAATGAAGCGGGCGGAGCTTCTTGGACAGATTATGGCAAACTATAAGACAGCCATCGGTGTGTCAGGTACTCACGGAAAAACCACCACTACCAGTATGCTTTCTCAGATATTGATGGACGGCAAGTTAGACCCTACTGTTTTAGTAGGCGGTATGCTTTCCTCAATTCATGGCAATTTAAGAATAGGTAATTCTGGCTGCTTCGTCACCGAGGCATGTGAGTACACCAACAGCTTTTTATCCTTTTTTCCCACAATAGAAATTATCTTAAATATCGCAGAGGACCACATGGACTTTTTTAAAGATATCGACGATATTCGTTCTAGCTTCCGCCAATACACCCGCCTTCTGCCGGAAAATGGCATTTTAATTATTAATGGGGATATTGAGCAACTTTCCTATTTTACACAAGGACTAAACTGTAAAGTCATCACCTTTGGTTCCAATCCTGACACATGTAATTACAGTGCTGTCCATATCACCTATGACGAATTGGCCAGAGGACATTATGATTTGACAAAAAATGGAGAAATACTAGGACACATAGAATTGGGAGTTACCGGATTACATAACATATACAATTCCCTGTCCGCCATTGCCGCTGCTTTTGAGTTAGGTCTTTCCCTTCCCGCCATACAGGAGGCACTTAGGCGCTATACAGGAACAGACCGGCGTTTCCAGAAGAAAGGCGAATTTAACAGTGTGACCATCATTGACGATTATGCTCATCACCCTGACGAAATCCGCACCACTATAGAGACAGCGAAAAACTACCCCCACAATAAAATTTGGTGTGTTTTCCAGCCTCACACCTACACAAGAACAAATGCATTTTTAAAGGAATTCGCCTCCTCACTGAGCTTAGCAGACCATGTTGTTCTAGCAGACATCTATGCGGCCCGTGAAAAAAACACAATTGGTATTTCATCTAAAGATTTATTGGCAGAATTAAAAAAATATAACATAGAAAGCGATTATTTTCCAAGCTTTGAAGAAATTGAAAAATTTTTACAAAAAAGTTGTCAACCAGGCGACTTGTTGATAACTATGGGTGCCGGAGATATTGTTTTAGTGGGAGAGCATCTTTTACAACAATAGTTATCCACATTATCCACAAATTTTTGCGGATATTTTTTCCAAAAAATTTGTGGATATTTTTTGTTCTTTTTCTCATATTTTTGGTTTTTATGGATATGGTTTTCCACATTTCCACACTATCCACAATCATATTAAACCCTTATTTTTCAAGGACTTCATGACTTTTTTCCTATTCTCATTTGATAAAATGTGTGCTATACTCTTAGTTGCAACAAAGCTTACATGCCACATTCAGTGGCGACACCATAAAAAAGTTGATTGCATTTTTGCTCGCAGGAATAAAATGATGTTGGAGGTAAAAGGTGTAGAATTATGGGAACTATATTATTAGAAAGCAAAAACAGCAATGATACAACTATTGTATCTAATGATTTTATTGATTTTTTTATGCCGGATGCAAACGGCGAGTTTGTTAAGATATATCTGTACCTTCTTCGATGTAATAAAAGTCATGGCGAAATATCTATATGTAAAATCGCAGATGTATTCCATCACACGGAAAATGATGTAAGCCGTGCGCTTTTATATTGGGAGCAGACTGGTCTTTTATCCTTAACATTTAACGAGGAACATGAGCTGTGTAAGATTACACTGACCGACTGCTCTTCCTTACAGCAAAATAACCAAGGCTTTAACAGTGACAAGCATTACCTTGGCACAGGGAAGAGTACACCTAACAATTCCGATTTTGCCGCTGTTGCCGACGATAAAAAAACAACTGACAAAAAAGCGGAAACTCTTAATACTATACATACCGCTTCCACGATTTCCAACAAAAAAGTCTCATCTAGCGGCACTGAAAAACACCATGCATACACAGCAAACGAACTTGCTCAGTTCACAAAGGATGAGGATGTCTGTCAGCTTTTATATATTGCCCAGCGGTATATTGGACAAACCTTGAGTTCTAGTGATACAAACATTATTTTGTACATGTATGATGGCCTTGGTTTTAGTACAGAATTGATTGAATACTTGATTGAATATTGTGTGTCAAATAACCATAAAAGCCTTCGCTATATGGAAAAAGTTGCCATTGCCTGGAAGGAAAAGGGCATTTCCACAGTGGAGGAAGCCAAAGACGAATCCAGCATATACAGTAATCACTGTTATCCCGTGTTAAAAGCATTTGGTATATCCGGACGCAACCCTGGCCAGAGTGAACGAAACTTCATTGTAAAATGGACAACCTCCTATGGATTTTCATTGGATATTATATTGGAGGCATGCAACCGCACAATAGAGACAATTCACCAGCCAAGTTTTGAATATGCAGATTCCATTCTATCCAAATGGAAGACAAAGGGCATAAGTCATCTCTCACAAATACAAGAGTTAGATAAACAGTTTGCCCAATCCAAGGAACATAAAGTGAAGAGCAGCTCTACTCCTGTTTCCTCACGCAATTCCTTCAACAGCTTTCCCCAGAGAGATTACGACTATAAAGAGTTAGAAAAACAATTGTTAAAAGCAGATTAACTTTAAATCATTATCTACTATGGAGGTTCCCATGGCCCTAGACAATGCTCAATATGACCAGATTATGCGCATATACAATAAACGGCAATTAGAAAACCAACACAGGCTGCAGGAGCGAAAAAATACTATATTCCAAACCGTTCCAAGGATTTCCCTGATTCAAGGTGAAATCGCTGCCCTGAGTATCACCCAGGCAAAGGCACGCATCCTCAAAAAAAGGGATGACCTTACCGCTTATGAAGAACAAGTGAAGAAGCTTCAGCAGGAGCGCACACAGCTTTTGCTGGAAAACGGTTATCCTCCCGATGCGTTAAAGCTGCAATACCACTGCCCCGACTGTCGAGACACCGGCATGACAGAACATGGAAAATGTCACTGCTTTATAAAGGAAATCATTCATTTTCTCTACCATGATTCCAATTTAAGAAATATTCTAGAGCAGGAAAATTTTCACACCTTTTCTTATCATTATTATCCTGACAACTATCAGGACAGTATTACAGAGACGACACCAAAAGAAAACATACAAAAAATTGTAAAAATTTGCAGAAATTTTATTGACAACTTTCCAAATGTATATGATAATCTTATATTCTATGGGGCTACTGGTGTGGGAAAATCTTTTCTCACCCACTGTATTGCCAAGGAGCTTTTAGACCAGGCATACTCAGTCATATATTTATCTGCCATACAGCTTTTTGACTTTCTTGCAGCTTCCCAGTTTTCTGTAAAAGAGACAAAAGCAGCCGCAATGGAATTGGCAAGGCACATTTACGAATGTGATTTATTGATTGTAGATGACTTAGGCACCGAGATGACAAACAGTTTTACCCACACAGCACTGTTTAACTGCCTAAACGAAAGGCATTGCCGGGGAAAATCTACTATTATATCGACAAACCTCTCTATAGAGGAGTTAAAAAATACATATTCGGAGCGTATCTTCTCTCGAATTACCAGCAATTTTCGTCTGATGAAGGTAATCGGAACAGATATCCGGGTTCAAAAAAGATTAGAAAATAACGGAGGCACTATCTTATGTTAAAGCATGAAAAAAATTTGGAAACTATTCCCGTTGGACCTTTAGGCATTATAGCCTTGAACAGCTGCAGCCAGCTGGGCGACAGTGTCAATGAGCATATTTCTAAACGTCGCCGCCGCAGAGAAACACCTTACCAGCATACAATTGCCTATGCTGGTTATCAGAAGGACTCTTACTTGATGGACGCCCAAGTTCCCCGCTTTGGCTCCGGTGAGGCTAAGGGTATTATAAACGAATCTGTACGTGGTTATGATTTGTACATTATGGTGGATGTATTAAATTACAGCTTAACCTACTCTTTGTGCGGTCACACCAACCATATGTCTCCCGATGATCATTACCAAGATTTAAAACGAATCATCGCCGCAGTTGGCGGAAAGGCAAGACGAATCAATGTCATTATGCCCTTCTTATATGAAAGCCGTCAGCACAAGCGAACAAACAGAGAATCCTTGGACTGTGCTCTTGCCCTGCAGGAATTAACCAATATGGGGGTAGAGAATATTATCACCTTTGACGCTCACGATCCCCGTGTGCAGAACGCCATTCCCCTAAAAGGCTTTGAGACCGTTCGTCCAAGTTACCAGTTTATTAAAACTATGTTTGCCGGCATCCCAGATTTACAGATTGATTCTGATCATATGATGGTTATCAGCCCCGATGAAGGCGGCATGGGACGAGCTGTCTATTTTGCCAATGTGCTGGGGCTTGACATGGGAATGTTTTACAAGAGACGAGACTACACGAAGATTGTGAACGGGCGTAATCCTATTGTAGCCCATGAATTTTTAGGTTCCTCTGTGGAGGGTAAGGATGTTATTATATTAGATGATATGATTTCCTCCGGGGAAAGCATGCTGGATGTGGCATGCGAACTAAAAAGCCGTAAGGCAAAACGGGTTATTATGGCCTCCACCTTTGGGCTGTTCACCAACGGCTTAGACAAGTTTGATAAGGCATATATGGACGGATTGTTTGATTGGATTACCACTACAAACTTAACCTATCAGACACCGGAATTACTTTCAAAACCTTATTATTTAAATACAGATATGAGCAAATATATTGCCTTAATTATTGATACATTAAATCATGACCGTTCCATCAGTGAATTGCTGAATCCAGTAGGCCGCATTACAAAAACAATAGAGCGTTATAAAAGAAAATAATCTGCTAGGTAAGCTAACGCTGCTGACGAATCCTAATTCATATTAAATGAAAATGGTTACATGTGATATTTAATTGCCCCATTCACATATTGTGCAAAAAGGAAAGGGAATTATATTCTATGGAAATTGAAAGAAAATATCTCATTTCAAAATTACCAAAAAACCTTGAAACCTATCCCCACAGAAGAATTGAACAAGGCTATTTGTCTGTCAATCCAGTTGTCCGTGTCCGCATGGACGGGGATTCCTTTTACCTGACTTACAAGGGAGAGGGCATGATGGTGCGGGAGGAATATAACCTTCCCCTGACTAAAGAGAGCTATGAACATCTGCTTGCCAAGGCTGACGGCAATATTATTACAAAGGAGCGCTACAACATCCCATTTACTTGCGTTCATACTGATGGCACAACAAAAGAGCATATGATTGAATTGGATTTATTTGACGGAATATTTTCCGGAATGAAGCTGGCAGAGGTTGAATTCGACAGCGAGAAGCTGGCCAATACCTTCTGCCCTCCAGATTGGTTTGGGGAGGATGTTACCTTTTCCCACAAATATCACAACTCCTACTTAAGCAGTGTCAGCCCCCAATGTAAAGCAACAACCTGTCAAGAATAAATTTTGTGCAAAATTGTTCTAAATCTTTAAAGTTGTGCCCTAGTGACAATGTAAAATTGTTTATCAGATGCTTCCGCAAATTTCCTTGGGGTAGAGATTGCATTGGATAGTCCGATTTTATCCCATGTGGCCGCCCAAACTAAATATGGCTCAAGGGGCAATACCTCTTTTACCTTTTGATGACAGCCATCACGGACAAGCAGACCATCCTCAGCCATCTTTCTAGCATCAAAGTAAAGTCTTGCGCCCGTTTGATATTCTGTGTCAATATCCATAACTATTTTACCTGATTGTTTTGAATTAACAACAATTTCACCTGTAACGCCACCACCAAACATTATATAATCACTAAAGCTAGTTGGATCGCCAAGTTGAATTCCAATAGGCTGTTCTTCTAAAATTTGTTTTTCCTTTTTCAATCTATTCCAGCTTTTTAACATTCCATCCCTCTGAATAAGTATCCAATTTTCTATTGTGGTGCTGTGTATTAGTATTCTCGGCTCATAATCCCGCAATGTTTGCTCACGAAAGCTATGACCATTATAAGCATTTAACACATAATTATAATCTTCCTGTGATATTTCTACAACTGCATTGAAATGATTCGCATTACAATATTCCATAAAATCGCCTACTGCCAACTGCCAATTTTTATTTGCAGATTTACTGATTTTTATCGTGTATGCACCACCATTATCAGCACCGACAATTGCAGCATTTTCATCACTATCCATAAGCGTCAAAATAAGCCATGAACTGTCATACTTATTGTTGTCAACAGGATTTGTTTTATTGTCCTTCAGTTTATCCACTTGATATATCATTTTATTGTACTCCTTTCCACGTATAACATGTTTTAGGTAATTGCGAAACTCCTTCAAAAAAATTCATAATTGTGCAAAATTTACATTTCCAATCAGATACGATACGATTTGTGTCTTAGAAGTTCTTAGGCACAATAAGGGGTATCTGATGGAATTAGTAAATTTACACAATTCAAAACTTCAAATGAAGAGTTTCGCAATTACCTAATATCATGCCATCAAACAACAACTACTAAATGAATTACAGATAATACCTTTTATAATTTTACTAACCAATATAGTAAAACAAAAAGGACATACTGTCAAATATGCCCTTTTTGTTTACATCTTGCCACATCATTTCTTATAATCTAAATATACATGTGTACACTTTATATAATTATTACTATTTTTTTATTTTAACTTTTGACGATTGGCCTTTTTTCTTCAACAGCTTTTTATATTTCTTCAGCTTAGATTTTGGCACCTTGATAACAGCTTTTTTATGGATTCCTTTT
Source organism: uncultured Lachnospiraceae bacterium (assembly GCA_910578605.1). Lineage (GTDB taxonomy): Bacteria > Bacillota > Clostridia > Lachnospirales > Lachnospiraceae > MGBC111451. The sequence goes on along the minus strand of CAJTQG010000005.1, from coordinate 8,802 downwards.
AATGCATTTTTGCCTACCGATTTTAATTTTTTTGATTTTATTATAATGGTTTTTAACTTAGAGCACTTGTAAAATGCTTTTTTGCCAATCTTTGTAACATTGGTGCCGATAGTAACCTTATTCAATTTCTTACAGGAAGCAAAGGCATTATTGCCAATCTCTGTAATTTTAAAGGTAACACCCATTATTTTTACTGTCTTTTTAATGGTAATTGTCTTCTTTTTCTTTGTAGTTTTTGTAAGTCCAACAACAGAAACTGTTTTGGATGTTGTGCTAAGCACCTTATACTTCATTCCGCCAACTGTATAAACCATTCCTTTTTGTGGTTTTGACGTACTTGGTTTGTTTACATTACCAGTATTGTTGTTGTTTTTATCATCGCCTGTATTGGTATTGCCGCCTCCTGTATTATCATCCACCTTCTTCGCTGTCACTGTAATCTCCAGCATTACTTCTATATCCTCATAATTGCCGGAGGAATGGGTAAAGATAGCCATATATTTGTTTTCCTTCAAGCTTAATATGGCAGAAGGATTTTTCCATTTCCACTGTTTTGGCAACAACACAGTACTTAATTTATCTCCTTCCACACCTTTTAAATTTTTTACAATAGCATAATTGGGTTTGGGATTTTTCAACACAGTCACTAAGATTTTAACAATATCTCCATTTGGCACATAAACTGCATCATATTCTTGCTGTCCTGCTGCCAATTCTATGTTAGATTCCTTCCATTTCCAATCCGTCGGCAATGCCACATTGCCAAGCACTAAACCAAACTCATAGGTTACTGCCTCTAAAGTCGGAGCTTCTGGTGTTATAATTACATCATTACCGCTCTCGTCTTTCAGTGTCACTACAATTTTACAGTTCACAACATGATAATGCTCACTGTCTGACGGAGTGAACACTGCATCAAAGGAGTTAGCAGAAATTGTCATCACCGTTTCAGGCGCCAGCCAAGCCCAAGTTCCATTCTCCGCCGACGGCAACACTACCGTGCTTAACTTTTGTCCTAGTATTCCAGATAAACCGGTAACAGGAGTGTATTCAGGTTCTGCCTTCTCCACTGTCACTTCTATCTTGGCTGTTGTATCTATATACAGTTCTGGATCTGTTGTCTTGTAAACTGCCGGATACGCATTGGTGCCTATGTTGGACAATACTGTATCTGGATTCTCCCATGTCCATCCATTTGGAAGTTCAATATCACTTAATTTTAAAGTTGGTGTATAGACTACCGGCTGGACTGTTGGCGTTTGCGGCGCTACAGGCTCCTTTTGGTTCATATCCTTAAATATAGGAATAAGTGTTATATTTCCTGTTATCATAGCACTATACTTTGCAAACTGTCCAACTACATTTCCACTCTCATCTTCCCACCGTAAAAACTCATAGCCCTCCGTTGAAACTGCTGTCAATTCCACGAAGGAACCTCCCTGATAACTTCCGTCTGCCGCCAGACCTGTAACTGTACCTCCCTTGTATGTGCCAAGTGATACTTTATAAACTGCAAATTCCAGATTTGAAACTGCCTCGTTCAAAGCTGCCGTCTGCGCATCTACAATATCCTGCTGGCTTTCCTCCAAATCGGGGGTTACGATTTCTTTCGCCTTAGCAATAGCATTTTCTAGAGCTTCTATACTCTCTTTTGTATAGGCATTGGAGGATGTCTGCAAAGCAACAAATTTCTCTGCTCTTGTAAGCGCTTTCTTGTATGCAGAAAAATCTGCTTCTGTCACACCCACTCTTTTTACAGCAATATTATCTATTTTGAAAATAGACATATAACGCCCTGCCAATACATAAAAGCCCTTAATATTAGCAGCATTATTCATTGTAATTTCCTTGTTATAAAGGGAAGTCTCCCCATTTAAAATTTCCAATGTAGCCTTACCTTCACTGGTGTTGCCTGTTATTTTTACGTGTACCCAGCCTGCTAAATCCGCATCTGCCACTGGTAGCTCTACATATTCTGTTGCCGAATCATTGATATACCACTTTGTGGCATTAGCATCAGCAGATAATTTTAATACATAACCGCTTGCAAGACCATTATTCTCATTTTTATCTGTGTATGCCCCATTTGTAGTAGTTACAGCAAATTGGCTTCCTTGGTTGTTTCCACTTTTAAAACCTAAGTCAAATTCTAAAATATAATTATTTTCCCAAGTCACATCACTGCCAAAGTCACTGTGCATTCCCCTGCTGTTAGTGCCAGAAGGAAGGGTAAACGCAACATAATTTCCATGAGCTTCATTGTTTTTAATGGTCAGCGCATCTTGAGCATTTGGAGATGTCCATACACTAGACACATCTGTAACATCCTCATAATCTTGAGTGTAACTGCCAGCCAAGCCAGAGCCACCGCCGGCAACATCAATCTTTGGCTGCGTGTACGCAAACTTTACATTGCTAAGCTTTCCCTTAAATATGAGGTCATTCCAGAAATTGCCCGAACCAAAATTCACCTCCGGCGCCATTTTCAGCCAAGACATCACTGTAGTCTCCGGATTCAAATGATCCTTATCCGTGCTGTATCCTCCCGGTGTAGTGCCTGATTTTAATGTTGCTGTAGAATATACCTCTTTACCATCTTGATATACTGTGACTCCTTTAGCAGTTACTTCCAATTTAATATTTACCTTTGTGTTGGTTTTTAAGTAATCTGTACCTGCCACATAATTTGAATTCAGATTCGCATCAAAAAAGTAGCCGTTAAAATTATTATATCCCAGATAACTTCCCCCTGTGAAATAGAATTTTCCAAGCTTATTATTCAGTGAGATAATATTACTCAATCTATCCGAAGCTGCTGTTCTAGTCACATCAAAGCTTATGGAAGCGCCATTGGATATATTCTCATGAGTGTAGCTAAATGGATTGACAAAGCTTGGGGTATTCCCCTGTACCAGCTTTGACATATCTAATTCTTCATCTTTATAAAAAGTTTTTAACACTACTTCACTTTTGCTAGAAAGAGTATCGCTTCCCGGCACAACAAACGTATATGTCTTTTCAAATTCTGTACCGTTGTTGGTAATGGTTGCTGTCATGCTAACTGTAGTATCATCCTTTAAGTAGAAAACCTTTCCCTCATCCGAGATAGCTATACTATTGCTTCTCCATGAAATAGTGCTGCCGCCTACACCTACTGTAGGAAGGGAAATATCGGTCACCACTGTGTCAGGAAGGTTAATCTGTCTATCTATTGTCATCTTAATTGCCACGGATGAATCTTTCACTTTATAGCCCCACAGACATTCCTGATTGGCGCTTCCCACTGCTGTAAAAGTCATAGCCTCCACATCCGACTCATCTATGGTGCCTTCACATAACACTCCCTTATATGTGTTATTGCCTATCGTCAGGGAAATGTATGGTTTATCCTTCACGGATGTCCATGTTCCTTCATAGCCTCCGGATATTTTTCCTGTATATCCTGTTACATTTCCGGCGCTGTCCTTCACTTCTGTCCCTGCTTCCAGCTTAATATTCTCTTCCTGTGCACATTCCAGCTTGCCATGGTTTATGCCTGGTTTCTGAAACATTATACTATAACTGCCGGTAAACAACTCCTGTGAATATCCTGTAGAAGATACCGTTTCCCCTGCATACTCAAATGGCGCAGCTAACGTCCATCCGTCTTCATTCATAAGCAGCTGGTGTACCCTTACCTCATGAGCAGCAGTGCCATCATTATATTTGTTATGATAAATCACAAATGCTTTATTGCTGTCCTTATCTATAATAGCAGAGTTATGGCCCTGTGCCGTATAGCCATACGGAGCAAAACTCCACTTATAATAACTCATCAATCGCATACCAGTGGAGCCTACCGTATCTCCTGCTTTTCCATTCACTACAGTTCTGGCATCCTTCCCTAAAACATCCACATATGGCCCTTTCACATCCTTGGAGCGAAAGATACGCATATTATACCCACCATCCGGAGCATAACCTCCATAAGACATAAAGAGGAAATAATAATCTCCAATTTTTTGCAGATAGGAGCCTTCCCCGCTAACAGCTGTTCCACCGGCAATTTTATATCCGGTGTATGGGTCTGATATAAGTTTATTGGCATCCACCTTATTATTTGTATTAGGATAGGTTGTGTTGTAATCCCGAAGGCCTGTTTTCTTATCCAGCTTAATCATGGAGATGCCTCCTGACCATGAGCCATATGTCATCCACAAATCTCCCGCATCATCATAAATCACACAGGGGTCTATGGCATGAGCCTCAATGGTAGGATTTCCACCGCCGCTTAAGCTGGAGGTAAAACGACTCACATCTGTATTCCCCATTACCTTCTCATAGTCAAAGGTAGGTCCAAATCCATTAGACATACCTGATTGTATAACCGGACCTACATAAGTCCAATTCCCGTCCAAAGTGTCTGCTGTCAACAGAGAGATGGTAGAATTCCACTTTGGTCCGTTAATACTCATGTACATACACCATTTCTTCATGGATTCATTCCAAATCACATCCGGCGCCCACAAATTTCCTGCTATATTGTATGCCGAGTTTGCTTGTTTACACCAGACAATCTCATCCTTAAAAATAGTAACTGCGGAAGCCTCTGTAACATTGTTGTTAAAAGCTGTCCAGTTCTCTAAGTCATCTGACCAAGCCCACGCACAATGAGAGCCAAAAATATAATATCGGCCATTCTTTGGATCTTGTATGACCGATGGGTCATGAACCCCCACCCGCCTATAGGCTTCGTTCATACTGTATGTACCCAATTTACTTTCATCTGTAATTTGAATCACATCTGATTCAACCGTTCTGTTTCCCCCTGATTGTGTCTTATCTGCCTTAACAACTATGCCGCCAGTCTGAAATGATGTCACCAGCAAAGCAGCACTCAGTGTGACAGAGATTGCTTTTTTCAACAATAATCTCCTCATAAATGCCTCCTTTTTTTATGAATTTTGTTCAATATATTTTATTGAATATTATTATTTTATAAAATTTCTCACAACATTACAATATCTAATTGGTAAAACCTATTTTGGAAACAATTTGTAATAAATTCTAATTTAGTTCATAGTAAATGTTGATTTCTATAAATTGAAATACATCAGAGCCGGACAGGTATGCAGCTCATTTTACACTGGACACTCAAAAGTATTTATCCGTTTGACAAGAACATCCAATCTGTTATAATTATGGAAAGTAATATCAAGCCTAAGGAGGAATACATGAAAAAATTAACAGCCCTATTATTAACAGTCGTCTTATTGATAAGCGCTATGCAGCCAGTATGCACAGCACAGACGGCCAACAAAATAGAAGCAGCCATTCCACAAGCAGCTGACAATTTGCCGTCAGCTTCTAAACAGGATTCTCAAAACCTGCCATCATCTGAGCCGCCAAAAAAAGTGGTTGGACGAATCCTTTCGCCAGATCAGGTAATGAAGTCCGCAACTACAGAATCAGAGGAGGACATCAAGGTAGAATTTAATTTAGGAAAAGAAGAATATGATGATACACTTTTGATCTGCAGTCTTGACAAGCCCATCGACAGTTATAACTCATGGGTATATTTCACATGCAGCAATCTGAGCGACAGCCCAATTACCCTATCTATATCCAGTTCCAACCCAAATGTACTGAAAATTACGTCAGACACCAAAAAAACTTGTAAGGCTGGCTACTATATTGCTGAAACCATCAAATTTACAGTGATAGGCGTTGGCCCCGCGGATATAACTGTTTCAATTGGGACAAAATCCTACAAATACCGCCTATATGTACTGCCATATATCACGGAATTACCAAAGATCACTCAGACTGACTTCCACCATATTACTTTAAAATGGAAAAAACTTTCTGGGATCAACGGCTTCTATGTACAGCGCTCAAAGCAATACGATGGCGAATATGAGACAATTAAAACATTAGCTCCTGACAAGACCAGTATTACCTTACCTGTAGAATATAATAAAGAATATTTTTATAGGGTTGTTGGTTATATAAAGGATGATTTTCGTACCTTAACAGGAGATTCTTACCAGCAAAGTTTTACAGCCAAAAAAATGGCAGGTTCCACGATCACCTCAGTCAAAAAATCTGGCGGCAGCAATCTGGTAATCAACTGGAAGGCTTTTAAAGGCGCAACGGGATATAAACTCTACCGCTCCACCCAGGAGAACGGCACTTACAAGTGCGTTTACACTGCAAACAGCGGCGCCATAACTTCCTACAAACAAAAAGTCAGCAAGGGCGTTCCTTACTACTACAAACTAGTTACCTTGGACGCAATGGGCAAAAGTGATTTTTCACCAATAATGTCCCAAATCATCCCGAAAAAAAATAAAATAAAAAGAGTATCATGCAGCAAAATAAGACAGCAGTCTTCAAACGGCTATGGACAATATTACAGCAACTGGTCACATCCAGACACGACATTTTATTACCAGTCTGGCGGCAAGCTCCATGCTGTTTGTGTCCAAAACAACGGCAATTTAAAAATCTATACCCTAAATTCTTCCTACAAAGTAACAAAAACAAAAACTATAAAACTCAAATATGATGTGTGGGGCGGATTTTATCAAGGAACAGACGGCAATTTTTATGTTGCTGTAGGCTATAAAAATCTCAAAGAAAGCAGAACTAAAACAGTTATTAAGGTAATCCAATATAACAGCAGCTGGAAAAAATTAAAGACAGCAAACATCAAAGGTGGAGTTTTCAATACTTTTGAGGGAATTTATGAACCCTTTGAAGCTGGAAACTGCCGCATGGATATGCAGGGAAGCACCCTTTACTTGATGACCTCGAGAACAATGTTTACAACGATCTTCGATGATCTACATCACCAGTCTAATATCTCCTTTAAAATCAATACGAAGAAGATGAAGGCAGTGGAATCAAATAAGAGTTATGCCAGCCATTCTTTTAACCAGTTTGCCAAATTTAAAGATCATGAGCTTTATCTTTTGGACCACGGAGACGCCCATCCACGTAGTATTAATCTTACTACTGTACAGAACTATGACGGGGAGAATGAAAAGCAAAAATCTTCCTCCCTATTCTCTTTCAAAGGAAATAGCGGCGATAACTATACTGGATGCAGAGTTGGAGGTATGGAAGTGGGAAGCAGCAATGTCCTTGTCTGCGGCACATCACAGCCCCATAAAAAGAAAATTGGTAAGGTCTCTGGTTTTGGCTATAATATGAAGTACAATGGGTTCCTTGTCCTTTCTAATCGCAAAACAAAAAAAGTAACATTTAAATGGCTGACCACCTATAACCCAAAGTCAACCTCTGTCATGGTAGGGGAAACTCGTATGGTTAAATTAACAGACAATCGGTTTGTGATTTTGTATTCCACCACAACCAAGAGAAAATCTACCCTCCATTATGCCGTATACAGCGATACTGGAAAAAAGATTTATTCCAAGAAATATGCCAATATGGTGTTTAACGGTGATTCCCAGCCGATTTTATATAACGGAAGCATTGTCTGGATCTCACCGATTCAAAGCAATGGCAAAGTTAAGTCAAAACTTTACTCTATACCCGCCATATTTTAATATCAAAAAATATATAAGAAAATGATTTAAAATATGATTAGTGCAAATAATATCACCCTTAGAATCGGCAAAAAAGCCTTATTTGAAGATGTCAATATTAAATTTATTTGAGTTTCCCCATTTTTTTGACAACTGATTTCATCAAAAAATAAGAAATGCAAAATCCCACGCTCCCTGAAAGAAAACATTACTCTGAAAAAGGTCCATTGACCAGCTATCTAGAAACTTAAATGCTTTTGATGAAAAGCAGGCAAGCAGAAAGCTTGAGGCACTCTCTGAAATAGATGCATCTGTTTGAGCATTTTAAAATAGAGGATATTGGGACATTTGTATTCTATAAATGAGGAGACTCAAAATTGGTAAATATTGACATAGAATAGCCCATATAATATAATTTATTAAATTTTTAGTTCGAGTTTTGTCAATAAGATAGGTGAAAGGAGGAGTATTTAGGGATATTCATAAAAAATAATAAGGGGCAAACTTTTGGAAACATTAGGACGCAAAGCATGAAGTCTAAGTAATAAAATAAATAATAAAATATATTTATTTTGTTATATTGATGGTTCGGCTGCAATGAGAAATATCATTGCAGCCTTTTTGGTTTTCTGCTGAATATACATATGGTTTTATCAGTGAATGAAGTTTGCTCAAAGATGAAAAAACTCGTTCGAGAAAGGTTACTTTTTATTTATATGTGAATAAAATACAGAAGAAAGGATTCAGCGATATGAAAAAGAAAATAATTGCAGCAGCGCTGACAACTGTAATATTAGCATTAACTAGTCAAACAGCCTTTATATACGCAGAGAACACGGAAAATATGGAAAGTTTTGATATAAGTTCTAATATAGAGGAATTAGAGGGGGACAACTTTGTTTATGATATATTGGACGAAATTCTAGAAGAGACAGAAACAATAGAAACAGTAGATAATATTATCCATTGGAGCTTACCAGATTTGTTTGGTTCTAATTTACTATGGGGAAATGATGAAAAAAATCAAGGGCATTATTCATCATCAGAGACAGCGGGAAACTCTGTAGGTTTAGATAAGGAGACAATAGAAAAGTTAAGAATAGCGGCTACTATGCCGGATAAATTTGGTGAAGAATCTACCCCAGAAAAGCCTAATAAATTTCATGATAAAAAGAAAGTGGCAGATGCTTACCATGGGCGGGGAAATTATGTGGCAAATATTTCCTATATGTGGGATTTGGCACAGGAATTAGGTAAGAATGGGGATAAAAAA
>CAJTQG010000004.1:114697-115061 GCA_910578605.1 uncultured Lachnospiraceae bacterium | reverse complement strand
AAAAAATCTAAGGAGAGCAGAATAATTCTTTTACTGACTCCCCAATACTTAAATTTCGGCGACCATGCAATTGGATTAGCGGAAAAACATTTTTTCAAAAAATATATTAAAGACAAAGAAGTGATAGAAGTCAACTTAAGCTTTTACCAGTTCTTTCCTCAATTTACAAGAAAAATAATAACAGAAAAAGACACGATTGTAATTACAGGCGGCGGCTATATGGGAAGCATATGGCCCGATTTGCAGCAAACCGTTAATGATATTTTAAGAAACTACCCAAATAACAAAATAATATTAGCTCCACAAACAATATTTTTCTCAGATACAGCCAGCAATGCATTTTTAGAATTTAAAAGCTTAATCC
>CAJTQG010000004.1:80528-114687 GCA_910578605.1 uncultured Lachnospiraceae bacterium | reverse complement strand
ATTTATTTATGCCAGAGAAGAAAATACCTTTCATATGCTTACAGAAAAATTAATGCCATCACATCAATGTGCCTTAGGGCCTGATATGGTCTTATTTTTGAAGCCCCATATAAAACGCTCTCTTAAAAAACGTTCTAACATTGGCCTTTGTATGCGAACAGACTGTGAAAAATGTCTGCCAGATGAACAAATCCAATATATCAAAAATATATTATCTACCCAAGGTGAAGCTGTATGTGAAATGAAAATGGCCTATGAGCATGTAGAAATTCCAGTATTTCTTAGAAGTTGCTTTGTTCAAGCAAAATTAAAACACTTTGCAGGAAAAAAATTGATTGTCACCGACCGGCTTCATGGCATGCTTTTTGCTGCCATTACAGCAACGCCATGTATAGCATTTGACAATATCAGTAAAAAAGTAAGCGGTGTTTATCAATGGATATCTTCATTGAGCTATATCAAAATAGTACAAAACATGGAACAGTTTAAGCAAGCTTTAAATGATTTTGATAGTTGTTCTAACGAGCCAGACTATTTTTCTCAATTAGCCAAGCTTCAAAATCAACTATTTAAAAATTATGTTACAAAGTTCACTGATCATATGGAATAGAAAGCAGAGGATATAGATGGAAAAAATAACAAAATTTATAGAATGTTTGTTACCTGTAACTAGTTGCAATATTCGGTGCAGCTATTGCTATGTAATTCAAGAAAATAGAAGAAAAATGGAAATTCCCAAACTAAATTATCCCATAGAAACAATGATAAAAGCTATGACAAAAGAACGTTTTGGCGGAACATGTTATTTCAGCATATGCGGCGCAGGGGAAACTCTGATTCCTGAATATACATTAGATATTGTATATGGGTTACTTCAGAACGGCCACTATGTAAATATTACTACTAACGGAACTATTTCCAAACGTTTTGATGAGCTTATCTCTCGCTTTCCCAAAAGCTGCAATAAACGGCTGCATTTTGCATTTTCATTTCATTACTTAGAATTAAAACGCTTAAATTTAATTTCTTCTTTCTTTGAAAATGTAAAAAAAGTCAAAAATGCCGGCTGCTCATTTACAGTACAAATTAATATGTGTGATGAATATATGCCATATATTGATGAAATAAAAACACTATGCGAAAACGAAGTAGGGGCATGCCCACAGGTTGCCGTTACAAGAAAAGAAACCGACTACCCAAAAACTAAAATTAGTCTTGCAACAGAAGGCAGTGAACAAGCTTATGTGGAGGCAGGAAGAAAATTTGATTCCCCACTATTTGAATTTACTTATAAAAATTTTCTTGTGAAGAGAAAAGAGTTTTGTTATGCCGGAGATTGGGCTTATGTTTTAAATTTAAAAACCGGATTATTAAAGCGGTGCTACTGCTCCTGTGTAGTACAAAACATTTTTAAGAACATTGAAAAACCAATTTTTAAAATGGCTGTAGGAAAAGCATGTAATGCCTCCTACTGTTCCAATTCCAGTCATTTTATGTCTCTTGGAGTCATTCCCGAGATTGATTGTCCTTCCTATCATATGCTGAGAACACGACAGGGGTGGTATCAAAAGGAAATGCAGGAATTTTTAGACCAAAAATTATCTATCAGCAACAAAGAATATACTCCATTAAAAAAAATATTGACTAGTATAGTAGGCATTTATGACAAGCTCGCCTATTCTTTATATCTTCAGTTACTTGCACACAAATCAAAAAAAGATAAAACAGAGGGGCACTAAAATGAAAATTACTGTTATTATACCTGTGTACAACGGAGAGGCTTATTTAGAAAACTGTATTAACAGCTTGTTAAATCAAACATACAACAATATAGAGATTTTAATTGTCAATGATGGAAGCACAGACGCCACTGCGCAAATAGCACACAAGCTTCAAAAGGAGCATAGTAATATTGTTCTTGTCAATAAAAAAAATGCAGGATTACCTCAGGCAAGAAAGACAGGCGTAGAACATGCCACAGGAGACTATATAGGTTTTGTGGATGTGGATGACTGGGCAGAGCCGAATATGTTTGAATTACTGTTAAATGCTTGTGAAAAGAATCATGGGCAGATAGCATGCTGCGGCTTCTACTGGCAATATGTAAAGAAGAAAATTCCATCAAACAAAAATACAGAAGAATGCCTGTGTATTACTGGTTCAGAAGCATTAGTTTATATGAATACCCGTCAAAAAATATTTCCTTTTGCCTGGAATAAATTATATAAAAAAGAATTATTTACAGATATTCATTTTTCCTTTGGTAATTTTATCGGTGAGGATTATGACATTACTTCACAAGTATTTAGTAAAGCAGCTAAAGTGATATGGCTATCTAAACCATTATATCATTATATACAATTACCAAACAGTATGTCGAGAGGCGGATATACAAAAGATTACATCACCGCTTATAATAACTATGAAAAAAATTGTAATTGGCTAAGTAAGCTTTATCCTGAACACAAAACATATTTTGAGAATTATTTTCTTACAGAGATAACTTCCTTTGCAGTAGCTATGGGTAAAAATAATCAATATAACTATGAAATGCTGAGGAATATTAAAAATTATGCTCTTACCCACAAAAAGCAATATATTTATGCAAAGTATGTTGCATTCAAATACAAAATAAGTGTAATGGCTTTATGTTTCAATTACAAAATATTGATTAATGGATACAAGTTTATTAGTTGGTGCAATAGATTGCTTTAATCAAAAATAAGAAAGGATAAAAAAATGAACAATACATTGTCCAAAAAAAATTTCGTTTCCTCATGTAAAAAAGGCTTTCATACAATCTATAAAATTATAACAAACAAAATACAGTCTATTCTTACAATGAATGAACGTCTTTTTGGTCTTCTTTTACTTATATTTTCTATTATTACCTTTACTTTGCTTTATTTTAACAGAGCAGCCACTGATGTGGAAGGATGGGACAGCTTTTGTACCCTTCTGATGAAGAATGGAAAGCACATTTATTCTGACTTTTTTTACTACATTCCACCTCTATATCTAATAAAGCATTATATATTATGGTTTGTTTTTAAAGGCAGTATATTACCAATACGTTTATTTGGAATTTTAGATCGGGCCCTTCTTTTTTCCTTGATTTATTTAATTCTTACAAAATGGTTTAAACCTAGAATCGCGTTAATTGCCAGCATGATTGGGTTTTTATTATATAATTCCTTAAGGTTTAACAGTTATGGGGACTATACCCAATTTTGCCAGCTAATGATAATCATAAGCGTTTACTTTGCTATAAAGTTTAGTGAAGCTATAAATCTACCAGGAAAACGAAAATATGTCCTATTATTTACTGCAGGATTTTTTGCTACACAATCCTTGATGACTAAACAAAGCATTGGCTTAATTTTCTTGGCTTTTGATTTTATTATATTAATTATTTATTCCTTAATATATAAACAAGGGAAAAAAACTTGGCTATATTTAGTTTGTGCCCTATCTAGTTTTATAGCAGGACTATTACCGTACTTAATTTGGTTTACTATAAATCATTCCCTTATAGATTTTTTTACCCAAACTTTCTTTTCAAGTTTAACATCAAAAGGAATTAATACGGGAAGCAGCAGTTTCTCATCAACCTCTGCTATTGTAAGAGTTACAAAATCCATATTCCACAAAGATATTATTTTTTTATGGATTTTTAGTTTTACAGCATACATTTTTTATCATATTACCTTAAAACTAAAATCAAGAGATGGAAAGAAAAGCTATTTATATACGTTCCAATCTATCAGTATGATTAGTTTACTTCTAGCAATACTAAAAATACTAGATTATTTAAACTTCCATTCATTTTTTATAAATACAAAAAACATAGTTCGTTTATTGTTTCAATTTAAAGTAGTTTCCATTCTTATTTTTATACTTATTGTATGGATTGTATTTTTATTTTTTAAGAAAAAACCATCTAAATATGGAGTTTATTCTATTATTGCAGGCGTTATGTTTTGCGGATGGATTATTATCCCCATTTTAACATCCTATCAGTCCTATTTAATAGAGACAACTCTTAACTTAGAAAGCTTTCTTCCTAATTTTTTTGAAGTCATGTTTAACCTCTGCAATATCTTTATTATTATGGAATGGATAAACTTCTTGTTTATACACAAAACTTGGCTTCCTACAAGTATATGGTTTTTTATTATTGCTGCTGACGCCAATGCTTTTGTATCTCTATTTGGGGGAGGCTCTGCAACCTTCGCTGCAAACGGCGCACTATTTACTATCCCAATTGGAATAAGTATAATATCTTTATTATGCAACTTTACAACAGAAAATAAATTTGCCATTCAACTAAATTTAAATATAAAAAAACTTGCTATAATCATCAGCTGTTTTTTCATTTTTCTGTTATCCCTTGTGACAATGTCATTTAAATTTAATGCGCCCTATTCCTGGTGGGGATGGACTTCTGAACCCATTACAGATGCAAATAGTTATACGATTAATCTAGATAGATATAAAGGTATGCTCGTGTCCAAAAAAACAAAGATAACACTAGAAGAAGTGACAAAACTAATAGAAAAAAACACGGATACAAATGATTTTGTTTTTTCATTTCCATACTCTAAAATATACAACATTTTAAGCAATCGCATAGAAATGCCAACTGTAGTGCCAGTTTATTTTTTTGATGTTTGTCCTGATGACTATGCTATAAATGATTTAAAAATCATAAAAAATAATATGCCAAAAATTATTGTATGGAAAGACTTAGGAGAGGATTGTTGGCGAACCTATGAAATACAATATAGAAACGGCGGACGTTTAGGACAGAGAGAAATTCAAGCATGGTATAATTCTGTCCGAGAGACACAGTATACTTTAATCGGCAAGGTGTACAACCTTAGCATATATAAATTAAATGATGGCACCCCTGTGAACTATACTTATTTTTCCAACTCCATGAATATTCCGTCCAATATAAATGAAGTGACTGATAATATAAACAAAAGCGATATCTTTTCCTTGCTTTTTTCAAATACCAGAGGGAGAAATACATCCAATTTTTATATTTATGCTATTGTTTTTTCCATCATTTTATTTATCTATTCATTTTCATGTAATCATTGGTGGAAATGGTGGTATATACTAGCGGCAACATTTCTTATTATTTTTAAGGTTCCATTTGTCGCTTATTTTATATGTATCCTATCCTATTTGTTTATAATCTTTGAAACAAAATTACAGCATATCTTTGAAAAAACAATATTTGTTTTTATGACTCTCCTAAATATATGTGCTGTATTTCAATGGAATAAAATGATTTTTTCAAAACTGCAATATGTGATGATTGGTATATGTATTCTTATCTATTTATTGCTTATATTAGAAGGCATTATAAGTAATTTATCAAAACTGAAAAAGAAATAAAATATGACGTGCGCCCTATATTCAACAAACATATCTATAGGGCGTACGTCATAAAATTATAATCAAAGAATCAGCTTATCTATTTCATTGGCTCATTGCTGCTCACAAGCTTCTATATTCTCATTATCTTCCATTTTTTCAAAATTCAACCGCTCTGCTTCAATTACCAAAGGACGCTTCATCACTCTCTGGTTAATACTCATAATATATTCTCCGATAAAACCAATAAAAAACAATTGTACTGCTCCTAAAAAAAACATTCCAATTAAAACCGGAGCCGTTCCTGCTGGTATATGATACCACCATATAAGTTTTGCCACCAAATATACCGCGCCTATAATAAAGCTTAATATACCGCATGCCATACCAAAAAATGTACACATTCGCAATCCCACCTTTGTGTAGGAAGTAAAGCTCAGCATAGCCGCATCATATAAACTGTACCAGTTATTGTGTGTTTTTCCCGCTCTTCTCTGGGGCTGCTCATAAGGAATTTGCTTCACTTTATATCCTAATTCAGCTACGATTCCCCGCAAAAACGGCGTAGGATCCCCTAATTCCCGCAAAACATTTATAAAGCTTTTATCATATAAACCGGAACCGGTAAAATGCTCAATTTGTTCTACATTAGAATATTTTTTAATCATCTTATAGTATATCCCCCTAAGGGCATACATCACCTTGCTTTCCTTACTGCTAGTCTTAATGCCAATCACAATCTTATACCCCTTCTCCCACTCTTCTAAGTATTGTGGAATTAACGCAATGGGATCCTGAAAATCACATACCATCTCTATCGTACAATCACCGGTTGTCTGGAGCATTCCATAATATGGTGAATTAAATTGCCCAAAATTTCTTGCATTAAATATTGCCTTTATTCGTTTATTTTCACTGCATATTTTTCTAAGTATGGTTCTTGTTTCATCATTAGAATCATTATCAATAAAAATAAGTTCCCAGTCATATTGTGATAACTGATTTTCAAATAATTCTGTGATTGCCTTACTCATCGGCTCTACGTTCTGTTCTTCATTATAGCATGGAATCAATATACTAACCTTTTTCATTGTAAACTCCACTTCCTTATTTATTTTCTCTTCCTTTTGGGTTCATTTTCTCTGCATTATATTTTAATATGATTTGAATGCCTTCCCGAAATGAATGTTTTTCTCTATAATTTTCAAGGAGCTGCAGCATCCTATTATTATCTGCTATAATAGAAACGGCTCCTTCCTTTCCCTGCTGAAAGGAACCAAATTCCAATACACTCTTTGCTCCTGTACACTGATGTATTTCATGAACAAAGTCATACAATGGTCGATTATCATTGCTTGCTATATTGACAATCCATTGCTCCTGATATGTTAAGCCCCGCTCTATCAATCCATATATAGCTTCCACTGCATCTTCTATATACATAAAATTCCATTGATGCAGACATGCACTTAAGCTAACTTTGTTGCCCAGGGCTAATTCTCTAGTCAAAGTGGAAATAATGGACCAGGGATGATCCTCGCATCCATATACGCTGAATATTCTTAAGTGATAAAAGGAAATCTTCTTTTCCCTTAACAATTTTTTTGCTTTTTCATAGAATAACAGCTTTGCCTTTCCGTATGCTGTAACAGGATGACACTCCAAATCCTCTGACATCATTCCGTTCACAATTCCGTACTCGGTTCTAGAGCCGGCATCCATAAACACCTTACACCCTAATTCTATGGCAGTCTCCACACATTGCAGAGAATACTGGGCGTTCTTCATATGAATTGCCTCATCATCAATCTCTCCCCTGTTTACCCCTCCCCAAGCCAAATGGAAAAACACATCTGCCTGCGAAATCTCCTTTTTTATTTTCTGAATATTCTCTATATCTGCTTCAATAATATGCATATTCTCCCCCTGCAAAAGCAAGTCTTTATTAGGAGAGTCGGGACGAACCACAGCATATATTTCCCACTCATGTTCCATGAGATATTTACACATATATCTTCCAATAAATCCGGTAGCTCCAGTCAATATTATTTTTCTCATCACAGTTCCTCACATTTTTTCTATTTGATTTGTTCTCAAAGTATATATTTCAACCGGACATTCACCATACAGCTCCAATATTCTGTCGTGGATTTCATCTGTATAACCAGGTGCAATAATGACAATCACTTCCACTTTATTTTCCTGGAGCTTTTCAGGTGAAATAATGGGAATATGGGATGCCGGCGCATATTTATTTTGTTTAAACGGCGCTGAATCAACGATATATTCTATTTTATCTTTTAATTTCAAGGTTGCGGCAATGGTGAAGCCTTGATGGCTTGCCCCCCATACTGCAATTCTTTTATTTTCTTTTTCACAGTTTAAGATAAAATGCTCAAATTGCTCCTTAATTCTGGCATAGCTTTGACTGATGGGAGATAAATCCAATGCTTTTCGCTTTCTTACAATAATAGATAATGTATCCCGATTTATCATTTCTTCTTCTAAAACTTCAAATCCGTTTTTGTTTACTAAAAATCTTAAGGAATCAAAAGTATAATAGGCAATGTGATCTCTCAAAAATTCGTAATACCCATCATACTGCATAATATACTCAAAACTTGGCACTGTAATTAAACCAACCCCATCCTCTGTTAAATTATCATAGATACTTTCCAGCATTTTATTTGGCTCCGGCTGATGCTCCAAAAAATTGAAGGACAAAAATGCAGCATATGGTCCGTTTTCTTCTGCAGGATTATCCTCATCTGTGATAAATCCTTCTATTACATTTAAACCTTTCCTTTGAGCCAATTCCACTAATTGCTTCCTATTCTCTATTCCCCAAGCCTGCACATCAAATTCCTGCAATACAGAAAGGAACTCTCCTTGTCCGCATCCAACCTCCAAGATTTTCTTTCCATTCAAGTTATATTTTTCAATCAGCTTTTTGTACTGTTTGCGTCTTAATTCAGTCATTGTAGTAGTAAAACCACCAGAACGTATTACATCCTTATAGTAATCTACCGGCTCACAATCAAATTGAATCAAAGCACATTTTGAACATTGAAACAAGTGCAAATCTATCCCTGAATCCTTTTGTAATTCTTCTTGATTGGGAATGTTCTGAGCTGAAGCAGGCATATTTTCAAAGGAAATCAATGGAGTCTTTCCCAGACATTTCCCACAAACAATACAATCTTTTCCAAATTTCTTTTTCATAATCTCCACAATTCCTTTCTGAAACGAATACTTGAGTTTATATGGAATCACTTGAAAGAGTTTTGATGTGTCCGGCTCAATGGATGGAGAGCCTTCTGCATTTTCCTCTTTTTTTCCAATAATATAGCTTCCCCTTTTTATACTGCAATGATAAATGTCCTCCACAAATTCCTTTAATGGTTTACACTCAAGACCACCAATATTAAAAATCGAGGCTATTTCATTTTTACATTCTATCTCTTTACTTTCCGCTAGAGCTATGGCTATCTGCGTAAAATCATCCACATATAAATAATTCCAAAGCTGTGTACATTTTCCCAGCTCAATTTCCCCTCCATTTTGAAAAGTATCAATGCACGAATCAATTAATGTTCCCTCTCTGTCCCAATAGCCATATACACTAAAAATGCGCATGTGAATAAAATTCATGCAATATTTTTGTGCTTCACGAAATCCATCTTTACCAAATTGATATTTTTGAATTCCATATTCAGAAACAGGCTCACAATGCTGCTCCTCCACTATTCTGCCTTGGCATTTTCCATATTCAGCCTGAGAACCTGCAAACACAAAAGTTTTACAATGGATTTCTCCGGCTGCCTTCACTGCCTTCATGGAATCTAAATAGTTCTGGTATTGTACCTGTTTGTTTTGTCTGCCTGCAGAACCAGCCCCATCCCAGGCAAAATGGAAGAAAATATCCCCACCAGAAACTAACTGCGGCAAATTCTCTATATCTGACAAATTTAATTCTATTATTTGTATATTAGTCAAGCCATCCAATCGATACATATTATTAGAATTTTTTCTCACAATAGCTATTACATTATATTCACTTTTTAATAAATCACGTATTAGTGTTGATGCGAGAAAACTGGTCGCTCCTGTCACTATAGCTGTTTTCATATATCCCTTCCTACTTTCTCTTACCCTTTTTTAATCTGCGTACACACTCTTTGTCAAAAACACAAGCTCCATCTTACCCTGCTTTTCTTGAAACTCTTCTTTGATTAACTGATTTCTAAGGGCTGATAGCTCTGGGGAGAAATCGTACTCCAATCCGCTATTGACATAATTTCTGCGATTATTGTTGTCATATCCGTCCAACCCTGCCAAATGCACACATTTTACCCCCAGATGCAAAAGCAAATTGACGCACATCACCCCTGAGTTTTCCATAATCTCTGGAGCCTGGGCTGCATAGCTTGCAAAATTTATCATATATTGATAATTTTTCGCCTCCCGCAGGTTGGATGTCACAATCTTTTTCCCCCCCTCCACATCCTGGATATCCTTGTATCTTCTCATATGACAGCTAAATACATAATCATACTTATAATTTTTAGGAATAAAGTTCAGTGCGATTACCAATGGATTTTTCTCTTCTATATAGGAATGAATTTTTTCTTTCTCCTCCACAAGAGAGGTGCCTGGCCCAAGCAGCAAAATATCCCGCCCGTTTAGCTCTCTCTCCAGCCTTAAAATAATATCCCTGTCGTCTATGAAATTTTCCTGATAATCCTTGTAAATTTCCTCTGCCCTTTCTTTAGTGAAAATTGCCTTATCTGCTTTAGGAATAGATTTTAAAATTTCATTGTAGGATTTCACCGTCAAGGTTCCCTTGGAAGCGAAATAAATGGCATAATTGGGATGGCAGCCATTGGAGGCCGACAAATAAAACGGCATAGAATAGCCCCAAAAATTTTCCCTGTAAATATCGTTCAGATACTCGTCAATAATCTCTAGCATTGGCTCTATACGATAATTTTTTCCATAGTTTTCATTCATGTACTCTGCAAAGAGCTCCATGTTTAAGTTTCCTGCTCCCCTTCCCATTCCGAAAACACATGCGTCTATTACAATATTTCTTTTTAAATTCAATTCTGTCATGGAGGAGGCATTGCCCATAGCCTGCTGCATATTATTGTGGGAGTGATAGCCAAGCATAATGTCCTCCCTCAGATTATGGTCTGCTATCTGCACTAATCGAAGAAAATCTCTTTTCTTAATTAAGCCAAAGCTGTCCACAATATAAAAAGCTTTAATGGGCAGGCTATTAAATTTATCAATCAAATCAATAAACTCACTGTCCGAATAATTATCTGTTCCTACCGCCTGAGCAAACACCTCATAGCCTAGTCCAATTAACTTCTGGATATAGTCATATGCCAGCTCTGCTTTGCTTTTCTTAAAAATAACACGAAAAACATCAAACCCATCCTCAACCTTCTCTCCTAACAATTCCAAGGAAATAGGTCGTCCCATATCAATCATTCCCACATATTTTGTGTTAGGGTTTTTCGGTGAAATCATATCTTTTACGCTGTCATTTCCATTAAAAAGAGAATAGTCCGGATGATACTCGCACTCTCTCACAAATCCGATCTCAAAATATTCTATTCCTGCCAACACCATTTTTTTTGTAATATGATAAATTGCTTTTCTTCCAAAATGCCAGTCATTTACATAACCGCCATCTCTTAATGTGCAATCCAACAAGTTAATTTGATTCATATATTAATCTCCAATCTTATACCCACTTCAACAATTCCCCAATGCCCGATACTCTTTTTACACTGCCTAATTCTTTACTGTCTGCAGCGTCATGAATATAGATAGACTCACATCCATATTCCTCTGCCATCTGGATATCACTCTCATAGGTGTCCCCCACAACTAAGATTTCCTCTTTTTTTAAATTTTGCTGGGTGCAAATTATATCCAGAAGAAGAGGGTTCGGCTTACCAACCACATAATCCACCTCTCTGCCAAGGCTTCCCTCCAAAGCTCCCACCATAGCTCCGCAGCCCGGAAATCTTTTGGCACCTTCCCCAGGATAATGCCTTTCTCTATTGCATGCTATTATTATCTTTGCATTCAGTGCAACTTGAAGCGCATCCGTAAGCTTGGCATAATCAAAATCCATATCATAACCAACTACCACTACCTCTGCCTTGGAACTTGTCTCTATCCCCATCTGGGCAAATTCCTGCTTCAGGGCATCTGTTCCAAACACATAAATACTCTTATAACCGTTATTCTGGGCATAAAGGGCAGCTCCATAGCCGGATGTATAAATCTGTTCTTTGCAACATTCCAGTCCCATTCCCAGCAGTTTATCACATATTTGCTGCCTGGATTTGGTGGAGTTGTTTGTCATAAAGTAAACTTGCTTACCTGCATTTTTGAAAGCCTGAACCACCTGATCTGCTTTTGCAATCAACTGGCTTCCATAATATATGGTTCCATCCAAATCAAACAACACTGCTTTTATCTGTTCAAACATAATCCTTATCCTTCACTTACTGGCGGAATCAGCATATTTTCATAAAATTCATCCCTGTCCAAAAACGGAGCTAAGTCCTCCAAAGGCGGGCTGACTAAAGTACCATCCTCCAGACGCTTTGTAGCGCTCTTCGGCTCAAAATTTTGTTTGGTGGACACAAATATCTGACAAAATACCGGTCCCTCTGTCAAAAGCGTCTTTTCTACCGCTTCCTTCATCTGCTCATTACTGCGGGCCTCAAAATAAGGGTAACCAAATGCTGCTGCCAGCTTTCCAAAATCAGGAAATGATAAATCTCCGCTTTCCGGTCCAATCCCCACCTTACTATGATGTGAAAATAAATTATTTTGAGTTTGACGAATGGAGTGATAGCCCTCATTGTTAATTAAAAACAATTTAATAGGTAGCTTGTTAGTGATAACCGTCTGCAGCTCCTGAAGATTCATCATAATGCTCCCATCTCCCTCTAAGCAGATAGTTGTCTTATTTCCAGCTGCCTTACATGCCCCAATAGCAGCCGGAAGTCCATAACCCATACTTGCCACACCGCTGTTAATCAGAAAACGACTGTTCTTCTTTATTACATAATTATGGCTTCCCACTACGCAGGCGCTTCCGTTAGACACTACCGTGAGATTATCCTCAGGAAGATGTTCACTTAGGCATCGGACAAATGCATAGACGTTGGCATATTGGCCGTCCTCCTCCCAATGCTTAGGCTGTGTAACCGGATAAGTTTTCTTCCATCCTGCGCACTTCTCCAACCAGAATGTATCACAAAATACCGGCGCAGCTTCTTCCTCCAGCACTTCATTACATACCTCAAAAAAATTTTTGGCATCTGCCCAAACCGGCATTTCCACATGAAGAGTGGTTTTCTTCATCTCTGCCTGGTCTGCATCTACCATAATAACATAAGCTTCCCTGGCCCATGTTTTCCAGTTATAACCTACTTGGCGAATGGATAGTCTATTTCCTACCGCAAGCACCAGGTCCGCGTTCTGCACAGCAAAGTTTCCTGCCCGATCTCCCATAATACCCCCTCGGCCAACATACAGGGGATGTTCATCCTCTATGGCATCTATGGAATCCCAGCAAGTCACTACCGGAATATGAATTTTCTCTACTGCTTTTCGAAAGGCTTCATACCCCTCGGATAGACGAATACCGTTTCCTGCATACAAAACCGGCCTTTTCGCCTGGCGAATCTTTTCTATTATTTCTTTCACAACCTTCTGTTCCACAGGTTTAGGAGCTGCTGCCTCATCTTCTGACAAATGATACCCTGCCAATTCATCCGTCTCAATCTCACAGCTCTGAAAATTTAAAGGTATATCAATCCAAACAGGACCTCTCCTGCCAGTCATGGCCAAATAATATGCCTTCTCCAGCACATAGCGTATGCGGTTTGGCTCCTCCAGCATCACCGCATATTTACACATAGGCGCCACCGACTTGGTAATATCATATTCCTGATCCCCTACCGCCCGCAGAGGCAGTCCATCTGTAAATTGGCTCATATATCTGGCGGTAGTATCATAGCGGACCTGTCCCGATATGACAAACATAGGAACGGAATCCAGCCATCCGCCCAAAACTCCAGTGATAGCATTGGTTCCCCCTGGTCCCGTAGTAACACATAATACTGCCATTTTGTTATTGACTCTGGCGTAGCTTTCCGCCGCAATGGCGCATGCCTGCTCATGGTGATTGTAGGTACAATGCATTCCTTCCCTATGTCCCAACGCATCATTCAAATGCATTGCCCCTCCGCCTGTTACCATAAAGCAGTCTTTTATTCCATGTTCCACTAAAAAATCCGCCACATAATCTGCCAATCTCTGTTTCATAGATTAAACCATACCTTTCTGCTAAACATTAAATTATTGATTTATAGCATCCATAATCGTTCTTGCCATATAATCTATCATCTCATCATTCATTCCCGGGTACACTCCCACCCAGAAAGTATCTGTCATAATTCTGTCCGTATTTGTCAAGTCGCCTGCCACTCTAAAGCCCTGTCCCTTTGTCCTCATCTCATCAAAACATGGATGTTTGATTAAATTGCCTGCAAACAGCATTCTTGTCTGCACACCATGCTCCTCTACATATGGCACTACTTTACTGCGATCTACCCCTTCCCTGCATGTAATCAAAAATCCAAACCAGCTTGGATTGGATTTTGCACATGCCTCCGGCAAAATCAGTTTATCCTGCGCTCCCTGAAGGGCATTTTTCAATCTTTCAAAGTTATGTCTTCTTCTCTCTACAAAGGATGGGAATTTTTCCAACTGAGCGCATCCCACTGCCGCCTGCATGTCTGTTGCCTTCAAATTATATCCAAAATGAGAGTAGACATATTTGTGGTCATATCCTAAAGGCAATTCACCATACTGTTTATCAAAACGATGTCCGCATAGATTATCTCTTCCTGGAGGACAAACACAATCCCTTCCCCAATCCCGGAAGGAGCGAATAATCTTGTGCAGCAGCGGATTATCCGTATAAACAGCGCCTCCCTCTCCCATAGTCATATGGTGGGGCGGATAAAAGCTGGAAGTACCTATGTCACCTATGGTTCCGGTAAACTTCATCTCTCCATCTATCTCATATTGTGAGCCAAGAGCATCACAGTTATCCTCTACCAGCCACAGGTTATGGGCATCACAAAAGGCCTTCACAGCACCTAAATCAAAAGGATTGCCAAGGGTATGGGCAATCATCACCGCCTTTGTCTTAGGGCTTAAAGCCTTCTCTAACATGTTAACGTCTATATTATATTGGGGGATGGTCACATCCACAAACACCGGAACAGCGCCATATTGAATAATACTAGAAACTGTAGTTGGAAAACCTGCTGCCACTGTAATTACTTCATCGCCTCGCTGAATTTGTCTCTCTCCTAAAAGAGGGGATGTCAACGCCATAAACGCATTTAGGTTTGCGGAGGAGCCGGAATTCACCAAAGAACAAAAACGAACGCCTAAATATTCGGCAAATTTTTTTTCAAACTGCTCTGTATATCTTCCTGCTGTCAACCAAAACTCCAGGGAGCTGTCAACCAGATTCACCATTTCCTCGCTTCCGTAAAAGCGGGACGCATACGGAATCCTGTCCCCCTCCTTGTACACATTTGTATTGTGATATTTTTCACAGTATTCCTTCACCTGTGCTAGAATTTCCTCTCTTGCCTGAGCTTCTGTCTTATTTTCAAACATTTATCACACCTTCTGTATCACATTTTCTGTCATACAAATCCTTTCTTTTACTATTGCCTAATTCCCTTTTATGAAATCTCTCTGTTCTTTTATCTATCTATTCTATTTCTATCTGTTCTATTTCTATCTGTTCTTTAACTTTCCATTCTTTTCTTTCTTGAATATTCTTCTTGAATATTCTTCTTAAATTTCTTCTTCACTAATTTTCTTGAATATTAAAATTACTTTTTATATTCACTTAAAAACTCTTGAATCTGTTTATCCATACAGGCAGCCACATCACCGTCTGCCTCATATACCTTCGACCATTCCACCGTCTTTTCCATTGCCATATTAAAATTCCAGCGGGGCTTCCAGCCAAACACATTCTTTAATTTTGAGCAATCCAATTTTAAGAAGTTAGCCTCATGAGGCCCACCGTCATACTGATTCACCCATTTTTGATTTTGTCCCCATTTCTCACAAAATACATCCACCAAATGTCCTGTTGTGACACAATCTGTCTCGTCGGGACCAACATTATAATAGCCCTCATAGCTTCTGTCCTCATACTGCTTTTGGCAAATTAGCAGATAGGCGGCTATTGGTTCAAGCACATGCTGAAATGGCCGAGTAGAGTGAGGATTCCTCACAATAATATCTTCTTTCTTCATGGCAGCCCGTATACAGTCCGGCACGATTCGGTCATTGGCAAAATCTCCGCCGCCTATGACATTTCCAGCCCTTGCTGTAGAAACTGCCACCTCCATATTGCAGAAGAAGGAGTTTTTATAGCTGTGTGTCACCAGCTCAGAACAGGATTTGCTGTTGGAATACGGGTCGTACCCGTCTAATGGTTCATTCTCCCGATATCCCCACTCCCATTCCTTGTTCTCATATACTTTATCTGTTGTCACATTTAAAAATGATTTTACACATGGATTCAATCGAACACACTCACATATATTTACTGTTCCCATCACATTTGTGTCATAGGTGTACACAGGATCTTTGTAGGAATCTCTCACAATGGGCTGAGCTGCCATATGAATGACAACCTCTGGATGGTGCTTTGCAAAAACCTCCTTTAGATGTTCTAAATCTCGAATATCTCCTATAATGGATGTCATTTTATGTTCTAAATCACTCATAGAAAATAAATCTGGTGTGGTAGGCGGCTGCAAGGCATAGCCAATCACCTTTGCCCCTGCATTGACAAGCAAACGACACATCCATGTTCCCTTAAAACCTGTATGACCTGTCACCAGCACTGTTTTATTTTGATAAAATTCCTCATTTAACATAATAATCTCCATTCTATTAGTTATCCCATACTTTCCACGGCGCATTGCCGGACGCCCACAGTTCCTCCAGCTTCATTTTATCTCTCTGGGTATCCATACACTGCCAAAAGCCATTGTGACGATATGCCATAAGTTCACCCATATCCGCCGCTGTCTCCAAAGGCTTCTTCTCAAACACAGTTAAATCCCCATCTATATAATCCAAAATCTTAGGTTCACAAATCATAAAACCGCCGTTGATAATACTGCCGTCATCCTTTGTCTTTTCTCGAAAGGATTCAATCCCGCCATTATCGTTAATATCCAACACTCCAAATCGCTGGTCTATATTGATTGCCGCCATAGTTACCATTTTGCCGTGAGACTGGTGAAATGCCAACTCCTTATTGATATCAACATTTGCCACACCATCTCCATAGGTCAACAAAAATGTCTCGTCACCAATATATTCCTTTACACGTTTAATACGCCCTCCAGTCATAGTATTCAGGCCTGTATCTACCAGTGTAACCTTCCAGTTTTCCGAATAATTATTGTGAACTGTCATTTGATTATTGGCAATATCAAATGTAATATCTGATGTGTGCAGAAAATAATCTGCAAAAAATTCTTTTATCATATATTGCTTATATCCAAGACAAATCACAAATTCATCAAAGCCATAATGAGAATAAATTTTCATAATATGCCAAAGAATCGGTCTCTCACCTATTTCAATCATGGGCTTTGGCTTCAGGTGACTCTCCTCACTTATTCTAGTGCCGAATCCTCCGGCTAAAATTACTACTTTCATATGTTTTTCCTCTCAATATTTTTTAAATATCAACGTAATACTATTCCTGTTTTTACACATACAGCGTTATTGTAACACAGACAAGACAGCATTTCCATAACAAATTATGACATTTTACGAATTCTATCCTAATATTCGGCAGCAAAGTTTGCCAGCATCTCATGTTTATCATGAAAAATCTTCTTACATAAAGTAAAAAACAGAAATTGCTGCTGTTTTTGTTAAACAAATCATCAATTTCTGTTTTTATTTTATCATCAAAACTATAAAATTTAATTTTATGAATTAGTTGGAAATGGCCGGCATTTTTCCATTTCCTTTCGCTCCCTCCTCAGCTCCTCCTGCAGCTGTCCTAAACTCCAAAATATATTGTACTGCGTCACTACAGCCTTCAGGGAAATAGGCTCTATTCCCTCTTCCTTATATCTCCTTAAAAATTCCTCCATAACTGACTGCTGCAGTCCGCAAAATACAAGCATCTCCTCCGCTGCTCCTATGGATAGGGGATTTTTCATGGGCATGTCAAGGACTGGCGACTGCTGTAAACCTACTGTATTCTTTGGAAGAATCCCTGCTGTTATACCCAGTGCCTGTCCATATTCCTGGGGGCTTACCTCTTTTACCTGTATATGCATTTGTCCGCACAGCTTTTTAATTTGCTTTTTCTTCTCCTGTGCAATCTGATACAATAAAATCAACATATCTTTGCCCTTCCCCTATTTAAAATAACATTTCTCATCATCATTTTACTACCTGATTATATTCATAGCTAAGTTATACTTATTTGCTCCACCTTGCAGAAGCGCCGCAGGGCAAAATCAATCCGTTCTCACTTACCCTAAGCCCTATCTCCTCCGATTGAACACTGCCGCCAAATTTAGGAATAATTTCGGTTCCGATTAAATAGGACAGCACGCTGGGAGCCAAACCGGTTGTGTAGGAGTTGATTAAAAAGAACAGGGCATCTTTAGATAATATTTGGGCACACAACTGCACAAAATGATGAATGGAGTCTTCTATCTTCCAGATTTCACCTTTAGGTCCTCTGCCGTAGGACGGGGGATCCATAATAATGGCGTCATACTTGTTGCCCCGCCTGATTTCACGTTCCACAAATTTCACACAATCATCTACCAGCCATCGTATGGGGGCATTCTCCAAGTGACTTGCCTTTGCGTTCTCCTTCGCCCAGCCAACCATACCCTTGGAGGCATCCACATGGGTGACGCTGGCGCCTGCCGCCGCTGCCGCCAACGTGGCTCCTCCTGTATAGGCAAATAAATTCAGCACCTTGATCGGTCTTCCTGCCTTTTTTATTTTCTCTGAAAACCAGTCCCAATTCACAGCCTGCTCCGGAAACAATCCCGTATGCTTAAAGCTGAAAGGTTTCAGACAAAATGTTAATTCTCTGTAAGAGATATTCCACTGCTTCGGAAGAGAGAAAAATTCCCATTCACCTCCGCCCTTTGCACTTCTGTGGTAATGTCCGTTTTTCTTTTTCCACATAGGATGGGAATGAGGTGTATTCCAAAGCACTTGGGGATCCGGACGCACCAGTATATACTTACCCCATCGTTCCAGTTTTTCTCCTCCTGAGGCAGCCAACACCTCATAATCTTTCCAATGCTCTGCAATCCACATATATTTCTCCCATTTTTATTTTGTATCATCTGTTTTTAGTTTCTTTTGTTTCTTTTGAAAAAGTTTCTCCACTGCATTCTCAATGGAGGTTCTCACAATAATAATAATCACCGCTGCTAGAAGCACGATTCCTGCAACTATCTTTTTAAATAAGCTTGTTTTTCCTTTTGTTTTACTCATTTGCATTCCCCTTTCACAGCTTTGCCACTCATACAGACAACCATAACAACATATCTAAAACAGACACAAAAATATATGTTTTTCCATTTTGTCTATACTTAAATTTCATGTTATAAAATACCATATTTTATATAGGATTGCAAGTTACAATATTGTAAGGTTATCTGATAAACAACAGCAGTACAATGCCAAGAACAATTCTATACCAACCGAACACTTGAAAATCATGTTTTTTAATATAATCCATCAAAAATTTAATGACAAACACTGACACTCCAAAGGCGGTTATCATGCCAACTGTAAGGATGCCAAGCTCTCCGACAGTAAAATGAAAACCAAACTTCACCAATCGCAGAAGGCTGGCCCCAAACATAACAGGAATCGCCAAATAAAACGTGAATTCTGCTGCTAATCTGCGGGAGGTGCCAATAAGCATAGCTCCTATAATGGTGGCGCCGGAGCGGGAGGTGCCCGGAATTAAAGCCAGCACCTGAAACACACCGATAAACAATGCCATCTTATAGGTTAACTGCCCTATAGTTTCCACTCCCGTCACTTTTCCTTTGTTCCACTTCTCCACTACTATAAACAAAATTCCATAGGCAATCAGCATAATGGACACGGTCAATGGCGTATAAAATAATTCCTCAATTTTATCATCAAACGGAACTCCTATGATAATAGCGGGAAGAACCGCTACCATTACCTTAAACCACATTTGCATAATATCCATATCTACGAAATCTACTAAAAGCTTGTTCTTTGAGGCATTCTTGTTATCGAAACAAAATGGAAAGATTTGTTTCCAGAACAACACTACCACTGCCAAAATGGCACCTAACTGAATTACTACAAGAAACATATCCCAAAATTCACGGCTTACATTGAGTTTTATAAAGTGCTCCACTAAAATCATATGTCCTGTGCTGCTCACAGGAAGCCACTCGGTAATGCCCTCCACAAAACCAAACAAAATCACCTTCAGCCATTCTACAACATTCATATTCCCTCTCTCCTTCCACCTTGTCACATACTTGATATCTTATTTATCTGTTTTATTTTTATTGCATTACTATATTTTTCTATCACTAATTTTTATTTACTCCCTTGCAGACCATATCTCATTTTGTTACAATGCATTACAAAACCTATAACTGCAAAATCTATAGTTTCACAAATGCCTAACAACAAATGCCTAATAACAAGAGGAGAGAAAGGAGAGGTTTATTTGAAACAGCTCATTTTATCTATCAACTATTTAAAATTTTTTAAACTTACCATCGGCGCAATTGCCGCCTTTGCCATTGCTCAGCTGATAGGACTATCATACGCTCCTGCCGCCGGCATTATCACACTGCTCACAATCACAGACACCCGACGGGAAACCCTTCGCATTACGTTAAAGCGGCTGATTATCTTTGCCTTGATGACAATGTTATCTATATTAACCTTTCCCATTACAGGCTACAATATACTGGGCTTCTCCCTTATTATCATTCCTTATCTTTTAGTTTGTCTTCTACTGAATATGAACGAAGCCATTGCCATGATAGCCGTTCTATGTACCCATTTTATTAGCTCTGGCTCCTGCAGCCCTTCTATGATAATAAATGAATTTTTACTGCTATTGATAGGTGCAGGTATAGGCATAGTGCTAAACTGGTTTATGCCAAGCAATATCAATAAAATCCGTGCCCGCCAGAAGGAAATAGACAAAAGAATGCTGCACATCCTGCATCGCATGTCTATCTACTTACTCAGGGAGGACAAGAGCGATTATACCGGCTCCTGCTTTCAGGAAACAGAAGCCCTGCTGAAAGATTTACAGTGGGAAGCCATGCAATATATCGGCAATCATTTCCACACCTCACATGACTATTTTCTCCGATATATGAAAATGCGCACAATGCAATGTGAAATTTTAAAACGTATTTACCATGATATTATGCGCATCCACTGGATTCCACAACAGGCCGCTCCCCTTTCCCATTATTTTGAGGATATCAGTCGTGAATTTTCCGAGGTCAATGACGTTGTACAGCTCCTTGAAAAATCAGAGCAATTATTTGAACACTACAGACAGGAAAGTCTTCCGCAAACACGGACTGAATTTGAAAATCGGGCGCTGCTGTATCACATGCTCTTTGATGTGCAGATGATGATACAATTAAAATACGATTTTGCTTCTGGACTGAGCGATTTGGAAAAACAAAGATACTGGTAGAATTAAGCTGCTATATTAGGTGGTGCAAACAATCCAAGCTTAGGGGGTGAAAAAGTAAAATAGGCAAACATTAAAAAAAACAGCAAAAAAAGAAACACCCCTAAAAACTTACATTTTCTTTTGCCTATTTTATATTGCTTCATCTTTTTATAAGAATACAAGCTAGCAATCAGCACTGCAGCATAAAAGCTGCCAATATCCAGCCAAGGAATGTTGTCCCCTATTATTCCTGTATAGGTATAATAAAACACAATTATAAAAGCCATACCCAACAAGGCTGACACTGCTTTCACACACAACACATTTGGATAATATGGTTCTAACCATACATATTCAAATAAAGTAAAGATTAAAATCGGGATAAACAACAGTTTTAAATGTTCCCAGACGCTTTCATTGACTGGGCTGAATATACCTGCTAAAGCATTTTCCCCAGTCTGCTCATAAAAAAAATGCAGAAGCGTACCCAACACAGCAACAACAAAAAATCCGCCTATCTCCCATCGTTTCAATTTTCTTTGTTCCATTTTATCCTCATTTCTGCTCTGCTTTACTGCGCAAATTCATGGATGGCTTTCGAGTTTGTGGCAAGCAATGGACAGACACAAATCTCGTATGTCATGCATATCACAAGAAAAATTGTGATATTGCATTTTTAAACCTTTCATTATTAAGAATTGTAACGATAGTATATGCGAATTTTCTATAAAATATGCTGCTAAGGTCAAACATGAGAAAGAAGTGATTTACCAGTATCACCTACTCTCCATAAAACTCCTGTAATACTTTTACCATATATCCTGTATCCCTCGTTCCGGCTGTCTCCACTGCCGAGTGCATTCCAAGCTGGGGCAAGCCGATATCCGCGGAGGAAACAGAAAGATGAGACAGTGCAATGTGCCCTAAGGTAGAGCCCCCAGGCATATCTGAACGGTTGGCATAGGTTTGATATGGCACCTCTGCCTGTCTGCACCACTGTTTTACCTTTGCGCCACTGTATCCATCTGTTGTATATTTTAAACCGCCTTGATATTTTAATACAATACCGCCGTTTAGATAGGGGCGGTTATTGGCATCTGACATCTCTGGAAAATTAGGATGAACACCATGTGCGTTATCGCAGGACAACATAAAACTGCCTGCTGCCCACCGCTCAAACAAAAAATGCTCTCTTGAAAGGCTGGCAGCAATTCTTCTGCATGTATTCTCCAAAAAATCGGAGTCTGCCCCCTGTCTGGAACCACTTCCTACCTCCTCATTGTCAAATACTGCCAAAATATTTATAAATTCTTTAGAATCTGTGTTCAAAAACGCTTTCATACAGGCGTAAACACATTGCAGGTCGTCCAGTCTCGGGGACAATACCCATTCCTGACTGCATCCAATACATTGTCCCTCCTGCTTCACATACAAAAATAAATCATAGTCCAAGATGGATTCCTGGGAGATTCCTGACCTTTCCGCTAACAATTTCGTCAATGCTCCCCCTGTTGACCTGGTTGTGTCCATTGTCTGCTCTAATCCGCCAACTAAAGGCAATGTATCCTTCTGCATATGATACTCCACCCCCTTGTTGGCACCAGGGTTCATGTGAATAGCAAGACTTGGAATCACTCCTATGGCATCCTGCAAATCTACAAGCTTTGAGCTCACTTTTCCATCACTGTCATATATCACTCTGCCTGCTGCACTTAAGGGTCGGTCAAACCAAGTGGAAATCAACATTCCCCCATAACCTTCTGTATTCCATTTCGTGTAGTGCTGCTCCACATATATTTCCGGATTCTCCTTCACTTTAAACCCTGGGGAATCCCCATGGGAAGCAGTAATATGGAAGCCCTTCATTGCTTCCAAAGACACGTTGGGCACAGTAAAAGCCATTATGGCAGAATCATTTCTTATCACAATATATTTACCACCAGGTTTAAGCTCCCACTCTTCCTGTTCCCAAAGAAGAATAAAGCCCTGCTGCAAACATGCCTGCAAAATATGATACGCCACATGATACACACTTGGGCTATTTTGAATAAAGGACAGCATTTCCTTTGTTATGCTTTGAAAAAATGTTTCCAATTCTGTTTTCTCCTCTCTCCGTCAAATGCTTATCCGTACTATCCTTAGAATTCGTTTCCAAACTTTTCTCTAAATCCTTTGCTGCATTTTTCTCTATATTGTTCTGTATATGATTTTCCATGTGATTCTCTGTGATTTTCTCTTCATTCCTTCTATTATGTTCCCTGTCGTTCTCCCTGAGCACCACTTTGCTTTTTGTTATTGTTCTTTTTGCAGCTTCCCTCTGAGATTCTCGTCTTTCTTCTTCTCTTTCTTCTCTCTTTTCTTCTACTTGCCCGCTCTCCTCCTCACTGTAAGGAACTACAAGCCGATGCATACTTCTCTCTAAGCCGGACAGCTCTATTCCAAACTGCTGAAATGCTTCCTTTGCCTTCTCCTGTCTCTCCTGAGTCTCCACATGCCTTGATTTATACACTACCCGATGTTCCATACTTGCCCATAAATCCATAGTAAGGGTGCGAATCTGCACTTCCACCGGATAATACTCCATATCATCAATTCCATATACAGGAAAACCAAACACCAAATGATAGCTCTGATATCCGTTTTTCTTTGGGTGTGCTATGTAATCTTTTTCTCGAAGCAGTAGCATATCCTTTTGTCTTTTTAGCTGCTGCACCATGAGATAAACATCTTCCTCAAAATAACATATGATACGAATACCTGCAATATCCGAAAGGTACTCCTTGGCATTTTCCAATGATGGCTCGAATCCCTTTCTCACCAGCTTTTCTTTTATACTTTCTTCTTTTTTCATTCGTGACTGCACATTATGAATTGGGTAATCAGAAGAATTCCTTCTATACGCATCATTCAACGTATGAATACGAATCAAAAGCCTATCGGCCGCATCTCTATAAGGTGCAATCCATTTACTATACTCTTCTATGATAAATCCCTGCTTTCCTTTCACTTAAGAGTTTTGCACTCATACTCTCACTTAAGTGTTATTCTATACACATATACTCTATTTTATCATATTTTTAATATATTTATAGTAAATATTGATGAAAAATATATGAATTTTGCAAAAAGACACTGCACACCGTTCATTGTTTTTTTCACATACCACTCCATATTGTCTATCAAAAAAACTTTTATTGTTTTCAGCACAATACTGAAATCATCAGTTTTTGCCTTCATCTGTTGCTTTTTGATTCATTTAATCCCTAAGATTCCAACTTGCATATAAGAACACCAGAAAATTTCCACATTCTTAAATCCACATTTTTGCAATACATGAATCTGCTCCATGATAGTGACAGGAAAATATTCTGTATTATATCTGAGTATATGGCTTTGACATTCTTCTTCGCTCTTTCCATTTTCGCTCTGATAATTTTTCCATCGCTCCAAATATAATCTTTGAAACATATGGTTATTAGGTGCAAAATTTTCTACTGTAAAAAATAGACCATTCTTTTTTAGGGCATTGTAACAATTTCTGATACTGGCAATTCTATCCTCATATTCAAGATAATGCGTAATTAAAATTGCCGTTATAACGTCAAAGTCTGAATCATATTGCAAATTTTGTATTAGAGTTTCCCGAAATTCAACCTTTGAAGAACAGACACGTTCCTTCGCTATCCTTAGCATTTGCGGTGAATTGTCACAACAAATCATATTCTTCACTTGAAGATTTCTAATTGCCATATCTGCCATTTTTCCAGTTCCACAGCCTATGTCTAACCATTCTATAGGCATGGAAATAGCCGTATGGACAATTTCAATTATTTGTTGAAATATTTCTTCATAATATGGGAGAGTAGCCACTATGTTTTTATCATACTTTTCTGGTGAAAAAGCCGGCTTGTGTAACATACAATCACCTACTCAAAGCTATCTAAATAGCACTGCAACTTTTCTGCGAGTTTTCCAATATGCACGCCATCAACAAATGAATGATGCACTTGTACGGAAAAAGGCAAATAGACTTTTCCCTCTTTTTCATAGAATTTTCCCCAGTCAAACAAAGGAGTAGCATTGTCCTTTTTTCCAGATTCAGTATGAGAAATATGAGTATAGGCTACCCACGGAAATGGAGAAAACTGATAAATATCATTTGCCATTGGGGAGGTGAAATAGTCTGTCTGATTTTCCTCTGTCTTTTTTGCTAAAGCAACATAATCTTCTATTCTTTCCTGCATAGGAACATTAACCACCTTAAAAAGCTCTGTGGTCTTGTCAAGATATGTAAATGACGTATTGATTGTTTCAAAAATGGCGGGTTTACCCTCCACAAATCGGCAGCGAAACTCATCAATTTCGTTTGCACATTTTGTTACCGCATATACAAAAGAGAATGTGAATGAAAATCGCCGTTTCTGTATTCTCGAGAGAAAATTTGTAATATCTATATCAAAAGTTACACAATACTGCGGCATAACACTGTTCCGAAACACCTCACAATGCATAGCTCTTTTCCATGTGGATACATCAATAAACTTCATAATTTGTTCTCCTTATATAATTTTTTTATATTATACTTCGATTGTTGTACGATGTCAACACGATGTATTATGTCTTTGTTTAAAAGAATAGCACCTGCTTTTATATCGCAAGTGCTAAAGTTTCATTCAATATTCAGTTCTTTTATAGCATGCATAATATGAATCTTCATGGCGTTTTTTGCCCCTTCCGCATTTCGTTGTTCCAAAAATTCCATGATCATCCTATGGTCACCTATCGTGTTGTTAATTACGTTTTCGCTCTGAGCGGATAGTACAACTCCCTTTGAAATGGCTTGATATAATATTGGCATAAGTTTATTCATAAACTCATTATGGGTTGCCTGTGCAATCGCTTTATGAAAAGAATGTTCATCTTCTGTTCTGTCCTTTCCATTTCTAATTTCATCTTCAATCCGCTTTCCGTAATCCAGTATTCTTTTTATTTCCGCATCTGTTCCTCTGACAGCTGCAAGATAAGCAGCCTCTGGCTCAAAAATCAGCCGCATTTCATAGAGGTCTTTTGCGTTTACTTTGACCGCAGAAAGTTGTTCCAAATCCTGAGGCTGTTCTAGTACCTTTTTCGTAACATAAGTACCTTTTCCACGCCTAATTTCCAGTAAATTATAAGCAACCAATATCCTTACTGCTTCCCGCAATGTGGTACGGCTTACATTAAGCTCCTCTGATAATTCTATCTCATTTGGGAGCTTATCTCCAACAGAAAACCGCTTTTCTATGGTTATCATAGATAGGATACTATCGGCAACACTTTGGGAGAGCATTTTATTTTTCATGGTTATACCACCTTTTTCTTTTTCTTTTTCTGAATATTATACTATGTATCACTTATAACTTCAAACAGAACAATGAACCGCCTTTTTTCAAATTACTCTGAATCAATCAGCATTTCCTGCCTGCACTTCTTTCTCTAAAAACTGCCTTATATATGGATTGTTTTCCTCACTCAACGTAGGCTGAAACGCCATGTAACGGCATTTCTTATACTGCCCACCATCCAACATAAAGGTAAATCCCATTACACATTTCGGATTACAGTCATCAGGATTGACAAGCCGTTTGCAGACGGATGCTTTCTTGATTTCCTTTTTTACCTTTTCAGGCAGTGTGTCAAGAAAGCTCTGGTATTCCTGTATATGTTCGGGATAAATGCGCAGCTTCATCCCCGTTTTTCGGGACACAAATGTTGCCAAAGTCCTTTTGCTGCTGTTTAACACATAGGACACAACATAGCCGCTTTTTTGCAATTTTATGTCGCACTTACAGCCATTCTCTGTTAGATACTGGTTGATTTGCTTTACAAAGCTGCAAAAACGCTCATCCACTGTTTCCATAAACATATTCCATTTCTCGTCCATAAGCCCTCCCTTATCCCTTTTTCTTTGATACAGGTATCCATACCTCATATTGTGCGTTCTGTGGGTCTGGATTTAAGTAAACCTCAATATCGGGAGCGTTGGCATATTCATATCCAGAAGTCGGAAGCCACTCCGTTATAATCCTCTGCTCCAATTCCTGTATGGATTGATTTGTACCCGTTCCAGAAAAGATTGCCCAAGTAGATGCAGGCACGGTGTATTCTTCAAACTCGTCACTTGTTTTTGTGCTGGAAACAGCAATAAAATATTTCCACTGTTCCTGGTCATTGCAGACGCTCACGCCCAAAAGTCCCACTAGCGGCGTATCCATCATTCCTGCCAATTTCTGTATTGTTCCATTTACAGATGCCTCCTGCCACATCTTAGGCACCACCATAAAATTATTTTTGATTTCTTTATCAAGCGGTGCTGATATGCCAATGATGGGAAATGCCTCTTTTGTTTCAATTCTGTAATTCATTTCTTTCGCTCCTTTCACAGCAATTGTAAATACAATGGGGGAAAAAGATTTCACGGCTACACCCCCAGTTTTAACGGACGATGGAGCTATCCCGTGAAAAGACTGGAACGCCCTGTTAAATGCTGTCGGGGAACGGTAGCCGTACTTCTGTGCAATATCAATAATTCGTTCATTCCCCTCCTGCAAGTCTACCGCCGCTAAAGACATTTTTCTTCTTCGGATATACTCTGCCAGAGTGATGCCTGCCATATAAGTAAACATCCTCTGATAGTGATAAGCGGAACAGCAGGCAATCCGCCCAAGCTGTTCATAGTCCATTTCCCCTGTCAAATGTTCCTCAATATAAGTCATGCTTTGATTTAATCTTTCTACCCATTCCATGAGATACCTCCTTATCCCCGCATATTGTGCTTTATGGACATAAATTGTCCTTTATTATTATAAAATTTATTCTTAGAATTATCCTCTCTAATCTTGCACAAAAAAGAGAGGTGATGATTCAATAAAACAGAAAGTGCAGGCCGGAGCGCTCCTGTAACATCTACAAACATTCAGAACGCCATTCATGGACATCCTCAACTATAAAAATGCAAATACAATAAATATGGGATTAGAGAATCATTTTCTTTTCCACATGTACCGCCTAACTGTTCAAATATTGTTTATTGATATGCGTATTTCCTTCATGTATTCTATATAACAATGTCAGTTCAAAAAACACAAAGTATTTCTTGAACTGACAACGCTTCATAGATTATTAAATTATTTATCCAATATTTCTTTTAATATTTTGTTGATAATCCCTGGGTTTGCTTTTCCCTGTGTTGCTCTCATGGTTTGCCCTACCAGAAAACCAATGGCTTTTTGCTTGCCGTTTTTGTAATCTTCCACAGATTGAGTATTTGCAGCAACAATGCCTTCGATGGTCACCCGAAGTCCTTCCTCATCGTTATCCATCTTAAGACCTTTTTCTTCAACATATTTTTCCGGATCAATATCTTCCTTAAATATCTGTTCAAATACATCTTTTGCCACAGAGCTGTTAATTGTCCCCCCCTCAACCAACTCAATCAGCTTTGCTAAATTTGCCGGACTAAAAGTAATATCCTCCGGCTCCATCTCATTTTCCTTTAATAAGCGCATATTTTCCACCATCAGCCAATTGCTCACCTTCTTAGGCTGATTGCAGAGTTTCGTTGTGGCCTCAAACAAATCAGCCAACCTTTTGGAGCCTGTAATAATATTAGCATCATATTCGGGTATACCAAGCTCTGAAATATACCTTGCCTTCTTTTCTTCTTTAAACTCCGGCTGACGCTCCTTCACTTCCTGAAGCCACTCATCACTGATAATAACAGGAACCAAATCCGGTTCCGGAAAATATCGGTAGTCCTGTGCATCCTCCTTAGAGCGCATAGCATAAGAGTACTCCTTAGTGTCATCCCACCTTCTTGTCTCCTGCACAACACTCTCACCAGATTCTATTAAATCTATCTGACGTTCCCTCTCATTTTCAATGGCTCTTGCAATCGCTTTAAAGGAATTCAAATTTTTCATCTCTGTTCTTGTTCCGAACTCTTCAGCACCGACCTCTCTCACGGAAAGATTCACATCCGCTCTCATGGAGCCTTCATTCAACTTGCAGTCAGAGGCTCCTAAATATTGAATGGTAGTCCTTAATTTTTCCAGATAAGCAATAACCTCATCTGCACTTCTCATATCCGGTTCCGATACAATCTCAATCAAAGGCACGCCGGAACGATTATAGTCCACTAAAGAACAGTCATCCCAGTCGTCATGAATCAATTTTCCCGCATCCTCCTCCATGTGAATTTCATGGATTCTCACATATTTCTTTCCGCTCTCTGTCTCTATCTCCACCTTGCCGTCACGACATATTGGAAGATAAAGCTGAGATATCTGGTAATTCTGTGGATTGTCAGGATAAAAATAGTTCTTGCGGTCAAATCTGCAATTTTGGGTAATTTTACAATTTGTGGCCAATCCTACCGCCATAGCGTATTCCACCACCTGCTTATTTAATACAGGAAGAGAACCAGGCATTCCGGTACATACCGGACATGTGTGGGTGTTGACTTCCCCTCCGAATGCGGTAGAGCAGGCACAAAATATTTTCGTTTTTGTTGCTAATTCCACATGGACCTCCAGTCCAATTACGGTTTCATATTGTTTCATCTATTTCCTCCATTTTCTTCTATCTTCCAGTACATCGTTTCCCAAATAACGATATCCATAACCCGAAATATTTTTCCACATCTTTTGTTTAGTGCAATGGAAAAAAGTCAAATTAGTGGGTATCGTTATTTAGAAATTAGTGTACTAATGCTTCTTAATCTCTCGCTGCAGCCTGAGGACAACGCTCATATTCCCTTGTCTGCTCAAGGGCAAATCCAGTGCGTATCATTTTCTTTTCCTCAAAACAATTGCTGATAAGCTGTACTCCAATGGGAAGACCATTGCTGTCCTTACCCCAGGGCAGTGTCATCCCTGGAAGTCCTGCCAAATTTACAGAAATCGTATAAATATCCCCCAAATACATTTTCAGCGGATCGCTTAAGCTTTCCCCTAATTTGGGAGCTGTGGTAGGCGCCGCCGGACTTAAAATTACATCATAGTTCTCAAAAGCCTTGTCAAATTCTTTTTTAATCAATGCTTTTGTGCGCAGAGCCTTCAGGTAATAGGCATCATAATATCCGCTGCTCAACACAAAGGAGCCCAGCATAATTCTTCTCTTTACCTCCGGTCCAAACCCTTCTGAGCGAGTTCTTTTATACATCTCATGCAGACCAACCTGGCTGTTTGTGCGATAGCCGTATTTTACACCGTCAAACCTTGCTAAGTTAGAGCTTGCCTCCGCCGATGCAATTACATAGTAAGCTGGAATAGCATAGTCCACTAAATTCAGTTCAAATTCTTCCACAATGGCACCCTTTTCTTCTAATGCCTTTGCCGCTGCCAGCACTGCAGACTTGACTTCACTGTCCAACCCCTCCCCAAAATAGCTTTTGGGAATACCAATTTTCATTCCCTTTACCTCGTCTACTAAAGCGCTGGTAAAATCATATTCCTCCCGTTTTACGCTGGTGCTGTCCTTTTCATCAAAACCGGAAATTGTCTCTAATATAGTGGCACAATCTGTCACATCCTTTGCCACAGGTCCTATCTGGTCTAAGGAAGAACCATAGGCAATTAAACCATATCTAGACACCGTTCCGTATGTGGGCTTAATACCCACAACACCGCAGAAAGAGCTTGGCTGGCGAATGGAGCCACCTGTGTCAGAGCCTAATGCATAATGACATTCCTCAGCAGCTACCGCCGCACAAGAACCACCGGAGGAGCCTCCAGGCACATGTGCTGTATTCCACGGATTTTTTGTCTCCCCATAAGCGGAAGTCTCCGTTGTGCTTCCCATCGCAAACTCGTCCATATTTGTCTTACCTATTACAACAGCTCCTGCCTTCTCCAGCTTCACAACCGCCTCCGCCGTGTAGGTAGGCACAAAATTCTCCAATATTTTAGAACTGCATGTAGTCAAAAGACCTTCCGTGCACATATTATCTTTAATCGCAACAGGAACACCTGCTAAAGGTCCTGTTAAAATTCCATCATCTATCTGCTTCTGAACCTGTTCTGCCCGCTGCATAATTGCCGCTTCCTCCACAACAGTCACATAACAATTGTTATCCTGCTCTGCTTTGCTGATACTATCCAGCGCTGCCTTTGCCGCCTCTTTTACGCTAATCTCGCCGGCTTTTATTTTCTTACCCAGCTCCACCGCTGTCAAACTCATTATATTCATAATCCATACCAAGCCTTTCCGACTTTTTCCTTTCTATGTTTCATTATCTATATATCAGTCAAATGTTTTAGGAACCATAAACGCCCCCTTCTTCTCCTCCGGCGCATTTTTTAATATATTTTCTCTGTCATCTCCATTTTTCACAATATCCTCACGAAAAACATTGTGCACCGGAAATACATGGGACATAGGCTCCACGCCTTCGGTGTCAAGCTCATTCAGCTTATCAATGTAGTCTAACATACTGCCCATATCCTTTTTTGCCTGTTCCTTTTCCTCCTGTGATAACTCTAACTTTGCCAATATTCCAACATACTCAATCGTCTCATCGGATATTATATTTGCCATATTCCTGACTCCTTTCCATATTGTGCAAATAGGCGATTGGGAAACTCCTTCAAAAAAGTTCATGATTGTGCAAAACCTAAAATGATGAGTTTCGTAATTACCTATTGTGCAAAACATTCCCAAACTCTTCTTAAACTATAATTTAAAATCCCGGAATATCATGATAATATTCCGGGACATTATATCTGCATACTTGCTAAAACACATATATTGATTATGTGTGTTCCCGCAAATATATAATACTATTGGCTTTTTAGGATGTCAAGGTTCTTTCCATTTTTTCACTTTTACAAAAGAAATGGCTGCAAGACAAATGCACTATTCTGCTTGATACTCTTTTCCATCCACAATTATGCTTTCTAATTTATCTGTGTCACACCCGCTTTTTAGAGGATATACCGTACCTGCGCCTCCTTCCATTGTAGTTCCCCCTTTCAATCCTACATACTTACCTTTTTTTACTAAATATTGCTTCTTGCCATCTTCATATTTTAAAATCATTTGTTCTTTTTCTTTCAAATCCTTCTTCATTTTGATTGACAGAGGCGTCACTGTTATCCCTACTTCCTCCACTTTGAATTTTTTCTTTTCCTTTGTACAATCCTCTAACAGAAATTTCCCCAGCGTCTCGCTTCGATTATGACACTCAAACAAACAGACCATATCTT
Source organism: uncultured Lachnospiraceae bacterium (assembly GCA_910578605.1). Taxonomy (GTDB): domain Bacteria; phylum Bacillota; class Clostridia; order Lachnospirales; family Lachnospiraceae; genus MGBC111451. The sequence goes on along the minus strand of CAJTQG010000004.1, from coordinate 82,230 downwards.
GTGTACCATTTTCCACCCATCCCTGGGCACCGCCAAACTCTAAATAAAAGCAAATACCATCTTTTGTTTCTTCCACATCCCAATCCGAACTACAGGAAGCACGCAATTCAAAACCATAGCATTTTTCATTATCACCCTCAAAATAGTCTTTTGTCAATTTCGTTCCATCCTGATTTCGTGCAGTAAAAAGACAATAACCACATCCTGTTTCTTTATCATATAAATATTCTTTTAACTGAAAAGAAATGCCATCATAAATCACTTCTTCCCCTTTATATTGAATTAATTCCTCCAAAACAGTCTCGTTCTTTAAAGAATAATAATCAATTAATCCTGTTTTTGCTCTGTTACATGCCACCATAAATATTGATAACAAGATAAACGCACTTACTATTTTCCACTTTTTCCACATAAACGATTCCCCCCTATTATTTCCATATATATTGATATGTTAATACTGAACCCATACTATGCATATATTTATCCTTAGACAGCATACCTGAAAAAGAAACCTTTCCAGATGTATCAATGGAAACTTTAGGATCCAATGTGACTAAAAACTGCTGATGATAATATTTCGTTTGAGATGTAAAGTATCTGCTTCTGTCATTTCCATCTTTAACAACATCCATCTGCATTACAATATAGTGATTGGTTACTACAAATTTTCTTTTATAATCAATTGTTGTAAAACTATAATCATCCTTCAAATCCACACAGGCTATTGCATAAGAAGTAAGACCGGCATCAAGGTTCATTATATGACTTGTATTTTCTTTTTCATCAACAGCAACATATTCTGTGTAAATATATATTTCATCTGACTGGTTAATTCTATTAATATCATCCTTTTCAAAATTTTCTATTTCTGCATCTAACACACCTTGTTCATTAAATTTTTTTTCAATATTTTTTTCAATCCACTGACATGCTTTTCCTTTTGTATTTCTAAATATTTTTTTAATATTTTCCCTTGCTCCATATTTTTTGCAAATACCACATTTTCTTTTGCATCTACCTTTGTGAGCCCTAATGTGAAACATGGCAAGCTGATAGCTATCAGACATGCTGTGAGCTTTCTAAATATTTTTCTCATAATCCATTATCTCCTTATTATTATTTTATTGAAAATATATCTGCTAATCCAAAAAAATACCACTTAATATAACATCTGGTCATCTAATTTTCTCAAATTTAATATATATTTCCTTTTAAGCGGAAGGAAACATATACTCCTTTTTCCAAATTTCTTTTCGCTTCCTATAATTTCATATCCATCCTTGCCATATCTCTCCCCCTTACAAGCAACAATATCCATACCATCTCCAAAAAATGTAGACCTTATGGAAGCCGGCTCTAAAACGCTCTCATACATCTCCTCTGTTCTTCTCCATTTCCCTCTATATTCAAATCGTATATCATCAAATCTTAATTTATTTTGTTTGCAGTAATTTTCAAAACAACTATTTTCCTGCAGAGAATATTGGAATTCTGCCAACCCCTCCTGTTCCATTTCTTTAATACTTTGTAATTTTTCTAATACACTATATCACTTAAAACTTCACCAGACAATTCAATATATTGAACACTTTCTATTCTTTTTAAGTGATATGTTTCCTTACACTCGCACAAAAGCTGAGCAATGCTGGGCTGTAACAGCAACCACTTCGGTTTAAAATCTAACATTTTTTCATATATACTT
>CAJTQG010000004.1:79814-80518 GCA_910578605.1 uncultured Lachnospiraceae bacterium | reverse complement strand
CTTTTCATTCGTTCTCTTGTTAAATTAGATTTTGAAAAACCTAGTTCTTTATTATTTTCACAACATTGTTCTTCTCTTGAACCAATGCTATAAAAAAAACACATTTTATCCTTGGGTAAAATTCCATAATATAGATAACGATACCACCACAAAGAAAGCATAGATTTTTTGTAATCTTCCTTTTTCCAATAGATATCCATGTATTTCCCTGTGGAGCCAGATGTTCTAAGATGAATTAACTTTTCCTGCAGCAACAGTATAGTACCTTCCGGTGAAAGTGGTGATTGCTCCTGTTGTACAAAAAAACTTTTTTCTATTATTGGTATATCTTCATATTGTTCTTCTGCTAAAATCAGTGACATATCTAATTGCTTTTGATTAACTAAATTGCAATATACCGGCACAGATTTATATGCATTTAAAATATGATCTTTTAACCTTTTATCAATCTTCAACCCTAATATACTCCCTTTTGATATTCTATTGTTCCCTCACTCTTTTTCTTAGGCAGTCTAACATTGTATTATAATCGCTAAATATTTCAATTCCATCTTTTGAAATGTCAAAATCTATATGAAATTCCTCTTCCACATCCACTAACAATTCCATTAAAACTACCGAATCAAATTCCATATCCTCTATAAAATTTAATCCTTCATATGTATCCGGCGCATTTTTCATATCTTTACAATATTTTTGAATAA
>CAJTQG010000004.1:32113-79804 GCA_910578605.1 uncultured Lachnospiraceae bacterium | reverse complement strand
TAACCGAATCTAATCTTTTTTTAATCATAGCTTTTTATATCCCTTGAGAAATTTAGTGATTTTGCAACAATATTATTAACGCTTATAATCTACTATACACTCTAAGATGCCAGCCAGATTATACAAAATTCCTGCCATTTTGTCAAGTTTTTCCAAATTTAATTTTCTAATGTAAAACAAAGTTTTGATTGCCATATTAAAACACTTCACCTACGCCTTTGCCGACTGCAATCATTTAATAACCATTATCCTTCCTAAATCAAAGATAGCAGCTTATAAGAAATGATTTAAGAATAAAAGCTGGGTATAAAGATGAACTTTATTTATAAAAAACAGCGAAATGGAAAGCCGTGATAGTAAATGTACTCTTCTAAAACTATGACCACCCGTAAATAACGAGTGGTCAAAATTCTTACACTTTAATATTCTACACCTTATGGAGTCTCCATGTTCTGCTCTGATAATCGCCATGCATATCTACCACAAGACCAATTTCCATCAATTCATCCCCCCGAAATCTCTGTCCTGTCTCCTTTATTTCATAGATGCCGTCCGGCTGCAGCCCCTGCAGCTTCATTCTTGTAATTCCCGGATTGACCTTGGCACATATTCTGAAATATGCTGCAAAAATTTCTTTTTTATCTTGGGATAAAAACATCCATGCAGCTGTATTTCCCTCAAATGGACTTTGGAGCCGATACATATCCCCTGATTGAATGAAAGTGCGAAGCTCCTTATACTGTGCAACCTGCCCTCTCACCTCCTCCTTTTCCTCAGGAGTAAACTTTGTCAAGTCCAACTCATAACCAAAATTGCCGCTCATTGCCACATCCCCTCTCAGCTTTAGGGAGGTAACCCGCCCGGATTGATGATTAGGCACTGCCGACACATGAGAGCCCATAGTGCTGATTGGATACACCAGACTGGTACCATATTGAATATACAACCGCTCCACTCCGTCCGTGTCATCGCTGGTCCAAGTCTGCGGCATATAGTAGAGCATTCCCCCGTCAAATCTTCCGCCGCCGCCGGAACAGCTCTCAAACAACACATCTGGATGCTTTCCCACAATCTCCTCTAACACATGATACAGACCAAGCATATACCGATGAGGCATTTCCTTTTGCCTTTCCGCCGGAAGAAGGGCTGAGCCAAGATTTGTCATGTGCCGGTTCATATCCCATTTTATATAGGAGATAGGGGCATTGTCTAAAATGCTGCCGATTGTTTCTATAATATAATCGCACACATCTCTTCTGCTTAAATCCAGCGTCAGCTGTGAACGGCACTGGGTTCTGTTTCTGTCCTTTACATGGATGCACCAGTCAGGATGTTTACGATACAGTTCACTGTCAGGAGATACCATCTCCGGCTCCACCCAAAGGCCAAAGCTGATTCCCTGCTCCTTCACTTTTTTCGCCAAACCGTCTATGCCGCTTGGCAGTTTTTCTCTGTTGACAAACCAGTCTCCTAAAGAACAGTTATCCCCGTTTCTCTTACCAAACCATCCGTCGTCCAGAACAAAAAGCTCAATCCCTAAGCTTTTTGCTTCCCCCGCAAGAGCTACTATCTTTTCTTCATCAAAATCAAAATAAGTAGCCTCCCAATTGTTTGCCAAAATCGGCCTCACCGCATCTCTATATTTTCCACGGACAAGACGTTCCCTGTATAGCTTGTGATAAATGCGGGACATCTCACCTAGACCATGGGAGGAAAATACCATCACGGCCTCCGGAGCTGTAAATACCTCCCCCGGCTCTAACAGCCATGAGAAATCATAATTGTTGATTCCCATATACAATCGGCTCTGAAATAGGGAGTCCACCTCCACACCCGCTGTAAAGTTCCCACTGTAGACAAGATTAATTCCATAAACATTTCCCACTGTCTCATTTGCACCTGGCCCAAGCAACGCAATAAATGGGTTCATCTGATGGCTGCTTGCTCCCCGCCTGCTCTCAACAGACTGCAGGCCGCTGCGCAGAACCCTTCTTTCAATGTGACGTTCCCTTCCCCATGCTCCTGGAAGCTGCAGCATTTCATAATCGCTTGTCTCAAAATCCACGCTCAGACTCATCACCTTTTCCAGCTTTACATTTTCCTCTCCTCCATTTTCCACTTTCACACTTCTTGTAATAGCATTATACTTGCTCAACACACTGTAGGCCAGGGTGACTCTCAACCCCTTCAGCTTATCCTCCAATATAATATCCAGGGTATCCCCCTCCTCCTCTGCCTCCACATATACAGCCGGCAGTCCCTCCAAAGGTCTTTTGCCTTTGCTAATCTTATATCCTGTGTACTCTAGAGGACACACTCTGCTACCGTCCTTATACTCCACCTCTATGGCCGGTATCCGGTAATCTGTGCCGCATCCGGTTGGATATTCCTGCCTGACATAATCCATGGAATAGGTTGCATCCTCCTGCTCCTCCATTGCCCCAAAGCAGCTCCATCTCATAAGTAAAGCATTATCCATATTCGGCGTGTTCATTTTCTTTCCCCAGTACACATGTGCAAGATATTTTCCTTTTTTAACCGCCATAATATAGCTTGTCTCATTTGTCTGCAAATGAAACACTAAATTTTCTTTGTCCACAATAATTCCCATAATTTTCCTTCCCTTTCTTTCCATATTTTACACAAGTATACACTATTGATATAATAATTCTATAGTCCAATGTGTATTGCCCATGTAAAAATGTGAGACGATTCAGAGCCATGCAGATTTATACAAAACAGGCTGTTCAAGCTTGCTTGATAAAGACTATTTTTATAAATCTATATGGCGAGAAGCCATACATGAGCAAAAGATAAGCTGCCTTGGCAACGTTTTTGCGAATGCGGCTCTGAATCGTTATGATTATTTTATATTTTTAATTCTTTCAATGGCCGCCAATGTATTCTCATAAGTCCCAAATGCTGTCAATCGGAAATATCCTTCCCCGCTTGGGCCAAAGCCTGAACCAGGTGTACCAACTACATTTGCCCTCTCCAACAAATAATCAAAAAATTCCCATGAGGTCATATTGTCCGGTGTCTTCAACCAGATATACGGAGCATCCACTCCGCCGGATACGCGAAAGCCTGCGTCTGCAAGTCCCTCACGTATCACCTTTGCGTTGTTCATATAATAGGCAACCTGCTCTTTTACCTGCGCCTGCCCTTCCTCTGTATACACGGCTTCCCCTGCCTTCTGAATAATATAGGGAGCACCGTTAAATTTTGTCCCATGGCGTCTTGCCCACAGGCTGTTTAATGCAACATCTCCGCTCTTTAATTCCTTTGGTATCACGGTAAAGCCCAAGCGCGTTCCCGTAAAACCTGCATTTTTAGAAAAACTGCGAAGCTCAATGGCACAGGTTTTGGCGCCCTGGCACTCATATATGCTGTGAGGCACATTCTCCTGAGAAATATACGCCTCATAGGCAGCGTCATAAATGATAACCGCTCCCTTTTCGTTTGCAAAATCTACCCATTTTTGCAGTTCCTCCTTGGAAATCGTAGAACCTGTAGGATTATTGGGAAAGCACAAATAAATCATATCCGGTGTCTCAGACGGAAGCTTTGGCGCAAAATTATTTTCCTCCAAACATGGCATGTAAATCACATTACTCCATCTTTCTTCCTTTGCCATATATTCACCAGTTCTGCCGGACATAGCATTAGTATCCACATATACAGGATATACCGGATCGCACACGGCAATTTTATTATTCACTGAAAAAATATCTCCAATATTGCCCGAATCACTCTTCGCCCCATCACTGATAAAAATTTCATCAATTTCTATCTCAACGCCTCTTGCTCTATAATCCTGGTTGGCAATAGCGCTTCTCAAAAACTCATAACCTAAGTCCGGCGCATAGCCCTTAAAAGTAGACGCATCTGCCATCTCATCCACTGCGCTATGTAACGCTTCAATCACCTTTGGGCACAAGGGCAGTGTAACATCCCCGATTCCTAGGCGGATAATTGGTTTATCTGGATTTGCCTGTGTAAACGCATTTACCTTTTTTCCTATGGTAGAAAATAAATAGCTTCCTGGCAGCTTCAAATAATTATCATTGATTTCAAACATATCCTGCTCTCCTTTACTTTATCTTTTTATTCTTAAATTTCTTATTTATTCTCAATATTGAAACAATATCCTTCAATTCTTAATTTATTCTTAATATTGAAACAATAATTGAAAACTTTATATCTTAAAAAATTTCTTTAAATCTCTCACGGTTATCGTCACACATCCATCATATCCAATATCATCTGTGCCGTCTCTACCATATTTGTTTGGCTGTCCATACTTGCTTTTTGAATATAGTGATGTGCCTCCTCCTCCGACAGATGATTTCTCTCCATCAACAATTTTTTGGCTTTATCAATATACATCTGCTCCCCTTTGTCTCTTCTCTTTGGTTTTTGCTTTTTTCTGGGTTTCCGCCTGGCAGCATTCATCTCCATCATATGCAATGTATCTACCATATCCTGCACCTTGATGGGCATTTCTAAACATACGATTCCCTCACTGTTCACTTGGCTTAGCTTGCTTGGTGAAGCCATCAGCAGCATATCCACCCCCGCCGGTAGATACTCCTGCAGTTCCCTGTATGTCATATCCGTAAACTTATAGCCGCAGATGACGATACCCTCCCCCATCTGGTCCACAGCGCTGACTGCCTGGGAGCCTGAAGTACATACAGCATTCACCGTAAATCCCCTCTTACTCAGCAAGTTTTTTATTCCTTTTGCATCCTCCAATTTAGGAAACACTGCGATTATCCCTGCCACATGAACACCTCCTTCATAGCTTCTGCCGTGAAATTACAAGGCTTTGGCTTATAAACGGTACAGATATTCATTGATTTCCCAATCTGATATTTGATTGTGATAGCTGTCCCACTCAGCTTTTTTGTGCTTTACATACTTTGATGAGATATGTTCTCCCAACACCTCCTGAAGAAAAGTATCTTTTTCAAACTCTGAAATTGCCTGCTGTAAATTGCCAGGAAGACATTCCATTCCTTTTTTTTCTGCCTCTTCCCGATCCATCACACAATCATCTTTTTCCATTTCCTGGGGCACCTTCATTTTTTGCCGTATTCCCTCTAATCCTGCTGCTAAGCAAGCTGCCAACAGTAAATAGGGATTGGCTACCGGATCTGGGCTTCTAAGTTCCACCCTGGCATTTTGCCCTCTCGATGCCGGAATACGAATCAATGGCATTCTCCTCCCTCCGCTCCAACCAATATATACCGGCGCCTCATATCCTACTACTAACCTCTTGTAAGAATTTACTGTCGGATTGGCAATCAAAGTAATTCCCTTCATATGTGCCATAATTCCCGCAATAAAATAATAGGCCTCCTGACTTAACCCATATTTATCCCCCTTATCATCAAAAAGATTGACACCATCCCTAGAGAGGGACAAATGTAAGTGCATACCTGAACCGTTTACTCCGTTCTTAGGCTTTGGCATAAAAGTTGCGTGAAGTCCATGGCGCTTTGCAATAGATTTGACTGTCAATTTAAAGGTCATAATATTGTCTGCCGCTTTTAATGCATTGTCATATCGAAAATCAATCTCATGCTGGGCCGGCGCCTTCTCATGGTAGGAAGATTCAACCTCAAATCCCATTTCCTCCAAATTCATTACCATATCCCGCCTTGCATTTTCTCCAAGGTCAACAGGGCCCACGTCAAAGTAGCCTGCCTTCTCATGAGTCATGGTGGTAGGAAGTCCGTCCTCGTCTGTGTGAAACAAGAAAAATTCACACTCGGAACCCACATCAAATGTGTATCCCATCTCCTCCCCCTGCTTTAACACCTTTTTCAGCACATATCTGGGATCTCCCTCAAAAGGTGTTTTATCTGCCTTGCCTACATCGCATATCAATCTGGCAACCTTTCCCTGCTGCGGTCTCCAGGGGAATATCTCAAAGGTATCCAAATCCGGATACAAATACATATCCGATTCCTCCTCCCTTGCAAAACCCTCAATAGAAGACCCGTCAAACATACATTGATTATCCAGCGCTTTCTCTAATTGGCTGGAGGTAATCGCCATATTTTTCATATTGCCGCATATATCCGTAAACTGCAGTCGAATAAATTCTACATCCTCCTCCTCCACCATACGAATAATTTCATTTTTTGTATAATGCATAGCACTCTCCCATCCTGCACTCTTTCCGCGCAAATACAACTCATTTTACAGTTTACACATTTATCATTTACACTTGATTGTCCACTTTATAAATCATTCCAGCAAAATTTATAACAGCTATTTACCGAAGTAATCATAGCATTCAAACTATCCTTTGTCAAATATAGATAACGCTTGTAATCCGTCGGCATGTCCCTATCCAAAAAGCAGTTCCTTTGGCAGAAAATTCTTTTTAAATATATTGATTTTTCACTACATCTACTAAAAAAATATGTTATAATACGTTTACGTTTCCAGTGCAATAAAATAAACATAGAACTCATTATTTAATAAAATATTGTAATGATTCAGGGGCAGGTTCCATGAATCGTTTCAAATATTAAAATCACAAAAAAGAATGGAGGATTTATATGCAACAATACAATAAGAGAAAATTGTTCACTTGCTTATTTGTCCTGACAGTTTTCTTTAGCCTTGCAGGCATACAGACAGCTTCAGACATAAAAGCAGCAACGATTACATCTACCACATACAAAATAAATACATCAAATGTGAATTTTAGGAAGAAGGCTTCCACTACTTCCTCAAAAATCGCTGCCTTAAAGAAAAACACTTCCCTAACCTACCTAAGCACCAGCAAGAAAAAATCGGGAACATGGTACAAGGTTAAGGCATCTGTAAAAGGTAAAACAAAAAAGGGGTATGTTTTTGCCGACTATGTGACAAAGACCGAAACCTACTCCTTCTACAAGAGAACCGGTTATGTGAAATCTTCTGCTGTCGTTTACAAAAGTGCTGACAAAAGCAGCAAAAAAAAGACAACACTTTACAAAAACACAGTGGTAACAGCCACAAAATATTTAAGAGTCAACGGAAAAAAATGGTATAAGGTAAGTTACAAACAAAATGGTAAATCAGCCAGCGGTTATGTTCTTAAGTCAAAAATCACTCTGCATGGCGTAACCGCTTCCTCCAAATATGCTAAAAATTACAACGTGACCAAATCTACTACCCTATACTCGGCAGCCTCCAAATACAGTCCTGCCAAAGTAAAGCTACCAGTCAAAACAGATATTGTATATTTGAATAAGCTTACCGTAAATAAAGTTAAATGGCATAAGGTTACCGCATATGTAAATGGAAAATCATACACAGGATATGTACTTGCAGACAAAACAGCTGCATCTTCCAAAGTTAAGACATCCGGTGCAGATTTATCCGCCAATACAAAAAACAGAACATTTTTAAAGAAAATGGCAAACCTTGCCTCCACAAACGTTGCCACTCTTCCAATCAACCAAAAAATCACCATCACTGACACCTACTCCGTCAACGGTGATGTGTGGTACAAAGCAAAAGCCACTGTCAGCGGAAAAAAATACAGCGGCTATCTTCCAAAGACAGCCATTATATTAGAGAGCGATGCACAATTTTTAATTTCCATAGAGGCTTTTCCATCCTCCTACAAAAGTGAATTAAAAAAGCTTCATGAGAAATATCCAAACTGGAAATTTGTTCCAATAGAGACCGGTTTAGACTGGGATGAAGTCATCAAAAATGAAAGTGTTGTGAAAAAAAATACCATTTCCACTACCGTTCCAAACGGCGGTGAGCCAGGACAGTACAGCGCCCCATTTTCGTATCTTTCCACTGCCGAAGGAGCCTACAACTGGGGAACAGACACTTATACATTATGTGATGGCACTACATGGTATACTGCCAGCGAGAAGGTAGTAAAGTATTATATGGACCCGAGAAACTTCCTGAACCAGGAAGGTATCTTCCAATTTGAAGCACTGGCATACAACAGTTCACAGAGCAAATCTGTTGTATCTAGCATATTGAAAAATACATTTATGAACGGCAACTACACATACACTGACCCGACTACAAAGAAAAAGGTTACCAAATCTTACGCCTCCACCTTTATGACTGCCGGAAGCCAATCCGGAGTCAGCCCTTATCATTTAGCGGCAAGGGCAAAACAAGAGCTGGGATTAGGAATACCAAACATATCAGGCTCGGTAACGGGAACCTACACTGATTCCAAACATCCAAAAGACTTAAAAGGCTACTATAATTATTACAATATCGGTGCTAACGATTCCGCCGGAGGCGGCGCCATCGCAAATGGCCTCACCTTTGCCAAAACAGGCACCACCTATTTAAGACCTTGGAACACACCGTACAAAGCCATTATCGGCGGCGCCCAATATATTGGATACTCCTACATTAACAAGGGACAGAATACTTTATATCTGCAAAAATTTAATGTGACAAATAAATCCAGCGGTTTGTACGCACATCAGTATATGACAAATATACAGGCCCCCACAAGCGAGGCATTAAAGCTTTTCAACTCCTATGATGACTTGGGAATTCTTGAGGATGTGATGGTATTTTACATTCCAGTATATAAAAATATGCCGGACAGCCCCTGTGCACTGCCGGAAAAATCCGGAAACCCAAACAGCTACATTAAATCTATTACCGTTAAGAACCAGAACAATAAAGGTATGAAATCTTACTTGACAAGCAGCGGCAACAAAAAAGGAACCTTCAACTACGCTACCAAAGCCTACACAATGACAGTACCGAAAACTACTACAAAATTAACTTTTACTGCCACCCCTGTAAGCAAGCGCAGTTCCATCACTACTACAAATTTATCTATTACCCTGCCTGCTGCCGGAGCCTCCGTGACAAAATCCATTACATGCAAGGCTGAGAACGGAGCTACCACCACCTATAAATTTAAAATTACCCGCTCTGCTTCCTAATATCAATACTACACAAGTGTTCTGACACATGAACATATATCACTGTACTAATGATGAACAAGTCAGAATATATGTTAGAAGACAGAATTTAATCTATCACTTATAATGGAACTTAAAGCATTGGAATAATATAATTTAAAGAAAGGATTATTTATAAATTATGGCAAATAAATTTTATGCAGTCAAAGTAGGACGGACACCTGGGATTTATTCCACTTGGTCTGACTGTCAAAAACAAATTAACGGATATTCCGGCGCCATATACAAAAGCTTCCCCTCTGCAGGGGAAGCTGCTGTATTTTTAGGCTGGAATACTGCTGAATATCCTCATTCAGAAAATAATGATAATGGGGCGGCTGAAAGCAGCAAAGAAACCACTGCTGCCGCCAAATCCCCCCTGCACTCCTCCACGAAAGAAAAAGCGATTGCCTATGTAGACGGAAGCTTTAACAGTAAAACAAACAAATACGGATATGGGGTAGTTTTTTTCCATCAGGAGCAGGAGGAGCATTTCAGCGGAAATGGCTGTGATAAAGAATTGGCTTCCATGCGAAACGTAGCCGGAGAAATATTGGGCGCTAGGGTTGCCATGGAAACAGCTGTAGAGCGAGGCTGCAGGGAGCTTACTATCTATCATGATTATGAGGGAATCGCCCGCTGGTGTCAGGGAGATTGGAAAGCAAATAAAGAAGGAACAAAGGCCTACAAGGCTTACTTTGACTCCATTTGCTCTCAAATCCGCATCTCCTTTGTTAAGGTAAAAGGACATTCCCATGACACCTACAACGATCTCGCAGATACCCTTGCAAAAAGTACAATTTTTTAATTCTTTTTTACTATATGCTTATACATACATTTTACGATTGCCGTTAATTTTTTCTTTTAACTGCAATTTTATAAATTCTTTCATCTCCGCTTTGGGCGCGGCACTTAATTTTAATTATTTTCGTTTTACCTGGCTTTAGTGTATATGTCTTACCCACACCGCTGACCTTACAGTTTTTATTGACAGCCCTTGCCTCCACACGAAGCTTTGACATAGTGGCAGGCACTGTCATCTTGTATGACAGGCGTTTATAAGAAAACTTATGATTTAAATATTTTAAGGCATTGGTTTTCCTTACTCCATCCTTTAAATTCAAATACTTTAGATAATTGTTGCTGCTACCCTTCTTTTCTGGCAGTCTGCATGCCTCCTTCGGCATATTTTCATAGACGGGAATATAGAATATCTTCTTCTCCTTCAGCATTCCCATCTTCTTGTACATATTGTACGTGGAGCGCGCCTCCGTTTCCGGCGCCTGAATATTGGTCATATACTGGTGCAGATATAAGCTCTCCCTATTTACCACATTAAATTTTTGAAAATACAATGTGTTCTGCTTTGTGCTCATATATTTGTCCGCCAGAAACATAGCACCGCCGATAATTGCTTTCTTTTGATTGTTCCAAGGTCTGCCATAGCTCTTATCACTCTTTGTGCCCTTAGCATAGCGCAGCGCATTATCTATAGCCCCTCCCCCCGCTGAATCGTTGCCTCCAATATTATAAAAATTATAATATCCTTTGTAACCCTTATATTTTCCTGAACTAGAGCCGGAGCCTTTTGGACTTAACTCCTGTTTTGCTCTCGCCGCCAAAACATAGGGACTAATACCTGTTTTTTTTGCGGCTTCCATAAAGGTAGATGCATAAGAATATTTTTTTGTAACCGTCTTCTTTTTCTTCTTTTTTGTCTTCTTATCCTTTACCTTGACTGTAACCTTCATCTTATGATTTTTTTCCATAAAGGTTCCTTTTAAAATTTGCTTTACCCCGTCTATCGTCTGAGACTCATCATACTCCATCGTCTCAAAGCGAAATATATTTTTACTGTCCAAAAAATTTCTTGGATCCATATAATATCTCACTACATCTGGAGCAGCCGTGTACCACACTGTCCCGTCAATCAATGTATACACATCCGTCCTCCAGTTATAGCACCCTTTATCTGTAGACAGATAAGACAATGGCGCGCTAAAGCTTGTGACCTTCCCACCTGATGGTACATAGGACATAATCGTGTTCTTTCCCACTGTAGTCTCATTTTCAATCACATCATCCCAGGAAAGTCCTGTATAAACAGGTATAATCTCCCACTCAGGATATTTTTTATGAAGCTTTCTTATGGAATCCCTGTAAGACAGAGGATAATCTAAAAGTGTTTTCTCATAGGCAATATCCTGTGTAATCACAATTTTATCTTTTAATACATAGCCAATTTTTTTATTTTTACCAGAACCGCAAACTACCTTATACCACTTTTGCCCGTGAATGGATATTTTCTTTGTAACCACCACTTCTTTTCCCTTTTTCAAGGATTTTACTTTTTTATAATATTCGGTTGGTTTTTCCCATATAGCAGTGTTGGACTGTGATAATCCTAAATACTTCGTGGAGGCTGTCTCCTTGCAGACTAATTCCTTCAAAGCCTTCGCCTGCACATAACCTTTTGTGTATTTTCCTTTTAAACGGGTACCTACCTGATACCAAACTACCCCGTCCACTTTCGTTTTCCCAAGCTTCACTACTTCCCTGTCCGCCTTTAACTTTCCAAGTCTCTTGCTGTTCTCATCTGCTTTTTTATACAGACGGCACTCTTGCTTTACTTTCCATATATGCATATTCAACACTTTCGTTTTCGTCTTTGCATTTGCCTGTACAGGGTGCAGGCAGCACAATAAAAGACCAATGCCTAATATTACGCTGAATCTTTTGAATTGTATTTTATGTGATTTCATGGTATCCCTCATTTGTATCACATGTACTGTGATTTTTCTATCATCTGTTTTTTCCGAAGTGACAAGCTGCCAGCCTAATCTTTATAAGGTTTTCCAGCTTACAGCTCTTGCATTATATCATTTTACAGATAAAATGTCCATTTGGAAATAATGGAATGTCATAATTTCTCTGCATAACACATATAAAGATAATAATACTTTTCTTTTAGGAGAACTGCCTATGTTTCGCAAAAATGCATTTCTTATCATCAGCGCTCTGCTGCTGCTTTTATGTTCTATTCAGTTTGTTCCTAAGCATCTTTTTGTATCAAGCGGAACAAATGAAAAAAAGCTTCCTATCTACTGTGTAGATACACCGGAAAAAAAAATCGCCTTGAGCTTCGATGCTGCTTGGGGGAATGAGGACACAAGTAAAATTTTAGAAATATTAAAAAAACAGGACGTACACGTTACCTTTTTTATGACTGGGGAATGGATAGAAAAATTCCCCCAGGATGTAAAGGCAATCGCTGAGGCTGGACATGATTTAGGAAATCACAGTGAAAATCATAAACAAATGTCTCAGTTATCTAAAAAAGAATGCCTTGCGGAAATTACTAAAGCCCACGACAAAGTAAAACAATTGACAGGAACAGAGATGACACTGTTTAGACCTCCTTATGGTGACTACAACAATACATTGCTAGAGGCCACAAAGGAGTTAAATTATCACTGTATTCAATGGGATGTGGACTCTTTAGACTGGAAGGACTATGGCGTAGATTCCATTATTAAAACTGTGACACAGCATAAACATCTAGGAAACGGTTCCATTATTCTTTGTCACAACGGCGCCAAATACACTGCCGATGCCCTAGACAAAATGATTCAAACCTTAAAAGATGCCGGATATGAGCTAGTTCCCGTGTCCGAGCTAATCTATACACAAGACTACGAGATAGACCACGAGGGACGTCAGCATGTAACAAGCAACTCTCAAGAGGAGCCGCCCACTACATAATTATAATTTTGCCATATTTCCTATACTCCTATGTGCACCAAAATGTTAACAGAAGTAATTATTTTAAAAGAAAACCTTTTCTCTTGATTATATGGGCTCTTAATGTATGCAAACAATAAAAATCCATGTTTAATGAAAAATAAAAAGGATACAATGATACAAAGGAGAATTTTCACATGAGTACCAATTTACTATTAAAAATCAAAAATATTCTGGGAAACCTTTTGATTCTGGCTGCCTCTGTCAATACCTTTCTAGTGATGATGGGAGCGTTAATTCTGCATTTTGTTTTTGTTCGCAGAAAAAAGCCCTTTACGGCTAATCCTGCCGACTATAAAAACAAAAAGATGAAAGACAAAGAGCCCTTAACCATTATGCGCAAAAAATTAAATAAGGAGGGCAGGGAATGGCACCACAGCTGCAAGTGCGAACCCCTGTCCATTCGTTCTTTCGACGGCTTAAAGCTCTATGGCGAGCTGGTACCTTCCCTAGACCCTTCCTCTAACCAATATGTCATTTTAGTTCACGGCTACTCTGGAAGCCGGCTGGAAATGTATACTTTTGGAAAAGACTATCATGAACGGGGCTATCATGTTCTATTTGTGGACTTGCGCTCACACGGCAAAAGTGAAGGGCGTTATATCACTATGGGATGGCTGGACCGAATGGACATGCAGGGATGGATAAATTTGCTGATTAAAAGAAACCAAAATGCCCGCATTGTCCTTCACGGCATTTCTATGGGCGCCGCAACTGTAATGATGACCGCAGGAGAACGACTCCCCTCCCATGTCAAGGCATGTGTGGAGGATTGCGGCTACACAAGCGTGTCAGATATATTTGCTCAGGAATTGGCAGCACTGCTCCATCTTCCTCCCTTTCCCCTGCTGCATATTACAAGTAAAATCAGCAAGCATCATGCGGGCTATTCTTTTCAGGACGCCTCCTGTATACGTCAATTACAAAAATGCAAAATACCTATGCTGTTTATTCATGGGGAGAAGGACACCTTTGTACCATATTCCATGATGCAGCCCCTGTATGACGCCTGCGCATCCCCAAAGGAAAAATATATTGTAAAGGACGCTGGACATGTGGAAAGCCGATGTGCCGACTTAAAGCAATACAATGAAAAGGTGTTTACTTTTCTGGATAAATATGTAAAATAAATAGATAGTTAAAGCAATACATGTTGTAAAACATATAGATAGCAGCAAAACTTTCTAGAAAGGAGAAGAGACTTTGAAAAAAGAATTTACATTTTTAAGCGCAGACGGTGTCACGAGAATACATGCCATCCAGTGGAAACCTCAGGGAGAAATAAAAGCAGTGCTGCAGCTCTGCCATGGCATGGTAGAGTATATCGACCGTTATGATGCCTTTGCCGCAAGCTTAAACAAGAGAGGAATCTGTGTCATTGGGCATGACCATCTTGGACATGGAATGTCCGTGAGCAACCAGGAGAATTATGGATTTTTTCATCACTCTAAAGGTAATGAAATGGTCATCGCAGACATACGCCGACTTTTTTTATATATCGAAAAACAATTTCCTCACATTCCTCATTTTATGTTGGGACACAGCATGGGTTCTTTTTTACTGCGGCAATATATACAGCAATATCCCAAGGACATAGACGGCGCTATTATTATGGGAACTGGTTACCACTCAAAAGCGGAATGTATGATAGGAATCATCCTGTGCCGTATTTTACAGCAAATTAAGGGAGACCACTACCGAAGCGCCTTTGTAAACAAAATGGCATTTGGAAGTTACAATTCCTCCTTTAAGCCATCCAGAACGGATTATGACTGGCTTACGAGAGACGAACAGATCGTAGACGCCTACCAGGCCCATCCATGGTGCACATTTATTTTTACCGTAAATGCCTATCTCCATATGCTCCGAGGCATTTTGGCTTTGACAGACAAGAAAAAACGACGGAATATTTCAAGAGAAATGCCTGTCCTTTTTGTTTCTGGTGGGGACGACCCTGTAGGAGGTTTTGGAAAAGGGGTAAAAAAAGTATATCAGCAATTTCAAAAACTGCAGATAAACGACCTTTCCCTAAAGCTTTATCCTAAAGGACGTCATGAGATTCTAAATGAAATCAATCGATTAGATGTATTTACCCACATAGGAGACTGGCTGGAGGAGCGAATCCCCCTGAACGAACGTTGAGCATTTTATTGTATAGGACGAGCTTTCCTATACAATAAAATAAAAATCACTAGAGTTTTCGTATTGCCTCAAAGGCATTATAGACGTTTAACTTTCCCCATCCAAAGGTGCGCATCGGATAAGTGCTATCCTTATCCCGCACCGCTCCTTGGATTAAATAATTTTTCATATCTAAAGTATTCATGCGATAATCATTCCCAAGGACAATTCCCCAAGTTAAAAACAAGGCACAGGCGCCTGCTGCAACTGCAACCGACACGCTTGTTCCGCTTTTTGTTCCATAACCCCCTCCTGTCAGCGGACCTAATACATTGGCCCCAGGCGCTGCAAAATCCGGCTTGATTTGCCCGTTCAACGGATAGCCTCTTCCTGATTCCATAAGAAATCCTCCTGTCCGATGATTGTAACCGCTCACCGATATAGGAGATATGGTATCTGAAGGTATCGTAAGGGTCACCTCCGGATCCGGCTCAATAAAATAGGTGTCACCAGACAAAAACTCTGTAATAGGCAGCCATATATGATACCCATTTCCCACAATATTGTTTCCATACACCTTTATTGTCCATATTCCGGGAGTGGGGTCCGTAAATCTCATAATAATCACTTCATTTCCCGAACCTATCTCACCAAATACATAGGATATATCCACCACTGTATTTTCAAACACAAAATTGATGCGCTGTTCACCGCCTATCCTGGCAGGAATCCTGGGGATATTTTCTCCGGCGGGAGATACCAGCCCTATGGAATATGTCTCCGGCACCCTGCCCCACAGCTCCAACAAAAAGCCCCGCTCCCCCTGGTCAACACGAAGCTCTACATCTTGATATTCGCCTTCATTCACTCCCATTCCTCGAAAATGATGTCTTTTATCACCCTCATTTCCTGTCCCGATGGCAACGGCAATTCCCGGTACTGACGCCCATGCATTCAAGTACATTCCCAATGGCGAGTTTCCTGCATGGTCTCCCATGTTTGTTCCCATCCCAAAGCAAATTACCATAGGCTTTTGCTCCCGAATCACCACGCTTCTCAAATACTGAAGCGCCAACAGCAAATCCACCTCGCTGTACGCCTGGGCCTCCTCTGCCACCCGATAAAAGTCCCTGACATATTTTTTTGCCTGGCGAACTTTAACCATAACAATCTGTGACATAGGCGCCGCTCCAACAAAATCCTGGGCTGCATTCTCACTTCCTGCCGCAATGCCAGCCAAAAATGTTCCGTGTCCCTCCTCATCCCTTGAGGGTACAATACTGTAGGGATCGTCGCTCTCTATGGCCTGCTGTATCTCATCGCTTAAATACTCACTGCCAAAAGGCATGCCCTCTGGCACTCTCCCTCCCTGCACTGTCATATCCCAAATAGATATAATCTTTGTTCTCCCATTAGAAAAACGAAAAGCAGGGTGCATATAATCGATTCCTGTATCCACAAAACCTATTATCACACCCTGCCCCTTTAACTCCAAAACCGGCTGATTTTGAATTTTAATAATTCCCGCATCCTCCATAGCGGAAGCATCCATCAATCCGAACAAGCTGGGAATATTTTTATAAGCGTAATCCCGATTAATTCCAAGAGGGGGGACTCTATTTAAGGGCACACTAACTACCTGCAAGTTATATGCCAAATGTAAATGACAAAAATCATCATCCAACTCCTGTATTCTTTCCGGAATATAAGTATCATATATAAATTCCCCATAGTCCTCGGACAAAAATTTCTCCATGCAATCCATATCCATTTTACTATACTCCCGTTTATTATAGTCCTTCTTAGCATTTTATGACTGCATGGAAAAAAATATACCAATTCTTATATTGCCCACAAGCTCTCTCTTTTGCTTGTATTATATTGCCTCTGATGTCTGTGCAAGCTTGCGCTCTGTCTCTCTCATTTGAATGATAGGGCCGCCTGTATTCTCAATATATTCTTTTGTAATAATGACACTGCCAATATTATCATCTTTCGGAATCTCATACATAATATCCAGCATAAATTCCTCTATAATGGAGCGCAAAGCTCTAGCTCCTGTCTTTTTCTCAATAGCCTTTTTGGCAATTGCCACCAACGCCTCCTCATTAAAGGTCAGCTTCACTTCAT
Organism: uncultured Lachnospiraceae bacterium; assembly: GCA_910578605.1. Lineage (GTDB taxonomy): Bacteria > Bacillota > Clostridia > Lachnospirales > Lachnospiraceae > MGBC111451. The sequence continues at coordinate 62,789 of CAJTQG010000004.1, read as the reverse complement.
CTAACTCCAATAATTTCTGATACTGTTTAATAATAGCATTTTTCGGCTCCTTTAATACTTGTACTAGCATCTCTTCCGTCAAGCCCGACAAGGTAAACACAATGGGAAGTCTTCCTAAAAATTCTGGTATCATACCATAATTTTTTAAATCTTCCACTATAACTTTATCTAATATTTCCACTCCGTCATATTTATCCTTTAAATCAGAGCAAAAACCAAGGGAGGATTTCTTGTTCAATCTCTCCTTTATCACATCTTCTAAATCCGGGAAAGCTCCTCCACAGATAAATAAAATATTTTTTGTGTTTACTGTCGTTAAGGGAACCATGGCATTCTTGCTGTTAGCCCCAACCGGCACCTCCACCTCGCTGCCCTCCAAGAGCTTCAGCAAGCCCTGCTGCACAGACTCCCCGCTTACATCCCTGTTATTTGTATTTTTCTTTTTGTGTAATTTATCTATCTCGTCAATAAATATAATGCCGTTTTCCGCCCGCTCCACATCATTGTCCGCAGCTGCCAGCAGCTTACTCACCACGCTCTCAATATCGTCACCGATATACCCTGCTTCCGTGAGAGAAGTGGCGTCTGCAATAGCCAAAGGAACATCTAAAAGCCTTGCCAGCGTTTTTACCAAATAAGTTTTTCCGCTTCCAGTAGGTCCAATCATCAGCATATTGGATTTTTCAATCTCTATCTCATCCATCGTGTTAGTAGCCACCCTCTTGTAGTGATTGTACACCGCAACAGATATGACCTTCTTGGCGTATTCCTGCCCTACTATATAGTCGTCTAACTGGGCCTTAATTTTATGAGGCGCTGGGATGGAATGAATGTCCATAGCCGGCTCCTCCCTCTTCTCCTCTTTTTTCTTTTTCTTCTTCACCTTTTGTCTTTGGGGCATACCACCCGGAAAATCACCTAAATTCAAAAAACTGATATTCGGAATCTTTGAGAAATCCATATTGTTCATATCTACATTTTTCATGGAATTCATATCTACACCTGTATGCTCTAAAGCATCAAAGGTTCTCTGCATACAATCATTACAGATATGTATATTCCCCGGCATACTAATCATCTTACCGGCTTGACTTTCAGGCCTGCGGCACAGATAACAGTAATTCTCATACTCATCCTCCCTGGATGTATGATCTTCCTGACCACTCTGACTATTATTATTCTCCTCTATGTTTACTTCGTTTTTGTAATCGTCTGACATTGTTCTCTCCATTTCTCTGCATCATGGCTGTTTGCTTTTGTTCCTATATTATAAATCAAACAAGCTTATATGTAAATCTGTAAAATTTTCAAATTGCTGCTGACCTGCTTTTATTCACAGGCATAGGAAGATACCCTGACAGATTTCCTCAGCCTGCCTCCTGCCCCCATCTTTAATTATGGGGCAAAGGTCTCTCCTCCTATAAAAAAATGTTTACAGAAGTTTCTTATAGGAAAAAAGTCCAACGAATCAAAATCATTCGTTGGACTAATAAAGCATCATTGCTGCTTATCTTTCTTTTACCATCCAAAATAATCAAAAATACTGCCGCTGTTGCCATTTCCTCCATTAGGTTGATTATTTCTGCTTCCCTGGCTTGTGTCATCTGAAGTGCTCATCTGTTTGCCGAGAGTAACCTCCACCGTTTTTTCCTTGTACTCTTTTCCGTCAGCATATTTTATCGTTATATTTACCTTGTCACCTACTGCATAATACTGAAGCTGCTTTTGCAAATCAGTCATTTCACCAATTTTTGTGTCGTTTATTTTTACGATAATATCCTTTTCCTCCAGACCTGCCTTCTGGGCAGCGCCTCCCTCAATCACCTTCTCAATAAACACACCTTCCTCTAAGCCGTAGGTTTGAGCAGTCTTGCTGTCCACATCAAAACCTACAATATTAAGGTAACCTCTCTTATCCTCGTCTACTTTTGTTTTTGTCTCCTGATTCATCAAATTATTGATAATTTCTGTGGCTGAACTGATAGGAATGGCAAAACCCATACCCTCCACATCATCGGAGGAGTATTTTAGTTCATTGATACCAATCACCTCGCCCTTCACATTCAACAATGCTCCGCCGCTGTTTCCAGGATTGATAGCTGCATCTGTCTGCAATAATTTTTTGGAATCCGACCCATTTTCACCGGACACTTCACGGTCCACTGCACTAATCACTCCAGTTGTAACGGACTGTCCATAGCCTAATGCGTTGCCAATGGCAATGGCGCCCTCTCCCACCTTCACAGCATTAGAGTCTCCAATAGCTGCAATCTTAATAGAAGCCAAGGTCTCTGATTTTATTTTATCTAAAGGAACAGAAACAATGGCTAAGTCTGCGTCGGAATCCGTTCCCTTTGTATACGCCTCCACAGATTCTCCATCTGCAAATTGAACACTTAAGGAATCCGCATCTGCCACTACATGCTCATTGGTGACAATCAAAAGCTCCTTGTCATTTTTTGCAAGAATAATACCGGAGCCTGCCCCCTCTGCCTCGTAGGTGTTTTCGCCGGAATTTCCCCAAAAGTAGCCATATCTTCCCGTCTCAATATATTGTGTGCTGGTAATGGCCACGATAGAAGGCATTACCTCCTCCACCACATTAGATACATCTGTCACAATTGTGGCGCCATTGGTTGTCTGTCCAGCTGTGGACGTTGTTGTCACAGATACATTGGCTTTTCCTGTGTTGGTAGTTGCTATTTCCACATTGCGGTTTTCTTTTGGAAATAATTGATTTTTAGCGTAATCTGCACCCAAAAATGCTCCGAAAGCAATCGCTCCAAAGGCAACTGCACCTGCCACAAACATTACTATTTTCCTGCCTGTGTGCTTCTTTTCATTTTTCTTTTTTGCCTTTGGGCTGTTAGATTGTACTACATGATTCCCTGATTGATGAAGCTCCTGATTGGGCTTCCATATATTTTGTGTATGACTGTAATCTTCATACTGACCGCTGGCTTCCTGTGAATACCCTCTATTGGTACCTGTCTCCAAATCTATATTGCTTTGCGCCTCTGTCCTTTGATTGGCTTGTGAATCTGTTTCTTCCTCCATGGCTTGAGTCTCCTGTAATTCCTCCTTTGTAAAACGATAAATATTACTTGTCTCATTTTCCTCTGCAGACTGCTGCATCACAAAGGAATCCTCGCTATTGTTATTCTTTGGTTCCTCCGTCGACTGCTGCATCACAAAGGAATTCTCGCTGTCCTTCGGTCCCTCCACCTGTGACCCCTGAGCAGCCATATTCTCCAAATCCTTATTCTTATTCTCCTCGTACATACTAACGTCTCCTTTCCGCTCTATCACTTTTTGTTTCCTTTATCAGTACATTTTGTTATATTGTTTACTGGCTGTTATCTTAAGATGCATTTAGTCTAGCAAGCTTTTGTGTACATTTTGTGATTTAGTTGTGAATTAAAATCAAACATCCATTTATTATTTTGTGAAAAAAATCCCTTGTTTGAGAACAAGGGATTTCTTATAATTACAGTAATTGCTTCGGATTTTCTATGATTTAAAATAGTATTATGATGCTAGCGACTTTTACCCCAACATCGTATTATTGTACTATTTCCAAAATCAATCTTTATTCATTGCTATTGTCATTGTCGTCTTCCGGCACTGGCTCTGTCTCTGATTGTATTCCTGTAATGTTGATAATCTGGTCACTAATCATATTCACTGAATTGGTTGGTTCATAATCTTTATCATCAAACAAAAATTTGTGCATCTGTGTGACATTGTATGCCAAGCCCCTTGGAACAACAACACTTCCTGCAATCTCCGCACCTCTGTAAACACTAGGAAATCCTTGGCTTCCTGCAATATTAAACTTCAGCAGAATCGGTATCATTTCCATAATTTCATCAAAGGTAAAACTGGTAGTCAGCAGCTTTTCATCTTCATTTTTCGGAGTCAATATTTTTTGTGCAATTTTTAAGGTTTTCTTAACTCCCGCTTTCTTTGCCTTATCTACCATTTTACTGATAACAAGACGTTGTCTTGCTGTACGTCCAAAGTCGTCGGAGATTGGTTCATTGGTAACCTCATCATAAAAAGTAGTCTTGCGGATACGGCAGTAAGTCGTTGCCTGAAGACCATTTAGATGCTGCCAGCCTGAGCCCTGCACATCATCAGATTTCATACCTGTAGATAGCCTGGAATCCATCAAGTGGAAATTCAGCTGACTTACTTCCTCATCTGTCAGCTTTACATCCACACCGCCTAACAAATCTATCAGCTTTGCTACACCTGAAAAATTCACAACCGCATAATTTTCAATATTCAAATCCAAGTTGGTGTTCAGCATACTGATGGCATTTTCGATACCGCCCATGCAGTACGCACTGTTGGCCTTTGCATAGGTTGCCTGACCTACAGAATCTGCAATCCTCAAATAGGTGTCTCTGTAAACGGAAACCATCTTCACTTCCTTTGTCTCATTGTTAATACTCACAATAATAATTGTATCTGTATTAACACCGCTCTCAAATGCGGCAGTTCTTGTATCAATTCCAAAGACCGCAATATTCGTAAATCCGTTGGCAATCTTTTTCTCTACACCTTCATTAATCGTAATTTTTTCTTTTTCATATGTTTTGTCTACAATATTTTCATTAAACTCACTTCTTCTGTCAAAATAAAAATCTGCTGCCCAGATTCCTACAGACAAAGTAAAAATACAAATCAGCTCCACAACAACAAAGAATACTTTCAGACCTCTTCTCCTTTTCTTCAGCTTCCTTGCCCCTGCCGCTGCTGTATAATCATTCTCCGAGTATCTGTCATCCAGAGAAAACTCCTCGTCATCTAAATCAATAAGAAAATCATCCTCATCCATTTCCTCTGCAAACTCATCTTCAAAATCCAATCCCCCGTAATCCTCATCCACGTACGGCTCCTGATACTGTTTTGATGTATCATTTGCCTTACTTCTCTGAGTAATCACATCTAATGGTGAATCATCCATCCACTCATCATCCCCGAAAAAATCTTCATCATACTCGTTTTGTTTTCTCATACTACATCCTTTCGTATTGCTGTATCACTATGGAGTTACATAGTTCTTTCTTTTAATTACCTCTATCACTCTATCTACCTGCTGTGTACATATTTCATCTGTTGATGCCTCCACCATAACACGAATCAGGTTTTCTGTGCCGGAAGCCCTAAGAAGGATTCTTCCCTCATCTCCCAATGTATTCGCCACCTCCTGCTCCATGGCAAGCACATCTTTATCTTCCATCACAGTGTTTTTATCTGTCACCTTTACATTGACAAGAAGCTGAGGATATATCTTTAATCCATCTGTAAGCTGACTTAAAGTGGACTTCTTTTCCAGCATTGCTTCCATCACCTTCAGGGATGTTAAAATTCCGTCCCCTGTCATGGCATGTTTGCCAAAGATAATATGTCCTGATTGTTCACCCCCTAGACAATGTCCATTTTTCATCATATTTTCACAGACATATTTATCTCCCACCACCGTTTTTTCGTAGGAGATTCCCTTTTTGTCCAAGGCCTTGTACAGACCTAAATTTGACATAACCGTTGTGACAATCGTATTATTTTCCAACATGCCGTGTTCCTTCATATAAACACCGCATACATACATAATACTATCCCCATCTACCACATTTCCATTCTCATCTATGGCAATACATCTATCTGCATCTCCATCATAAGCAAAGCCTGCGTCACACTGGTGCTCCTTCACATATTCCGCCAGCACTTCAATATGGGTGGAGCCGCAGTTCATGTTAATATTCGTCCCGTCAGGCTCATTATTGATACACCTTGTCTTGGCACCAAGAGCATTAAATACATTCTGGGCAATGGCAGATGCGCTGCCATTAGAGCAATCCAGGGCAATGGTCTTATCCTTAAAGGAGCGGGTGGCAATGGAAATCAAATATCCAATATAGCGATTTCTTCCCGCTGCATAATCCACAGTACGACCAATTTTTTCTTTTACTGCATAAGGCAGCTCCTCTATCTCACCGTCAATATAGGCTTCTATTTTTTCTTCAATATGGGCTTCTATTTTTTGTCCGATGCCGTTAATTATCTTAATTCCATTGTCATAGAAGGGGTTGTGACTGGCAGATATCATAATACCACAGTCAAAGTCCTCTGTCCTCACTACATAAGAAACACTAGGTGTTGTAGTGACATGAAGAAGATAGGCATCTGCGCCTGAAGCTGTCAGTCCTGCCACTAGGGCATATTCAAACATATAACTGCTTCTTCTAGTATCCTTTCCGATTACAATATTGGCTTTTTTGTTCTGTCCGTAATACCATCCCAGATACCTTCCCACCTTAAAAGCATGTTCTACATTCAATGTAACATTTGCCTCACCGCGAAAACCATCGGTTCCAAAATATTTTCCCATTCTAATCCTCCAATCTGCTAATTTGCTGCTCGCCTAGCAATACACATGATAATTATATTCAGAATTCTATCATTCCTTATGTTTACCAAAATCATCCTGAACCATTCCCACAATGGCTTTTAGAGCTTCCTCCTCGTCCTCTCCCTCACAGAAAAACTCAATTTCATATCCATTTTTCACACCACAGCCCAACAAACTGAGAACACTTTTTGCGTTCCCTTCTTTACCATTTGACTGAAAGCGAATTTCTGCTTTATACTTTTGTGCTTCCTCACACAACATAGCAGCCGGCCGCAAATGAACCCCCGCTCCATTTTGCACTACTACTTTCTGACTAACCATTTTCCATTTTCCTTCCCATTACATTACTGTTTTTTTTCTGTCAATGTCACTTCCAGTTCTAAGCTTGATAACACTGTAACATTAGTTGGCGTATCAATAACAAGCATCACCGCATTTTTACCTTTTTTACATCCAGAGACATCTATTCTTGCCGCTAAAGAACCAGCTTCTAAATCTTTTATATTTTCCTGTGTTCCCTGAAGGCTGATTTTCATTCCATTGGGCAAATTCAGCTTTGCTTCGTAACCTTCCGGTATATTTAACAGTTCAATCTGTGAAGCATCCAGTACAACATCCTTAGTCCCATAGGCTTCGATTCTAAGCTCCACCACAATCTGTCTGTCCTTATCCCTATACACTCCTACATTTGCTGGCAGATATTTGGTTATATCTATGGTAACCTGTTTGTTCTCATTCCATCCATCTATGTTGATTACTTCATTTGGAATAACAATCTGCTCAATGGAGGAAAGCACATTCTCCTGCCCGCATATTGTAATAGATTTCGGTGAATATTCAAGTCCCTCATAAGAGTACCCTTCCGCAGGCGTCCCTGAAGTTCCCACCTGAACATCTACCTTTTTTGTCATATCTATCTCCACTATCGCCTGTATTTTCTGTACCTCAAGTGTAACCTCACCTAAGGTTGTGATTTCCGTATCCGTCTCATCATATAGATGTACCTTTTCTTTTTTCTTAAAAAGAGAATTGGCACCCGACACATCTACAACCAACACTGCCTTTGCTATTTTTTTCAATTGACTGATTGGCGCAGATACCTTTATGTTAGTTATCTTTGCCTTGGCACTGTTCACTACATATCCGTTTGCCGGCCTTCCTGTTGTCTGCACCTCCACGGCTATATTTTTGCTCTCCACCTTTTCTATTTCAATCGTCATAGAATTATTTCTTCTGCTGACAATCTCTAAGGAATTGTTAATTCTGGTCTCCTTTGCCTCTACCGCAATAGGTATGGCATTGACTACCGACATTTTGGAGAAATCTGCCACAGCATTAAAATCTGATGCCGTCAATTTATCTACAATACTTCTAGGCCCCTTAATTTGAATTGTCTCTGTTGCTCCGCTGATAATTCGATACACACATCCTTCGTCGGTAATCAACTGCTCATTTAAAGGGGTTACTGGTATGCTGACAACAGTGCGGGTTACAGTTGGATTATCTACATTTACCACTACCAGCCACAAAACCAATGCAAAGAAAACGGAAATTAATTTCAATCCCAGATTTTTCATCCACTTTATTTTCATCCTATTTCTCGCCTGCCTTTCTGCGTCCCTTCCACAGCAGTTTATGTCTCACAGTCTCCTCCGGCTTATCTTGAAAACTTTCCAGCCTTTTTCGCAATTGATCACCATTGAGATCTCTTGACAATCTGCCGCCCTCTGCCACTGAAACCTTGCCGGTCTCCTCAGAGACAATTACCACAAGACTATCTGTAACTTCACTCACTCCCACACCTGCCCGATGCCTAGTTCCCAATTCCTTGCTTAATTCCATATTATCTGACAAAGGCAAATAACAGGTAGCTGCCAAAATTCGATTCCCACGCACTACAATAGCGCCATCGTGCAGAGGTGTATTATGTTCAAATATATTGACAAGAAGCTGGCTGCTAATCAAGGAATCCATAGGAATCCCTGTATTTTCATACTCTGTTAACAAAATATTTTTTTCAATTACAATCAATGCTCCTGTCTTTGTCTTTGCCAGTGCATAGACACCCTTTACCATCTCATAAATCGTCTCCCCTGTAAAACCTCCGTCACCCTTTCCTTCATCTGCAAATATGTTAGAAATGGGATTCCTGCGCCCCAGTGACTCCAATGCCTTGCGCAGCTCCGGCTGAAACACTACAATAACCGCAATGATGCCTACGCTTAAGGTTTTATCCGCAATCCAAAGAATTGTGCTCAAATGAAACAATGATGCAACCAGCACAAAGCCCATAATCACCAGTATTCCCTTAAACAACATCCACGCTCTTGTATTTTTAATAAAGACCATCACTTCATATATAAGAAAAGAAATAATTAATATCTCTATAATATCTGTATATGTTATTTTAGGCAATGACAGGTACTGTTGTATCATCTCTTTCATTTTCTCACTTCCTCTCTTCTATATATCATATAAATCTCTATATTATATGTCACTAATTTCACAATGAAAATTATTTCTCTTTCGGAATGCTTCGGACAATATATAAAAAATTGTACACAATAATTACAAAACATGGTAAAAACAATCAGCGCTTTTCCATAGTATTGGCTTTTCTCTTCTGAACCTTTGTTTTTTGTGCGTTAATTCTCTTCACTTTCACTTGAGGTGCTGTCACAGTAATCTTTGGTACTGCCTTCACATAATAATAGTATTCATCATCCTCAAACTGTGCATGCTCTGTACAGCTGTAATCGAGAGACAGAACAAAAAACTGTAGCAAAAAAGCCAGCAGCATGGAAATCAAATTACCTGCCACTATCCAGCTCACTGGATTCTGCTGTGTCAAATCCAATTTTAAATTGCCCACCAACATCACTACCATATTAATCACTGTTCCGGTTATAATGGCAATTCTCCAGGAATGGTCCACCGACATGCGGCGAATGACATAGACCACCACCACCACAAGAGAAAAGGTGAGCAATGTCAATGGCAGCATGGCATTATCCATTAATCCGTTTACCAGCGTGTTAATTTTCTGTACGCTCTCGCTGGCAGCCACATTGTTGATGACTGCTGTATTGGAACCTACATAATTCATTATAAAATAAAGCACCGTCCCAAATGCCACCGACACAATAGACAGGGGTGTACCTACCAGTCCCATTACAATGGGCATAACATAAGGTATCTTTAAGAAAGCTAAAACCGGAAGCCAGAATACCACCAATGCTTCTTTTGGCACAAAGCGGAGATATAAGATATACATCATAATCAATATAACAGCCAGCACCAATGCCAACTCCAAAGATAATGTAAATATATGCATCAACATCACTAAACAGATAATCAACACGGTCAGGCTTTGGGGAATAATAGCGCTTAAAAGGCTAATAGACAGCACGACTCCCGACTGTTTGAGCTGGGACATAAATCCAATATGCTGATTCAATATTGTCAAGATAATAAACGTAGACAGAAACTTATATACAGGAGTTATATAAACCTCATACTTGTTATAAAACTCCCTCAAATGTTCCTTAAACACCAACAATGTCATCATGATTATCCAGTCCTCCTGTTTCTAATTCTTCCTTCATTCGGTCTTCTCTCTGATACATTTTATTCAGCTTTTTCAGATTACCATTGTATTGCTTTAGATTTTCCCGAACCTTAATGAATTTTGTGGCATATACCACATAAGTAATTGCCAGATATGCTGCCATAAAAAGTATATATATAATCAGTACGTTCTTGCCGATAGCAGTCATCACATCCAGCTTCACAATATTGTTTTCCTCCATAAAATAACTTAAATGAAAGGCAAACCATACTGCCACACAGAATAAAAATCCTAGGGTAGCCAATATACTGGAGCGTATCATATGATAGCTTACATAGTCCCCTTTATAATAGTGGCTCATAGGAATGTCTCTCTTACCTTCTTTTTGTTCATACAGAGCCAGCTTTGTCATTAACTTAATGCGCTCTTCATTTAACATAAAACGGTCTCCCATCTATACATATGTCTAATATGGCTATTTTTAGCGTCTTTTCATTATAACACACTATGTCAACTTTTCAAACTAAAAATTTATACCAAATAAAAATGAATTTTATTTTTTGTGTTGTCTTGACCTGCTTACTGCAAGTTATTATAATTAGGCTAATCTTATCAAGAAAATCAGGCAATCCCTTCATAGGATTGAAGAAACCTCATGGCTCCTAGTGTACTAATCTGATAGTTGTTAATATCACAGTCCCGAATATTAACAAATCCATACACTAGTGATAAACAGATGAAAGAAAGGAAAAGGTAGAAATAATGAATTTAAATGGGAAAGACCAAAACGGAACCTACTGTTTCGGAATTGATGTGGGAGGAACCACAATCAAATGCGGATTATTTGAAGCAAGGGGACAGCTCATAGACAAATGGGAAATTCCTACCCACACAGAAAATAACGGCAGGGCCATTCTTCCCGACGCCGCCGCTGCCATTGCCGCTAAGATGAAGGAACAAAAGCTCTCCCACAGTGATATATGCGGTGTTGGCATCGGCATTCCCGGACCGGTGAATGAGACAGGCGAAGTACCGGCAGCCGTTAATCTTCACTGGGGATATGTCCATATTGTCAAGGAGATGCAGTCCTTAACCGGCTTAAAAGTGAAAGCTGCAAACGACGCCAATGCTGCTGCCTTAGGGGAAATGTGGAAAGGCGGGGGCGCCGGATACCAAAATGTATGTCTTGTCACTCTCGGCACAGGAGTTGGGGGCGGCATGGTCCACAACGGCAAAATCGTAGTAGGCTCCCACGGGGGCGCCGGTGAGCTTGGACATATTCATGTATCCGATTCCATCTCCAAGCAGTGCAACTGCGGAAATTACGGCTGCTTAGAGCAGGTGGCATCTGCCACAGGCATTACCAACCTGGCTAAAAGCTATCTCCAAACCTCCACTGCTCCTTCCGTATTAAGGGACGCCCCTTTATCCGCCAAAGCTGTGTTTGATGCAATAAAAGCAGGGGATACCCTTGCCATGGAGATAGGAGAGCAATTCGGCAAATATTTAGGAGTTGCCCTCGCCCACACGGCAAGCGTACTAGATCCTGATATTTTTGTCATCGGCGGCGGAGTATCCAAAGCCGGAACAATACTAATTGATTATGTGCAGAAATATTATACGAAGTATGCTTTTATTCCAAGCAAGGATACGCCCTTTGCCTTGGCTCAGCTTGGAAATGATGCTGGTATCTATGGTGCGGCAAAGTTAGTATGTTAAGTCCTTTGTCTGCACACCCCCAACGGACATCACTGCAAATCCTAATGACACTGCCATAATAACAGCAGGTACCACCCCATTCTCCCTCATGGAAAAGTCTCCAATATTTGCCTGGGTGAGAAAAATTAACAAGAAAGAGGAAATCACAGCCGCCTTTGAGGATTTCAGGGTTAATCCAATAAACAGGGAAATAAAACCCATAGTCACTGTCACCACTGATTTTAAAATCAACTGCACATAGAACATTCCACTTCCCATATGAAAGTCTATCACAAAAGATGAGGTCATATGTCTTGCCCCCTCAAATATACAAAGATAAAGGCAAAGCTTTGTCAAAACCAAGGCGGCAACATTAAAAATCCACACTGCCAGCATCTGTGAAGCTAATATTTTTTGTCTTTTAATGGGATAAGAAAACATCACGTTCATTATTTTATTTTTGTACGCACGAATCATAAAGTTTGCCAGCATTACACTAGTAAAAATCAAAAAAGTGATGCTGGTAAACATTTCAATGGAACTAGAAATCCCCTCCATCCCCTCTGCAGCGTCCAGCTTCCCATCCGGATCATTTGCTATGCCTAAAAATGCAAGTGAATAAATAAACACACATAACAATCCCGCTGCAATCAATACATAAATACAGTATTTTCCAATTTGGTTTTTCTTCCATTCCAGTTTTATCAGTTTTAACATACCTTTTCCTCCTCTGTCAGCTTTAAAAAATATTCCTCTAAGCTCTCTGATTTTCTGCCGATGGCTGTCATCTCCACTTCATTATCTCCCATAGCCTTTGATATTTTCATTGTCTCAGCTTCACTGTCATAGATTCGAATATTTTGTTCATCCACAATTTTGAAATTTTTTAATTTTAAATAATTGCTCAATACATATACCGCTTTTTTTGTGTTCAAAACAGAGAGTTGAATATATTCCGTGTTCCTTTCTTCAATCTCCTTCATGGATATTTCCTGTCTCATCGTTCCATGATGAATCACCCCAATGGTATCAGCTATATCCTCCACCTGTGATAAAATATGGCTGGAAATCAAAATAGTAATTCCGTATTCTCTGCACAGCATTTGAAATAATTCTCTAATCTGTTTCATCCCTGCTGGATCTAGTCCGTTGGTTGGCTCATCCAATATAAGCAGCTCTGGTTTTGTGAGAATCGCCCGAGCTATGCCAAGCCGCTGTTTCATCCCAAGAGAATATTTTCCCACTGGCTTTTTCCCCGCCTCCCTTAAATGAAGCAAGTCAAGAGTCTCCCCAACGCTGCCCTGATTATGGTAACCCATATATTCACAGTGCAGCTTTAAATTTTCTTCCCCGCTCAAATGTTCATAAAAGGTTGGAAATTCAATAATACTTCCCATCCTTTTCAGCACCTCATAAGAATTTGGGGTGAGAATCTCACCAAAAAGTTCAATCGTCCCACTGGTAGGCTTCCAAAGATTTGTTATCATCTTCATAACCGTAGTTTTACCTGCCCCGTTGGGACCTAAAAATCCATAAATCTCCCCCTTCCTTACATGCATATCAATATTGTTTACCACTTCCCTGCCCTCAATGATTTTTGTTACCTGGTTCGTTTGCAAAATACATGACATAGATACATACCTCCTATTTTCAACCTTTCCTCATATCAGTGCATAAATGCAGCAACTACAAACTGTACCTGCCCTAACAACACACTTAATAATTGGAATCTTTTCTGTTATTTCTCCTACGGTGTAATATCATTGTAGCAGTTCAGACTTTCAAAAATATAAATCAATTCTTACAAATTTCTTTCTTTTTATTTCTTTTTCATTATCTTTTTCATTTTGATTATCTTTGTCTTTTTCATTTCTATCCATTTGTTTCTTCCATTTACTATTTACTCTTGTATTTTCACTTTCTTTTTCACTTTTACATCTTTTCTTAATTTTTCTCTCCCCAATATTTTTTTCATGATTTCCGTTTCATTTTATATACTATTGCCATTTAACCTTGTATCTTAGCATTTTTTCAATTCTACAGTAAATATAGTTCTCTCATAAGGTTCACTGTCCAAATACAAATCGCCTCCTAATTGTCGGGCAAGTCCTTTTGCAATGGTCAGACCTAATCCACTCCCTTGCATATTGCGGCTTCGGGAATCCTCCATAGTGTACAAGCGCGTAAATACATTTTGGGCAAATTCCTTTTTTATCCCCGCTCCATGATCTATCACATCAATAAAAGCATTCTTTTTATTCTCCCTTAATGTAAGACCTATATATTTTCCATGGCTGCCATAACGAATGGCATTGGAGATTAAATTCATAAAAATCCGATGAATAGCATCCTCATTGCCCCACACATAAATTTCCTGCTCCGGAATATGAATATCCACTTCGAAATCCTTCTGCAATAAAATGTCATAAAATCCGAGTATCCCCTCTCTGCACAATTCGTTGATATGAATTTTACTTATTTCCATATCCATATCCCCCGCCTCCAGTTTTGCCAGTGAAAAAAATTGATTGATTAAATCCATTACCTGCTCTGCCGTCTTTTCTACCTTTTGCATCGCCTCCCTCTTTTGTTCTTCTTCCATCTTCTCCCCGTTCAATCGAAGCATTTCTAAATAACCTAAAATAACAGTCAAGGGTGTTTTTATATCATGGGATATATTGGCAAGCATTTTTTTTGAGGACATTTCCTGCTTTCTGTACTCTGCTCTTATTTTCTGCCTATCTAACAATAATCGATTTATCTCCCTGCACAACAGTGAAATTTTTTTGTTGTTTGTAAAAACCATTATTTTCTCATCACTATCGTTTTCTAAAATATCCTGCAGCTTTCTGCTAATATCCTGCAGCATTGTCTGTGTGCCCCTTCTAAAAACAAACTGCTGATATGCTATAACCAATATGCAGAATATCAGCATTCCCGTAAGCGCCATCCATATCATATTTTCATTCATTCTACATCCCCCATCTTATAACCAATTCCCCATACAGTCACAATATATTTAGGACTGCGGGGATTGTCCTCAATCTTACTGCGAAGTCTGCTGATATGTACATTTACTGCATTCTCATCCTCACAGTACCTATCATTCCAAATAGACGAGTATAATTGCTCTTTCGTGTATACTCTCTTAGGATTTTTCATCAAAAGCTTTAAGATTTCAAATTCCTTTGCAGTCAATTCAATCTTCTCTCCATTTTTTTCCACCGAGTAATCTTTTGTCTTCATTAAAAGTTCACCTATTTTAAGTTGTTCCTCCTCCTTCTGCTGTTGTCCAGCTGCGTAGGTGGTATTTCTTCTAATGTTGGCTTTTATTCTTGCTAACACCTCCGCAACAGAAAAAGGCTTTGCAATGTAGTCGTCTGCTCCAAGTCCTAAACCTAATGTTTTGTCAGAATCCGTGTCCTTTGCAGAAATAATAATGACAGGAACCGTACTGGTTCCCCTTATTCTTTTTAAAACCTCCATCCCGCTGAGCTTGGGTATCATAAGGTCCAACAACACCAAACTGTACTCTTCCTGAAAAAATTTTTCACAGGCGCTCTCCCCATCTAGCGCAGTGATCACTTGAAAATTTTCCGTCATCAAAAAACTTTTCAGCATATTGCTGATTTCTATATCATCTTCCACAAGTAATATTTTCAATCTTACCTTCCTCCTTCACTGATTCCTGACCGATTACTAAAATAGAAAACAAACGCCTTAACAGCCTTAGTAATCTATTTTATTATGAATCTATCTTATTTGCAAGAATGCGCAAGAAATTGCTATTTAGATAAATGCTAGTCAAAAGGAAAATTGTGTTACTGTCAATCCCGATTGACAGTGCTTTCTTTAAGATGTATCATAGTAAACAATAAATTTGTATTGATTTATATTTAAAATGACAATAATACTGTTTTTTTAATGTATTGATAACAGGTAAAGTTACTGGAGGTATAGGATGAAAATGGAATTTTTACAAATGCTGCCTACACCGGAAGAATTAAAAAATCAATTTCCGGTAAGCGCACATATTGAGAACACAAAGAAAAAACGTGACGAGGAAATCAGCAACATCTTTAACGGCAAAGACGATAGACTACTTCTTGTTATCGGGCCCTGTTCAGCCGACAATGAGGATGCGGTTATTGATTATATTTTGAGACTGCGAAAAGTGCAGGATGCCGTGTCGGATAAAATTTTTATTATCCCACGTATTTACACAAACAAGCCGAGGACAATCGGTGTGGGTTACAAGGGAATGCTGCACCAGCCCGACCCTGAAAAAGAGACGGATATGCTAAAGGGAATCATTACTATTCGTAAACTGCACATGCGGGCTGTGGAGGAGACTAGCTTTACTTGTGCAGACGAGATGCTCTATCCTGAAAACCACAGATACCTCTCCGATCTGCTCTCCTATGTGGCGGTTGGGGCCCGCTCGGTGGAGGACCAGCAACACAGACTGACAGCCAGTGGCCTGGGCATACCGGCAGGAATGAAAAATCCCACCAGCGGTGATTTGACTGTAATGATGAATTCCATTATTGCGGCACAGTGCAGCCATACTTTTCTTTACCGGGGATGGGAGGTAAAAACGGCCGGCAATCCATATGCCCATGCTATTTTGAGGGGATATATGGACAAATTTGGACGCAATATGCCTAATTACCATTATGAAGACCTGCAGCATTTATTGGAATTATATGGAGAGAAGGAGCTTTCTAACCCCTCTGTTATTATTGACACCAATCACTCCAATTCCGGCAAAAACTTTTTAGAACAGATTCGTATCAGCAAAGATATTATGCACAGCCGTAAGGTTTCCACCGATATCCGCAAACTCGTAAAAGGTCTGATGATTGAGAGCTATATCGAAGATGGAGCCCAGGCAGTAAACGGCCATTGCTATGGAAAGTCTATTACAGACCCATGCCTGGGATGGGAAAAAACAGAAAAACTGATTTATGAGTTGGCTGAGGAAGTATAACTGTCGAAACAACCTTTGCGTAGCATTTCAAAATATAACCTCCAAACTGTGTAATTGTATTTTACACTCGTTTGGAGGTTACAAAAACACTAGGATAATCCCCAGGTTAGATTTCTTTTTATTTACTCTCGATTTTCAAAACAAACATTCCGTCAATTTTTTCCTTGCTTTCCTTTAACATCACCCTCAGCTTTCCACCAGAAAGCATACACTCCAGCTTTTGATGAGTTTCCAATAACTCCACACTCTTGGGAAGCTCATGATACTCAGAAAGCAAAATCTCATTTTCCAAAGGCTTACCCATAAAAATAGCATACACATATGAACCATCTTTGCTTCTTGTATAACGCACATCTCTCACATCATATACAACTTCGTCTGAAAATTCACCTTTTACGCTATTCACATGAGGTCCCTCACCAAATACACTCCACGGTCTTGTACCAAAAATCGCCTCCTGATTTTTCTCCAGCCATCTTCCCATTCCCTCCAATATCTCCCTGGCCTCTCTTGGTATTGTTCCATCAGGCATCGGCCCAATATTCAGCAAAAGATTGCCGTTTTTACTCACGGTATCCACAAGCTCGCAGAGATAACGATGGGTACTTCCAAACACCTCATTTTTTGTATAGCCCCAGGATTTTGTACCAACTGAAGTATCTGTCTGCCAGTGCATTTCTCTTATATTGCTCAATGCTCCCCGTTCCACATCAAGTACCGCCTCACCATTCTCAAAGGCATTATATTTATAACAGCAGACTACCCCATTCAATTCCCGGGCATTCTTTTCCATATTATAATATTCCGCCAGCATTTTCCGTCTATATACGGCATATTCCGGTTTTTGAAGATCAAAGTCATAATAAATCAATTCTGGATGATATTTCTCAATGATTTCCATAGATATGTCATACCACTTTTTTACATGCTCCTCCTCTGTAAGT
The DNA here is from genome assembly GCA_910578605.1 of uncultured Lachnospiraceae bacterium. GTDB lineage: Bacteria > Bacillota > Clostridia > Lachnospirales > Lachnospiraceae > MGBC111451. The sequence goes on along the minus strand of CAJTQG010000004.1, from coordinate 45,171 downwards.
CCATACCCATAAAGCTCACTATATTGAGGATTCACAATATCCGTATCTTCTCCATGCTCTTTGTCAAAAAACCATATGTTTTCTGCAAAATGATTGGATATACCAAAATGAAGCCCCTGGTTTTTACAGGCAGTCTGAAGCAATCGGCAGTAATCCACCCCTGCTAAAGATACAGAATTATATTCTTTTTGTATATCCGACTGATAGAGTGCAACAGAATCGTGATGAATCCCTACGGGCATAACATATTTTGCCCCCGCACGTTTAAATAGCTTTGCCCACTTATCCGCCATAGAATTGTCACGAAAACTCTGAATATCTTTCATAAACATTGGAATAAAATCTTTGTATCCAAAGTTCTGCACACCACCATAGGTATTCTTGTGATAATGATAAATATCATCTCCTCCCCATGATTTGGAATCCTTTAAATACATCCAATGTCCATACCATTCATCCCCATATCCAGGCTTTGAGTATACACCGTAGTGAATAAATATCCCGAATTTTGCATCCTCAAACCATTCTGGCACAACATAATTTTTAAGATTATTTTCATTAAATTTTTCTTTTATCATATATTACCTCAATTCTCAACGCATTAGACAACAGAGCAAAGTGAAGATATTCATATTACCCAGTATAGTATTGTGCCTGTGCCTGCCACAGTTCAAAATACTTTCCCTGCTTTTCTTTCACCAGCTGTTCATGGCAGCCAAGCTGCACAATCTGTCCACTGTCAAACACTGCAATCTCATCACAAAAGCGACAGGAGGACAGGCGATGGCTGATATAGATTGCCGTCTTATCTCCCACATATTCGTTAAATCTAGTATATACCTCCGCCTCAGCTATAGGGTCAAGGGCCGCTGTTGGTTCATCCAATATAATAAATGGAGCATCTTTGTACAGGCATCTGGCAAGAGCAATTTTTTGCGCCTCGCCTCCTGAGATATCCACACCCTCCTTGCTGAAATGTTTATAGAGATAAGTATGGATACCATCCGGCATTGTAAAAAGCCGTTCCCCAAAACCCGCCTTTTCTAAACATTCCCTGACCTTTTTACTGTCACACTCTGTTTCTGCCGCCACATTCTGTCCTAATGGAAATGCAAACAGCATAAAATCCTGAAATACCACCGAAAAAATTGACATATATTCCAAATAACTATATTTTCTTATATCTATACCGTTTAAAAGTATTTGCCCCTCTGTTGGGTCATACAGCCGGGTTAACAGCTTAATAAATGTAGTTTTTCCGCTTCCGTTCTCCCCCACTACTGCCAGACGCTCCCCCACACGAAACTTCACATTTACATTTTTCAGAGCAAAACTTTCGCTTCCCGGATATTGAAAGGAGACACCTCTAAATTCCACCTCGTACTCTCTGTCCATTCTCTTTTCCACTGTGAGACTACCTTGATACATTGGATTTGGTAAATCCAAAAACTCAAATGACTGCTTTAAAAAAGAAGCATTATTTCTCATACTTCCCGCCATCAAAATCAGGGAGGAAACACCCGAGGAAACTTTTGTGATAGAAGCAATATATTGGGTAACCGCCCCAATGCCAAAAGCTCCCGTCCATGCCTTCAGACAGACAAACAAATATACTATACCCGTAAATATAACAGAAATTCCCGCCGCCGCTCCATGATATAAGCCCGCTATACCGGCAAAATAGCGGGAAAATATTCCCTTTGAACAAAAAGCCCCTTCTTTATTTCCATTGTACTTGTCACATATGATATCTTGCCGATACATGCGCACATCTGCCGCAAACTTCCACCTGGAACCCAGCCAGCCAAAATGTCCAAATAGACGATTGGCCAAATTATGCACATCCGAGTTCATTGCCCAGTAGCTTCCCGCCTTATTAGTCAAAACCGGTGAAATGTAAGTGACCGCTAACATACTAAAAATCACCAGAACTAAAAACAAGGGATTATTTAAAATCGTATATTTTCCTCCTTGCTCCGGCACAGCGCTTGTAAAAAGAGAGACGGTAAGAGTTATGCCTCCAAATAAAGTAAATATGGCAGAAACAATGGCTTCATAGTCGAAGATCACCTTAAACAGCCCCCATCCGCCTCCTCTCTGATTTTGCTGTATCTTATATAACTGTTCATGAATTTTGGCATTATCAATATGGACAAAATCCATCTCCATCAATTTCTTCGTATAAATCTTTTCCACCTGATAGTACACAGCACAGCTTTGTGTATTTCTCCATTTAGATAAAAAAGCAGATATCAGTGAAATTCCCGCCTGGGAAAGCAAGGTAATCAATACTAACTCTTTCAATCTGCTCATATCTTTATTTCCGGCTAACTCTCCCACGATAAGCGCTGAGAAATAAATCCCCACATAGGGGGTGAGGGCCTCCCACACAACACACAGGAGACGGGAAATCATCATAGACGGGTTTTCCTTGTATATCAACTGAAAGGCCCGACTGTTTATTTGATATGCCTCTGTCCACGAAACTAATTTTTTCACATTATTTTCATTATCCTCTTTCCCATGATTATCTTCTTTCTTATTCTCTTTTTCTTTATCTGTTTGTTTATCTTTATATTTACCTTTATATTTAACTGTTTCACTCAGAAAATGAAATTTCTTTTTATTTTTCATCCTGCACTTCCCCCTCCTGATAATATTTACTCTGAACGGCAAACATCTTCGCATATGCGCCCCCCAGCTTCATCAATTCATCATGGGTTCCTTCCTCTGCAATGCCGCCATTGTCAAGCAGAATAATCCGATTGCAGAATCTAGTGCTTGCCAATCTGTGGGATATATATACAGAAGTTCGTCCCCTTGTGAGTTCATTATACTTTTGATACATCTGGGCCTCAGCAATGGGGTCTAATGCTGCTGTGGGCTCGTCAAGCAGGACAATAGGCGCATCCTTGTACAGCGCCCTCGCCAGCATTAAACGCTGAAGTTCTCCTCCTGACAGCATCACCGCATCTTCATATACCTCTCTGTTCAAATGGGTATCGTACTTCCTTGGCAGCGACTGGATTTTCTCCTCCAAACCTGCTATTTTAGCACACCGCTCCATCTTTGACCTATCTATCCCCTCCTCCCTCTGAGCAATATTCGTTCCTATCGTTCCGGCAATAAGGGAAAACTGCTGGAATACCCCGCTGAACATACAATAGTAATCTCTCCGGTTATATTCCCTGATATCCCTTCCATTCAAGAGAACACGCCCCTTTGTAGGTTCCAATAATCCACAGAGCAGTTTAACTAACGTTGTCTTTCCGGCTCCGTTCACTCCCACAACAGCAAGCTTCTCCCCTGGATGCAATGTCAAATTCATATGTGACAGAGTATTCTCCTTAGCCCCTAAATAGCGAAAAGATACATTCTCTAAGCGTATCTCATATTTTTTCCGATTGTCCGGCAAAAGATGCTCCCCCTCCTCAAATCGAAAACATTCCGGGTATTCCAGACATTCCCGAACCGTTGTCAAATCAAGGCTCTGTCGGTGGAGAGTAACTAAATTCTCAAGAATACTCATAACCCATGTAGTAAAACCACCCACTGCAGAAAAATAAAGCAAAAACTGGGAGGCTGTCAGATGATTAGACAAAACAAGATGAATTAAATACCCGTAGGCAATGCCGTTGCGCAAAAATGCCATTATCAAATCCGTTATTTTCGCCCAAATATAAATGCCTTCTGCTCTTCGATAAAATGACATGTAGGAATCCAAAATTTTACTTTGCACTTCCTCAAACCATGACTTCATTCCAAATATACGGATATCCTTTGCCCCATTGTAGTCTCTTGCCATATTACTGATATACCACATTTTATTTTCATAATCTGCAACTTCATCGCGATGCCGGTATTGATATCCACTCACATATTTGCTGACGAAATAACCAATAATGGAAGTGACAAGAATAATAATGACCATAACAACATGAACAGAAGATAATAAAATGATATAAATAATAAACCCAATGCTATTATACAAAAGCGACACGATCGTATTCCAAACGGCCTCTGTTGCCCCGCTGTTTCTATCTGCACATTTTGCCGCCTTGGCAGTAAGCTTAATAAATTCATCATCCTCGGTATTGGGATAGGAGGTAACAGCTGCTTTTTTATTTATTTTCCCAACAATAACCATGCGCAGGCTGACTCGTCCAAACAGTGTATTGGCGTTTACATAAGACAGTGCGGCAGAGCAAAACATCATTGCCCCCACAAACAACAGAATGGTAAAAATGAAATCTCCTATAGATGACTTTCTCTCCACAGCAGCCAGCACCGTAGGAGAGATATACAGATTGATAAGATTCGAGAGCACCGTAAGCAACGCCACCAAAAGTCCAAGAACAAGTACCTTTTTTTCCTTCTCACACCACGCCAGTCTAATCATGTAGCAAACATTCTGCCACATATTGTACTTTGGCTTTTGATTTCTTCTTGTATCCTCTGCTACTTCCACATCACATCACCATCCTTCTCCTTTCACCTTTCAAACAAACAGATTACTACTTTGGTTTTTTACCCCAACCGATACCGACGGATTGCTTCATTGCTTTACAATTCCCGCAAGCATGCAAGCATGAAGGGCATCTTGAACTCTTGACCCTAGTATCGTACCACATATTTTCCATAGTCGTCTGTTATGGGGGATGAATGGTAAAAACGGGGGGATGAACTGCTTATTTCTGTGGAAGAAGTATCTCTGTTGTAAATGCCCCCTCCTCGCTGTTGCGTGACAAATATCCCCCGTAACGCTTCACAATATCGTCAATTCTCACTAGACCGAAACCATGTCCCTCTCCCTTTGTCGTTTTAAAAATACCACCGTTTTTCTTCAGCTTTCCCCCTGCGGTAAAATTGGTAAACGACATGTAAAGCTGAGTATTTTTCATATCCATATATACCCGTATCATACGCTTGTCCTCCGGCAGGGCAAGGGACGCCTCAATGGCATTATCAAAAAGGTTTCCGATAATGACGCACAAATCAATCTCCGATATGGTCAGGGCAACGGGGATATTGGCATCCGCCTTCACCAGTATATGTTTCCCATTGGCGAGGGATATTTTGCTGTTAATAATGGCGTCCGCCATCTTATTTCCTGTTTTTAACACCGTATCCACCGTAGACAAATCCGTATCCAGCTTTTCTAAATATTCACAGATAGCAGGCAAATCACCTGTGGCGGCATAAGCCTTCATTGTTTGTATATGATTTCTGTAATCATGGCGCCACCCCCGTATCTGCCTGTACATATTTTCCACCTCGGCATAATGGGTTGCAATTAACTCCTTTTGATAAGCTCCAATCCTTTTATCTATCTGCTTTGAAAATAATGACATCCTATCCTCCTGTTTCCATCAAACATTAAAATTTTTTCCTCACAAATCAATAAATGCACGATTGAGAGGCTGGTAATATCCTCTGGACAATGGCACAAATATGTCTCCCTCCAAACTCACTTCCTTTTTTGATATTTTACGAATATAATTCATATTTACTACAAAAGAACGTCCCACCTTAAAAAATCTTTCATCCAACTCACTCTCCACACTGGCCAAAGTAGCCTTTACGGTATAATCCTTTGTTCCATGCACTGTTACATAGTTAGAGCGAACTTCTATATAGCGTATTTCATATAAGGGAATGCGCTCCATTCCATCCGGCAGCTCCAAAAACAAAGCCGCCTCATTCTTTTTCAACTTTTCACAGGCGCGATTTAAAACAGCAAATAACTTCTCCTTTTGAACAGGTTTCAAAATATAGTGGAGAGCCTCCACATCATAGCCGTCCCCAATATAATCATGATAGCCTGAAATAAAAATAATCTGCACTTCCCTGTCTCCCATGCGGATTTTCTTGGCAAGCTCCACCCCGTTCATCTGTTTCATCTCAATATCTAGCAGCAATATATCATATTTCTTGTCATCTTCATAGTGAAACAGAAATTCCTCCGCTGATTGAAATTCTTTCATCACTATATGATTTCCAGAAATAGCAGCCCACTCCTTAACAAGAGAAGCCACATAAGCTGTATCTGGCTGACAGTCGTCACACACTGCAATGTTATAATTCATAGCCGCACCACCTCAATAAATTGCATTCATATCTAGTCTGCACCCGCCCATTGTCCCAATATTTTCTTCTAAGCTCCTTGACTTATTCCGGCGGGAATCCATATATAGATAATACCACATAGAATGGCGGTGTCAATTTGAATCATTCAAACCGGCACCGCCAACAAAATTTTTTTCTATGAAATTATTATTGTAACTTTTTTATTTTTTAATTGTAATCTTAATGACAATGGATTTCTTGCCGCATGTCACCTTCACCTCGGCTTTTTTTGCCTTCTTCGTCGGCTTCACCTTACAGGTAATCTTGCCATATTTGTCTACCTTAATATATTTCTTACCTTTTATCACTTTATAAGTTTCTATGCTAGTTGTCTTTGCAGTCAAGCCCTTTGTCTTAATCTGGGAAGCTGCGTTTTTCTTTTTCAATACTATTTTTTTCTTTGACTTTAAGGAAAGCTTCTTATTCACCTTTGCTTTTTTTACAACCTTCACTGTGATTGTTGTTTTCTTTACTCCGTCTGCCAAGGTTACGGTAATCTTAGCCGTTCCCGCTTTCTTTCCTTTTATCTTACCGCTTTGTGTCACTGTTGCTATCTTTGTAGCACTGGATTTGTAAACTGCCCCCTGCTTTGCTTTAGCAGGTAATACCACTGTTCTTAACTGAGCTGTTTTTCCTTTTACCAGATACAAGGTTTTAGTTCCGTACTTGTAATTCCTTGCCGAAACTGTAATGGACGCAGCCTTCTTTTGGATTCCTCCATTGGTGTTTGGTTTTGTCGGCTTTGTGGGTGTTGTAGGAGTTGTGGGCTGACCTGGTTTTTGTGTTCCCTTTCCGATTGCAGATACTGCTGTACTGTCCAATGCACCGCTGTATACATAAACATCATCCACATATCCGCCAAAGTTTTCCAGCTCCCCTTCGGATGCTCCTGCTCCAATCACTAAATGTCCTTGATTCAACGCTGCCAACACACCGCTTATGCCGGAGGCAGACCACTTACATGTCAGAATACCATCTACGTAGAGACATACCTCAGACCTGGAATACACATAGGTAATGCGATGCCATTTGTTTGCATTTGCCGCTGTTGTAAAGAAACTATAATTGCTGTTAACCGGATTATTCTGTACCCATCCATCCCCTGGAAAATGTGCTTCGTATGGGTCTCCGTGTCTTGCAATAAAACCAATGGTGCCGTCACAATAATTATATGTGCCGTGACTCTTCGTCTGTCCGATAGCAAACAAGTAATTCCAGTCGCTGGAATTTGCATTTGGTCTCACGTTCATAGATATGGTAACCCCATTTGAAAAATCATATGATTTCAAACTGTTTGCTGCAATGGCATAATTACCATTCTTTCCGCCGGCTCCCGCATCCACTAAAAGCACTTGATTGTTTGTGTTGTCAGGATCCTTTGTAAGCTTTGCGCCTCCATGTAATGTAACCTCGCCGGCTTTGTCAAATGGCAGTACAACCACAGGCTTTAAGTTGGCATAATCATTTACTATCAGTTCACAAGAAGCGCTGACACCATTTGCCAATGTTGCTGTAATCTTTGTCTTTCCTGCTTTCTTTGCCTTTACCAAACCTTGTGCATTTACGGAAGCTACCGTATCGTCGCTGCTCTTGTAAGTAACTGCTGTATTGGATGCATTCGTAGGCAATACCACTGATTTCAGCTGCACTGTACTTCCCACTCCCAAGCTTTCCTCTGATTTGTTTAAAATTAACTTTTCAGCCTCCACCGTCTTAATATACTTATCCTTTGTATCTTCCGTACAGATGGTGTAGGTTGTCACCACCTCACCCTTCTGGTTCAGAATATCAACGGTGTTTCCTCCATGTATCCATCCGCTGCTGTAGTTCATTTTGCATGTATAATTGCCGTCTACGGTCAAATTACTGCTGAATGTACTGTCTGCCAGCCCTGTAGTAGGAATCTCATCCACAACAATCAGTCGATGAATATCATCAATGGTATATTTCTCGGAAGTCATACTATATCCATCTGCCTTCACCTCAAACAAAGTAGCCCAGCCTGCCTCATTACAGCTAGTTGCCGTAATTTTAATATAACGTGCCTTTGTCAGCCACATAGACTCTGTAATCGTTCCCACATCTGTATTATTCCTGCGGTTAATAATGTCCATATAATCTGTGCCGTTCTCACTCACGGATACTACATAACCATAGGAACGTTTTCCCCCCTTGGCATCCCACATCAAAGTCAAATCACCTAACTGGTATGGCTTCGCCAAATCAATGGTAATGGTCTGAGGGTAAGTGCCGTTCACTGCCGTCCATTTTGTGCCGCTGTTGCCATCCACCGCATTTTTCCCAACATTCCCTGTCTCGTTGCTGCTTACATTTACGGTCTTATTTAGACACAGATTGGAGGAGACAACGGTGTAGTCTGCCTCTGTAACCTTATCCTCGGCAATGACATGAATCCTCATGCCGGGAACAATCAGAACCGTGTCCTCTGTAATCTCTGTATCATTGTCATACATTTTATAAACCGCATTGTTAACCCCCTTTACCTTTTCTTTAAATTCCTTCCATGTCACATTATTTTCTACCACAATTGTTTTTTCCTTTGTATCCACCGCAAAATCCTTCGACTCTAAATCCGGCTGATTGGAAATCTCTCTCACCCATGTGCAGGTATCCGTATATTCCGAAGCATCCCCGTTGTTCACACCAACTGCCTTTATATTCACATCACCTACAGACAATGCCACATTTTCTAACAGGAACACACCGTTTCCTTTTGCTTCCATCTTTCCAAGGCTCTGGTTGTTCACAAACAATTCCACCTCATCACAGTTAGAATATACCTTCACATAAGTCTGGGAACTGCTGCGCTTCGTCCATCTTCGGCTGGTAATATAGGTAAAGGAATCCTTTTTATTCCAGTTTGCCTTATACAAATAAAAACTGTCCTTTTTCGTCTGGCGGTCTGCCGTCACTAAGCCTTTATCGTTCAATGCCGGCTGAGACCCTTCATTTCTGCTGTCCACTGCAAAGTCAAACATTACCCAATAATAAGTACCCCACAGTTCGTCATGGTTGTTAATATATTCCAGGGCTTTCTCGTTCATTATATTTTGATACTCCTCCGGATGCCATTTTCCCCCCGCAGTAAGCTCATTAACTCCCAATTGGGGATATGCCTCATGCTGATTTACATTAGCGCCCCATCCATACTCGGAAATTCCCATAGAACGGCTGTCCAACGCTGTTTTGCGCTTCATTACATCATCAAAGGTTCCGTAAAAGTTAGCGTCCGGATACCACCCCGGATAAATGTTCCATGCCACTGTATCAGATTTCCACCCTACATTCGTATCAAAATCTTGATTGACGGAATCCGGCTTATTGTAATCCATACTGTAATCTCTGTTCACCGCCTGGGTTGTATAGCGGCCTGTTGTATCTAATTCCTTTGCCAGAGCATCCAGCTCCCACATAATTTTTTTTGCTGCCGCCAAATTTTCGTTTGCTTTGGCATCTGTCAAGCTTTGACCATTACCGATTTCATTTTCCAATCCCCAGAAGCATACGGAAGGTCTGTTAAACTGCTGTGAAATCAACTCTGTCAATTGCTGCTTTGTAATATTTTTAAATTCATCTGTTGCTCTCACCTCGTTGACAAGAGGAATCTCCGTCCACACTATGATACCATTTTCATCACACAAATCATAAAAATAATCTGTCTGGGGATAGTGACATAGGCGAATTGTATTGACTCCAAGCTCTTTCATGATTTCCATATCATCCTGGTGCTGCTTTTCCGTCATGGCGCTTCCTACCCCTTTCAGGTAAGAGTGGCGGTTTACACCCCGAAGAGGAAATTTTTTGCCGTTTAAGAAAAATCCTTCCCCCTTCTCTCCGTTTTCCTTTGTGTCAATCCAGAAGTAGCGGAATCCCAGCTTATCCTCCACCTTGTCAATTACCGTTTCCCCCTCTTTTATCTCCAAAGTTACCTTATATTGATATCCAACCTTGCTGTTGTCCCCATCCTTTTCATACCGCACTCCCTCCCATAAAGTAGGATTATTCACAGTGCAGTGTTCACTAAATTTCCGGCTGCTGTTTGCTCCGATGGTAATTTGCTTCTCAATAGGAGCCGGTGCATTGTCACCCTCCACAGATGCCACTACCGTCACGGTTTTCTCCTGTGCAGAATCATTGACAATATCTGCCTGAATGTCAAACTGTCCCAAATCGGCTGGCGCCTGCTGACTTCTCATATTGCCTGTCTTTAACACTAAACCGGAGGAACCGTTTTTCTCCAAATCCACATGTACCTTATCTACCATCACCAGATAGACACGGCGGTATATTCCTCCATACATATTAAAGTCACCGGATATGGGGGCTATTGTGTGAGTATATGTATTGTCCACGCACACATCTAATGTGTTACTTCCCTCCTTGACTAGTTCTGTCACATCATATCGAAATGTTGTATATCCTCCCTTGTGGGTGTTTCCTGCCTTTTTTCCATTTACATACAAGGTTGTCTGGGTGTTGGAGCCTAGAAATTCCACATATACCCGCTTTTGAAGCATCTCCTTTGTCACCTGAAGTTCCTTGTGATACCAGTAAATTCCCCTTGCATAATTGCCCCCACCGTCCTCTGCGTCTGCTCCATTCCACGTGTGAGGAATCGTAACTTTATTCCACTGGGAACGGTCTGCGCTTAGAGCATTGGCTGCAGACAGTCCTTTTCCCCCAAAAAGCCACTCTCCATCAATTTCCTTTGCATAGCTTTCATTTCGGCCGCTGGCTGTCTGAATGGGCACCTGAAAATCCACTGCCTCTTTTCCTGTCTTGACACTGCAGTTTGTATCATCCGCTGCCAGTACAGGGGGCACATATTGAATGCCGGATACACACATCACAGCTGCCATTGCCGCTGCCACTATCTTTTTACCATATCTCATATACCTTCCTCCTTATAATGTTATCTCTTGAATCCACAGAACAAAGCGGGTACACCTGCCGGATTACACCAGCATTGGCAAATTCAAGGGTGATATATAGAAACTGTTTACAACTTTCATGATAAATTATATGGTACATGATTTTGGTTATCAATGATGTATCCCCTAGAGAAATTGACTTATTCTCATATATTTATTTTTATCTTTTTAACTTTAACCCTGTAAATCTTGCAGAAGGTATATACTTCTGTTCTCCTTAAGTGCAGGACAGGACGTAATCTACCATTATTTATTGTCAATGCACTTTCAGCAATCCCATCCATAAAAAAACGGCACACCCTTTACGGGTAATGCCGTCTAATCTCATTCCTATTTTATATTGAAGAAGTTTTTACTCATCCAAGTTTGAATTCAACACCCCTGAGAGTTGTTCCATACCACCTTGTACGTTCTTCATGGATTTTAATATATTTTCCACTCCTGTTGCTTGTTCCTCTGTAGATGCGCTTATCTCTGTTGTGCTCTGTACAGACTCTCTAGAAATCTCCTCCACCTGTTCCATTGCCTCTGACAAACGCTCTTTAATACCAATGATATTTTCTAACTCTGCCTTTAACATATCCGTCACTGTAATCACCTCTTCTGAGGAATCCAGCATACTTTCAAATATCTTTACTGTATCGTGAAGCTTCTCATTGGACTCTTCTACAATTGTATTATTATTATCCATTACTTTATTTACTTCATTTACTGTGGAAATTACATCCTGCAGAATATCATCAATCTTTCTAGTTGCTGTTGTAGATTCTCCTGACAGCATATTGATTTCATCTGCCACCACTGCAAAGCCTTTTCCGGCCTCTCCTGCTCTTGCCGCCTCAATTGCAGCATTTAAAGCAAGAAGGTTTGTCTGATCGGCAATCTGACTGATACTTTCTATAATTTCTCCGATAGAGTTTGATTTGTGTACCAAAGAAGTGACACCCTCTGAAGCCACACGAGTGGAGGCAATATTTTCCCGGAATTTATTCCCTAACTCCTCAATGGCTCGAATACCCTCGTCGTTCTTTTTCTTAAGCTGCTGCATAGTTTCTACGGTCAGCATAACTCTTTCCTTGGAGTTCTCAATTTTGTTGTTCAAATCATTGAAGATATCCAAGCTTCCTTTTACCTGCTGAATCTGTAAATCTGCGCTGTCTGCAATTTGGCTGGTAGAAGATGCAATCTCTGTTGTACTGGACTCAAAATTATGTAAAGAATCATATATTTTCTCCGAGGAGCCTTCCAATTCCTCAAATGCTTTTCTCACATTCACAAGCAGCTGCTCCGTCTCATGTTCCTTTTTCTCCACTGTAAGGAACAGTGAACGGGCCCTCTGTACAATAAATACAGCAACCAGAACTGCCAAAAGGTAAACCATCCATACAAAAATCCAAATGGAAAAAGTATACATTGATAAATAGGCTTCTGGGAAAATAAACATTGCAATCACATTGGGCACTATCGTAACGGCTGTACACACTCCAATAAGCGATACATCATAATATGGCACTGAAAGAAACAATACAAGAAAATAAGCTTCTGCCATTGCACCGAATGATGCCGGATTACCACACACAATAGTCACCACCCCACATATAGGCAAAATACTAATATACAGATATTTTGCATATTTCCCCAAAACATTTTGCAATAGCTTAACCAACACATTGGATGCTACCATCAGAAGAACGATACTATCTCTCGCTGATCCATTGTTGAACAATAAAACATACGCCAATGCCACACAAGGGATACATGCGAGAAAAAGAAACATAATAAAATTCATTCTTCTCTCTTCATTTTTTAAAATCTCTAACTCCATTAACGCTCCTCCTTTTGTTTATGTAGACGATAAATTATTTATTGTACAATATAATATCATAATTTGTCAAAAACATCAATTATATTACTTATTGACCGCTAATTTTATGAAAAATTACTAATTTTTTCCCTGTTATTATATGGAAATCCTAATAA
>CAJTQG010000004.1:8103-32103 GCA_910578605.1 uncultured Lachnospiraceae bacterium | reverse complement strand
GATTTCAATTTCATAGCATGGAAAACATGGGGAAATTTTTGCTTAGAATTAAGCTCCTTGGATTGGAGAACAAGCACAAATCCTTTCCTTTGGGGAAAATATATATTGCGCAGGCAGTTGAATTTTATGTATTCACAGAAGGTTATTGCTGTAACAAAAAGAATCTTGCAAATCAAGCTTTTGTACATAGAACAAACCCGCTTCTGCAAGATTCTTTTTCAAAAAATGATACTTTTTTATTTTTTTGCTTTTTTGGTTTTTTTCTCCTCCGCTTTAGCGGGAGCTTTTACTGGAATCTCCTTAAGCAATGCGGCTTTGCCTACATTACCCTCCACCTTAATCTTTCCAGTCATAAACGCCATCACAACATCCTGTTTACCAGCGGCGATATCCTGCAGCACTGCTGCCTTAGTGGTGACAATGGCATCTCTGTCGTAGTATTCATATGGCTGCACATCTACCTTGCCGTTGGCCACCTCCAAGTAAAAGGAGCCCTCTGCTTCTCCTTTTACATTAAATTGAATTGCTAAATGCTCTTTTATCTTAGATGCATCTGCGCCTGTGTATGCTTCCTTTACTTTTTGAACTAACTCCTCATATGTCATAACAAACCTCATTTCTGCGCTGACTTTTGTATATAAGGCAATTATTGTCAAGCAGCGCACAGACACATAATTGCACTATATGTTGCTATTTACTGCCAAATGAGAATTCACGACCTGCTTCATCTGGCTTGCTATCATATAGTTCTATCACTTCCAACCTATTTAGTATAACACAATCTCTTTCCTTTTTCAAAGAATGTCCTATATTATTTTTTGTTCCCTTTTTCAATCATAACCCAAATACAATTTACTATCTGCTATTTGTCTGCTCCCTCAAAAAAGCTCTTTCTTAAATTGAATGGAATCCTCCTGGGTAATTTTTCGTATTACCTTACATGGATTCCCTGCCGCCAAGGAGCCTGCTGGTATATCCTTAGTCACAACACTTCCTGCACCTATTATACTTCCCTTTCCTATTGTAACTCCTCCACACACAGTTACATTGGAAGCCAGCCAGCAGTCATCCTCTATCACAATTGGTTTTCCGTACTCCAAATCATAGGATTCCCCGCTTTCCTTGTACCTTATTTTTCGTTCCTCCGGCAAAAATGGGTGTATTGGAGTAACCAAAGAACAATTGGGTCCAAAAAAAGTGTCATTTCCTATTGTAACATGACAGGTGTCTAAAACGACAAAATTAAAATTGGCATAGCAATTTTTACCACATGTAATATTTACACCATAATCAAACTGAATGGGGCCTTGAAAATAAGTTCCCTCACCCATTCCCGGAATCAATTCCTTTAAAATTTCTTGACGTTTTTCCTTCTGGTCATCATAGGTATCATTGAAATCTTTTGACAATCTATGTGCTTTTGTTCTTTGCTTTGCCAGCACCTCATCGGTTGGATCGTATATTTTTCCTGCCAGCATTTTTTCTAACTCTGTCATACTTTCACCAGTTTATATCCTTTCTTTTATAGATTGAATACTTCATAATTTTTCTTTTTCTTTATGTTTCTTTTTCACTATTTTTCTTCATTTTGAAATAAAGGGGTGGACAAATATCTGTCACCGGAATCTGGAAGAAGCACAACAATGGTTTTTCCCTTGTTTTCCGGCCTGCTGGCAACCATAACTGCCGCCTTGAGGGCTGCTCCAGATGATATTCCTACAAGAATACCCTCACTGACAGCCAACGCTCTGCCCTGCACAAACGCATCTTCATTTTCAATCCCAATCACTTCGTCATATACCTCTGTATTGAGTATTTCCGGAACAAAGCCGGCACCTATTCCCTGAATTTTATGGGCACCGGCTTGACCTGTGGCTAAAACAGGACTATCCGCCGGCTCAACAGCTATAATTTTCACATTGGGATTTTTTTCTTTTAAATATTCTCCCACCCCTGTGATTGTTCCGCCGGTTCCTACTCCAGCAATAAAGATATCCACTTTTCCTCCCGACTGCTCCCAAATTTCAGGACCTGTTGCCGCTTTATGGGCAGCAGGATTGGCAGGGTTCACAAACTGTCCTAAAATGACTGCCCCTGGAATCTCTCTGGCAAGCTCTTGGGCCTTATCAATAGCGCCCTTCATTCCCTTAGCTCCCTGGGTGAGCACTAGTTTTGCACCATAGGCCCCCAAAAGATTTCGTCTCTCCATGCTCATTGTGTCCGGCAATGTAAGTATGGCTCTGTATCCCTTTGCCGCCGCAACCATGGCAAGACCAATTCCTGTATTGCCGCTTGTTGGCTCAATAATGGTTGCTCCCTCTTTTAAAATTCCTTTCTCCTCAGCGTCCTCTATCATTGCCAATGCAATGCGGTCCTTCACCGAGCCTGCCGGGTTTAAGTATTCTAATTTTCCAAGAATCACTGCATCCGTCACACCTGCTTTTTTTGCAAATCTGTTTAATTTCAGCATTGGGGTTCCCCCAATCAATTCTAATGCACTTTCTCTTAAATCACTCATTTTTTATTTTTTCCTTTCTCCTATATAATTAAAAATTCCGTTATCATCTTTGTTTGTCCTGTCAATAAATTTTATCCATCCATTTGACTAGTTATTCCTTTTTGATTATTTCCACACAATATTATTACCATTTATGCGCCCCATCTGTCTTCAATATTTCTAAATATTTTATCACATATTTCTATTTCTATCACCTTTTTTCTCAAATAAATAGGACACTCCCAAATTTACATATGGTAAGTGTCCTTCAATTGAAAAATAATATTATAGCCAGACATCCGTTGGAGTATAATAAGCTAACTGTGGGGCAGACTGTACTAATGCTGTGGTCACCCTTTTCTGATATATTGTGCCATTCTATCATACTATAAATGCCGTAAACTAAAAACTTATCGTCTCCTGTTTTTCATCTGTCTTATTGGGAAAACGAGCTATTCTGGCGCCTGTATGTATCATTATCCTTTTGAACTAATTCACTCTCTACCCTGGCCAATTCTTTCTCTAATTCCCTAACCTTCTCTTCGTCCTGTGAAGCCATTTGAATCTGTTGTTCTAGCTGCTTTTTCTTCTCCTTCAATTTCTTGATTTCCTTGTCAACCTTATCTGTATCACAAGTACACTTCTCACCGGACTTTTTCGGAGCATCAAAAACGATTTTTCCATTACCATTTTCATCCTGTACTAATTGATACAGACCGCTTCCCTCCTCATCTGCTTTCTCACTTCTGATATATTCATCTTGGGGAGCAAATATCTTATCCTCTGCCTTTGTGTCATTTTGACTCTTGTATACTTTTTTCGTCTCCTGGGTGCTGTCAATGGCTTGTTCTTCTTTCCATTTCTCCTCAGAATTGATTTGGGAATAATGATTTATACCATTATTTATTCCGTTGATTTTCATTGACATAAATCTACCTCCTTAATTTTTAATGTTGAGCAGTATATCCTGCAAAATCATGTCCTACATTACCTTTTTCGACTATGAAAATCATGAAATAAACCACTTTGCTGTGAGATGCTTTACGAATGCTGTGGAATGATTAGAAGCACACTTAAAACAAATATGGTACCTTCTGTTTTGACATGTAAGGCGCCATGGTATTTTTCTGCTACCGCCTTTATATTGGATAAACCTGTCCCCTTTCTAAATAAACCATTGCCCCGAAAACTGTTTTCCATCTCCAATAAAATAAAGTCTCCTTGTATGCGCCCTGTGACACGAATATATTTTTTGGCACTGTCCTCCATTTTATTACATGCACAGATTGCGTTATCTAATCCATTGGACAATATAATGCACAAATCAATGTCCCGCAAACCACAGGGTTTTGGCAGAGACAGAGAACAACTGACGTCTATCCCCAAACCTTGTGCTAAACCTAATTTATTTCCAAGCAAAATATCCGCCACCGGATTATTGGTATTGTATGGAAATGACAATTCCTCTGCCATACTCTCCATATCTTTCATGTAGTTTAACGCCTGTTCCCCTTCCCCTCCTTGCAAAAGCTCTTTTATGACAATAATATGGTTCTTAATGTCATGTCGAAATGACTTCGTTTTTTCGTAGCGAGCCTTTGCTTCCTCCACATACTGATTCAGAAAACTCTCCTCCTGTTCCAACAGGGATAATTCTGTACTTAAACAAAAATTCTGCAAAAGCTTCTTGTAGGCAAACATAATACAAAATAAACTTGCCATTCCTAAAAGCTGTATCACAAACATATGAAGGTGATTTGCATATCCTGCCATTTTGCTCTCATCTGTGACAATGGCATTGCCATATATCACCGTTTTTATATATTGACCTATCAAAAACATCATAAATATGGGAATTATAATCATAAACACATATTGCTTTTTTACTGTTTCATAAAAGGAAAAATATCGATATGCTATAAAATAACAAACTGCCGCAAATAACAGGGCTATATTACCTAATAACATAAAACCAACACTTACAAATTCTTTGTGATAGGGAAACACAAGGGGATATAACATACTCAGCAGGGAATTCACAATTCCATAGCTTTGCTGCATAACCTCAACAATCAAAATAGCATACAAAATAACGGACTTCCACTGGGCATGGCATACAAAAATGCCACTAATCACCAGCAGCAGCAAATATGCTAAAAATTCAGCTATGCTGCCGGATGGAATTATCCTTATAATGATAACAAAAAATATTTCAAACATGAAATATTCATAAAATTTTATTTTCTTCTGCAAAAATTTAGATAGAAAGAAAAATCCCATGAGCATTTGAATACTTCCCATCACATATTCATTAAAAAAATCCAAATAGTCTGCCATCCTAACGTCTCCATTGTTTCATATACTGCAGAATTACCTGAGAAAACTCTTTGCTGCGCAGCCTAGACACAGGTATCTCTTTCCCATTTTCCATAAATGCCGTTCCATTTTTATAACCTTTCAAATATTTCAAATTGATAAGATAGCTTCTATGACACCGAAAAAATCTGCCATCCAACTTTTTTTCCAGATTTTCAAGCCGGTCGTAAAAGTCAATCACCTCAGACGAGGTTAAATTCAGATAAACTTTTCTGTCAATAATTTCACAGAATACAATCTCATCAAAGGAAATAATGCTGCTCTCATATCCCTTTTGCACAAGCAAATTGCATAGACTTGCATTTTGCACGGAAACTATAAGCCGCTCCATTGTTTTTTCAAATTGCCTCACATCAATTGGTTTTACCAGATAATCAAATGCCTGCACCTCAAAGGATTCAAATACCATTTCCTCCAGAATCGTTATAAAAATTAAAAATCCCTTGAATTGACCTTTTCTCATCCTTCTTGCCGTCTCCATGCCATCTAAATCCTTCATCTGAATATCCAAAAACAAAATGTCGATTGGCTTATCATATTTTAATAATTCCTCCCCACATGAAAACGGTAATATATTTATCTCCATATTTCTTCTTTTATAAAAATCAGATACCATTGCTATAATCCTATCAGACATACATTTTTCATCATCACAGACAGCGATATAAATCATAGTACCACCTCCTAAAAATTAGTATTTTACCACTTTCTTTTTGCTATAACAACAAAATTGCTCTGAAATGTAACTTAATAGTTGTGAAATGTTTTACAAAACCACAAAAACACATTTCCTAAAATTTTCTTTTAGAAAATGTCCTTTTTGTACTTCATGAAAATCCAGTTGGATTATTTTCAAACCAATCTAAATATTGAAAAAGTATTGGTAGTATTTCATCCATATTACCTTATATATAATACACTGATTTACACAGATTACTCTGGACTCTCCTTCTTACAGAAATAATTGACAGTTACAGCACATATTAAAGGCTGGTTCTAAGATAAAATCCGATAGTCAATAGATTTTCATCACGTAAAGCAAAAACTTCTCCCTGCATTTTTTCCACAAGAAGTTTTACGATGGACAATCCCAGACCAGTTGACTGATTGCGTTCTTTTCTTTCCACATAAAACCGTTGAAATATTTTGGAGGAATCCAGTTCTGAATCTTCGGCAATGGGATTCTGGACACAGATACATACGCTGTCTTTTGGTACAAGGTTTTGGGGAAGGCGCATAAACTGGTTTGTGTCTTGTGTGATAATAACCACCACTTCGCCAACAGAATACTGCAGACAATTTTTCAGGAGATTCTGCATCACCCGCCTAAGCAGTTCTTCATCTGCCAATCCTTTATAGATGGTGTTTTGGTGTAAGCGCATCATTTGACCTTTTTCCTCAAACATTGGTATAAAATCCGTCATAGTATCAACAATCAGGTTGGTTACATTTAATATTTTCAGATGGAGTTCTTGCTCTTGGTTCATCCAATAGGAGTATTCAAAAAACTGCCTAATCCGCCGCTCTAATTCGTCAGTATGTCGAAAACAGACAGACAGGTACTTTTTACCGGTTTCATCTATTTCACAACACTCTAACAGCTGCAGATATCCTTTCAGGACAGTTAGGGGAGTCCGCAGATCGTGGGAAATATTGGTTATTAACTCTTTATATTCATTCTCATTCATGTTCTGAAGTCTGCGAAATTCCTCGTCCTGTCTGAATATTTGATTCAAAGCAGCAGTCAGTGCCATCAGGTCGTTATCCTGCATTTCTAACGCAAGCGGCTTTTTGATAGGGG
The DNA here is from genome assembly GCA_910578605.1 of uncultured Lachnospiraceae bacterium. Lineage (GTDB taxonomy): Bacteria > Bacillota > Clostridia > Lachnospirales > Lachnospiraceae > MGBC111451. The sequence continues at coordinate 25,429 of CAJTQG010000004.1, read as the reverse complement.
CATGGATTCGATATTCCAACTGACGCCTTAAGCTGCGCAGCTGCAATTTCAAACCCACAAAGTAGATGATAAAAACTATCCATAATACACTGATGACAAAAACTGCAGACTTCATTGTTTCCTCCATTATTTTAACTCTGCCTTTTGAAATATAAAATATCCAACTATCCACAGGAGAATAATCCAGACCAAACTGATTCCAACTGTCTGGGTAATATCAAACCATGATACATCTAATTTTAAAACACGACGGTACAATCCAAGAGGAGTGTAATTGACAATCTTGATAATATCCTTGGAGCTGACAGATGCCAGAAGGTTTCCCCCCAGTAAAATTCCGACAAAACAGATGGCCATTGTAGTTCCCGTCCTTCGCTTACAGAATGCAATCAAGCCGCAGATGGTAAACAGGCTGATATACGCCACACTGCCAGCGGCAACCATGCCAATGATATAAGAAATCCCAGATAAATTTCCACAACTATCCATTGTGCCCAAACCATATTTAAATCCTACCGGAAGTGCTGTTACACACCAATAAATCAAGCAAAGTACAGTCACTGCAATAGAGTACGTCAACATTTTAGCCAGATAGACTGTGCTGCGTTTTTTACCATAGGAGATACATTCCTGAATCACCCTGTTCTCAAAACTTCCGCCGATCATCCAGCCTGCAAACAAACTGGCAATCAGCAGCGCCATAGCGCCGTCACTCATGGAGCTGCATATAGAACCTCCGTAATATAGGGTATACATCTGATCTAATATTTTAAATTCTGACACATAGACCGGGTCTGTAAACTTAATTCCAAATATGACAGATGCCGCCAATATAATGAAAACTGTAATTTTCAAGGACCATAATTTTCGTATCTGATACCATTCACAGCGCAATAAACTAAGCATTTTTCTTTCCTCCAATCACAGTCATAAAATAATCTTCCAAACTTGTCTCGCACACCGAAATTTTTGTAACAATCACATTATTTTCATGCAGTACCCGCCCCAACCGTTCTCTTTCATCCAAAAAATCAAACAGCTTGACACTGTTGTCTGGCATTACCCGAAAATTTTGGGTGTGGAGCTTTTCTTCCAATACTGCTGTCAGCTGATTTACATTGACAGCTTCTAAGGAAATATAGCATCTGCATAGGTCATCCAGCTCTTCATGTGAAAGGACAACACGAATTTCACCTTCATGGATAATGATGAAATCTGTGGCAACCTGATATAATTCCGGCAGATTATGGCTGGAAATCAAGATTGTCTTATTTTCATATTCGCTTAATTTTTTGATCAAATTTCGGATTTCGATGACACCAGCAGGGTCAAGTCCATTAATGGGTTCGTCCAGCATAAGCAAATCTGGATTCCCAATCAGTGTGGTGGCGATTCCAAGCCGCTGTCTCATTCCAAGAGAAAAATTTTTCACTTTCTTTTTTCCGGTATCCTTCAAGCCAACAAGCTCCAACAGTTCATTCTCAATTTCATAATTTGGCATGCCTTTCATCAGGCACTGCAGATGCATATTTTCTTTTGCAGACATACCTGCCACTAACCCCGGCGCCTCAATCAGAGAACCAATACGTTTACCCGCCGCTTCCAATTCGCTGCGGTTATCCATGCCGAACAACAGAATGCTGCCCTGTGTTGGAAATCCCAGTCCTGCGACCATTCGCATCAGCGTCGTCTTTCCTGCACCATTTTTTCCGATTAAGCCGTAAATCCTTCCCTGCTGCAGGCTCAGATTCACATGATTTAATGCCCGCTGAGATTTATACTGTTTTGATAAATCTCTTGTTTCCAAAACTATATTACCCATAATTTGTTTCCTTGTTACAGCTTAGATTACCCAACTGTAATGTTTCCTTTCTGTTATGTAGATTTTCCTAAAAATGATTTCTTAATAACGGAAAGTATAACACTCACTGGTTTGATAAACGTTAAGAAAATCATGTAAATTGTATAAAATTGTAAAGAAAAGGTTAAGTTTTATTTTGCAAGCCGATATCCTAGTCCCCACACTGTCTCAATGTATTCTGCTTCACTGTAATTTTTCATCTTGGTTCTGAGATTGCTGATGTGTGTCTTGATGACATTCTCATCACCCAGATACTCATATCCCCAGATAGCTTCGTAGAGATACGCCTTTGAAAAGACTTTGCCTGGGGACTGCAGCAATAATTCCATGATACCATATTCCTTTGCGGTCAGTTCCAGCTCTGTGCCATTAACTGTGAGTATCTTACTCTCAGCATCCAGCGTCAATTCCTTGTACGAGAGTTGTTTTTTCTGATTTTCCATGTGACAACGACGCAGATTTGAAACGACTCTCGCAGTTACTTCTCCTAGATCAAATGGTTTTGTGATATAATCATCTGCTCCCAATGTAAGCAGATCAATCTTTGTGCCCACCAAATCCTTAGCTGAAATCACAATAACCGGAATATCACTGTACCTTCTAATCTCTTTTAACACCTCGTCCCCGCTTTTGTAGGGTAACATAAGATCCAGTAAAACCATATCAAAATGCTGTTTCTGTAACTGCTGAATGCCATCAAGTCCATTTCCGACAGCTACGGTTTCATATCCGTTATTTTTCAGATTCTGTGCTAATAATTGATTGACATCTTTTTCGTCCTCTATAATCAGAATACGTTCCATTCTATATTGCTCCTTGTATTATCGCCATTTTGATGGCATAGTTTAAATTGGTTTTATGATTTATGTTTTATTATTTATGTTTTATGTTTTATTATTTATGATTCTGCTAAATAATTTTAGCGGCTAAAGGAGCTTGAAGTCAATAGTATATTGTCCATTAGCACAGCAAATTTTGTGTAGATTCTCACATACAATTATTGCCTGCAGTGTTAATGAATGAAATAGCAGAAAACTGTTTGACAATGTTTATCTTTTGTTGTTGTCTATCAATGAGTTTTGAAAGCCGTAGAAAGTTATTACAATGCACACCACACTATCTTTAACAACTGAACGCTGCAATATTTTCTCAATCTTCTTTTTTTATTGGCTGCACTCTGATTCGCCTGTTCCAATGCCTATCATGTATATGGCATTTTATCGAATCGAAAATCAGTCAGTAAATATTTTCCATTTTAATAGAAAACGGCAGCTTTGATTTTCTCGAAGCCACCGAAACATAAATATTTTCTCCTGATTGAGAATTCCGCCATACAAATTCATAATCCCCGCATTTCCTAAATCCTCTTTAACAGCAGAAACATCGTTTTCCTTTAAAGTATTTATAATCATTTCAGTTTGAATGTTATCTTGTGTTGTAAATATTTTTGCAATTTTCTGTTCTATAAAAGTCACCTCTTTTGAATAAAGAAAATATAGTCAGGTATCCATTAGTAATGAGCATATATGACCATATCCCTGTTGTTCTGCCAATCTTTTAATTCCATCCAGTGCTTCTTCTTTTGAATAGTTATGCTCTGTCAAGAAATCACTGTCTTTTTCGCCTATATATTGATAAAATAATATCGCAGCAAGAACTTCCTCTTTTTGGTTATAATCAATATTTTCCAACAAAATATTCTCTGCTTCATTTATGAAACCCTCATCAACCATTTTTTTAAATTCCTCTAATGCTTTTCCCGAAATCTCATACTTATTTTCCTCTGGCAACTCAACAAATCTATATTGTTTTCCGAGCATTAGCGAAAAAAGCACCCTTACCATCCCCTTGATGATACGCATGATATAGTCTTTTTCGTCATTAAAATCCATTTTCCCTCCTACCCAGTGTTTTAATCTTTTAATTTGTCAGATTGTCTCTGCGAAAGATACGAAAGTCCTCTAAGTAAAGCATATGATATTGCTGAAAGAACAATAAAAAAGCAAATTGCTATGACAATAGCCTGTGGTTCAGTCGTATGTTTCTTTAACAACAAATAAAACACTATACTAAATATTCCTACACCTATCAGACTTACAATAAAATCTTTCTTTGGGGAACTTTTCACCAATGACCCATTCCATGCCCCATTTGTTACAATAAAGAAAATGTATATCAGACCCCCGGCAAGCAGAACTATTGTTTCTCCTATGATCAAGGAACGATTACCTGTCATAAGCATTTGCACTATAATTGTCATGGCACATATCAGAAACATAATACAAAATGAAATGTTTCCGCTTCTTGCGGCTCTCTGCTTTTCTAACTCGTTATAATCAGCAACCTTTAATAATGTTTCCTTTAATTTATTATCCATGTTCCTGCTTTTCCTTTCCCCATTTAAAATCTCCTTAATTTCTACATTGTAGTATTCAGAAATTTGTACCAAAATACTAAGGTCAGGCAAATTTGTTCCTGTTTCCCATCTGGAAATGGTTCTTCCTGAAACGCCTAAAATTTCTGCCAACTGCTCCTGTGTGATTCCTTTCTCATTACGAAGCTGTTTTAAAAAGGCTCCAATCTCTTTTGGATTCACAAGTTTTCCTCCTTTCACATACATACTACCCTTTTCTAATAATAAAAAACACGACACAAAGCGAGAAATATGGGTAATTTTCCTATTAGACACAAATGTCTATCGCTATTTTTATGCTTTCTTAGCATTTTTATTATCTCTTTCTCTAATCTATATCAGTATAATTATATGCGTCTTGCCAAATAGTTTCAAGTAAGTATAACAAGCATGGTGGAAATGTGCATAACTGCTAAACTGTTACTCATATCAAAACTTCCACTTCTTTTGTGATTAGTTTATATGAAGTTTCAGCTTTTTCTTGTAGTTTGCGAATATCCTTATAAATAGAAAAACCTTTCGAGAAAAGATTTCTCCTCTCTCAAAGGGTTCAATTTATCAACTTACTCTTATTTTTCTTCTTTTCGATAGATATCTCATTATAAATACAAGCAATAAGAAAACCCACGAAAACGCTTCGGCATATGCGATTACCATATTGTCAAAAACACCCTCAAACAAGTAAGAACATACGATACGAACTCCCAGTGAACAAATTCCCATTATTCCCGCAAAAAGCATATCGCAAGTTCCCTCTAAATACCCTTTTATGCTCATCGCAACTCCATTAATGATATAAAACAGGGATATTGTTTTGAAAAATTCATCACCAATTGCTACGGACTCACTTGTCAAACCAAACATTGAAAGAAGCGTTCTTCCGGTAAGTATGATTACTGCCGTCAATCCAACTGACATAACTGCCATCATTACTGTGCCGAGTTGAAATGCCTTTTTCGCAGCTTTTTCATTACCCGCTCCTGTTTCCTGCACCACAATGGTCGATATTGCCGTGCTGAAATTGACGATTGGTAGTAATAAAAAAGAGTCAACACGATAGGCAGTAGTAACCGCTGCAACAGTTTGTTCTCCGAAAGTATTCATAAATCTCTGTAAGAAAATATTTCCAACAGATGTTACACTGCTTTGAACGGCAGGGGGAAGTGCATATTTCCCTCCGTTTTTTATTGTAGTTTGCCATTCCTTCATATGAGATTTAGAAAACCTTAACGCCGGATAATGTCTTGCAGTAAAAGTAATAATATATACTGTCATCACTATCTGCGAAATTACTGTTGCAACAGCGGCACTCCACACACCAAATCCGCATATACCTATAAATACATAATCAAACACGCCGTTAATTACAGAAGAAATCAATACGGATATGAACGGAACTTTGCTATTTCCAACACCACGAAGTGCTGCGGAATATGTATTATAAATCGCAAGGAATGGAACGCCGATAAATATTACAAAAATATATTCCCTCGCATACTCAAGCAAGTCAGTTGGAGTATTAAGCACTCTTAAAATCGGTACTGTTAATATCATTCCCAAAGCCGAAATAACTGCAAAGACAATTCCCAGCAGGACACAATAAACAGATAACAATTTTCCGCTTTTTGTTTTTTCTCCTCTGCCATATTGCTGTGCAAACAAAACCGATAAGCCAGAAGCAAAACCAACAATAACAGTAACAAATAAATTATATAATGATGTGGTTGCCCCCACTCCGGCAAGTGCTTCTTCTCCGATTACATTTCCTACAATCAATGCGTCAACCCAGTTGAATAGTTGCTGTAACAATCCACTTAAAATAAGTGGGACAGAAAATAAAACAAGTTTCTTCAATATAATCTTTGTTGTATTCATTTGACCTCCAAAAAAAGAAAAGGCGCTTCTAAGTTACCGTATAGCTAATGCCATACCACAGGGGTAACTTAAAAACGCCTCTTTGATAATATTAAATTTTATTTGTTTTTAATTAGTCTCACAGCACTGAAAATTATGCGATTTTTTCACCTTTGCACAAATCTACGCACCATTTGATGTAAGTTTGATGTAAAGATGTAATTTTCGGCGTTTTACCAAGTCCGCAAACCCTTGATTTTACTGGTCTTTTCCGCCAAGCGTTTTCATTGTCGGGAACAGAAGCACATCTCTGATTGCAGCAGAATTTGTCATAATCATTACCATGCGGTCTATTCCAAAGCCAATTCCACCTGTCGGCGGCATACCATGACTCAACGCATTTAAGAAATCCTCATCTAAATGATTTGCCTCCTCATCGCCTTGGGCAAATAATTCCTCCTGTGCCATAAAACGCTCCCTCTGATCGATAGGATCATTTAATTCCGAGTAAGCATTTGCCATCTCCCAGCCATTGATAAAGAATTCAAAACGCTCCACATATTCTGGATTCTCTGGTTTTTTCTTAGTCAGGGGAGAGATCTCAATAGGATGGTCCATTACAAATGTTGGCTGAATCAAGTGCTCCTCCACATATTCTTCAAAGAACAAATTAAGAATATCACCCTTTTTATGCCTGTCCTCAAATTCAATGTGATGTTCCTTAGCTAATGCTTTCGCTTCCTCTGTAGTATGAATTTCATTAAAATCTACATTGGCATATTTTTTCACTGCATCCACCATAGTAATTCTCTCAAAAGGACCAGATAAATCAATTACATGTTCGCCATACTGAAGCTGTAAGCTGCCGCATACCTCCTGGGCTACATGACGATACAATTCTTCTGTCAAATCCATCATACCATGATAATCTGTGTATGCCTGGTATAATTCCATCAAAGTAAATTCTGGATTATGCTTGGTATCCAAGCCTTCATTTCGGAACACCCGACCAATCTCATATACTCTCTCTAGGCCGCCAACAATCAATCTCTTTAAGTACAATTCCAAAGATATTCTAAGATGTAAATCTTCCGAAAGGGCATTAAAATGTGTGTCAAAAGGTCTGGCTGCTGCACCGCCTGCATTCTGCACAAGCACTGGTGTCTCAACTTCCATAAAATCCTTTTCATCCAAAAATTTGCGGATTTCCGTTAATATTTTAGAACGCTTAACAAAGGTATCCTTTACATCCTGATTCATAATCAAATCCACATATCTTTGACGATAGCGAATATCTGTATTAGTCAATCCATGAAATTTCTCCGGTAGCACATTCAAGCTCTTAGATAACAATTTTACTTCGCTGGCATGAATGGAAATCTCACCCTTTTGTGTAGTGAATACCTCACCCTTCACACCTACTATATCACCTATGTCATATTTCTTAAAATCTTTGTAGGGTTCTTCCCCTAAGCTATCCCGGGCTACATAACACTGGATATTTCCTTTTAAGTCCTGTACATTACAAAAAGAAGCTTTTCCCATCACACGTTTTTGCATCACACGACCTGCGATAGCTACCTCTTTCCCTTCAAATTCCTCATATTTTGTTTTAATATCCTGACTATGTGCTGTAACATCATATTTCATTACTTCAAATGGATTCTTTCCATTTGCCTGTAAATCAGCTAGCTTCTCGTGACGAACCTTTATTAACTGATTTACATCCTGCTGCTGTCCCTGATTTTGTTGTCCTGACACTTTCTTCACTCCATTCCTTTGGTTATTCCCTCTACATGTTTCTTGCATCACACATTTTATACTCAATATGTTTTTTACATAACAGGTCATTTACATATCTCTTTTTGCCTGTTCCTATCATTTATGCTTCAAACCCAACCTATTTTATCTCTTATTTCTCTCATTTAATTTGTCATTTTATTTCTTCTTATGTTTCTACTCCAAATTACTCATTGTTTCGCTTAATATCTAAAATTTTATATTTCATAATGCCAGCCTGAGTCTCCACATCTACAGTCTCACCTTTCTTATGACCAATCAATGCCTGGCCTACCGGAGACTCATTGGAAATCATGTTTTTCAAGCTGTTAGCTTCCGTAGAACCGACAATCTTCAATTCTAGCTCCTCATTAAATTCCTCATCCAGCACATGTACTTTACAACCAATATTAATTGACTCTAAATCTACAACATCCTCATCTACAACCTCGGCATTTTTTAATATTTTCTCTAATTCGGCAATGCGGGCTTCAATATCTCTCTGCTCATCCTTTGCTGCATCATATTCAGCATTCTCGGACAAATCTCCCTGCTCTCTGGCTTCTTTAATTTTTTGAGCTACTTCATTTCTCTTCACCAGCTTTAAATCCTGAAGCTCTGCCTCTAACTTTTTTAGTCCTGCATAAGTTAAAATATTTTTCTTCTCTGCCATCTTCTTCCATTTCCTTTCCTATCATACTCTTCTTTTCTTTTTTATTTCATCTATAATTAGAATTATATATTTGTTATAATATTATCACTTACTATATATCCCTTCTGTAATCCCTTTTACCCATTTATCTAGCAATTTCCAGCATTCAAATGAGTGTATTATATCTTAATCTATATTTCTTGTCAAGAATCCTTTATTGTATCCTTGTATTTTTATAAATGCGTATTCAAATTGCTTATTCAAATAAATTTTTCATACTATTTTACACCGTTATTTTGTACGTTATTCATTTAACAATCCATTTTAGCATTTTCTTTCCTTTCACATGATTGATATATATATTATTTGATTTATTTATATTTCTTGATTTATTTATATTTTTTTATTTAGATTTATATATTAGATTTATATATGGTTTATTTCTTATAGTTAGTTTCTTTATATTTTATTACTTTATATTACATTTTTATATTCTCTAAACCTGCTTCCCACCCTCTAACTCCTTATAGAAAGTAAACTCCAGCGCCGCCATTTTCTGCATATGCAAAGACAGCATAATCTTATAAAAAATCATTCCAAGATGAAATACATATCCCAAAACAGAAAACAAAATGGCAAGCAGGCGTACTATGCCCAGCGCCATACCTAAAAGCAGAATCATTTTCCTGTCACTCTTTAATTTATCCGCCTCCCGTATCATATTATACTCTTTAAATACCTTTCTGGTATCCGAGAGCAAATCGGCATAAAACAACAGTTCCAATAAAAAAAACACCACATAACAAAGCTGGGACAAATAGCTGCTATAGCCTAAAAAGATACCTGCAACAAAGCCAACCCCAGACAAAACCAGCACAATAGTGCTTGTACGTTTTTCTTTTTCATAATAAGCGGACGCACCTAAACGGCACAGCTCTCCTACACCAAGAAATATCATGAAATATCCAATAAAGGCGGGCAATATTTCAAATCGGTTATTTAATACTATATGACAAGCTGACAATAATATACCATAAGTTATTTTTCGATATGCATTTCCTGTAGAACTCATCCTAACCTCCATTTATCACAAATCAATTCTTCTAATTCCTCAAAGCTTTGAGCACTGTTGACAGCCACCCGAAGCTTAGCTGAATTGGGATATCCTGTTGTATACCATGCCACATGTTTTCTCATCTCCCTGATTCCTGTAAACTCTCCCTTATAATCAATAAGCATTTTCCCGTGGCGCAAAATCATTTCCTTCACCTCATCCAGCTCTGGTTTTGGCAATTTTTCCCCCGTTGCAAGGTAATGCTTCACTTCCCTGAAAATCCAAGGATTCCCTTGAGCTGCCCTGCCAATCATAATCCCATCGCAGCCTGTCTGCTCTATCATTGCCTTGGCATCCTCCCCACAAGTAATATCCCCGTTGCCTATCACCGGAATAGACACATTTTCCTTGACTTTTCTAATAATCTCCCAATCTGCTCTGCCACTGTAGTATTGCTGCCGAGTGCGTCCGTGAACAGCAATGGCGCTGACACCAGATGCCTGGGCAATTTTTGCAATCTCCACTGCATTGATATTTTCCTCATCAAAACCTTTTCTTATTTTTACAGTGATAGGCTTACTCACCGCCTTCACCATGGCAGTCAATATTTTTTCCACCAGCTTAGGCTCCTTCATCAGTGCAGAACCCTCATGGTTGTTTACTACCTTTGGCACCGGACACCCCATATTCACATCAATCAAATCAAATGAACGCTCCTCCACTACCTTCGCCATATCAGCCATAATTTGCGGATCACTTCCAAATAACTGCACTCCAATGGGAGCCTCCCCATCTTTTGTGGCAATCAATTCCTCTGTGTTTTTATTTTTGTAATAGATTGCCTTGGCGCTTACCATCTCCGTATATAAAAGTCCGCAACCCATTTCCTTGCATAACATCCGAAATGGCAGGTCTGTAACACCTGCCATTGGTCCTAATGCAATTGGAGCATCCACCTGTACATTTCCTATCTTCATTGAACTACATCCATTTCTATTGTTTCTATTCGATTAGAGATATAAATTAAATACTATGTTAAAACAATTTATAACCCCTAAATCTAATTCTTTTTTCTATTTTTTTTACATTTCTCATAAATGAGGCGAAGCCCCTGCAAAGTTAAATCCTTATCATACACCTCAATTTTATCTGTAGCCTCGGAAATGATTTTTCCCAATCCGCCGGTGGCCACCGTTTTTATATTTTTAATACCAGATTCCTTTTTCAATCTTTCAATGATATATTCTGTCTGTCCCACACATCCATAAAACAGACCTGCCTGCATGCTGGTTATTGTATCCTGGGCCATAATGGTAGCCGGATTTTTAATCTCAATTTCCGGCAGCTTAGCGGCGTCCTCCCACAATGCCTTTGCACTGATACGAATGCCGGGACATGTCACCCTTGCCTTCAAGGTTCCGTCCTGTGTAATTAAATCATAGGTGGTTGCCGTCCCAAAATCCATCACAATCACAGGACCTCCATATAACTCATACGCTCCCACTGCATCTACAATTCGGTCTGCACCCACCTCATGAGGATTTGCCATGAGAAGCTTAATACCTGTCTTTATTCCAGGTCCTACAATAATAGGCTCCTTGTCAAAATATTTAATGCAGGCGCTGGTGAGAGAGTGCATGATTTTGGGCACAACAGAAGATATAATCACATCCTCTATCTTGTCCACATCTATATTTTTTGTCACCAACAAGTCCCGCAAAACCAAACCATATTCATCCGATGTTCTTGGAATCTGTGTAGTAATTCTAAAATTTCCGATTAAATTTTCTCTGTCAAACACACCAATCGTAATATTGGTATTTCCTGCATCTATTACTAATAACATCTGTCCTATTCTCCTTTTACTCTCAGTCTTTTATTTCTGCGAGCAATGAGCCAAGCCAACATGTTTACATGTATATTTGGCAAATGCCCCAGGGACAATGTGCCATGCAGCCTGGCTGTGTGTCAATCTTGCTGCGAAGTTATTGACTCTTCTGTTTCCCCCAAGAAAAATACTTTGTAGAACATTTCCAGGGCTTCTAACAAATCCTGTTTTGTTCTCTGCAGCTCTTTAATCTTCAGCCCACTTCCTATCTCATCAAACAACAAATCCCCCTCATCACATGACACTTGAAATAGTAAATTTCCATCTTCATCATATTCCAATGTCAGCACCCCTCCCACATCCTCCGTAAACAGAACGCACATAATCTGCAGCTCTTGTTGAATCGTCTGTGGAAGCTTATCAAAATCTTTGTTGAAATAATATTTTTGTTCGTAGGCGCTGGCACCGCACAAAACCACTTTATCCTCATACATACCCATAAACACCTCGCACAGAGACTTCACCGGAAAGTACATATTCCAGACTGCCGTCTGCTCTCTCTACTATCAATTCTCCAACAGGAGTAATTCCTTTTGCCACACCAACATAACTATTCTTCTCTCTGATGAGTTTTACTTTTCTGTCTCTGTTTACCAGCCTTTCCTCGTACTCCTTTACTATGCCGGACAAATCCTGACTCTCCATAAAAACCCCATACCATTTTTCAAAGGCTCTCATAATCTCTTGAATAAGCACAGCCCTCTGCCATGTTTTTCCTGTCAGCAGATAAAGCGAACTCGCCGTGGCTGAAATCTCCTTTGGAAACTCTTTTATATTCACATTAATTCCCGCACCAATGACCACACTGTGGATATATTCCATTTCTGTGCTCATCTCCGTGAGAATCCCACATAGCTTCTTTCCTTGGGCCACTATATCATTGGGCCATTTGATTTGCGCCTGTATTCCCGTCACCTTCTCTATTCCTTCAGCTACAGCCAATGCCATTACCAATGTGAGCATAGATGCCTTTGCCGGCAGAATGTCCGGCTTTAATACAAGCGACATCCATATTCCTTGTCCCTCTGGTGATTCCCAGCCTCGCCCCCTTCTTCCTTTTCCCGCAGTCTGCCGCTCTGCCACCACCAAAGTTCCATGAATATCTTGATGGTAATCCAACTGCCTTGCTGCTATATTGGTGGAATCTGTCTCATCAAAAAACACCACCGTTCTTCCCATCACGCCTTCAGAAAGGCGGCTTTCCAGTTCATGGCGGCTTAAGGTATCTGGACATTCTGTCAATCTATAGCCCAACTTATTTTGTGCCTCGATTTTGTAGCCCTCCTCCTTAAGCTGATTGATATTTTTCCATACAGCTGTCCGAGAGATATGTAATGTATCACACATTTGCTGCCCAGAGACATATCCATCCCCATGCCGCAGCATTGACAATATCTTTGTCCTCAAAGCTACCGTCCTCCTCTTTTATTCCTTCCAGCAATAAACCATGTACCCGTGCTTGCATGGATAGTTAAAAATGCTACAGGGGATAGTCTAAACTCAAAAGCTGCACTTAAAACCAGAGCCCTGCAACACCTAAAATACACAGCAACGCCAAAAATGCTGACGATGCTAATAACGCCGTACTTCTGAGACGTTCTCTTCTCATGTAATATTTCATACCCATCAATCCATTCATAATGGCTGCTGCCAAAAAGACAATAGGGAATAAGCCTTCATTGTCCTTAGAATCAATTAAAATCAACACACCGCATGCCAAAATAACCATACCCATTATTGTGTTGATTATGTCCATAATGGAGCTGACCTTTCGCATAGTGCGCCTGCTTTTATCTATCGGCATACCCTATTCAATCCTTTCCCAAAGCCTAAAGCTTTGCACCTAACGTTGCCGCAATCACCGCCTTAATTGTATGCATGCGGTTTTCTGCCTCATCAAACACTACGGACTGCTGGGATTCAAACACCTCATCTGTCACTTCCATCTCCTTCAATCCGTATTTCTCCTTTATTTCCTTGCCAATCTCCGTCTCTAAATCATGAAAAGCAGGAAGACAATGCATAAATATAGCAGTTGGTTTCGCATAACCCATAGCCTTCTGATTTACCTGGTATGGAGCTAACACTCCAATACGCTCCTCCCAAACCTCCTCCGGCTCACCCATAGATACCCACACATCTGTATAAATCACATCCCCGTCCTTTAAACCTTCTTCCACGGATTCTGTCAATGTCACGCTGCCTCCGGAAGCCTTGGCATACTCTTTGCACTGTTCCACCAATGCAGAATTTGGAAAGTATGCCTGATTCGTGCAGGCAGTAAAATGCATCCCCATCTTAGCGCAGGCAATCATTAAGGAATTGCCCATATTATATCTGGCGTCCCCCATATACACAAGCTTTACTCCCTTTAAGCCGCCTAAATGTTCCCAAATGGTAAGCAAATCTGCCAACATCTGGGTAGGATGATATTCATTAGTCAAGCCATTCCATACCGGCACACCTGCGTACTTTGCCAGTTCCTCCACAATCTCCTGCCCAAAGCCTCTGTACTCGATTCCCTCATACATGCGTCCAAGCACTCTTGCGGTATCTTTGATGCTTTCCTTCTTGCCGATTTGAGAACCTTTCGGATCAAGGTACGTCACACCCATACCCAAATCATGTGCTGCAACCTCAAAGGAACAGCGGGTTCTTGTACTTGTCTTTTCAAAAATAAGAGCAATATTTTTCCCTTTGAGCACATCCACCGGCTCGCCCTTTTTCTTTTTCTCCTTTAACAGCGCTGACAAATCCAATAAATATTCAATTTCCTCAGAAGAAAAATCCTTTAATGTCAAAAAATTACGTCCTGTCAAATTCATTCTATGCCACCGTACCTTTCTCTCACTCTAATGCCCTAATTTTCTTTTGCCACCTCAGAAATAGCCTTCACTGCTCCTGCCAAGCCTTGAATATCTGAAGGAATAATAATTTTTGTTGCCTTTCCGTCTGCCGCCTTAGCAAACGCCTCAAGGCTCTTAATCTGAATGACACTGTCATCAGGGGCAGCCTCCTTTAAATAGCGCAGGCCTTCCGCCTGGGCCATCTGAATTGCCTTGATAGCCTCCGCCTGACCTTCCGCCTCCAAGATGGCAGCTTCCTTCTTTGCCTGAGCACGAAGAATCTGTGCCTCCTTTTCCGCCTGGGCATCCAGAATGGCCGACTCTTTTTTACCCTCTGCCACAAGGATAGTTGATTTCTTCTCACCTTCTGCAATCAACAGCGCCTCACGTCTCTCACGCTCTGCACGCATCTGTTTCTCCATTGGCTCCTGAATCTCTGCTGGGATAATAATATTTTTCAACTCCACGTTCTTTACTTTAATTCCCCATGGATCTGTTTTCTTGTCAAGATAATCCGTCATTTTTTCATTGATTGTCTCCCTAGATGTCAATGTGCCGTCCAACTCCAAGTCACCGATAATATTTCTCAATGTGGTAGCTGTCAAATTCTCTATAGCCATAATGGGATTTTCCACACCATAGGCATACAACTTAGGATCCGTAATCTGGAAAAATACTACCGTGTCCACACGGATAATCGCATTATCCTTTGTAATCACTGGCTGGGGTGCAAAATCAATTACCTGCTCCTTCAAAGTAACTCTTCTTGCCACCTTGTCAATAATCGGCATTTTAATGTGGATTCCCACATGCCATGTCTCTTTGTAGCCTCCAAGTCTCTCCAACACAAAAGCCTGTGCCTGGGGAACAATACGAATACAAGATGCCAGTATGGCTAAAACAACAATTACAATTAACACAAACATAATAAATTCTGGTCCCATTCTATTAATCTCCTTTTCCTAATTCAAAATAAATCATTTCGTAACAATTCAAAGCCATGCAACGTTTTTGCAAAAGCAGCTCTGAACAGTGAACTACTTATATTATCTTATTTCATTATATGCTTTCTATGTTTTTTTCTTCCAATTCTTTTCCTGTCTCCTTCACAATCAGCTTCACACCCTCCACCGCCACAATCCTGGCATAAGTACCCGCCGGAATTATAATATGATCCTCTGCTGATCTTGCTGTCCAATCCTCCCCGTCCAGCGAGGCTTTCCCCATGGCATTGATGTTGTCAATATCCGCTGTCACCTTTACAATCTTGCCGATCACACTCTCTATATTTGTTTTTGTAGTGTTTTTATTAATGTATTTTTGAGCAAATGGTCTTGTCGTTAACAGAAGCAAAAAGGACACCACTAAAAATACTACCATCTGTACCATCCATGATACATTGAGAACTGCAAGAACAAATGCTACCAACGCTCCTCCTGCAAACCAAATGGTAGTCAGTCCTAATGTAAGTATTTCAAAAAATAACAAAACTAAAAAAACAATCAACCAAAAGATTTCCATCCTATCCCTCCTTCACATCTATTTATAATACCCCATCCATTGTTTTTTTACAAGCAAAAAATGAATTCCAATCCACCAAAACACGGTCTCCGCAGAGTTTTTGTGTTATAGGATAGTCTTACTGAAAAGCAAAGAAAAGAGGCTGCTGCGCTGTGCAGCAACCTCTGTTTTACTGATAAAAAATTTGATTTCCAATGCGCTGGGAATGGGAAGTCTCCACATAACCATTACAATGCCTTGAGCGAAAATATAAATAACCTGGAACATTATTGTTCCCTGCAAGTGCATCCCTTGCCGCCTGCACACATTCCTGAGCCGGTCCCTGGGACATAATCGAAGCCAGGCTGCCGTTATTTACTACACTAAACTGCCCTGTTTGATAAATAACATCTGTAATGCTGTTTGCAAAGGAAGATGACTGTACACGGTTTAATACTACATTTGCCACTGCCAGCTTGCCTTCATAAATTTCCCCGCCTGCTTCCGCCTGCACAAGGCATGCCAACAGGTACTCTTCTCCATGAGCGGCAACTGCTGCCTCCCGTGTCTCCTCTGCCGGAGCCGATTCAGCCTGGTCAGCCAAACGCCATGCCTCCTCCTGCTGGGCCTGACGCTGCTTTTCCTCACGAAGTCTGGCTTTCTCTTCCTCCCGCCGCTGTTTTTCTATTATTTTTTGTTCTTCCTTCAACGTAATTCCTTTGATAATCGTATCATGCTTTTTCTTCTCCGCTTTATACTCCTCACCAAAGGATATATATCTTGTTGCCACAAAGCCTTTTAATTTCCCAGACTTGATGAAGGACCATTTTTTACCATACTGTACAATTCTGCCGCCGGCGCCTACATACAGCTTTCCGATAATTTCACCCTTCATGCTGCCTTTTTTTCTTACATTCAAATAGCCGTCTGTCACATTTGTAATAAACTTTGCTTGATTATATTTTTCCTGTTCCTTTTTTTCCTTTTCTTTTTTCTCTTCCTTTGCTCTGCGCTCTTCCTCCTGTTTGCTAGTCTGGGCAATCTTTAAGCTAATCTTTTTTGGTGTTGTGATAATCTGCTCCATAATTGCCGCTGTTGCCTTTTCAAGCTCCGCTTGGGATTGCTGACCTTGCAGTACATGACTTTCCACTGCTTTGTTTTCTATCACTTTGTTTTCTTTTAATTTCTGATCCTCTGAAAGTGCAGCTGCTGTTTTAACAACTCCTGTTGTTGCAGTAGCAAAGGATAATCCTGCAATACACATACCGCAAGCAACGGATCTGCTTTTCATGTTCATAATTAACCTCCAAAATTAAAACAATTTTAAAACAATTACATTTATATTACAAATATATTTCATTTGTTGCGTAATTGTTACAATTTGGTTACGCACAATGGTAACAAATCATGTTTTCTTTGTCAAGCCTAAACTTTTTTCTATTTTTCGACATTTTTTTCTTTTACTATCTTGTCCTTATC
>CAJTQG010000004.1:0-8093 GCA_910578605.1 uncultured Lachnospiraceae bacterium | reverse complement strand
ATGTTAGGATTGCATATATTTAAATATTTAAAAAAAAGATGTACAAAATATTTTCTTGATATTTCTTGACTTTTTTTTATTTTCAAGTATATTATCTACCTAAGGACATATGAAAAAAAGAATAAAGTGCCAAATTAAAGTGCTAAAAGGAACAAATTTCTTCTGGATTGTCCTGTTGCCTATCTATCGTTTCCTAAAAGCACTTGCTGCCAGTTAAAGGAGGAAATAAATCATGGCAAAAACATCTAGTACAGCAAAGACATCTACCGCTTCTGCAAAAGCTGAGGAAGCAAACAAAACAACAGCAAAGGCAGAAAGCAAAGCTACTGCAACAAAGGCTGCTGAAAAACCTGCCAAGGAGGCTGCTAAAACAAAAACATCAAAGACCGCACCAAAAGCTGCTGATAGTGCTGCAAAGGAAACTACTGCAAAGGCCGCACCAAAAAAAGTTGAAAAGAAAACAGAGAAGAAAACAGCTGAAAAGAAAACTACTACAACAACAACTAAAGCTGCTTCTATCAAGTCTTCTATGGTATTACAAGTATTAGGCAAGGAAATTTCTGAAAAAGAGTTAGTTGCTCAGATAAAAAAAGCATGGACCAGCCAATTTAAAGGCAAAATTAAAGATATTAAGACAATTGACATCTATGTAAAACCTGAGGATAACAGAGCTTACTTTGTCATTAACGGAACATCTGATCCTGCATATTTTGTAGAATTATAGAACTTATATTTAAGAAGGAATCCTCCTAGAACATTCATATATCAGGGAGGAATAGTACAAAAAAGAATCGGACATACCCTTTTATTCCAAGGGTGCTGCCCGATTTTTTATATTTTGCCGATATGCCTCATACATACACACTGTAGCTGCTATAGCTGCATTCAGGGACTCCACCTGTCCCTCCATTGGGATTTTCATTTTAATGTCTGCCACCACCGCCAGCTCTTTGGACAAACCATTCGCCTCATTCCCAACCAAAAAGCAGGTATCCTTTGTGTAATCCCCCTCATAACAGGTTCTATCTCCCTTGAGATGTGCGGCATATATGGTAATTTGCTGGTTCTGCATCTCCCTTGCCAATCCATACAAATCATCCACATACAAAAAAGGCACTCTATATATAGAACCCATGGTGGAACGAATCACCTTTGGATTATACACATCCACCGTATCACGGCTCATGAAAATTCCTGTGACGCCTACTCCTTCTCCAGTGCGAATCATAGTACCCAAATTTCCTGGGTCTGACAAATGTTCCAACATAAGAAAACATCTGCCCCCCTGCCGATTTCTCCCTTGAAGCACGGCTTCTTTTTGAATGGAGGGCTGGTGCACAATCCCCAATATTCCCTGGGGCGTCACTGTATCAGACATGGAGGAAAAAACCTTATCGCTAACCAACACAGCAGGAAAATCAACCGGCAATTCTCTTTCATACTTTTCAAAAAAGCTTTGAGATATATATACGGTCTCAAGTTCACGGCGGGGCGCCTCCATCACCATCTTGATTCCCTCCACCACAAAAACCTTCTGTTTATTTCTCTCCTTGGCTTTTTTCTGCAAAAGAATGACATTTTTCACCTGTGGATTTGACAAAGAGGTAATCATAACTTCTATCCTAATATCTTGGAAATTTCAAACTGATATTCTGAAATGTCCTTCTTCATCGCCAACGCTTCATCTATATCATAATCTACATATTCTCCATTAGCGTAGGCAACCACACGCATGCTCTTGCCTGCACATAAAACATCTACCGCATAAGCACCCATAATGGAGGCATACATCCTATCTTTACAGGTTGGACTTCCCCCTCGCTGCATATGTCCCAATATGGTAGCACGAGTCTCCATACCAGTGGCTGCCTCTAGGCGGCGGGCCATACTGGCTGAATGTCCGATACCCTCTGCATTGATAATAATATGATGCTTCTTGCCCATTTTGCGGCTGTTAATAATATGATTAATGATTCTCTGCTCATCATGATTGTATCTCTCTGGCAGTAAAATATCCTCTGCACCGTTGGCAATACCGCACCAGAGTGCAATATAACCTGCATGGCGTCCCATAACCTCTATAATACTGCATCTCTCATGGGAGGTAGAGGTATCCCTGACTTTATCAATAGCTTTCATGGCTGTGTTTACAGCCGTGTCAAATCCAATAGTATACTCTGTACATGCAATATCCAAATCTATTGTTCCCGGCACACCCACTGTGGCAATGCCCAGGTGAGCCAATTTCTGCGCCCCCTGAAAAGAACCATCTCCGCCGATAACTACCAGCGCATCTATTCCAAATTTTTTACATATATCCGCACCTTTTTTTTGTCCCTCAGCAGTTCTAAACTCCTGACATCTGGCGGTATAGAGAATCGTGCCTCCCCGCTGTATAATATCGGCCACACTCTTCTCCGTCATATCTACGATTTCTTCCTCCAGCAATCCCTGATAGCCTCTCATAATGCCTTTTACTTTCTTGCCTCTTGCAATAGCAGTACGCACTACAGCACGAATTGCCGCATTCATTCCCGGAGCATCCCCTCCGCTTGTCAATACTCCAATTGTCTTAATTTCTTTTGCCATGACTTCCTCCAATCCAACGCATCTTCAATCTTTTGTCATAATCACTTCATTATGTATTATTTTGTGTGTTTTTACAGACAAAAATGCGTCCTTTTTCTAAATTATATGAATAAAATATATTCTTTCTTTATTCCTGCCGGCATTTAACCAATTAGACATGCCTCCATGTACCTTTGACAAATGCCAATTAGCTTTTATTTTAATTCATTTTCCACAGCTTTTCAATAGTCTTAGCTACAACTTTCACATTATTTTTTCCAAGGATTTCCTCTAAGTGTTCTACCAATTGAGGGGAAGCAATCACATTCCGATTTCTTGGAAGAATCTTTTTTTGCCGCTCCTCCTCTAAATAAATCACAATATTATCCTGTCCATCCCACTGCTCCAACTCCTTCAGCACTTCGTCCTCCAACTGAAAATAGGCCTCCTTGTTTGAAAATTTAAGCCAAAGTTCATTAGGTATGCTGCTAAACTCCACCATATTGTCAGCTATCAGCTTTCCGTTCTCTGTCTCGTTCACATTGACTCGTCCCCGCACAAACACTTTATTTTCCTCCCTTAGGTGCTCCCTGCACTTTTCATACGTTTTGGGGAACAGCAAAACCTCCGTCACACCAAGCATATCCTCAATCGTAATAAATGCCATAAGCTGATTGGTTCTTGTCACCTTCTGGGTAATATTGGTAATCATTCCCCCGATAGTCACAATCTGCCCGTCCTCCACCTTTGTTTTTCCCTCCTCATCCAAATAAAAATCAATGGTTGCCGCCGTGACATTTTTCTTCCACACTGCCTCCACTTCCTCCATTGGATGTCCGCTAATATAAACTCCTAAAACTTCCTTCTCAAATCCGAGCAAAATCTCCTTCTCATACTCCGCTACATCTGGCAAGCTAATTTCAAATTCCTTTTTTGTCTGCTCATCCGCAAAATCAAACAGGCTCATCTGTCCCTCCATGGAAGTCTTTTTTTCTTGATTTACCGAATCTACTACTCTTCCATAGGTGAGCATCATCTGTTTTCGATTGCCTTCTAAAGTATCTAAAGCCCCAGCCTTTATGAGATTCTCAATGGCTCTCTTATTCATATCCCTAGTCACCATGCGCTCCACAAAATCGCTGAGGGACTGAAAGGAACCATTTTGTTCACGCTCCTGCACCAAGGATGCAATAACTGGTCTGCCAATGCTTTTAATGGCAGAAAGTCCATAGCGTATTTTACCCTCATCTACCGAAAAATTGGACTCCCCTCTGTTTACATCAGGGGGCAGTATTTCAATCCCCATATTTCGACAGGAATAAATATATTCCGACACCTTGCTGGAATTATCAATCACGGATGTCATAAGCGCCGCCATAAATTCTACCGGATAATAATACTTTAAATATGCTGTCTGGTAAGCCACCACCGCATAGGCTGCCGCATGGGATTTGTTAAAAGCATACTTGGCAAAATCAATCATCTCGTCATATATTTTGTTGGCGGTCTTCTCCTGGATGCCATTCTTTATACACCCTGGTACATTCTCCTCCTCATTTCCGTACACAAAATTCTGTCGTTCCTTCTCCATTACCGACGCCTTTTTCTTTGACATGGCACGTCGGAGCAAATCACTTCGTCCAAGAGTGTAGCCCCCCAAATCCCGCACAATCTGCATTACTTGCTCCTGATAGACAATACAGCCGTAAGTTGCCTCCAAAATAGGCTCTAGCTGGACACAATCATACTGTATTTGATCTGGGTGATTCTTCCCCTTTAGGTACTTGGGTATAAAATCCATTGGCCCCGGACGATATAAACTAATACCCGCTATAATATCTTCCAGATTTTCCGGCTTTAATTCCTTCATAAAGCTTTTCATCCCCCCGCTTTCCAGCTGGAACACCCCATCTGTATGCCCTGTGCCAAGGGAATCTAACACCGCTTTGTCATTGTAGTCTATTTTATGCAAATCAATAGACTCACCGCTTGACTTCTGTGCCATCAATCTGGCATTCTCTATTACCGTTAAGGTGCGAAGTCCCAGAAAATCCATTTTCAGCAGACCTAGCTCCTCCAAAGTAGTCATAACAAATTGAGTGGTAATGGCGCCGTCGGAGCCTCTAGAGAGAGGCACAAATTCCTCCACAGGTTTGGAGCTGATGACCACTCCCGCCGCATGCATGGATGTATGACGGGGCAACCCCTCCAGTCTTTTAGACATATCAATTAAATATTTTACCTGGGCATCCTTCTCGTACACCTGCCGCAGCTCTGGATTTTGCTTTAACGCCAAGTCTATTGTCATGCCCAGGTCGGTAGGAATCATCTTGGCAATGGTGTCCACCGCCGCATAGGGCATATCCAGCACACGGCCAACATCACGAATCACACCCTTTGCCGCCAATGTACCGAAGGTGACAATCTGCACCACCCTCTCCTTGCCGTACTTCCTGGTCACATAGTCGATAACCTCCTGCCTTCTCTCATAACAAAAATCAATATCAATATCCGGCATAGAAACCCTCTCGGGATTGAGAAACCGCTCAAAAAGCAGATTGTATCGGATAGGATCAATGTCTGTTATTCCAAGACAGTAGGATACAATACTTCCCGCCGCCGAACCTCTGCCAGGCCCAACCATAATGCCATTCTCCTTGGAATAATTGACAAAATCCCACACAATAAGAAAATAATCCACATATCCCATCTGATGAATGGTTCCTAATTCATATGCAAGTCTTTCCTTTAACTCTTTGGTCACTGTTGTATATTTTTCTTTCAGGCCTTCATTGCACAGGTGCTGCAAATATTCCCAGGCAGTAAAACCCTCCGGCACATCATATTTTGGCAGCTTTAATTTACCGAATTCAATCTCCACGTTGCATCTTTGTGCAATCTGATAAGTATTTTCAATAGCAGAGGGCGCATAAGGAAACAGCGCAGCCATCTCCTCCGGAGATTTGCAGTAATATTGCCCCCCCTCATACCGCATTCTATTCTCATCCGCCACTTTTTTCCCTGTCTGAATACACAGCAGAATGTCATGGGGTACCTGGTCCTCCTTATTAATGTAATGGATATCGTTGGTTGCCACCATCTCCATTCCCAGCTCCTCATGCATTCTCAGCAACTGCTGGTTCACTGTTTTCTGAGTGGGAATCCCATGATCCTGAAGCTCCAAAAAAAAGTTGCCCTTTCCAAATATCTCTTCATATCGTCTTGCAGCCTTACATCCCTCCTCATAGAAGCCCTTTGCCAGATACCTCTGTACCTCCCCTGCCAGACAGGCGCTTAAGGCAATAATACCTTCATGATAGGCGGCAAGCACCTCGTAATCCACCCTGGGCTTATAATAAAAACCGTCCACAAATCCCTTAGATACAATTTTCATCAAATTATGATAACCTTTGTCATTTTCTGCTAAAAGTACAAGATGATAATACTTATCCTCCCCCTGACCAATCTCCTTGTCAAACCTAGAGCCGGGAGCCACATACACCTCGCAGCCAATAATCGGCTTGATTCCCGCCTCCCTAGCGGCACGGTAAAAATCTATCACCCCATACATTACGCCGTGGTCAGTGATTGCCATGCTGTCCATGCCAAGCTCCTTTGCCCTTTCCACCAGCTCTTTTATTTTACAAGAGCCGTCTAACAAGCTATATTCTGTATGTACATGTAAATGGGTAAAATTCATCCTTTCCACGTCCTCTCTTTATCCAATTCCTATCATTTGCATATGGGCTTATGCATTGACCAAAAGTTTTTTATTATATAGGTTATGGTTATATAGGATAAGTTTCTCTGATACAATAAAAGCGCACCCGATTCTGCTATAAACCGAGCGCACTCCACATCTTCTTAACCTTATCATTGTAATGATAATTCCTTCAATGAACATTTTCTTTTTTATTATCCCATAACTGAACCGCTCTAATAATATCATGATATTGGGGGCAAAAGGTATTTTGACCCCAACTGATACTACGAATTGCTATCTACTTTTGACTCTAGTATCATATCATCATATTTTACATATAGGCTATAAAAAACTATAAGACAAAAGCTTCTGTTTGTCAAGAAATACCCTTTTGCATATTCGTAAAATCCATTCATGACATTTATTATCACCACTTCACATTTCCGTGTTTTATTTGTAAATAAATTTCATTTTCTTACCCAGTCTTTTATTTGTAAATATTTTTTTGTAGGCGGTTTTTTTTGATTTTGGAAGGACAAAGGTTACTTTTGTATTCCAGGTAAATGCTTTTTTCGATAAACTCTTTAGCTTTTTGGATTTAATTACCACTTTTTTCACCTTTGGTGGTACTGCAATTGCATGATAGCCTATTTCTTTTACATTTTTTGGTATCACAAGAGTTCCGCTTATATTTCCAAAACTCAAATCCCCAATGTAAACAAGACTGTCCGGCAGTTTCAGAGACATGATGTCGCATCCTATAAATGCATCCTTCTCTATTCTTTTTAAATTTTTGGAGAGGCGCTCTATTTTTACATCCGCCAGATCATCAAACCCATGACTTTTTATTACCCTGACACTGTCCGGCATCGTTATCTTTTTTAAATGCCGATAGCCTTTTTCTACCATATAATCAAATGCAGATTCCCCTATTGTTCTCACCCCTTTGGGAATTTTGTAGGTTTTTGCCTTCCTTTTTCTTGGATAGCATATTAGAATTTTTCCGTCTTTGGAAAACAATACGCCGTCTTTTGATTTGTATTTTTTATTTCCTTTTTCCACCTTGATTGCACAGGCACCGTTTACTGCCGTACTATCCTGTATCTTTGTAACGGATGCGGGGATAGTGAGTTTTTTAATGTTACAGTCTCTGAATGCCCCGGTTTTAATCTCCCGCAGCCTGCTCTTTCCCTCCCAGGTTACTTTTTCCAATTTATAAGCATCTTCAAATGCCTTCGCTTCTATAGTTTCTACGCTTGCGGGGATGCTGATTTGTTTGAATCGGCAGCCATAAAATGCTCTGTAGCCTATTTTCTTTAGATTTGGGGGCAGTTTTATTTTTTCCATATTACATCCACAAAAAGTATAATCTTCGATTACTGCCACCTTGTCGGGAATATCCACCTGACGCAGGCTTTCACACTCATAAAAAGCACAGTGTCCGATGCGGGTGACACTGTAGGGAATAACAATACTCTCTAAATTTTCGCAGCCATGGAAGGCATGGGCGGCAATGCTGGTGACGCCCTCCTCTATCACTACCTTTTTCACTGCCAGTTCCCGCTCCCCTTTTCCAATTTCCATGTAATATTATTTCCCAGCTTTCCTGTTACCGTTTCGGCGATTACATTTGTTTTTCCCAATGTAAAAAGCATAATTACAAACGTCAAAAACAGTAGGATTGATTGATATCGTTTCATATATGATTCCTCCTATGCTATATTAAAATATATCTGCATTCCTGTTTCCTCATGCCATCTTTTTGTTTATCCTATACAAGCCGTCCAAGGATTTTTTATTATTTGACGTATCCAAATATTGA
>CAJTQG010000003.1:5535-129445 GCA_910578605.1 uncultured Lachnospiraceae bacterium | reverse complement strand
ATATAATAATATGACTTTTTTTTCTTTTTCCGTCAACAATTCCAATGTTTCCATTAAAATTTCTTTAATTTCATTTTTCTCAATAACAGCCTCTGGCTGTTCAAAAGCAGAAGCCTTCACTGCATTGCTGCTTTTCTCCCCACCTGACTCCATAAATTCATCTAAAGAGACAAGATTGGTAACCTTTGCCTGTCCCTGCCAGGAAATATATTCATCCTCCGATATTCCCAGCTCATCTGCCAATTCACTGTCTGTTGGCACTCTGCCATATTCACTTTCCAGCTTTGCCATAGCTGTGTCTATTTTTTTCTGTTTTTGCCGCAAAGACCGAGGTATCCAATCCATCTTACGAATCTGATCTAAAATTGCCCCTCGAATGCGCAGACTGGCATAGGTTTCAAACTTGATTCCCTTCTCATAGTCAAATTTATCAATAGCATCAATCAAACCAAATATTCCATAGCCTACTAAATCATCATATTCCACATTATAGCCAAGATACATACTCAAACGCCCAGCGACAATTTTCACTAGCGGTGCATATTCTAATATGATTTTTTCTCTTATTTGAAGGTTTTTATCTTTGGAATATTCCACCCAAAGCATATTTTTGCGTTCATCATCCATATTGTCTCAACCTCATTCATTACTTTTATTCACCGTCATGCTGCTCACTCTCTGCTTGTTCATTGTCAGCCTTTTGTTCTCCTTCAGACTGTTCGTTTTCTGAAATTTCTACATCCTCTTGCTCTTCTTCCTCTTCTTCAATCACCAGGAACCTTCCGGCTATGGCTTTTACAATTAAGCCAATGATATAAAACACTATCAAAACAACTAATAATATAGTAAAGGCTTCCGTATTACTGTATTGATTTATTATCAATACAATGCTGGTAATAAAGCCGGCAGCCAGCATAATCAATGCCGGTATCCATTTTGCTTTCATAGTTATATCCTTTTTCACCTTTCCTTGTTTTATTTTTATATTTTAGTGATTTCTTTTCCAATTGCTTTAATTGTCAATTCACCTGTAACAGAATCAAATATAATGGTTCTACCATAATTCAAACCTGTATCCTCTGCCAAAATTCTAATATTCAACGCTCTCAATTTGGCCTTTGTTGCCTGCACATTCTTCTCCCCCACACGCATTAAGTCATCACTTCTCCCATTAAAATTGAACATCTGCGCCCCACCCGCTATCTTGGCAATCAATCTGGCCCGACTAGCTCCCAAAGATAATACTTGGCGCAGCAACTCATCAATTCCTGTGTCTGCAAATTTTGCAGTGTTGGAATTGTTTCTTATCCTTGTGCTGTCCGGAAGCATACAATGAAGCATACCGCTCACTTTTGTAATGGGATCGTACAATACAACTCCTACGCAGGAGCCCAATCCCAATGTAGTTAATCCATTAGGGGCCTTGCAGACTTTTAAATCTGCCATTCCCACTTTTATAATTTGTGCATTATCCATTCTCTACATCCCCAATGTACCAAAAATTTTATCGTAGGAATCCACATCTGGCATTAATATAAAATATCCATCTGTATTGATATCATCCGAGAAGGATGTCTCAATCAACAACACTTTATCCGAAATTTTTCCAAATTCTATAGCAGGCACACTGAGAATCGCTGCTGCCATGTCAATCTGAACATGAGGTACAGATGGTATTATCTTAAGATGTGTCAAATCAGAAAGTGCGGACAAATATGCTCCTGCCATAATATTTCCTATCTCATGTAAAACCGACAACTCCATATCTGAAAACCGCACATCATTATTTTCAATTCCCGTTAATAGTTTCACAATATATCTAGCGGAATCAATGCTTGCCACATACATCATCATTCCTGTAATATCGCCCTCCACTAACAGCAAAACTCCTACCGTCTCGTCATCTGGATTGCCGATACACTCCGTAAGCTCAGCAAAAGTCAGAAGTTGAACTTTAGGCAACTTCATATCCACCTTTTGCCCCAGCATTTTTGACAATGCAGTCACTGCATTTCCTGTTCCAATATTACCCAATTCTTTTAATACATCGAACACCACATCATCCATGTGTTCTAGATTCATCTTCCCCATACACTTCTTCCTTTCAAAAAGCCACAAGTGCCACGCAAAAAATGCGTGACGCCCTGTGCAATTTATTTTCTTTATGTATGCTCTGCCTGTTAAATTTTATACTTTCTATTATATCATCTTTTGAATAATTCCATTAATATTTAACAGGGAAATGAGATTACCATTATTTTTTCCTACTGCACTAATATACTTAGATTTTTCATCCTTACCATCCTGAGCATGCTTCTCGATTTCCTCCTCCTCTAAAGTAAGAACCTCTTTTACCATATCTACAATAATTCCTATGGAATCCTGTTGCTCCGGTTTTAATATAATAATTCTGGTTTTATCTGTAAATGTGTCATCCTCCAAACCAAATTTTCTTCTAAAACTCATAACAGGGATAATCTCACCGCGAAGGTTAATCACTCCTCGAAAGAAATCCTGTGCCTTCGGCACTCTTGTAATCTTCTGCATACGCACAATATTATCTACATATTTTATGTCGATACCAAATTGCTCAATACCTACATTTACAACAATATATTGTTTTGTTTCCACTTCTGTTTCAATTCTATTTTCTTCCATTTCAAATTCACCCCCATTATAATAATGTATTCGCATCTAGAATCAGGGCAACTTCACCATCACCTAAAATAGTAGCACCACCGATAATATTGTTGTTGTTTATGTATTTTCCAAGGGACTTAATTACAATTTCCTGCTGTCCTATCAGTCTGTCGACCACAAGACCAGCAAGTTTATCTCCTTTTTTGACAATTACTACTGTATAGCTCTCTGGTACTTCCTCCGCTGGAACAATATCCAATACAGAATCCAGACGAATAATCGGAATTACCATTCCTCTTAAATGAATTACCTCTTTTGACTGTACATATTTTATCTCATCTGGCATAACATCTTCTATTGTCTCTATGCTTCCAAGAGAAATCGCATATTTTTCATCACCAAGTTCAACCATAAGTGCCTGGATAATGGCAAGTGTCAACGGAAGACGAATAATGAAGTTACTTCCTTCTCCAAGCTTAGTTTTAACCTCAATATCTCCGCCTAAAGCTTCAATCTTAGTTTTTACAACATCCAATCCTACGCCTCGACCTGATACATCAGACACAACCTCCGCTGTGGAAAAGCTTGGCTGGAACAGCAAATCTATAATTTCCTTGTCATTCATTCCATCTGCCTGTTCTTGTGTGATTTTACCGCTAATCAAAGCTTTATTTTTGACTTTCTCCACATCGATTCCATTACCGTCATCCTTCACTTCGATTACTACATTGTTGCCATCCTGATAGGCATCCAGACGAATCTGTCCAATCTCCGGCTTGCCTCTCTGCACTCTGACACTGTTCGCCTCCAAACCATGATCTGCTGAGTTTCTCAAAAGATGCATCAAAGGATCCCCGATTTCATCAATAACCGTACGATCTAACTCTGTGTCCTCACCTGTAATAGTCAGTTCCATCTTTTTATCCAGCTTCTTATTCAAATCGCGAATCATACGCGGGAACTTCTGTGTTACAGTCTCTATCGGCATCATTCGAACCTTCATAACAGATTCATGAAGATTGGTTGTCACTCTCTCTAAATATTCAATCTGCTCATTAAATCCTTGAGAAATTACACCATTTTCTGTATTGCTGACCGATACCAAACCATTCTTTGCAATAATCAGCTCACTGACCAGATTCATCAGCACATCAAGCTTTTCAATATCCACTCTTACAGAACGATTTACAACCGGCTTAGAACCTCCTGCCTTGGCAGCACCGCCGGATGCCGGCTTCTTCTCCTCCTTCTTTTGAGGCTGGGATTCCGTCTTTGCCATCTCTGTCTTTGCCGCTTCCTGTTTTGGCTGCGCTGCAGTTTGAGGAGCCTTCGGTTTTTCCTCCTCATAGCTTGTAATCTGCACGCCAGAGGCATCTTTCACCTCAGATACATTCTTAATGGCACTAATTACCTTATCTATGGACTGCTTAGATATGACAATAACACGAAAATCAAAGTCAAATTTCTCATCCTCAATGTCCTGCACAGATGGTATAGACTTCATCACCTCACCATTCTCCTCAATGGCTTTAAATACCAAAAAGGCTCTGGCAGCTTTTAAAATACAGCTTTCCTCCACTACCACCTGTATATCATAAACATTCATTCCTTTTTCAAAGGCTTCCCTAATTGCATTTGCCTCAAATTCAGCAAATATAATTTTTTCTGGTTCTTTCTTTGGCGCCTCCTCCTTTGCTGGCTGCGCCTCCTCCTCTTTTTCTGCTTGTCCATCGGCCTCGAGAATATTGTTCAGCTGGCGAATAATTGCCTCATTGTCCTCTGTTCCCTCATCTGCCGATTCCTGAATATTGGCCAGATACCCTTCAATGGCATCTAGGCATTGGAACAACACATCCGCCAACATAGCAGATACGCCAACCTTACCATTGCGAATTTCTGAAAGTACATTTTCCATCATATGGGTTAAGTGCTGCATGCGCTTATACCCCATTGTACCTGCCATTCCCTTTAGAGAATGAGCAGCACGGAAAATCTCGTTAATTGCATCTGGATTCTCTGGCTCTTGTTCCATAATCATTAGTTGATCATTCAATGTTTGAATATGTTCCTGCGTTTCATCAATAAAAATTTCTAAATATTGGCTAACGTCCATCGTTTAGCACCCCCACGTTCTTAATAATTGCGTCCGCTACTTTATCTAAAGGCTTCACCTCATCCACTAGACCGGCAACGGCAACTGCTTTCGGCATTCCATAAACAACACTTGTCTCTTCATCTTGGGCAACTACATAAATATTTGCATTTTCACCTAGGCTACCAATACCATTGGTTCCGTCTGCACCCATTCCCGTAAGAACAACACATGTTATTTCATCATAACTTGAACCGATTAACGATTCATACATAATATTGGCACATGGTCTTAAACCGCCAATAGGTGGATCATCTGTGAGACAAATCTTGCTCTCCTGACCAGATTTTAAAATTTTCAGCTGTTTTCCACCTGGTGCAACATAAACCCAACCCTTCTTTAATAGTTCTCCATCCTCTGCTTCCTTCACATGCACCTTGCTCATCTCATCCAAGCGAATAGCCAATGATTTTGTAAATCCTTTTGGCATATGTTGTACAATCAACACAGGTGCATCAATGTTAGCAGGAAGCCTTGGAATTACACTCTGAAGGGATTTAGGTCCCCCAGTAGAGGATGCCAATGCGATCAATTTCTTTTTACCATCCTTCTTACCCATAAATCTTTTATGAGGTTTAAAGTTCTCTCTATGTCCATATATCTCAAACGCCCTTGGGGAGGAACCAGACTGGTTAATGGAGGTTCTGTTAGATGTAGTATGTAAACCTTCACTTCCACTAGTTCTCTTCTTTTGTTCTTCTAATTTATCATTTCTTCCCCCGGGCAGTCTGCCTCCTAATACGGACTGACCGAATGCTGCATCTTCCACTCCAGTAGCTACACTCAGAACGCTCATAAGACCTTGCTTGAAATCCGCACCGCGAACTTGCATCAGATTATCTGGTTTTGTCACAAAATCAAAAGCTCCCCGCTCCAATGCTATGATTGTCTCCTTTGCTCCTTCCTTAGCAACGGTACTCACCACAATCACCTTTATGCGAATATGATTCTTCTGTAACTGTTCTAGCACTTCTAGACCATTTAATTTAGGCATGTTGATATCTAACACTACAGCATCATACTTGCGAGGATTTGCTATTATTTTATCTAAGCCCTCCTGACCATTACTGGCAGTTTCCAAAACCTCAAAGCGCTCATCTGCATTTATTATATCAGATATCACCCTTCTCATAAGTGCAGAATCATCAACAATCAAAATATTTTTTGCCATATTCTTCTCCACCCTTTCTATTCCTTCTTCCTCTGTCGACGCTCTTCCTCAAATATAAAATGTATTAAATTTTCACGAATTTTCCTATCCAACTCCTGGTACTCCACACGATGCTCATATAAATTTTCTTTGTTGGGAATTAAATTGCTAGAAATTACTCTACCCATCATCAAATAAATACTTTGCCTATCCAATGGAATTTCCAAACTTACCAACACCATTTTATCGTTATCCAATTTTTCTTCCGATGTAAAACGAATTCCCCCTCCACTGATATCTAATGCAACTCCGTCTTGAAATCCCATATCCATCACGATTTCTTGCTGTCCATCCTGAAAACTGGACACTTCTTCCTCTGATAAAATCTTATACTGCATATCCATTGTGCAGGATAAACGAAAATATTGACGTCTTTGAAACTTCTTTAATTCCGTCTGTACCTCCACAATCAGAATAAACAAGCCTTCCTGTTTCTTTCTTTCTTTTACAATCAGTCTAGTCTGATAAAGCCCTTTGCTTGCATAAAAACAAGCTCCATATCTGGAGCCTACGCTTAAGGGAATCACCCTTCCCTCCACAATAGGCATAGCAATCGACATTGTCTCATCATCCAAAATATCATAAATTTGACTTACCAATATAATTTTCTGAGCGGAATCCATTGAAAAAGAAGTGGGTCCTATCTTTTCCAATTCAATTTTATCCCCCACCTTTAAAATACTTGATAACATTCCATACCTCCTGACTGACTGATTATTCCTTCTTTCCCCATAGTTCTCATCTTTTATTCTATTCCTTCACCTTAAATAATTTCCAAATAATTTGAGAAATTCCTCTTCTTCTCATCCCATCTCTATCCTGTTCTGACAACCTGTACGCCAAATTTTGTATAGCCTTTGAGGAAGCTGCACCAGGAAAAGCTGCCGTAACTGGCTTTTGCTGCATAATAGCTTTTGAAACATGCCCATCAAAAGGGACATACCCAAGCCATTCCAAATTAACATGCAGAAATTTATCCACCACCATATGTAATTTTCGAAATAGATTTACCCCATCTTCTCTTCCCGAAACTCTGTTAGCAACCATTTTTATGACAATATTTTCTCTGCGAAATCCGTCTTTAGAGGACAAGGCTTTTAATAGAGCATAAGAATCTGTAATGGACGTTGGCTCTGGTGTTGTAATCAACAAAACCTCACTGCTCAATGATACAAATTCCAAGACACTGTCAGAAATACCTGCTCCTGTATCTACTATAATAACATCTGCCATAGATTCTAATTCCCTAAGCTTATATCCAAGAAAGCTGACCTGTTCTCTTGTGAGATTTACAAGACCGGCAATTCCTGAGCCTCCAGACACAAATTTTACTCCGTAAGGCCCCTCCATTAGTATATCCTGAATATTTTTCCCTTTATAAATTAAATCTGCAAGATTATATTTGGGGATTGCCCCAAACATTACTTCAATATTGGCCAAGCCAAAATCTGCATCAAAAATAATAACCTCTTTCCCCATCCTTCTCAACTCCACTGCCAAATTCAGTGCAATGCTGGATTTACCAACTCCGCCCTTCCCACTTGTCACAGTAATCACACGCGCTAGACCGGGCCGAGTCTGATTTTGTATTTTTATAATATTTCTTAATTTTTCCGCCTGATCCATAAGCTTCCTTTCTTTTGTTTCCTACTGTCTTCCCTCCCCTTACTGTGTATCCCCTCCCAATAATCTCTTTGCCATCTTCTGAGGCTCAATCAAACTAATGTCATCTGGTACTCCCTGACCTGCGGTAATGTAAGATAGACTGCTTTGGGTTTTTAATCTTAAATTCAATATATTTCCCAGACCGGATGTCTCGTCCAGCTTTGTAAAAATCAACTGATACTTGGCAAGGTCTTTATATACATCTGTAATTTTCAGCAAATCCTTATACTTTGTAGATGCACTCAAAACTACATATATATTCTTCTCAAAGCCTAAATCTTCTACATCCGCCTGGCGAATAAGCTGCAGCATTTCCTCACACTGCTCACGGTTATTATGGGAACGTCCCGCTGTGTCCACTAAAATCAAATCAAAGTCCGCAAAATCCATAACCGCCTGATTCAATTCCCCCACCGTGTAAACCACTTGAAGCTTCACATCCAATATATTGGCATAGGTGCGAAGCTGTTCTACCGCTGCTATTCGATAAGTATCTGATGTAATCAAAGCAATATTTGCCTTTTTAGTCAATTTAAAATCCGATGCCAACTTTGCAATAGTTGTAGTTTTTCCTACTCCTGTAGGTCCTACAAAAAAAACAATCTGCTTTTTTCCTTCCTTTAATACAATTGGTTTTGGCTCCCCCAATTTCAAAATAATTTTTTGATAAATACAGGAAAGCATTGTGTCCATACTGGATTCCTTTTTTAAAGAGCTCTGCACCTCCCCTATAATCTGATTGGCATATTTCTCATCTACTTCATTTTCAATCAGCTGATTATAGACTAGCTTCATAAACTTTACATTGGTGTCTTCCTCTTCCTTCTTTTTCTTCTCCTCTTCCTTTCCAACATTTCTGTCTTTTTTCATTTGGTGCTCTAACATATTTTGCAGATTATTTAATTTTTCCTCAATAGCAGTAGTTTTCTCTTCCTCCTCTACTTTCCTGTAGCCACTCTCCTCCTGCTCCTCCGCCTGGGCAATTTTCGCAATTTCTTTTACAACATCCGAGGTAATAGGGGGCGTCTGGGGATTCTCCTCCAACGCCGCTGTCACTTCTACAATGTCCTTCTTGAAAAATCGAGCCAGCCCTTTATGTTTCATTTTTTTTATATTTAATACAACTGCCTGGGGTCCCATCTCCTCTTTCGCCATTAATATAGCTTCTGTCTCTGTCTCGGCAGTGAATTTTTTTATAATCATACTATACTGTCACCATCCCTACTGATTGTAATTCCACATTTGTTTCTACCTCATTGTAGGATACCACAATCAAATCCTTAAAATACTCTTCTGTTAATTTCTTAAAATACATACGCACAATAGGCGATGTAATTACAATCGGAGTCTTTCCCATATTTTCCATCTTCGTTACCTCCTCCTTGACCGAGTTGATAATTTTCTGTGACTCCTCTGGGTCTAATGCCAGATAAGCTCCCTGCTCTGTCTGTTTTACAGAGCCCATAATATCCTGCTCGATTTTAGGATCCAATGTAACCACATTGGTTGTTTCGTTGGCCGGAAAATATTTGTTGGAAATGGCACGTTTTAAGCTCTGCCTTACATATTCCGTCAAAACATCCGTATCCCTAGTGACAGATGCATGATCTGCCAATGTCTCAAATATAGTAAGCAAATCTCGTATGGAAATTCCTTCCCGCAATAGATTCTGCAATACCTTTTGTATTTCTCCAATTCCCAACAGCTTTGGCACAAGCTCATCCACCAATACACTGTTGGATTCCTTAATATTATCAATAAGACTCTGCACATCCTGCCGTGTAAGCAGCTCTGCAATATGGCTTCTCACTACCTCTGTAAGATGGGTTGCTATAATAGACGGCGGATCTACCACTGTATAACCGAAGGATTCCGCTCTCTCCCTCTGTCCTTCTGTAATCCAGATTGCCGGCAGATGGAAAGACGGCTCAAAGGTAGGAATACCTGTAATCTCCTCCTCCACAAAACCTGGATTCATTGCCATATAATGGTCAAACAAAATCTCACCTTCACTGACCTGGATTCCCTTAATGCGGATAATATATTGATTTGGATTCAACTGTATATTATCTCGTAAACGTATAATGGGTACAACCGCACCTAAATCAAGAGCTATCTGTCTACGAATCATTACTACACGATCAAGCAAATCTCCCCCCTGGCTGATATCAGCCAAAGGAATAATTCCATATCCAAATTCCAGTTCAATAGGATCTACCTGCAGTAGCGAAACAACATTTTCCGGTTTGCGGATTTCCTGCGCATCTGATTCCTCCGTATCTACCTCCTCTTCTATTGCTTGTACAGATTGAGTATTGCGAAGCAAAAAGCCTAAATAAATCAAAATCATTCCAAAAGGAATAAACACAAACCAAGGCAGTTCTGTTGTCACACCTAAAAATATCAAGGTTCCGCCTGTCACCCACAGTACCTTAGGAATGGAAAACAACTGCTGAAATACCATTTCACCCATATCGCTCTCCTTAGAGGCTTTTGTCACCAAAATACCAGTAGACAAGGAGATAAGCAGGGACGGAATCTGACTTACAAGACCATCACCAATTGTCAAAATAGTATATTTATTCACTGCGTCCCCGATTGCCATGGACTGTCTTAAAACACCCATTACAATACCACCTACAATGTTAACAGCAGTGATAATCAAGCCGGCAGCGGCATCTCCCTTTACATACTTTACCGCACCATCCATGGAACCAAAGAAAGCGGATTCCTGCTGGAGCTTTTCTCTTCGCTGTTTTGCCTGCTCGTCATTGATAGCACCGGTGTTCAAATCCGCATCAATTGCCATCTGTTTACCAGGCATAGCATCCAAAGTAAAACGTGCTGTTACTTCAGCTACACGTTCAGAACCTTTATTGATTACCATAAATTGGACAATAATCAAAATAATAAACACAATAACGCCGATTACCAAATCGCCTCCGCCCACAAAAGCACCGAAAACCTGAACCACCTTTCCAGGGTCTCCACTGCCCAAAATCAACTTGGTGGAGGACACATTCAGGGAAATACGAAATATGGTTGTCATCAGCAATATACTTGGAAATGCTGACATATCCAATGCCTCTTTAGAAAACATGGCATTGAACAATACAATCAGCGACACTGAGATATTCAAACATAATAAAACAT
Organism: uncultured Lachnospiraceae bacterium; assembly: GCA_910578605.1. Taxonomy (GTDB): domain Bacteria; phylum Bacillota; class Clostridia; order Lachnospirales; family Lachnospiraceae; genus MGBC111451. Next base: position 118,625 of record CAJTQG010000003.1, on the reverse strand, counting down.
CCAATAATGAATTAGGAATTGGAATAATCAAAAAGACTATGGCTGCTAACAGATATAGTCCTATACCCAAATCGGTTCTTTTCATTTCCAATTCCTCCTTTCTTTTTTATTTTATTCCTGTCAGGTTATGAAAACCTATAAAAAAATGACAGTGACAATTTTCAACAATCCTGTTAAGTATACCAAAAAAAACACCATATGTGAATGGTTTTTTTAAATCTTTCCCTTTAAATTGTAAACAAATGCTAGAATCTCTGCAACAGTCTGATACAACTCCTCGGGAATCTGTTCTCCCACATCTACATTTGCATATAGCATTCGGGCTAAAGGCTTATTTTCCACAATTTCCACGTCGTGTTCCCTAGCTGTCTCCTTAATTTTCTGCGCAAGATAGTCCTCACCTTTGGCCACTACTATAGGTGCACTGGCAATGGATGTATCATACTGCAGCGCCACAGCATAATGGGTAGGGTTCGTAATAACTACATCTGCTTGAGGTACACTCTGCATCATTCTTCTCTGAGATGCCTGCATCATTTTCTGACGAATCTTTCCTTTAATTTGAGGATCACCCTCTGTATTTTTCATTTCATCCTTAACTTCCTGTTTCGTCATCTTAATGTTTTCATGATGTTTATGTTTCTGAAAAACATAATCTACAATACCTACTATTAAATAAATCACACTGATTCTTAAGCCTAAATCTAATACAAGATCACCTGTGTAAGTAATTGCCTCTAACAGTGTCACATTATACAAATTATAAATAGCATTCAGCTTATCCTTAGCAGCTCCATACACAACATATGCAATAATGAGAATCAAACAGACCGATTTAAACAAATTCATCAGAGATTGGGTTGAGAAAATTTTCTTAAAACCGCTAATTGGATTTAACTTGCTAAATTTAGGTTTCATAGGTTTGGTGCTGACTTTCCATTTTACCTGTACCAGCTGAACAATAAATGCTACTACAAAACATAGTACAAAAGGCGGAAGCATCAAAACTATCATATCTTTTAAAATCTCATTGATTATCTCATTGGCAGCATGTATAGATATATCTCCTGTCTGTGGTCTGGCTAAAGAGCCAATCATACTGTAAATATAGTTGAAGGTTTCCATAAAACCATTTTTATATTGCGCAATAATAGACCGAATAACAGCAAACATACTTACCAGCACTACTGCACTTCCTAAATCCTGACTTCTGGCTACCTGACCTTCTTTTCTAGTGTCATCTATCTTTTTGGCTGTAGGTTCTTCTGTTTTTTCACCGCCGGGACCATCCTTGGCAAAAAGCTGCAAATTATAAGATATCAAAAATTTCTTTTTTTCCAATTTAGGTCATTCCTCTCATCATATTTGCCACCATCTCTTTCATTTCCGTAAAAATCATGCTGCTGATAACCGGAAGCAAACTGACAGTAACAAACAATACAAACAGACCTGCCAATACTTTTAACTGCATACCAACAGCAAACATATTCATCTGAGGCGACACCTTCGCCATAATTCCTAAGATACAATTCAATATCAATGTCACGGCGAAAATCGGAAGTACGATACGAAACCCTATAATAAAATAATCCGACAAAAATTGCACTACAGTGGAATACATGGAAAGATTGATTTTCATTTGTCCAATAGGAACAAGCTGAAAAGAATCTACAATTGCATTTAGCAAATATATATGCATATTGGAGGCAATTAACAACATCATAATCATATAGTGATAAAACATACCTGTCACACCTGACTGAGTTCTAGTGGAAGGGTCAAACATCTGCATCATAGCCAGACCAATTTCCATATCAATAACTCGACCTGAAAACTGGATAATCATGCTGCATATAAAGGCAGAGTATCCTAAAAGAAGCCCTACTGCACTCTCCTTAAAAATCAAAGCGGCAAATTCATACACATTTTGATACTCTAATACTACATCCTTTGGCATAAGAGAGTAAACAAGATAGGATACAAATACAGACAGTATAACCTTTATGCGAACAGGAACGTTATTATCATTAAAAAAGGGCACAACAACAAAGAATGCAGAAATTCTAACTAATACAAGTAAAAAATATTCCATTTGCTGTTGAGAAAAGGCTACAGAAATCATCTAATATATTCTCCAAAACTATTCCACAGATTTTCCATAAATCCCACCATCTTTGTGAGCATAAAGGAGCCTAATATCATTAATCCAACAAAAATAGACAATATTTTTGGAATAAAAGTTAAGGTCTGCTCCTGAATAGAGGTAACTGTCTGAAATACACTGACAATTAAACCTACCGCCAAGGAAATTAACAATAAGGGGGCTGCTGTTACTATAATTGTCCATAATGCTTCACTGGCAATATTTAAAATTATTTCCTGAGACATATTTATTCTGCTCCTTTCTTCTATCTAAAAACAATAACCATACTTTCTCCAATAAACTATGAGACAAATAATAAATTTCCAATTATCTCTACACAAATATAAGTATTAAGGCCCAATAGTAAAGGTTTTTAACAAATTCACAATAATTAAATTCCATCCGTCTGCCAGCACAAACAATAAAATTTTAAAAGGCATGGAAATGGTAGTTGGCGGCAACATCATCATACCCATTGACATCAGCACGGAAGCCACTACCATGTCAATCACTATAAACGGAATATAAATTAAAAAGCCAATATAAAATGCAATTCTCAATTCACTCAATATAAAGCTTGGAATCAATACCATTGTTGGTATCTCTTCTTCCAGGTTGTCCGTATCTACACTTTCAATTCCGGCTATCTCACACATAGCATTCAAATCTTTATCTTTTACATTATTCAGCATAAATCTGCGAATAGGTTTAATCCCTGCATCATACGCCTCTTGCATTGTAATTTCATTTTTGCTTAAGGGAACATAAGCATCTGTATATACCTGACCAAGTACTGGTGACATAATAAAAAATGTTAAAAACAGAGCCAAACCGACCAAAACCTGATTAGGCGGTGCGGTTTGTGTCTGCAGTGCCGCTCTAGTAAAATGCAGTACAATTAAAATTCTAGTAAAAGAGGTTACCATTATCAATATAGACGGACATAGGGATAACACTGTCAGTACAAGCACAATCTGCAGTGCTCCTGTCAAGCTTCCTATATCGTCTGTTCCTGTAATCGATATACCTAAATTATCATTTACTGCATCTCTATCTGTACCGCCATCTGGTGATGTACCTGAGGCATCCGCTATATCGTTGCCCTGACTTGTTGCAAGATCCCCAATAGATGTTGCCTGTACTTGTATTTTACATGCAAAAAAAGCAGTAACAACAAGTAAGAGCATACAAAGTATTTTGCTAGTCTCATGCATCCACTTAAGCTTTCTGCTTTTTTTATTCATCGCTATCTTCCTTTTCTTTTTCATCATGCGACCCATTCCCTTTTGTAGAATCAATTTTTTCTTTCCATTTTTCCAAAACGTGTGAAAAGGAAATCTCTCCCTGCGCACCATTTTCCAAAACAGAAAAATCCAATTGCTCCTTAGAACATTTATTCAACAGGGTTATGGTATCCTTGCAAACTGCAATCACAACATATTCATCCCCTGTACGAACAATCTCAATAAATTTATTTCCAGGCAGAGACATGGATTCTATCACTTCTAAATTTCTCCCTGAAAGTTTTTGCTTTTGATATTTTCCAACCCATTTTGTAGTATATGCTGTCAAAAACAAGACAAATACAAAACAAATTGTAACAGTAATAAGCTGCAAAAAGCCATTTAAACCATTTGCAGCTAATAATACTTTTGTCATCTCTTAACCAATCGCTTTCTTCACCGCTTCTAATACACGATCTGCCTGAAATGGTTTTACAATAAAGTCCTTTGCTCCTGACTGAATGGATTCAATTACCATAGCCTGCTGGCCCATAGCAGAACACATAATGACAGTTGCGTTTGCATCCTCTGCCTTAATTGCCTTAAGCGCTTCTAAGCCATCCATCTCTGGCATAGTAATATCTAATGTTACCAAATCTGGTTTTAATTCTTTGTACTTTTCCACGGCAACTTTACCGTTTTCCGCTTCCCCTACTACATTATATCCGCCTTTTGTGAGAATATCCTTCACCATCATTCTCATAAATGCCGCATCGTCAACTACTAAAATATTTGCCATGATTACTCTCCTTTAATTTTATCCTAATCTGATGTTATTTAATAATCTCTTTCACTCTAACACCAAAGCTTTCCTCAATTACTACAACCTCACCTTTTGCAACTAACTTGCCATTTACCAATACATCCATTGTTTCACCAGCAATCTTATCCAACTCAATCATAGTACCTGGCGCAAAATCAAGAATTTCCTGAATAGATTTTCTCGTTCTTCCCAATTCTACTGTAACCTCTAAAGGCACATCCATAATCAATTCAATATTTTCCTGCTGTGTATTGGCTGCCAAGTCTCCTGTAAATGCCTGGAATTGCGCAGGCTGTACATTTATATTCTGTCCTGGCATTCCCATCTGACCCATACCATAAGCCGATTGCATCTGAGGTGGGTATCCCATTGGCATTCCCATCTGACCCATACTATACCCAGGCTGCATCTGAGGTGGGTATCCCATCGGCATTCCCATCTGCTCCATGCCCATCTGAGGCATACCTTGAGGCATTTCTGGCTGCTGCGGCATTGGCTGTGGCGCAGCAGGCTGTGGCTGCACTGGAGCCGGAGCTGGCTCGGGAACTGGTTCTGGCTCCGATTGGCTTTGCTCATCATCTATTAACTTATTACATAAAGTAGCTGCAAAGTCAAGTGGGAATAATTGCATAATCTCACTGTCTACCAGCTCACCAATTGTCATCTTAAAGGAAATTCTAACAAACTCTTCTGTCAAGAACGGATCTATTTCCTCTTTTGCTATATTTTCTTGTAAATCAATTCTGCTTGCTGATGGAGGACTAATATCCACCTTCATATCCAGCATAGACGAAAGAGATGTGGAGGCAGAACCCATCATCTGATTCATAGCCTCACAAATAGCACTTAACTGCAATTCGCCAAGTTCTATATCTGTATTACTTCCATCACCGCCCATCATTAAATCAGCAATTATCTTTACATCATTTTCTTTTAAAATAAGTACATTGCTGCCATCCAAGCCTTCTCTGTAGGATATTCTAAGAAACACACATGGTCTGTCATACTGTTCTTCTAAATCCTCCCACTTGGATATATTTACAACAGGTGTTGTAATATTCACTTTTTGGTTTACAAGTGAAGATAACGTGGTTGCCGCTGTACCCATACTGATATTAGATATTTCACCTATGGTATCTCTTTGAATATCGGTCAAATACTCGCCAACTTTGTCTGTTGATGAAGAATCATCGCCATTGAGCAACGCATTTATCTCTTCTTGTGATAACATTCCATCCATCGTCTTACTCCTCCCTAACGACTGAAGTAACCCTTACTGCATACTTATCTGTTGCAGTTCCAGGAAGGGCTTTAAATTTGAGTATATTTCCTACAAAAATATTTAATTCCTGGTCAATTTTTGTATCTAATTTTATAATATCGCCACGTTGAATATTGGCAAAATCATTCACTGATATGGAACTATTTCCTAACACAGCACGAATAGGAACTTTCGTTTTAGAGATAATGGACTCAATTGCTTCCTCATAGCTTTCCTCATCCTTTTGCTGCATAGTGGAATACCAATACTTAGTGTTCAGCTTATCCATCACTTCTTCAAGTGTAATATAAGGAAGAATAATATTCATTAATCCCTCCTCATCACCAACTGTAACATTCAAAGTAACGATAGCAATCATTTCGTTTGGTGCAATTATTTGTGCAAACTGAGAATTTGTTTCTATACGATTCAGCTTAGGCCGAACCGCAATTACATTTCCCCAAGGTTCCCTTAAATAATCTATGCAAATTGTGAGAATCCTTTCTAAAATAGAAATTTCAATTTCCGAAAATTCTCTTTTTTTCTCTATGGATTCTCCCACCCCTCCCAGCAGTCTATCTATCATAGCATATCCAATATTGGAGGCCAACTCCATCACTATATTACCTTGCAATGGTTCAAAATCTATTATTCCAAAAATTACCGGATTTGATAAAGCATTAGAAAACTCTGAGTATGCAATTGCTTCTGAGTTTACTACTGCAACCTGCACATTTTTTCTTAAATAAGCCGGCAGATTCGTATCTAATAACCTGCCATAATTTTCAAATATAATTTCAAGAGTACGAAGATGTTCTTTTGAGAACTTGGATGGTCTGGAAAAATTATAATCTTTCACCTGTACCTTCTCTTCATCTTTAAATTCCTCTGCATCTACTTCTCCCGAACTTAATGCCTTAAGAAGATTATCAATCTCATCCTGAGACATAACATCATTGGCACTCATTACACATCTTCACCTCCCTTTCTCTTTTCTCTCATTATTGAATTGTCACATCACTAAATACAACTTCTGTGATGAATTTTGAATCATACATTTCCTGTAATTCTTCTAATACTGTTTGTCTTATCTTATCTTTATTCACCTTCAGTCCTTCCGAATCATATTGGCTCACTACGGAATCAATCACCTGTCTGATTTTTCTCTCTCCGCTCTCCAATGTATCGGCATATTTTTTATAATCCTCAGAGCCCTTATTCATGGAAAGTGCCGCTACAATAACTGCATAGTGTTCCTTTCCGTCTGCTCCCTTCGCCAAAGTAATAGTCATCTTTTCAGATAAATTGTAGACAGCAACTTGATCCATAGATAGCTCTGTGCTGTCAGAGCTGTAGACGCCCTCTATTTCCAAATCAATAGCTTTTGCCACCTTTTCCACTAAAGAATTAGAATTTTTCATTGATGGTACAATAGCAAACATCATAATACTTGTCAATATTAAATTGACAATCACTAATGCTAATATGATAACATGAACAATTCCTTTTTTCATTTTCCTTCCCTTTCTCTTTGATTTCGCATTGTATTTATATTATTTTTTATTACTTTTTTTATTTTTTTTACTCTTTAAATCCTTAGAATACAATTCATTGTAAATCTTAATCTCCACTCTTCTGTTCAGTGCACGCCCCTCCTCAGTATCATTGGAAGCAATCGGCTCATACTCGCCTCTTCCCGTCCACTTCATATTTTTGATTGGAATTCCTTTTTCCTGATATAAATATTTTGCCACTGACAATGCTCTAGCACTAGACAGTTCTGCATTATCGGCATATCTGGCATCCCCAATCAACGGCACCGAATCCGTGTGGCCTTCAATCTCAATCTTATTATCTTCATAATACTTCAAGATATCTCCCACCTTATTTACCAACTCCTGGGCGCCTGACTTTATTTGCGCCTGAGCAGAATCAAATAAAAGCGCTCCATTTAAGGTCAATTGCACATATTGGCTGTCCACCTGAATATCAATTTTTCCCTCTATTCCGGCTTCATCTATGGCATCCTCCAATTCCTCTGCCATCTGTTCCGACTCCTCAATACCCTGATTTTGTCTTGTCTCTTCGAGCATCTCTACTAATTGTTCCTCTTCTGCCTCCTCCAAAGATTCCATGACGGAATTGGGGTCCCCCTGGGAAGCAACACCCAGCGTATTATAATAATCACTTAATTCATTCAAATTATCAATCCCGCTGGAAATTAAAGTTCCCTCCAACACAGAAGTAGAGCCACCTTCCACCACACCAAAGCTGGCAGAAAGAGATGCTACCAATTGTTCAAATTTGTCTTCATCTACGGAAGACATGGCAAACAACAAGACAAAGAAACACAGCAGCAGATTCATCAAATCACTGAAGGTAGCCATCCATGCTGGTGATCCACTTGGCGGATCTTCTTGCTTTCTTTTTGCCAATCTTATTCACCTCCATCTGTCTCACCAAGAGCTTCTCTCTGCTCAGGTGACAAGAACGATTTCAGTTTTTCTTCAATAACACGAGGATTTTCTCCCGCTTGTATAGATAACAAACCTTCCACCATTACTTCCTTTCTCATGATTTCGGCTTCGTTATTTGCTTTTAATTTATTTGCAATTGGCGTAGCAAACCAGTTTGCTATAACAGAACCATATAATGTTGTAATTAAGGCTGTAGACATATTAGGTCCGACGGTTGAGATATCACTCAAGTTCTTTAACATGTTAATCAAACCAATCAATGTACCAATCATACCCCAGGCAGGTCCCATGGCTGCCATGTCATTATAAAAGTTTATTACTTTTTTATGTCTGCTTTCTATGCAGGCCAGCTCTGTTTCCATAATGCTTTTTACCAACTCCGGATCCGTACCATCCACTATCAGCAACACTCCCTTTTTCATAAAAGAGTCCTCCAGTTCATTGGCCGCTTCTTCCAGAGCAAGCAATCCTTCTTTTCTTGCAACATTAGACAAATTTATAATTTTCTGTATTGTCTCTGCCTCGTTCATGCTTGTCGTCTTCACTGCATTCTTGATAGCCTTTAAATTGTTTAAGTACTCTGAAACAGTTGAAGATGTCATCAGACATGAAAATGTTCCGCCTATTGTAATAAGGGCAGATATAAGATGTGTAAAATTACCGAGGGCCGCCATTCCCTCATCTCCTGTTACAATTCCCAAAAAGATAAAACCTGCACAGGCAACCAACCCGATTATTGTAGCAATATCCATTTTTAATTTTCCACCTACCTATTCATCATTTTATCATACAGCCAACCAGACAAGCTTCCTGCCCAGTTCATGTATTACGTGTCCCATTTTCAAAATATATGTACTCATATTTCCTTCAGAGTATTATTCACGTTTTTTCATTATATCATATAATTTGCTTTTTCGCCATTCTTTTTCTTATATTTTTAAATCATTTTTTTCTATTCCATTCTTTCCCTTTTTATTACCATTTTTCCCCTGCCATTACAAACTTTTAAAATGCTTGTTCAAATATTTTTCTTTTATAAGCAATTACTTTTGAGACCAATTCTTCTTTTGTCTCCTTCACTACAATTTTTTTTCCATCAGTAAAGGTGATTACTGTATCTGGTGTCTCCTCAATAAATTGTATCAATTCACAGTTCACCATAAGGCCCTTGTCATTTAATCTCGTTACTTCTATCATTGCACTCCTCATTTCTGCCTGCTTTTACACAACAGCAGCTTTGTGTCAAGCAGAGCACAGACACAAAGCATAGTGTGAACATTAAAAAATAAGCTGTCTTACAATATTGGGGTAAAACAGCTTATTTTCTTTTTTTTATCTCTTCAAGCTCAATAACTCTTCAATCATAGTATCAGATGTGGTGATTACCCTAGAGTTTGCCTGGAATCCTCTCTGTGTTACAATCATATCTGTAAATTCAGATGCCAAATCTACATTGGACATCTCCAATGTACTTGTGGAAAATTTACCGCCGGTAGCATAGATTTCTAAGCCCATGCCATCAAACTCTCCAGAGTTCATGGTTGCTGCAAACATGTTGTCACCAACTTTTTCCAAGCCCGCCGGATTAATAAACTCTGCCACCCGAAGCTGACCAATCACTGCGATATCGCCATTGTCATAGGTTGCTATAATTCTGCCGTCAGGCTGAATACCTACCGCATCCATATTACCTACTGCTTTACCGCCTCCATTTCCATCTTTATCGCCTGGTTTGGATTCAATGGTTGATTCACTTCCAAAGCTGGTTGTCTGAGAGAAATCTACCGTAATTGGCTCAAATGGTGTATCTGTCACAGTAGCATCTGTCAATGTAAGCGTAACTGTATCTGTACCTGCAGTATTGTTGATACCAATCCAAGTACCATCGCTCTCTTTATAGTTTAATGTAAAGGTAGCTGGAGTAAATGCTGCTGTTACATTAGCACTTTCCTTATTTCCAAGAAATACCTTTCCTGCAGTTGCCTCATATTCTCCTCTTGTTCCAGTAGGCTTCAATGTAACTTGCACACCATAACGATAACCCTTATTGTCATAGGCATACATCATCACTGTCTTTGTACCATCTCCAGTGGAGAAAGTATCATCCTCTTCATTGATATTACCTGTAAAAGATGTCTGGGTTGTAGCAGCAGGCGGCGTGTATGAATACTGACTTCCATAGATGGACAATGGTCTTAACTGGTCTGTCTGCAATTCAAAATCACCTGTTGTCTCATTTCTAGCAGAAGTAAAGCCCATTACATAGGCACCGCTTGCTGTCACTAAATTACCTTCCTCGTCAGTTGTAAAATTACCTGCTTTTGTAAAGTAATTGGTACCGCTGTTCTGTACTACAAAAAATGCGCTTCCGTTTATTTTTAAATCAAATGGGTTGCTTGTTGTCTGAGTACCACCCTCTCCAACGATATTGACATTAATTGCAGATAAAGATGCACCAAGACCAATCTGTTTGGCATTCTGTCCACCATTGCCGGTTGCTCTGTTTGGTCCGCTGGCTACCTGTGTTGTCTGATAGAACAATTCACTAAAGTTTACAGTAGATGCCTTAAAACCTACTGTATTTACATTTGAAATATTATTACCTAATACATCCATTCGTGTCTGGTGTACCTTTAATCCTGAAACACCAGAGTACAATGATCTCATCATGATGAAATGACCTCCTTTTTTTCTCTGCCGCACTGCCTTTTTCTGTCATTCAAAGGCTCTCGCTTCCAATTTGGTCCAGCTACACAATTACGGCACCATCAATATTTGTAAATATATTTTCTGTATTTTCGGATGAATCCATGGCTGTCACAACTACTTGATTTTTAATGTTGATAATAAACGCCATATTATCCATTATCATAAGCGATTCTTTGATTCCCTTCTCATTGGCTTTTTTTGTTCCCTCCTCTAACCGCTGCATTTGCTCCTGTGTTAAATGAATATTTCTATCATTTAATCTAGCATCTGCATGCTTGGAGAACTTTAATCCTTCCATGGACGCCATATCACTTTTTTGTTTTAATATTTCGCGAAAATCTGTTTTACTTTCCGCCTTACCGGTTTTTGCTTTTTTCTGCTGACTTAAATATTGTCCGGTAATCTGTTCAATGGAAGAGAAATTACTTTTGATTTCCATAATTTTCCCTCCTATCCCTATTTGGCATCTCCTTTGTTGTCTGGTTTATCTCCGTCACCCTCTGGATTTTTATTGTCTGTATTATCTGGGTTAGTTGGCTTTGAATCAGATGGTTTGTTAATAATACTATCCAAATAACTGTCATCTACTACTGTGTCCAAATAGGAAATAGCATATGTCTTCTCATTAATAGCAAGGTATGGAATACCATCCTTCATCTCCACATATTGCACTTTTCCTGCAACATATTCTCCATCAATTTTCATTATTACATTTTTTCCTACTAAATTAGAAGCAAAAGACTGCATCTGAATATAAGATAACTGGTTTGCCAAAGCATCTAAGGACTCATTTAAGTTCTGCATTTCTTCTAGGGAAGAAAACTGTGCTAACTGGCTGATAAATTCTGTATCTGCTGTGGGCTCCAAGGGATCCTGATATTGCATCTGCGTCACTAACAACTGCAAAAAAGCATCTTTTCCTAAAGCATTGGTACCCACTGTCTTCTGTGATGTATCGGTAGGTGTACTTCCCGCCTCTACCTTACCATCTTTAATTGGTGCAAACACGGTACTTGGGTCAATTGCAATTTTACTCATATAGACACTCCTTTCTTTTTATTTTATTCTCATCGGTTATGCCTGATAACTGATGGTACTGGTGGTCTGCAATTTCACAATATCCTCTGAAATCTCCTCCACTTCTGTTTCTTCTAAATCTGCTACACGAAGCTTTCTCTTTCCGCCTTTTCTTGCCTGTGCCATCTCCTCGTTTTCCTGTTTGCCTTTTTCTAGGTTCTGTTCAAACTCATGTCCGGCAATGACAACTTCCACAGCTTCAATCTTCATTCCCTGCTCGTTCATATTATCCCGCAGCACTTGAATTTGATTTTCCAAAGCTTCCTTCACCATAGCATCTGATACAGCAATCTGTGCTGTAATCATCCCCGCCTTCATGGAGACATTGATATTTACCTTACCTAAATGCTCAGGATTTAACTGCAATTCCATAGATGTGGTGTCTGGCTTCATAGCAATCTTAATTTCATCCACTACCTGACGGACTATTCTAGCAGCGCTGATTCTGTCCATACTCTCATCTAGCTTATCGCTGAGAGTTTCCACAAATTGATTTACTACTCCCTGAGTATGATGCTTTATTTCTCTAGTCTGATGCACCTCTGTCTGTGTTTTGGCAATAGACTGTTTTGGAGCTGTTGTCTGAGTTTGACTCTGCTCTAACTGTCTCTGTTGTTCTCCTTTGGCATTCTTATCTTCTGCAGGGTTCTCACTGGTTTCATTTTCTTGAGTTTCCACCACATTTTCCTGAGAGTTTGCCTGTTCTCCATCATTTACTTGGGAAACATCAACAGCTTGAGCTTTCTCATTCTGTTCATTCCCTTGATGCACTACTTGATTGTTCTGTGAAATTGTCTCCTCTTGCAGTTGTTGGGTGACTTGAACGATCTCCTCTTTTGTAAAGGTAACCACTTCCAATTCATCACCTTGAAGCTTTACAGACATCTGATCTGTCTGCTGCTGCAATTCATCTGACGTAAGACCTGTCTGCTGGGTGAATTCTTCCAGCTTAACTGCAACATTCTGAATCAAATTTTTCAAATTCATACTGTTCTCACTATCTGTCAGCAATGCCATAGGATTCTCATTTCCTGTCAGTTTTGTAATCAGCTTAGTGAGTGAAGCAGGTTGTAATAAATCTGAAGGCTGCATATCCTCCGCATTCATAGCCTCCACAATCTCTTTCTCTGTTACACCAAAGATTTGAGAGATTAGTTGTGCTATTTCCTTCACCAATTCTTGTACTTGCTCCTCCACAGGAATCACTTCTGGGTTATTCCCCTGTAATTCATCTGTTGTTTCTGCTTCCTGCACATCTTTTTTCCCTGCATTTAGCATTTTCTCTAAAACTGTCTTTTTGTCTGTCTCTGTGGCTTCTGAAGAAACTTCATCCACCTTGGCACCAGGCTGCTTTTCGGCAGATGCCTGATTCATATGACTAGAAAAATCCTGCTCACATTTGTCAGACTTCATGTTTCCTTTAGAGTTTACCGTCTGAAGCATGGAAAACATTTTGGTTCTGGCAACATTTGCGTTTACCATCTTATTCCTCCTTTCTTTCTTTTTTTGTAGTGCACTGTTGTGCACGTAGGTCATAAGGTATCTTCCCACTTATGTGGGCCCCTCCTTATGACAAGTATAACAGCATTAAAAATTTAATTTTCAATGCCACATCTATTCAAAAGATGCATTGCATCATCTTTTGCCTGTTCTCTACTCTGTCGGCTCCAAAAGCACTGTAAGCTTTCCGGCAAATACAGAGTCTATATCACCGATAGCTCCTACAATAGCACCTCTTTCATTTGGCTTCATGGCATTTAATATACCTGCTACTGTATTCAAATCTCCTGTCATCTCCACAAAAATAGCCGCTGCCTGCTCTGGATCCATTTGGCTGTAAGTTTTGGCAAATTCTTCATACAATTTTGAGTATGCCAATCTTTCTTCTACCTGTCTGGCAATTGCCGCAGCATTATCTGGATCAATCAATGCATAATATTGCTGATAAGCCTCTAATTCGGGAGCATTATCCCCAAACACTACCTCATCATAAAATGCCTTTTTTTCTTCCTCAAATTTTTTCTTTTCTTCTTCAAATACTCGTAATCTCTCTACCTCAGAGCGCAAATCTTTAATTGTCTCCGCATCGTTGTCATTTGACTCTTGATATGTCTGTAATTCCAACTCCAACTGTTTAATGTACTCTGCTGCCTCAGCAATACTTTTATATGGATATTCACTTTCCTCTTCTTCTTTTGATACAGGAAGTATTTCCTTTATAATTGGTACATCTTTAAAAATCGGCTTCATAACTGAGCTTCCAAAACCTCCCACGTCTAATTTAATCAAAGCTACAAATATACCAAGCCAAATCAATATGATTAATATTGTTATTAAAAATCCAACTAGCTTACTTCCTTTTTTTTCTTCTACTTCCACATTATTATCTGCCAAACCATTCACCTACTTATCTATGCTCGTTATTTATTTTTTTCCAAAACGGAAGCTTACTAACTCATCTACTTCCTTTTTTTCTTGTTCATTTAACTCCACCTTAAACTCCTCAAAGGCATTTTCTCTAAGTTTTTCATGAGTTTTCCGGTCAATCATTACTTCATGCAATCTTTTTCTGGCCGCCTCAACAGTCATCCTGGCCGCCTCAACAGCCAAAGCCTGCTGCCTTGCCTGTTCTTTCTTAATCATTATGGCCTCCTGCAAGCGGCGAAGCTCCATTAAATCCAGCATATCCTGACTATTGTCACGCACAGACTGCTCATATACATGTATATCGTCAAATATCTGCTGCAATTTTAATGTTTCCTGTTGTAATCTATGATTAGCATTGGCATATCGGATTTTCTCCTGTTCCTCCATTTTATACTTAATATTTAAAATATTTTGCATTTTATAGATAAACTTAGCCATGAAAAACCACCTTTAATATGCCTTACTCTTCAAAAATTTTCATCATTTGTACTACCTCATCATCAAAAAGGAATTTCTCATCTACATCCTGCATTAAATAAGTATTCACTTCCTTGATTTTTTCTACCGCATAATCTATATCTGGATTGGACCCCTTTTTATAGGCTCCTATATTGATTAAATCCTCTGCTTCATTGTATGTTGCCAATACATTCTTCAGTCTGCCGGCAGCATTTTTGTGCTCCTTAGTGGCAATAGAACTCATTACACGGGAAATACTCTGCAATATATCAATGGCAGGATAATGATTTTTATGTGCCAATTTTCGGTCTAAGATAATGTGTCCATCCAAGATACCTCTTGCTGTATCTGTAATCGGTTCGTTGAAATCATCACCATCTACCAACACAGTATATAATCCAGTAATGGAGCCTTTATCTCCGTTTCCTGCTCTCTCTAAAAGCTTCGGCATCTCACCATACACGCTTGGAGGATAACCTCTAGTCACTGGAGGTTCCCCTGATGCCAATCCTATCTCTCTTTGTGCCATGGAAAAACGAGTCAGGGAATCCATCATTAACAATACATCTTTACCTTGATCTCTAAAATATTCCGCGATAGCAGTGGCTGTCTTGGCAGCCTTATTTCGAATCAATGCAGGTTTATCGGAGGTAGCAACAACAACAACGCTCCGCCGCATTCCCTCCTCACCTAAATCTCTCTCTATAAACTCCCTTACCTCTCTTCCTCTCTCTCCAATCAAAGCAATCACATTAATATCCGCTTTTGTATTTCTGGCAAACATACCCATCAATGTACTTTTCCCAACTCCACTACCAGCAAAAATACCAATACGCTGTCCTTTTCCAACTGTGATAAGCCCATCTACCGCTTTCACACCTAAAGGCAACACCTCACTGATAATTTCTCTGTCCATTGGGTCTGGTGGCTTTGCCTCCACTGGATATTCTTTAATATCCCTGCCAAAATCTGCCTCCTCATGATTTAAAGGCCTTCCCAAACCATCTAAAACTTGACCTAAAACCTTCTCTCCCACTTTGATTTTCAGAGGCTCTCCAAGATTATTAACTGCACAGCCAGGTCCGATTCCCTCCACATTCTCAAAGGGCATCAGCAGAACTCTTTTATCTCTAAATCCTACTACCTCAGCCATTACAGGAGGCACATCCTCCTCCTTTGGAATAATCTGACATAAATCATTTAAGCTTGCCTCAGGCCCGATGGATTCAATAGTCAAACCAACTATTTTTGATACCTTGCCAAATTTTTTGATGTAAGTTCTATCAGATAATGCTCTGTACTTTTCAAAATCTATCACTGGCATATGTACCTCCATTCGTCTGTATGCTTCTCCTGTTATATCTGACAGGACAATATTTTAACTGCATCTGTCAATTCTGCAAGCTGTGTATCCAAACTGCAATCATACACACCAAAATCCGTCTCAATTAAACATTGTAACGGTTCTAATGTTACATCCTCTAAAATTTCCACCACACAATTTTCATTTGTAGCGCCGTTAATCTTCTCTTTATTTTTTCTCAAAAAATCTCCATCCTGCTTGGAAACTCGTATTACAAATTCCTTACTGGATTCTGCCCGTTCCATAACAGAATTCACTAAATAAAGTATTAAATCCTTTTTATCTTTCGTTAAAACCTTTGTGACCTTTTCAAAAACTGGCAAGATTGCTTCCACCAACATAGGCTCCATCTCAAGAATTTTCTGGTGATATTCTTTTTCTCTAGCCTCCTGCTGCCTTTTCAGTTCCAGCTTCTGCTCTTCCAACTCCACAGTGGCCTGCTGTCTTCCTTCATTATATCCTTCTATTTTGCCACTTTGTCTTGCCGCTTCCTTGATTTGTTCCGCCTCATCAAGAGCATCCTGCCGAATTGCCTGGGCATCTGTCTTTGCCTGCTCAAGCATTTCTTCTACTTGCTGTTCGTAGTCAATCTCTTCTTCTACCAATTCCTCTACCACATAAGGATCCAACCCCTCCACAAATCCAGAATTTTCTTTTCCTTCCATTATAGTCTGAGTTTTCAATTCCTTCTGCAGCTTTTCTATCTTTTCCTGTATAGTTTGATTATAATCAATCACCCTCACTTCCTCCAAGCCTGAGGAAGTGATATACTTATATAAATTAGACAACCAGCTCGTCACCTCCACCACGGGCAATTACAATCTCACCGGAATCCTCTAATTTACGAATCACACTTACAATCTTCTGCTGAGCTTCCTCCACATCCTTCATACGTATAGGTCCCATATATTCCATATCTTCCTTAATCATCTGTGCTAAACGTTTTGACACATTGTTAAAGATAACATTCTGAACATCTTCATTAGAGCCCTTCAAGGCAATACCCAAATCGTTAGAATCCACATCTCGAAGAATACGCTGAATTGTTTTGTCATCCAGCGCAAGAATATCTTCGAATACAAACATCTTGCGGCGGATTTCGTCTGCCAATTCTGGCTCTTCGATTTCCAAAGTTTCCATAATATGCTTCTCTGTACCACGATCCACAGTATTTAAAATTTGAACGATAGCATCCACGCCACCCACAACTGTGTAATCCTGATTTACTAATGATGCTACTTTTCTCTCCAACACTCTCTCCACATCCTTAATTACATCAGGCGAGGTGCGATCCATCTGCGCAATACGTTTTGCAACATCAGCCTGTTTTTCAGGCGGAAGAGTGCTGATAACCTGCGCTGCTTGACCTGACGGAAGATAGGATAATATCAAGGCAATCGTCTGCGGATGCTCATCTTGAATAAAACTTAAGAGCTGGGAAACATCCGTCTTTCGAATAAACTCAAAAGGCCGAACCTGCAAAGATGCTGTCAGCTTGCCAATAACATCCTGGGCTTTCTCTGAACCTAATGCCTTCTCAAGCAGTTCCTTCGCATAACCAATACCACCCTCTGCAATATATTGCTGAGCAAGGCACACTTCATAAAACTCATTGAGAACCTCCTCCTTTACTTTGGGCGAAACACTTCTTGTATTCGCTATTTCCAAGGTAAGCTCTTCAATCTCTTCATCCTTTAAATGCTTAAAGATAGTGGATGACATATCTGGTCCCAATGTAATCAACAGAATTGCCGCTTTCTGTACACCTAATAATTCCTCTGCCATATGTTTTCACCTCTAATCCCAATCATCATTCAACCAGTTGCGCAACAAGATTGCTGTCGCTTCTGGATTATCCTCAACAAACTTCTCAATTGCCTTTCTTGTATCAGACTTGTCATTCAAGTCAATATCATCCACAGCCTCCTGCAATTCCTGGGTAGATGCAAGCATCTCCTCCACAGATAACTCTGGCTCCAATTCTGTAACTTCCACTGGCCTTGTTGCTCTCCAGATTACAAATCCAAGCAATGCTAAAATAATCACTGCCAATATAATCTGCATATAATCTGTAATGCTTCTTCTGTTGTCAGGTGCATCTGTAAATTCTGGAACTGAAAATGCTCGTATTCTAATATTCTCTACTGGAATACCTGTTGCCATGGAAACAAATTCAATATCCTCATCTGTCAGGGCTATTTCAGTCCTCTCAGAATTGGCTCTCTTAAATTCTTCCCAAGTAGTGCCATCTAACTCTCCGTTTTCCTCCATTATTTCCTGATTAAAAATGTTATAAGCTGTCAATACAATGGAAACACTAGAATCATCCCATGTTATCTTACCGACCTCGTTTGTGGTTGTCTCAACAACCTGGCTCACTGCATATTCAAATTTTTTCAATTCATATTTGCTGCTGCTTCCATCACTAGTTGTTAAGTCATACTCAGTTAAGTCTTCATCATTAGAATCCGTTCCTGGTATTCCGCTTACACCAGAGGAGCCGGTTTGATTCACCTCATAGGAGGATTTATATGGTCCCTGTTCTGCGTCATCCGGAATATAATACTCACTTCTTGTAGTTTCTCCTTTATCAAAGCTCATAGATAACTTTGGAGAAACATCCACTGTATCAAAGGTATTATTGGTACCTGCAAATAATTTTTTTATATTGGAGATAACCTTATTTTCTGCATACTCCTGAATTCTCTGCTGTGCTGAAAGACTTAGACTTCCGTCTGTTATACTGAGATTTTCCTCCTCACCAGAAAATAACGTATTGCCCTTCTGATCCATAATGGTAACTTTAGATACGCTTCCATTTCCAACTGATGTGGCAACAAACTGGGCAATGGATTTTCCTGCACCGTCTGGGAATTCTCCTTTTAAACTTAAAAATACTGCTGCAGATGTTTCTTTTTCTGCATTTAGTACACTCAAGGTACTTGTAGGTATATTTAAATGCACACTGGCACTTTTAACATAATCAAGAGATTCCAATACGATACGAATCTGATCCTCTAAATATACCTGATACTTTCTATCTTTGTCCGACTCTGTCTGGCTGAAGCCGCCGTCTAGTGCATCCTCTATGCCATAACCCTTTGTGGGAATTCCCTGTGATGCCAAAGCCCATTGCGCACTATTCATATCTTCCTTTTTAACTTGAATAACAGTATCTGTTTTTGCATTATATTCTATTTTCTGCTCTGTCAGCAACTCAACCACTTTTGCAGCAGTAGCACTATCCTCACATTCAATCACCGTTTCCCATTGGGGACGGTTAAATACTACAGCCATAATTGCAATAGCTACTATGAGCACTGCCACAATACTGATAAACAAAGTTTTCTGTTTTTGGTCGTATTTATTCCAAAATGTAACCACCCTGGTTTTTACGGCTTTTACTTTCTCGTTCATGGATTCTCTCCTCAGTAACAATATTTATTCATACAATATATCTTAATTTCTCAATTCTTCATTTCATTCTATACATGCCATACATGAATTGTATTTGATATATGAAATTATATATCAATGTAATTAAACATTTTCATGTTCTAAAATCTCAATTAAATCTGCATGTTCAAAATCTCTTTATATGCTTCAATCACTTTATTTTTTACAGCAACTGTATATTGCAGCGCTGTAAGTGCCTTCGTCTGTTTTGTTGATACATCATGAGTATTTTTTACATTGCCAAGCGCAAAATCAATTTGAGCTGCGTCAGCTTGATTTGCCAATGTGTTAGTTCCATTGATCATTTTAACAGCCGAGTCTAATAACGCAGAAAAAGAGCCACTTTCCTCTTGGGTTTTTGTGACTTTCTCTTGAAACAAACTATCCATATAATTTGTATTTAATTTGTCTAAAACTGCTGCTGTAACATTTGACTCAATCATTTTTCAATCCTCCTATATCCCTATTTCCCTACTTCTAATCCTTTTAATGCCATTGCTTTGCTGGCATTAAATACTGTTATATTTGCTTCATAAGAACGGGAGGCATCAATTAAATTGGTCATCTCTGTCACAGGATTTACATTGGGGTATGTAACATATCCATTCTCATCCGCATCTGGATGTGATGGATCATATACCATCTTCATAGCGGTGGAAGTATCCTCTACTACCTTGGTAACCTTCACGCCTACTCCTACCATTCCCTGAGTAGTCATCAAATAATCATGGAAGGTATTATTGGTCTTTTCTGTAAACTGCACTGTTTTTCTCACATAAGGTGTTCCATCCTCTGTCTGTGTAGTATTTACATTGGCCATATTCTGAGAAATTATATCCATCCTTAATCTCTGTGCTGTCAACCCTGAGGAGCTTATATCAAACGCTGTAAATAAACCCATTTTTTCCTCCTATCTTTTTCATAGTTTCCATCTGTTTTCAATTACTGTAATGCTGCTTTTATCATATTAAACTGGTAATTAATACTATCTATCAATGTGTTATATTGAATCTGATTTGACGCGTACTCTGCATTTTCTGCATCTACATCCACATTATTTCCATCGAGACGAGTAGACAAACCAGAATGCTCTGTATAGGCAGTAGCTTTTAAATTGTCCAAATCCACCTCCGCTACTCTCTGCGCCAATGTTTTGGAGTCAGCACCTTCTAACTCATAGGCCAGATAGGATTCAAATTCCACATCCTTTCTCTTAAATCCTGGGGTGTCCTCATTTGTTATATTATTTGCTATCACTTCATTTCTAATCCAGCTTGCCGCTGCTGCTTTATCTAGAACATTGATATAATTATATACTCCTGAATTTATCAAACAAATCACTCCTTTCAAAACTTTATTATAAATTTTTTTCATATAAATAGCAAGTCTTTTTTCAGTTCTCCATCCATTTATGAAGATATTTCCATTATTTTTTTGCCTCAGTTTTGATTTTTTTTAATTCTTCAAAAATCACATCATTCACAACTTTTATGTAGGTTCCTTTCATGCCTGAGGATCTAGACTCAATCACTCCTGCACTCTCTAGCTTTCTTAGAGCATTCACAATGACAGATCTTGTAATACCTGCCTTGTCAGCAATTTTGCTTGCCACTATAACACCTTCTGTGCCGTTTAACTCACTGAAAAAATAAATCACAGCCTCTAAC
This sequence comes from uncultured Lachnospiraceae bacterium, assembly GCA_910578605.1. Classification (GTDB taxonomy): domain Bacteria; phylum Bacillota; class Clostridia; order Lachnospirales; family Lachnospiraceae; genus MGBC111451. Next base: position 97,540 of record CAJTQG010000003.1, on the reverse strand, counting down.
TCTGAATAGGACAAAGTACTAATAGCCGATTTCACAATCTGAAGCTTTCTCTCCTCCTCTGCCAACTCCTCATTAACAGAGCGAAGCATCTCTAATCCTACCACCGTCACCCCATACTCACTTAATATAATATCATCAATATTATATGGTTCATCACTCTTATAAATAAACAATGTACCTAATCTCTCCCCTGATGTGTCAATTGGTGCAATAATTGCACTATATTTTCCCACATTCTCCTCAGCCATTCCCAATGTTGCAAGATTGACATTTTCTTTAGTAGATAACACACTGAGTAGTCTTTCATTTAACATACTATCAATAAACACACCAACCTCTAAGGACACAAGCTCCTCTATCGGCTCAATTCTGCTCCGAAGCCCAATACCTAACACTTTGCCTTTTTGACTAATTACTAGTATATTAGATTCTAATATTTCACACAATACTTGGCAAATATCATTAAATACTACTTTTGAGGAACTATTATTGTGCAATAACTTGTTGATTTTTCTTGTTTTATCTAGTAATTGGACACTCATACCTGCACCTCTTTTGGTATCTTTTCTTTTAGCATCTTTTTTTACTCATTAAAGTGTACCACAAGATATAGAATGGAACAAGTTTTTTCTAACAATTTTATCAATTGCTCTTTTTTTTACAACAATTGCTTTTTTACGAATAATTATAAGATTCTAATCATTGTGATAAACTAAACTCTATATTACTTTTACATTGTCTCTTTTTTTATATTAATCACATAACCGCATTGATTATCCGAACACATAAGCTTACTGCCCTTTTCTATCATATATTTTCCACACTCCGGGCATTTTTCAATTGATGGTTTTGCCCATGACATGAATTCACATTCCGGATTATTCTCACAGCCATAATATTTTCTGCCTTTTTTTGTCTTTTTTAACACGATTTCCTTTCCGCATTCAGGACAGGAAACTCCTATTTTTTCAAAATATGGTTTCGTATTTCTGCAGTCAGGAAATCCAGGACATGCCAAAAATTTACCATGGGGACCATATTTGATAACCATATTCCTACCACAAACATCACATATTTCTTCTGTCACTTCATCGTGAAGCTCAATCTTCTCCAATGATTTCTCTGCGTTATTCACCGCCTCATCCAAATCGGGATAAAAATTGCGAACCACTGTTTTCCAAGCAACCTTACCCTCCTCAACCATATCTAATAAAGATTCCATATTAGCTGTAAAACTGGAATCCACAATAGCAGGAAAAGCAGTCTTCATAATTTCATTTACAATTTCTCCTAATTCTGTTACATACAGATTCTTATTTTCCTTTGCCACGTATCTCCTGGCAATAATCGTAGTAATGGTGGGAGCATAGGTACTTGGTCTTCCAATGCCCTGCTCTTCCATCGCCTTTACCAGTGCCGCTTCTGTATAATGAGCCGGCGGCTGAGTAAAATGTTGTTTTCCCTCATGAGATTGAAAACTTAACTTGGATTGTACCGTCAAATTTTTTACAAATCGATTACTCTTGGCCTTCTCTTCATCTGCTTCCACATAAACCGACATAAATCCGTCAAAAGCAAGCATAGAATCCGTCACATGAAATAGATGACTTTGGGCCTGAATTCGCACTGATGTAGTCTCATATCTGGCACTTTCCATTCTACTTGCCACAAAACGCTTCCAAATTAACTGGTATAAACGAAATACATCTCTTGGAAGCTGTTCCTTTACAATTGTTGGAGTTAAAGTTATATCTGTAGGACGTATTGCCTCATGTGCGTCCTGAATCTTTCCCTCTTTTTTCTTTTGTTTTATTGCTTTTGCAACATATTTCTCTCCATATTGCTCTTTTATAAAATCTCTTGCAAGTTCATCTGCCTCAGCTGAAACTCTAGTGGAATCCGTACGCAGATAAGTAATCAAGCCTATGGTACCTCTACCTTTTATATCTACTCCTTCATACAGCTGCTGTGCTAGACGCATAGTTTTTTGTGTTGCAAAATTCAGTGATTTAGATGCTTCCTGTTGTAATGTACTTGTAGTAAAAGGCATGGGAGCATTTCTCAAACGCTCTCCCTTCTTTACTTCCTTTACTTGATAATCTGCATCCTTTATATCATCAATAATCTGGTCCAATTCTTCCTTGGATTCTATTTCCTTCTTGCCATCCTTCTCACCATAATATTTGGCAGTGAAACCTTTTTTCTCTCCCTCTTCTTGCAAATTCACATCCAATGTCCAATATTCCTTAGGAATAAAGGCATTAATCTGCTCTTCTCTATCACAAATCATACGAAGCACAACCGACTGTACTCTACCTGCACTTAAGCCCCGCTTTATCTTCTCCCACAATACAGGACTGAGCCTATATCCAATCATACGATCCAAAATTCTTCTGGCCTGCTGAGCATCCACCAAATCCATATCTATTTTTCTTGGATTTTTCAAGGAGGCCTTCACTGCATTTTTGGTGACCTCATTAAATGTTATTCTGCACATTTTCTTATCATCCAGCTTTAATGCTTGGGATAAATGCCAAGAAATGGCTTCTCCTTCACGGTCCGGGTCAGTTGCCAAATAGACTTTATCTGCTTTCTTTACTTCCTTGCGAAGCTCTGCCAGTTTTTCACCTTTTCCTCGTATTGTAATATATCTTGGCTCATAATCATTTTCAACATCAAAACCTAACTGACTTTTGGGCATATCTCTCACATGCCCATTTGATGCTGTAACTGTATAGTTGCTTCCCAAAATTTTTTTAATTGTTTTAACTTTAGACGGTGACTCTACGATTACAAGATACTTAGCCATATGCTCCCTCTTTTCAATTTTTTCATTTCAATCCATATTATATGCTGCGATGCAAAAATCATTTGCCCTCAACTGATACTACATATTGTTTTATTGTTTTGCAATATAGTAACCTTTTGTCTTTTCTTCCACCAGATTCATCACCTGTAACTGAAGTAATCGCTTTGATAAATCTGTTATTTCCAAATCTAAATCTTCACATAAACTCTGAATACTTTTTGGAAACAAACCTAAATCACTATACACCACATCTAATTCCCGGTCAAGAGTGTAATTTATTTTTTTCTGAAATGAATGATTGTATTTTGTTTTCATGGAGAGCATGTCTAACACATCACTTACACATGTCACTACACCTGCACCCTCACGTATTAATCGATTACACCCCTTACTAAGTGGTTCTGTCACTCTCCCCGGCACTGCCATAATATCTTTTCCCTGCATCAATCCATATTCCACTGTAATCAAGGAACCACTTTTTTCCTTTGCCTCCACCACAATAATCAAATCTGATAATCCACTGATAATTCGATTCCTCATAGGAAATAAACAAGAAATGGGAGATGTACCTAAGGGATTTTCTGAAATAATACCTCCTGACTGATATATCTCTTCATACATAGGATAATTTTCTCTAGGATAACATACATCCACACCGCTGGCCAACACCGCAAAAGTAATTCCATTCCCCCCAATACATCCTCGATGAGCATATGAATCCACCCCTCTTGCCATTCCGCTGATTATTTGTATTCCCTTGACTGCCAATTCTCTCCCCAATTCCTTAGCAATAAATCGTCCATATTCACTGCAAGCTCTTGCACCTACAACAGCAACACAAGGCAAATTAATATCTGGCAGCTTTCCTTTATAATACAGCCACAAAGGTGTACCCTTCAGCAATGACAATGACGAGGGAAATGTATTTTCTCCACAATATGTAAAAGATATTCCATTTTCCTCCATATATTCCAGTTTTTTATTTATCTGCTTTAAATTCTTTTTTTCACAGATTAACACTTCATAAATCTTCTCCATTCTTACTGCGCTCTTTTGGGGAAATATCCCCTTTAATTTTATTTTTGTCTGCTTTTCAGATAATTTATAAATTTCTCTTGGAGAAGCTAAATTAAACACCAGCTTTTGCTTTTCCTCTTGGCTCAATGCAGCAATCTCTGAAAACCACAACCAATAACCCCTCTCTGTCAAAACAATTCCCTCCCTTTATTGTGCAGTATGATGAAAGAAACTAGGGCGGAACAAAACAGCCTCTGCAATATGCTCCTTTGTTATCTGCTCCTTTCCCTGTAAATCTGCTATTGTTCTTGCCAACTTTAATATTTTATAATATGCTCTTGTACTTAACTGCATTTTTTCATAAATCATAGACATATATGCCATTTCCTCTTCTTTCAGAATACAATATTTTTTTATTAATGGTATTGTAAGCTCACCATTACATAAGATTCCATCTCTAACATAGCGATTCCGCTGAATTTCTCTAGCTTTTTTTACTCTCTCTCGAATTTGCTCAGAGGATTCCTGGGGCTTTTCTTCATTTAACTCCTCAAATTTTACCTTTGAGACATGAACAGCTATATCTATTCTATCCAACAAAGGTCCGCTTATCTTTTTCATGTATTTATTGACATCATATTCTGTACAATTACATTTTAACCGATCTGGATAATAACCACATTTACATGGGTTCATAGCGGCAACCAATATAAAATCTGCCGGAAACTCATACTGCTCCTGCAGCCTTGAAATCGTAATAGTTTTATCCTCTAAAGGCTGCCTCAAAATCTCTAATGTCTGTGCCTTAAATTCTGGAAATTCGTCCAAAAATAAAATTCCCTTATGAGCTAAAGTCACCTCACCTGGCTTAGGATATCTTCCTCCTCCTGCTAAAGCCTGAGGAGTAATCGTATGATGGGGAGTCCGAAAAGGCGGCTGCCTAACCAGTGACTTATTATTTAACATACCTGCAATACTGTATATTTTTGATACCTCAAACACTTCATCTTCTGTAAGCTTAGGCAGTATAGTTGGTATTCTTTTTGAAAGCATAGATTTTCCTGAACCTGGAGTCCCAACAAACAACAAATTATGTCTGCCGCTAACAGCAATTTCAATCCCCCTCTTTGCCATTTTCTGACCTTGAACCTGAGAAAAGTCCAAGGAACTATATTCCTGTTCTTCATGTATAGTTGACTTTTCATATGTTTGATATTCCATCGACTTACCAGTTTTATTATGAAAAACCTTATGGATTACTCCATTTTCTATCTCCCCCATAAAAATATCCAACATTTGCTTTAAGGATTCAACAGGAACTACCTGCACGCCTGAAATACTTTGTACCTCTCTTATATTTTCAGATGGAATATAACATGTATCTATCCCTTCCTCCTTTGCATGTATTATAATAGGAAGAACTCCATTTACTGGAAGAAGCCTGCCATCCAAACTTAATTCTCCTATAAAACAAGAATTATACAAAACCGTTTGAGAAAGCACCTCCAAAGATGCCAATATTCCAACAGCAATAGGAAAATCATATAAGGTTCCCCTTTTTCTTATATGAGCTGGTGATAAATTCACAGTTATTCTTCTCGGGGGAATCATAACATTCATATTCTTAATCGAAGCTCTCACTCGTTCCCTTGCTTCCTTTACTTCTGAGTTCAGCAGCCCCACCATATCAATTGCAGGCAATCCGCTGCTTACATCCACCTCTATTTCTACAGTATATGCCTGTACTCCCCGAACTCCTCCACTTATTACTTTGCTATACATAAATCCCCTCATTTCTGCGTTATACCTATAAGCAACAACATTCATCTACTTCAAACAACACTTAACTGCAACTGGCTTTCTCAATACTTAGATAACTTTGAACTTTATTATAAATATTTCTCATTGTATACACAATTAAATAAGCTTTAAATTTTTCCATAATTTCTTATATTTTCATAAACTTTTTTAAATGTTATTAAATTTTATTAATTTCCACTTTCAATCCTTGTATCTTAACAACCACATAATCCCTTAAAATTTTATACAAAAAAGGAAGCATGTATCTACACGCCTCCTTTTTAATATTGTATATTTATTTAGTTAATTTCATGTAATTAAAATACCTTTTAGATTATCTTAGCTTAAAATTTAAATATTTAAATTAATCTAAATTATACATGGTACGGGTCACTATCTTCACATTACATGCTCCTACATGACCATCTGCATCCGTAATACTAAAAGTAACTACCTTTGCCTTAGAAGCAGCCGCCTCTGCCGTATCCTTTTTGTATCTTGCAATATAAGTTTTTCCAACAACCATATTTTTCTTTTGGCTGTCAGACAATGCTGCTCCTGTAGCCTTATCATCACCATCCGCCTCAAAAAATTCTAATTCTGTATCTTCCGTTTCTCCTGTATAGCGGGTTACAGCACTTACATTTGCGGTACTGTAAGCATCCCCATCCACAGAATGATTTGGATTCTGAGGAACAAATACAATATCAATATATTCATTTTCCTCTTTCAACTCTCCATCATAATTATCATCTACATCATATATATAGTAGAGATTCTTTGATGCCTTCTGACCATTTAACACATCAATATATGGGTCATAAGTTTTTTTGTAAGCAGAGATAAGAGTATTTATAAACAATTGCATCTGCAAATCTGTTGACGGTGCATTGCCTCCTAAGTTAATAAAGGCAGCTTTATCTGTAGTCACTAAATAATAATTATTTGCAGCATCTCTCGGAGATGAAGAATATAAACCAGTACCTGCCATTGTATCACTTAAACAATACCACACTGTTGTGTCTGAAGCATTTAAATCTAACTGATATGACTGTGCACTGCAACCGTCAACGGTTACCTCTGGTGCATACATATTCAACTGTCCTGGTGCAGTAATACAATATGGATAACAGCTTACTTGACCATCATTGATTTTTGATATACTTGTAGCATAGGAGGTGGACGCTGCATCGGATGAATTTACAAATTTATTGTAAACTCCTGTGTTGGACAATGTACTGACAGCTCCATAAGTATATCCATGTCTTGCAGCGGTAGTTGCCAACTCTTTTTTGCCCATTGTTTTCTCATACGCTTTCTTGAAGCTTTCTAACTGTTTTGTAGATGAATCATCACTCATTCCATTTTCTAACCACATAGCATCCAGTGTTCTTACACCATATCTGTCCATTCCCTGTGCCTCTCTAAGATAGACACTGGTATTGCCTGTTTCTCCATCCTTCTTATATGAAACAGTATTCTGAAGGAAAACGACTCTCTTGCCGGTAGTCATAAAATACTCTAAGTTATCAATTGCGCCTGTGGCATCATTTTTAAAATCTGATTCATAGAACTGCTCACCACCGCCAAGAACAACTAAATCATACGCTGCCAATTTATTGGTATCAATTCTGCTGGCTGAAGTTTTATTATCAAACTTTTTATCTGAAATAAACAAATCCAAATATTCACTTAAGCTGATGGAAGTAATATCCAGCTTAAAATCTGCAAGACTCGCATCACCTGCCCACTTTTGGAATAATGTATCCGCTGAAATATCCCAAGGATTCACACTGACGCCATCATCCCCTCTGATTTGCAAAATACTCAAGGTGGTTTTCTCCGATGCCTTCACCGCAGATACACCACAGATGGAGCTGCTTACACCTTTATCATTAGACACAGCTAATTTCCAGGATAGAGCACCATTCCAATCCATCAACATTTTATTGTCCTCTAATACAACTGTCGCTGTATTGGTTTTATTGTCTGCAACAATTGTTCCGGAAGCAAACAATTCATTTGTACTCACAGATGAAGTCTTTTTAAACTTTCCATCCCCATTTAAATCAACATAAATGTTATAATGATACGTATTTTTAGAAGCAAAAGTTGTTTTAAAATCCGATACTGCAAAAGAGAAAGTTAATTTTCTATCACTTAAATATTGATAAGATATATTACCACTATCAGCATCGATTGTGGCATATTCTGTCGGCATAGTTCCTGTAATAATCGGTTTTGCACTGCTTAAGCATTCCAGCAAAGTATTATTGGGACCATATACCATTTGAACAAAATTCTTTTCTCCCCCAGCCTTTTTCTTTAATTTTAGTATATTTGTATCTTTTCCTATCTTTGTTTCATCCCCCTTATAGATACCATTCTCCGCTACAATAGGCTGACCTGATTCAATATAACTTAACAACTCCTGATACTTAACATTTGTGATATCATTTCCTGGTACTGTAATATTTCCGCCGCTGTAAATTGTCTGGTTGCCTGCTTTACTTGTAGCTATATCAAATACAAGATTACCCATAGGATATTTAATTAATCCAGAGGATGTGCCAACCTGCTGTCCTTCCTTTCGGTATATCAAGCCGGTACTATCTATAATGGCACCTGCATCATTTGTCAATGTTCCATTCATATGACCTATATATATAAAATCATAATCCTCACATACATTGTCAATTCTGCCGTTAAACTCCGCTGTAGTAACCTGTTCAATTACAATATTGCCTTTAAATTGAGGAAGCATGATCCGAACAAAATCCTCATTTAAATAAAAATCATTACATGGCTCTATCTCTAACACTTTTAGAGTTGGTTTTGCATTGATAGCATTGCCTTGGTACCCTAACAAAAATTCCAATACCGCTGCATTTGTGTCATCATCACGGTCCTTTTCATCTAACCAGTCTTGGAAAATCTCTGTAAAATTATTTGTATTCTTTCCATCCTGTAAAAAAGAATCATAAAAACCAGTATCATCATTCCACATGAAAATATTACCTGTAACTGTACTGCCACCATTCGCAAAGGTTGGATTCATCTTGTAGGTTTTGTATAAATCTGAGTTTTGGTCAGTAAGCTGAGCCCATGTGCTCTCTGTTCCATCACTGTTAAGAGGCATAAATGTCATGGAACCCCAATAAGAAGCAATCTCCATCGCCTGATCTTTAGAATAGCCATCTGCCAATGCCTGATCATACGCCCATTTATAATACCCTGTATCATTCTTTGCGTCATAGACAATTGCTGGATTTTTATCTGCATTATTATAATTCTTCATAAAAGTATTATAAAACATATCCGTATCCATAGAACGCAGCATAACCATCAATTTGTAAGTATTATTTTTTGATGCTGTAAAGGTGGCAGAACTTCCGCACTTATGCATTACAATATTGAATCGCTTGTCATAACCAAACTCATATCGCTGCACATTTTTTACTTGGTCTGCACCATGAATAATGCCCCAACCAGATACTAGAGCTGAACGGTCCCCACTCTCACCTCCGTTAGCAACTTTATTATAAATACACATTACTGACTGCCAAGATAAATCATTGTCGCCTGTATATTTCATGGAACCATTTGTGTACTCCACATCATCATAGCAGCTTGCAATCATTTTTCTAAAGCTGTCCTCATGACTAGTACAATTCATAAATATAATATCAGAACGCTCAACCCATTTACCTGCGTTATTACCTTCAGCAGCATTTTCTGCCTCCGACTGTCTCATATACCTATTTAATTCTTTTACTGTCAAAGAACAAACTACCACATGGAAATTAGCCACACCTTTATCATCTAACTCATAAGCATTTCGTATTGTTGTATTCACAAATGAATTTTTATTTTTATATTCATAAAAGATATGCTGTGTATCTTTTACCATCTCATAATAATGAAGCAGATTTGCCTTTACATAAAACCTTTCTCCAAAATATGGATCGCTTGGATTTTTAGAAATGTTATATGGTTTAGATGCATTGTATTTTTCTACTGGAAAGAATTTATAATCTCCCTGATTCATTTTCACAAGAGAATATTTATTTTTTGAAAAATTATAATTTCCGCCATTATTTTTACCTACATATTCATAATAACCATAAAATTCCTGGGATGTCTTTCCCTCCACATAACCGTAAGCGCAAGTCCATGCAGGTCTCTCATGTGCATCTACATCTAAAATATAATACTTTCCATTTGTTACATCTTGAATCTCATCACTGCCTGTTATAATGTCATTTCGCTTAACTGTGTAGTTTCCAGATGCATCCTTATCATAACATGTATAACTCCAATTACTAAATCTTCTTTGATAAACAGGCTTTGTGGAGTCCACCTTAATCTCTTTTACTTTAGAAAAATCACCTGTTCCAGGAGTAACCTGCTTAAATACATTTTTCTTAGAATCATACACAAAATCCATGGCGCCATTGCTGTCACCTTTTCGAAACTGTGCATAATAATTTTCTTCTGGAAATGTATGTTCTATCCATGCATTGGAATCATCATATGCAGATAATTCTTCTTTATATACATCCGTTCCTTTATTTTCCTTATGAATCTGTTTTGCAGTACCTATATCTCCATGGGAAGTTATAGCCATCATTCCATTGCTAATCTGCATAAATTCTGCTGGTACAGGCTCACAGCCCTCTACTAACCACCCAAACTCCATATAACTTTTGTCAGTCAAGATTTCCACTACTACAAATGGATTTTCTGCTGTTCCCTTTTCTGCTTTTTCCTCCGGCACCTCATCATTATAAAATGCAACACCATGCCCATTGGCAATACCGGACTGATATTTTGTTACTGCCTCCGACGGAACACGATTCAAATAAAATATGCCGCCAGCTAGAAATGCAAATAACATTACCAATACAGCAATTGAAGTCTTTTTGCGCTTCTTACATTTCCTATACAATGCTTTCACCACATCCACTTCCTTCCTACTTATTGCGTACCTTATAAACTGTATCTACCGCAGACGTTCTTCCTTTTACTTGAAAAACAGCCTTTACCCTAACAGATTCCACACTGTCTTTATCATCCTTATTCAATGTAAACTCAATGCTATCCACATTTTTAGAGACTAAATTATTTTTATTGTTAGACTGAATCTGCGCCAAAGTTGCGTTTGCCTCATAGACATACAGGCTACTGTCTCCATCATAATAAAAAGTAACACCTTTTTGTTCTACTGTATTGTTCGTTCGGTCAGTCACCACATCATGTACCGTGGAGAAAGTAAACGCCTGACCGCCTATCGGATTTAAAGGATTCATCTCAATATGTTCACGACTTGCTGACATAATTCCATCTGCTATAAAGTTCATCGTAAGCTGTCTAGTACTCTGTAAATCCATCTCTGCACTGGCATTGGCATAGCTTTTACTTCCGGCAAGCATAAATGAAAACACGCTGATTAACACAAAGCTACTGATTGTTACTGTCACGAGCAACTCGATTAAACTTAAGCCTTTATTATCTAAAAAAAGCTCTTGTTTTTCATCTTTCTTCATTTTATCCCGCCTTTCCTATTGATATTCTACATAATGTGCTCCTGTTAATGGAACAAGCTTTACATCCACTACCTTATCGCCGCTCTTTATTCGATAGGCCTCTGCTCCCCCACACTCCTTAATTCCCCCTGTATCCATTTTAAAAGTAATGGAAGCAGATACGGATGATGTAATTTCTGTCTCTGCTGAGCCTTTTACTGTGTAAATACTGATACGTTTTCCCAACTCATTCTTTCTCCAAAGATTACCATTGCGATAAACAGTTACATAATAAGTGTCATCTGTAATATCCTTTTCAATCTTCATTTCCCAGTTTGCGTTGATAGACATTGTATTGGTACGTGTGTATTCCAGCATTGTATTAATCAACTTAGATGCCTGTTTCACATCTGCCTGTCTAAAATAATACCATACATTGACAGTTGTACCTACCAGCAATCCCATTATAGCCAGCACAATCAATAATTCAATCAAGGAGAATCCTTTATTATCTTTTTTCATCAAAATATTGCACCTCCTATATTATTGATTTTTTGCCCAATTCTCATAACCTACTATATCATCATAACCTACATTATTAATGTTCTTCCCATCATCCTTATCATCTGTCACTAAACCTACTAAGAACCATGCAATTCTCTTGCTCAATCCATTTGGTATTGTGTTTTCATTATCCAAAATGGCCTTTACTAATGCAGCATCTGCACTTACTTTAATCCGCGAACCTGCATCATTGCGAACCAAAACCTCCTTTGCAAACACAATTCCATTCATATCAGTAGGCATGCTGACACTTCCTGAACAGATTACTACATATCCATCATACCCATTGGGTATGGTAACGGTACTTACATCTTTATTATTACAAACCATATAGTAAGTATTTTTACCATTGATATTCATAGTTCCGCTGTACTCTACACCACTGGCTAAAGCCTCCACCCTGCTAATTTCCACACAGGATTCATAGGCATTTCCAATGGTGCCTCCTGTATATGGATAATAGTGAGAACCTATCTCCTGAGCCCCGCGGTAATCATCCAACAAAGTACACATTTGTGCATATCGGTGTTTTAAATCACCTTTTAATTCAATAAGATGATTTCCCACAGATCCACCACTGTTATATTCCCCACTGGACATTTTAGAAATACTGCTTCCATCTGTCTGCAAAATATTAGCTTTTGTATATATATCTGCACCTGTGTCAATCTGGAGCTTTGATAATTTCATTTTTGAAATTCTGCTCATTAACGGATTATTAAATAAATCAGTACAGTTGTTACTAAAATAATCATTATAAATTGAAATTTGGTGATTTAAAGAACCATCTTTCTTATAAAAATAATACAAACTTCCTACCTGACGTTTTATGATTTTTTTGCTGTCAAGTCCCGCATTGTATGCATCCTTAAATTCACTAACCTCCATTGGATTCGTAAGTGATGAACTAATATCCTTTAAGTCCTCTAAATCTGCTAAGTAGGCAACCTGATTGCCCTTCACAGTAATAGATTCACCTGTACTATAATCCTGCAAACCGCCGCCTTGTGTTAAATCCACATAAGCATTTCCTGCCACCAACAGTTTGTTCACTGATGTCATATCTAAACTAGCACCCAATCCATTTACTACAATAGCACTATTATTATCTGCTGTAATAGTACTATCTCCATAACCATAATATTCACCCTTTATGGTAACCTCACTGCCATCACCGCTCACTTCTAAGTCATCTGCTAATATACATCTTCCGTCAATATTATATTTATTTAAAATATGAGGTGACTGATAATCTGAAATGGTCTTGCTGTATTTTCCCAACTCCTTGCCTGTTGTTTGAACATAAGAAGAAGTTTTTAAAGATTTTGCCCATATCTGCGCCTTAGACGAATCATCAGATTTAATATCTACATCTGCATATGCCTCTGTAATAGAACCAGATGTAACTACATTGTGTGCCAATACATCTACATTTATTTTCTTAGTTCCGATTCTGTCCACAAAGGCAATTCCATCATTACCAGAAAAAAGATTTCCTATAATCTTAGAATCAGAAGCAATGTTCAAATCATTTCTTGCCACTACACAATACTGCATTACCTTATCCCAAGGAACGGTTCCATTGGTAGTAAAATTAATCTCATAGGGAGGTGCCTGAATAATAATATCTGTTGTAATAGAACTATAATATCCTACTCTCTGATTTTCACAAATCACTTTCAATCCTTCTATTACAACTGAATCAATCTTCTCCTTGCCATCCTCCATCTTTTTTACTGTCTGTATGGATACAGGATCTTCAATTGTATAATTATAACCATTTTCTTTTCTGACATATGCCTTCACCGTATCCATAACAGCATTTACATTGGCATTACAATAAGCAGCTTCTAACATGTCAAAATATTTTTCACGAAACTGTTCATTTGCCTTTGTATTGTCAATCTTTAAAAAGCCTCCAGACCCGTCATTTTTAACAATATTTCCTAGAACCTCCACATAGGCATCTGATAGCTTACCCATTGCATCTACACCGATACCAGAATGAATTTCTTCCATCGCTTTTTCTGCCAAATAAAAGCTTCTTTTAGAACCATAGTCCATATTATTCATTTCATAATTCGCCAGTGCAGCAATCAGTATCAATGTACCTAAGGTACCGATAAACAGCATGGCAACCATGGTCACCAATAAAGTAGAACCTTTTTGATCCTTATGAAATTTAAGAAGCTTGCCATAAATTCTTTTCATAGAGTTCACTCCTACTCTTCTTTTCCTGACTGCATTGCTGCAATTTCTGTTCCATCTCGCTTAATAGATACTGTTACATTAAATAAAGAATCCACTGTGTCTGCTCTTCCTGATAATATGGAGGTAGCATCACTTCCATTAATATAACATTTATTGTCATTCCACACATGTGTCTTCATTCCACAGGAATGTCCGCTTGCCAAAGCACTTCCTCCGTTAGGCTTATGCAAAAAGCTTAACTGTGTGGATATAGACTGCAATTGATGAAATTCCGACTGTATGACAAGATACACATCAAATTTATCCTCATCATCTAGTTCATTCACTACAGTAATCTTATCAGAAACACTTGCCGCCGGGTAACATAGATATATATTAGGAACATCCTCCTTTGTAATATCATCCGTAAAGCTTTTCTTATAAACCGCATCACTAGAATATGTCTTGCTTCCTGCAGCTCCTGTTACATCATGATAGGTAATCTCAGCAGAAACAATATACTGCTTCTTTATTCCATCATATTTTAATGTAATCACACAATCCCTTCGAATGTTATCCCCCGCACCCTGGCTTGCCTTATACTCACTGTCTAGCTGATAAAACTCCTTTACTAAAACTGCATCTTTATTGGCATCTACATCAGACATGGAAGGAATCATTACATCATTTACCAGACCAGCATAATTATTATACACTGTATTTCCAGAAGGATCCTGTGTGGCACTTCCCTCCTTTGTGTATTCCTTAGGACTAAGTGTAATTGTTGCCTCAAGTCCCTGTATTTTAGCATCAGAGGGCATATCGTCATTACTTAAATCAATCACAATTTTTTCTCTTTTGCCTGAGGAATCCTTGTAATCCTGATAATTAATCAAATATTTATTTTTTAATTCTTCTAAAGTTGATACTTTACATTCCTCAAGAAAATACTGGCACCAAGTAGATGCTTTTTGTCTCTTGGCGGCTCTGGCATTTGTATGAGAAGCATTGACAAAGCTATTCAAAAACGGCGCTGTAATCATAGCAATAATACAAACTGTAATAATCAACTCTATTAAAGTTAACCCTTTATCATCTAATTTTCTCAAGATGACACCTCTTTTCTATCATGGCTATACAAGCTCTATTTAGATGCTGCATTAAAAATATTTGTCACGCCTAAATCTACCTGTGGTTTTGCAATGGAAGCTTTGTATTCCTCGTCAGACATCTCAATGAAATAATCTACCACTGTCATAGTGGCACTGATTAATCCGGTAGAGTTATCATAAGACGCAGCTATATCTGTAACCACTTTTCTTCCACTGCCATCACTGATATACTTTAATACATCCTTCAGCTGTGCATATGTACCATTCACAATTAAGCTGTAGCTAATACTTTTTCCTTTATAGTCAGCAGGCGCACCATACTTTTTTTCTTGTTCCTTATCTGGGTCAGATGGTGTTAGAACTCCAAATGTATAAGCATCCACTGTATCTCCGAATCCCACCTGGGTAATGGCAGCTCCTGTTGTCTCCTCACATTTACTATAGAACATTGTAATTTCATCTTCCAAATTTCCGTGAGCAAAACGATTCAGATACACATTATAATAATTTGTATATTCCTGTGTACCCTCCACATAAGTACTTTGCTGAGTAGCTTTCTCCTGCAGCATATTAAAAGTTGCTTTTAATTTAGTCACTTCCTCAGACAATTTTTTATTCTCTGCATCTATGTTCTTATAACCTAACATGTAGGATAAGAATATCAACACAAGCCCTATACCTATAAATAAAAACTTTTTATCTCTTTCCGAAATATCAATATTTAGATTCATATGTTGTCGTCCTCCTTCTCCTACTTTTTATTTCGCATTAGTCGATGTTTCTTCTTCTTTTGGCATAAACTCCTGAATAATCTCAGCCACATTCATATTAAAGGCACAGGAAATAGCAAATGTAACCTCCACACTTCCATCATCCTTCTCAGCTTCTGTAATATTAGTCAAATGCACATAGGATACATTGCCTCCCTTTGCCTGTTCATTTAACTTCTGAACTAATATAGCCACAGAACCTTTTGTCAATGCCGTACCTGTAATACTTGCAGCACCACTGGCTGTAGTTATACTTGTAAATTGAATATCTTTTGGTGTAATTTTCTCTAATGTCTCATAAAAATGAACTGTCCACTCATTGTTGTTAATGGTACTAGCATAAAAAATACCAACATCCTTCATAATATCTTTGGCATTATAGTAATCATTTACAATTTGCTGTATACCTTGAGATTTACGAATATTTTCTGTTGTTTTTGTTTTCTGAGATGAGAGAGATAAATAATTAAAATATGGCAACACTGTCAACATAATAGCAGCAAAAACTGCCACTATAAATGCCACTCGATAAATAGCAGCATCTGTTGTCTGTTTCTCTAATTCTATAAAATCTCTAGGCACAAAGTTAATTGGTGCAATACCTGCTCCAATTCCGGGAAGATAATTGCGAAGCAGTGAGGGAGCCATCTTTACACGATTAAATGCCTGAATGTGCTGCACTTCTTGAATCAACTCTGTTTGCACTCCAGTCTCGTTGGCAAAAAGCTTCTCGATATTTAAAATTTCTGCTCCTTCTCCAATAATCAAAGTTTTTACAACAGGAGCCTCCACATGACGGCTACCATAATATTCAATCACTCGCTTTACATTGTTAATCAAATACGATAAGGACTCTGTAATACTATTCTCATCCAAATTCTCTTTAATAATATCTGAATTATGCAGCAATTCTAAAGCCACATCAAACTTTACTTTCTTTTCATCCATAATGCTGTTAATTGCTAACAGCTTGCCATATGGAATTGTTCTCTGCAATTGCAAAACATTATTTTGCATAACACTAACTAAAGTAGAATCCATTCCCATTTGTACTACTAAAGTAGGTTCCTCTGAAATCTGTTTTTTCATAATATGCAAAATAGAGTTACCTACGTAGTCAATAGCAGTAATGTTTACCTTTAATGCTCTGGCTAATTCGTAATAACTCTTTACAATCGCTTCTGGTGCCGCGTACACTAATACTCTGGCGTTATTAGCACCATCCTCTTTCTTTGTCTCCAATACAGTGAAAGACAAAACATATTCGTCTATATTAACAGGAAAATAATCCGATGCATTGGATTCTATCAATTCCTGCATTTTTTCCTTTTTTACATTTGGAAGAATAACTTCCTTACTAGCAATTTTAGTGGAATTGATTACAAAGGTTACATCCTTTGTAGCAATATTCTCCTCTGCTATCATTCCCTTCACAACAGTTACAATATCCGCAACATTTCGGATATATCCATCTTCACAGGCACCCATTGGCGTATCCTCAGTAACCGCATGATACACCATGACATCTTTACCGTTTGCACTGCGAACCTCACATAATCTAATGATCTCGTTTCCGATTTCAATTGTTATTGTTCTTGCTGCCATACATACCTCTTTCCAGAACAGTCGCTCTACAATCCCCGTTCTAAATTGTGTTTTCTTTATTTAATTATGTTTCCTCCCATTGATTTGAAAGCTTCTCAATAAAAAGAACTTAGGTACCAATTTATCATTTGTTCCCCATATAACATAGAAATAAATACACCCATAGAAAGATATGGTCCAAAAGCAAGAACATGTTCTTTCTTGCTCACCCTCATTAAAATTGTATGAATAATAGCACCTAACACACATCCAAGCATCAATGATAAGATGCCTGCCTTCCATCCAATCAGCAATCCTGTAGCCGCCATTAATTTAATATCACCGCCGCCTACTCCTTGCCTGCCAATAGCTACTCTGCATATACAGTCAACAATACACAGAAAAACACTGACAGCAAAAAAGCCTATGACATAATCAAGCCAACAATTTAAATTAAAGCAAATTCTCACCAGTCCTAAACATCCAATAAAAATATTGAACGACAGTGGAATCTCATAAGTTCTCCAGTCTATCACACTTAGCGCCAACAATGCTGAAGAGCATAAGCAAAATAATAAACTTTCCACATTCCAGCCATGACTGGCAACCACAATACAATACAAAATTGCATTTGCCGCTTCTACAATTGGATATTGAATGGATATTTTTTCTTTACAATATCTGCATTTACCACCTAAGAATAAATAGCTAAACAGTGGTACTAAATCGTACCACTGTATAGTATTTCCACATTTCACACAATGTGATCTCTCGGTAACAATGCTTTCTTTTTTTGGTATTCTCAGTATACATACATTTAGGAAGCTTCCTATAACCAATCCATAAATTATGGTAAATATGTACAATGTTATATTAAGCCAAATAAGCATTCCCATCTCCATTATATAATGCTGCTTACCATTCTACAGTATCAACATTAATCTCGCCACCATTTACACTAATTGTTACTTTAATAATTTTTTTACTAGCATCTACCTTTGATGTTGTATTTGCTTTTCCTAAAACATCAGCAACCAAGCCAGAAAATGTATCAGTTGAACCACCATCACAATCACTTGATACTGTTACCTTAGCAGCTCCAGTACCTTCAATTTGAAGTGTTCCAGCTTTAATTGTAATATCCTTTGTTGCCGCATCTGCAATACAACTTTCTACCTGTTTCTTGATTTCATCTAAATTTTTCTTGTCAGCTGTAGTTTTAGAACTTCCTAAATACTTTGTTAAATTTGGAGCAATTAACGCAATCAATACTGCCATAATAGCAATAACGATAATTAACTCAATTAACGAGAAACCTTTGTTGTCTGTTTTCATGATTTTTTTCATAATAAATCATCTCTCCTTTTTAATTTAATTTTCTATCATAAAAACTTAAAAGTTTTATGAACAATTGTGTTGCTATTTTACTTCTACCGTAAAATCCCCCTCTGCATTTTTAGTGATTTTTACTTGGAAATAATCCCCTGTCACTTTTGATTTTGGAATTTTTCTTAATTCGGAAGCTACATAACCGCCAAAACTTCGTGTTGAATTCCCATTTGCTTCAGAAGGTTTATACAAATCACATTCTTCATTCAATTCAATCCACGTATCATAGGGTGCATCTTCCACTTTGATTCCTATTTGCCCACAAGCTCGATACATTATTTTAGATATTTCTTCACGGCTTATATCATCTGCTTTTTTCTTAGTAATTCCCAAATATTTCATAAGATTAGGAGCAATCAATGCGCATAATACTGTCATAATGCCAACCACAATAATCAATTCTATTAAAGAAAAACCTTTATTGTCTTTCATAACAACTCACCTAACTCAATTCACAAACTCACTAAACTTCTCCTCCACCAGCTATATCATACATAGACATCATAGGCATCATAATTGCCATAATAACACCGCCTACAATCACAGCCATTACCACAATAATACATGGCTCAATAACTGCTGCCACCTGTTCTGTAGCAGCCTCCACTTCCTCATCAAAATAATCCGCTGCTGTTGTCATCATATGCTCAATATTACCAGTCTCCTCACCTATACGACACATATGTATTACTGTAGGCGGGAACAATCCACACTCTTCAATAGGCTCTGACATTTGACGACCTTGTGCCACCTGTTCCCTGATCATAAACACCGCATCTCGAAATCTAAGATTTGACATAGTCTTTGCAGTAATTTCCAAAGCTTCTATTACTGGTACGCCTGCCGCCAATAAAGTAGACATCGTTCTGCAGAAAGAAGATGATGCACCTTTTACTGTTAAATTACCAAATATAGGTAATTTTATCATCACATCTGCTAAGAAATATTTTCCAAACTCCGTGCTGGCAAACACTTTAAAAGCAACTACAAGGGCAATCACTACCATGATTACTATATACCATTTTGTCTTTAAAAAGTTACTCATATCTAAAAGCATTTGTGTTATCCATGGCAAATCTGTTCCCACATCTGCAAACATATCCGCAAACACCGGAATAACAAACGCCAACATAATGATAATAACAGCTATCAATACAACAATAATAGCTATCGGATAAATACAAGCCTTCTTAATCATAGAAGCAGTTCTTGTTTCCTTTTCAAACTGCGTTCCCATTCGATCAAAAGCAACCTCCAAGCTACCGGAGCTTTCACCTGCCTCTACCATATTATTCAGCAAGGGAGGAAAGCATGTTTCTTTTCTCATGGCGCCTGCCAATGTCTCACCTTTATTTACATTGGCACTTACATTTTGAATTGCTGCCTTCAAGGTTTTATTTTGTGTAGAATCTGCCAACATATCCAATGCGTTGACAATCGTAACACCTGCACCTACAATACTTACAAATTGACGACAAAAAATACTAAAGTCTCTGGATTTTACTTTTCCGCCCTTCTTCCCAATCGTTAAATCTTTATCCAAAAAAGTTTCTTCCGAAACCTTAACTGGGATATTACCCTCTGTCTTTAACTTGGCGGTAGCATCCTCCACATCATTAGCTTCAATGGTACCTTTTACTTCTTTTCCTTGCGGCGTAAGAGCCACATATTTAAAATTCGGCATTCGTCCACCTCTTTTTCTTAGTGGTAACTGTATATTACCACATTTTATTTGATAAAGCAATACTTTTCTTGCAATTTGTTCATTTTTTATTCATCTTTCATTCATTTTTACAGACGTAAATATGAAAATTTTAATTATCAACCGCCAAGCATATAAAATAAGAGATATTTTAATCAAAATTCAACATAAAACCGTCATCCTTCATACGACTAGGTCTTGATGAACCTGCTTCCTTACCAAGCATTTTTTCCATATAAGGGACATCCTGGGCAAAAGTAATAGCATCTTTCTGAGTAATTCGACCTGACCGATACAAATCAAATAAACTGTCATCCATGGTAATCATACCATCTTTTCTATTTGTTTGAATAACAGACTGAATCTGTGCTGACTTTCCTTCTCGAATCAAATTGCGAATAGCAGGATTGCCAAGCATAACCTCAAAGGCAGCCACACGACCATGTCCGCTTGCATCCGGCAGTAGCTGCTGTGATACAACTGCTTCCAAAATCATTCCCAACTGTACACGAACCTGTCCCTGCTGATGCGGCGGAAACACATCGATAATACGGTCTACCGTTGCTGCCGCTCCAATAGTATGCAGGGTTGATAAGACCAAGTGACCTGTCTCAGCCGCCGTAATAGCTGTACTGATTGTCTCTAGGTCACGCATCTCTCCTACTAAAATAACATCCGGATCCTCACGGAGCGCTCCCCTAAGTCCATTAGCATAACTCTCTGTATCCATACCCACCTCTCTCTGATTTATCATGGACTTTTTATGTTTATGTACATACTCTATTGGATCTTCCAAAGTTAATATATGTTCGCTTCTCTTTTCGTTAATCACATTAATTAATGATGCCAAACTTGTAGACTTTCCGCTACCTGTAGGACCTGTAACCAAAATCAATCCTCTTTTTTTCGTATATAAATCCACAAAAGCCTGGGGTAATCCCAAATCCGAGGCCAGAGGAATCTCAGATGTAATAGTTCTAAGAGCACACCCATAAGAACCTCTCTGCGTATATACATTAGCACGATAACGCCCTATGCCGCTCACCTGCGCCGAAAAATCCACTTCTCCCATTTCTTGCAGCGTCTTAATCTGATGTTCATTCATAATTTGAAAACAGAGTTCCTGTGTATCTGCTGGCTTCAGCACCGGAAAATTCAAATCCTTTAATTGACCATGCACACGGTTACGAGGAGGAATTCCTACCGTAATATGTATATCAGATGCTTTATTATTTTTTGCTTCTATCAGTATATCTTGAATATCCATCCCGTTTTTCCTTTCTCTCACTTTGCCTGCATCATTTTACTCAACTAATTTTATTTTTAATTCTTTTCTTTCATATATTATTATAAATATAGACTGAAAGAATATTTTTTCTACTTTTTATCAGCCTGCTTCATACGCAATCTTCATCATATCTTTATATCCTGTTACACCCTTCAATACAAGGCTTGCTGCTCCATCCCTTAAGGTATGCATCCCTTCCTTCACTGCAATATCTTTAATCTTATCCGCCACAGCATCTTGTACAATCTGGGTACGAATCCCACTGGTGACCGGAAGTATCTCATAAACACCAATTCGCCCAAAATAACCAACATCACCACACGCTTTACATCCGCTAGGTTCATAAATAATCTGAGATTGAGTAGGATCTACACCAAGCATTCTCTTTTCATCCTCTGTTGCCTCCCTTGGCTTTTTGCACTCCGGACAAAGTCGTTTCACAAGACGCTGAGCGATAACTCCAACTACTGAATCGCCAATCATATATGGTTCAATTCCCATATCAATCAGACGAGTAATAGAACTTGCCGTAGAATTGGTATGAAGGGTACTTACTACTAAGTGGCCTGTAATAGCCGCCTTTACCGCAATCTCCGCCGTCTCACCATCACGAATCTCACCAATCATAATAATATCCGGATCCTGACGTAAAATAGAACGCAGCGCCGCAGCAAATGTCATATCTGCCTTATTATTTACCTGTACCTGATTAATTCCTTCCAAATCCGCTTCCACCGGGTCCTCTACCGTAATAATATTAACATCTTCCGTATTCAATTCGCTTAAGGCCGTATAGAGAGTAGTAGATTTACCACTACCTGTAGGGCCTGTTACAAGAATAATTCCATGAGGATTCTTCAGCAACATATCAAACTTATCTAATTCTTCATCATTGAATCCCAGGTTCGCCTTATCTCTTGACAATGCCTCCTTACCAGTGACACGCATAACTATCTTCTCCCCATGTACAGTAGGCAGAGCAGAAACACGGACATCATAATCCTTTCTGTCCACCGTCATAGCAATACGTCCATCCTGTGGTTTTCTCTTTTCTGATATATCCATACCAGAAATAATCTTTACACGGGCTGCTATTGCCTGGGAAAGGGAGATATCATAATTCATAATCTGAACTAAGGAACCATCAATCCTAAAACGAACCCGCACTTGAAATTCTCCTGGTTCAATATGTATATCACTAGCTCTCTTGCGGACTGCCTGTTCTAATATATTTTTTACCAACTGCACAATAGGTGAATTCTCAACATCATCATCTCTTGCAATGTCCTCTACTGTCTTACCTTCTGCTTCTCTTTCCTTTCGGAACTGCTCTGCTGCCGCCATAGCTTCGTTATTGCCAAAAAGCTTGTCTAGCTGAGATTCTATCATGCTTTGAGTGCTAATATATGCCTTTACCTGCATATTAGTGATAATACCTATATCATCAATAGCAAAAATGTCCATGGGATCCACCATGGCAACCTTTAATATATTAGGTGATTTTTCATCGAAAGCAAATGGGATAACCAGATTCTTTTTCATGAAATTTTCATCTATGGTGCCTACAGCAGCTTCATCTATTACAATCTTGCGCAAATCCACATATTCTATATCCATTTGTTCGCAAAGCACATCTACAATATCCATCTCGGAAACTAGCTTCATCTCTACTAGCACTTCTCCGATTTTCATCTTAGTACCTTTTTTCTTTTCCAGTGCTTCACCTAATTGTTCTTGTGTAATCATGCCCTTTTCAATTAAGGCATCACCCAATCTGACTCTCTTATATCCAGCCATATTACTATCTCTTACCTCTTTTCCATACTATTCGATAAAACATCATATTCTTTGTTAATTAACTGCAAAATCCCATTATCCCCACACATATTATCTGGATGAAACAGCTTCAGTAAATCCCGATATCTCTTTTTGAGCAGCTTAGGATTATCCACACCTTTAAAAAAGACACTGGCATCTAATTTCATCTGAGGCATTTGCTCAGAACGCATACGATAAAAGCCATTTTTCTCTCGCTCCAACAATGCCTTGTCCTGTTCAAAATGCTCTCTATCCCTAGCCAATCTACGAAGCTCTCTCTCTAATATATTCCATTGCTTTTCAAACAATTCCCTTTTCTTCTGCAATTGCTTCACTGTAATATCTGTTTTACGGTTGAACTCTTTTTTCTTTTTGTGAAGTTCTCTCTTCTCCTCCTCAAATGCTTTCCTCTCATCCTCGAGGGCAAGCTTCTCCTGCTCAATCCGCACATTTTCCTTAAAAAGCCACAGCTTTGCTTCGCTTAGCTGCTCTGCTGTTATCTCTTCGATTTGAAGCATCAAGAACCATCCCCTCGATTGTATTTGCTTATCATCATTTACTTCCTATACTCTGTGTAATTGTAATTCAATATCATTAGTTTCCCTACATCATAACTAAAAATATTATAGCGCAAAAAAGTGCATGTGTCAAATTTTATATAACATTCTTTCTTTTTTATAATTTTTTGTGTATTTTTCCCATTTATAGATAACCAATATTTAATCTATCTTTTTATCATATGCGGCATGGAGCTTAGATAATGCCTTTTTTTCAATTCTAGACACATAGCTTCTTGATATATTCAACTGTACAGACAGCTCCTTTTGTGTCTTTTCTCTCCCTCCATATAATCCATAACGCTCAATAATAATTTTCTGCTCCCTCTCATTGAGCACCTTTGGAAGAGCATTGTAAAGCCATTTCACATCCTCCTTTAAATGACAGGCCTCGGTCATATCCTTGGCTTCCTGTTCTAGTATATCCAATAGGCTAATTGCATTTCCCTCTTCGTTTGTTCCGATTGGGTCATACAGGGAAACCTCTCTTGTCTTTTTCCTCTCTTGGCGCATATGCATTAAAAGTTCATTTTCTATACACTTAGCAGCATAGGTTCCTAAGCGAATTCCTTTTGTGTCATCAAAGGTTTTTACTGCCTTTATTAAACCTATCGTGCCTATGGATATCATTTCTTCCATATCTCGCTTTTCCCCGCTGTATTTTTTGGCGATATGAGCTACCAAACGCATATTTCTTTCTATCAAAATATCCTTTGCACAAGGGTCACCCTCTTTGTACCTGCGCAGATATTCCGCCTCTTCTCTCGGAGTTAATGGTTCCAAAAAAACTTGCAAAGAAAGCACCTCTTAGCACACTTTATCTTTATTGTATGCCATGGGTGCTCTTTTCGTGCCTGACCTATTATTTTTGTTATTGTTCTTCCTTTCTCCGCAAAATATCATAGGGTTCACAGGTAACATCTAACTGTACAAACAGCTTTTGCTTTGGATGAGGAGCCGACATTTGTTCTCTGCCCTCTTCATCATGAATTTTCAATATTTTTGCAATGATATTTTCCCCTCCTGGTTTCATTACTTCAATCTGTTCCCCCACTGTGAATTTATTTTTTTGCTCTAAAGGATACATCCCTTCTTCGTTTTTCTCGCCCAAAATTCCTAAAAAGGTATATTCCTTTCTGTATGTGTTACTGTCATAAATCTGAGTATTTTCATCCGGCTTTCCAAAGAAAAAGCCTGTAGTGTACTGTCTGTAAGTACATTTTGCAATTTCCTCCCTATAAAATGGAATGCGGCTTTCATAATACTCCCTGCTCTTTTTACAGTCTTCTATAGCCATTCGATAAGTTCTGGCAACTGTGGCCACATACAATGCCGTTTTCATTCTCCCCTCCACTTTAAAGCTATCAATGCCCGCCTCTATCAACTGAGGAATATATTCCACCATGCACAAATCCTTAGAATTAAAGATATAGGTGCCCCTTTCATTTTCAAATACAGGCATATATTGTCCTGGTCTTGTCTCCTCCACAAGAGCATATTTCCACCGACAGGGATGGGTGCAGGCTCCTTTGTTGGCATCTCTGCCTGTCATAAAAGAGGATAGCAGACATCTTCCCGAATAGGAAATGCACATAGCGCCGTGAATAAAAGTTTCAATTTCCATATCCTCAGGAATGTGACTGCGAATCTGGCTAATCTCCTGAAGGGAAAGCTCTCTTGCACAGACAACTCTCTTGGCGCCTTGCTTATACCAAAACTCATATGTCATATAATTGGTATTATTTGCCTGAGTGCTAATATGCAGCTCCATTTCCGGAAGGCACTCCCTTGCGATAGTAAAAATGCCGGGATCCGATATAATCAATGCATCTATTGGAATCTGCTTTAATTGTAAAAAATATTCTCTTACCCCGTCTAAATCATAATTGTGTGCCAATATATTGGCTGTGACATAGACTTTTGCACCGTGGGCGTGGGCAAATTCCACTCCGCGCTCCATATCTTCCATGGAAAAATTTTTCGCCCCAGCCCGCAGCCCAAAAGCCTCTCCTCCAATATAAACTGCATCCGCTCCATATATAACTGCAACCTTCAGCACTTCTAAGCTGCTTGCCGGAATCAGCAGCTCAGGATATTTAGTTTTACAATCACCCATTTTTTCTCTGTTACCTTCGCTCAATCTTTACCTCCTAGTATGCTGCGCCCAAACCTAACCATTACATTTATACAAATATGTCATCTACAACCATCTTACAGCAACTTTACTATCTCTCTCGAATCAGAAATCAAAAGACAGTTTTACTATCTCTCGAACCAGAAATCAAAAGACAGCTTTACTTGTGCTGCAAAACAAACTGCAGCACATTTAACACCTTATGCTTAAGGAAGCACCGTCCCCGATAGGAATTATGCTTGTATTAAATTGACTGCTATGTTTTAATTCATACAAATATTCTCTCATACGGGAATGAATTGTTCTGTCACGTCTTGCCACCACATAACGGGATTCAATAATATCTCCCTCCTGAAGCACATTATCCGAAAGAAGAATTCCTCCCACAGGAAGAAGACGAACTAACTCTGGCAAAAAATGAATATATTGTCCTTTTGCAGCATCCATAAAAATAAAGTCAAACTTTCCCTGCAGCTTAGGAAGAATCTCCATGGCATCTCCCTCCAACAAAGTAATTTTTTCTTCTTTCTTATATTTTTTGAAATTGTCCTTTGCAATAGGAATCCTTTTTCTATAATTTTCAATTGTTGTAATGTGACAATCCTTTGGCATACATTCGCTCATAAACAATGCCGAATATCCGATAGCTGTACCTACTTCCAAGATGGATTGGGGCTGTTTCATCTGAATCAGCACCTTAAGGAAGCTTTCCATTTCTTTTCGGATAATCGGCACATAATTTTCCCTGGCATACTTTTCTAATTCCTCTAAATAAAGCAAATTTCCTGGCTCTAATGAATGCAGATAAGTTACAATTCTCTCATTTACTATCATGGGTTATTCCTTTTTTGTCTTCTTCGCTTTTGTCTCTTTTTCCTTCTTTTTATTTTTCTTCGTTTCCTTCTCCTCCTTTTTAGGAACCGAAGATATGGTTTCTATCAGCTTTTCTGCATTGTAGGAAGTATTCAGAACATATTCTCCGGCCACAGGCTTACATTCATATAGATATGCCTGAACATAAAAAATATATATATTGTCGATTAAACCATCCTTTTTTAAAATTTGCGCCAACTGCTTATTTGAGACTCCCTCTGGCAAAGTGACAGTCACCTCTCTGCCGGGAGGTGCCTCCACCCCCGCTTCCGAAAAAACTTCTCTGCCAAATTCATAAGCCCGATTGCCGCAAAAATACAAAACACCGATTAAAACCATGTAAATAACAACCTTAAGAGATATATTTAATATAATTGAAGAAATATTTTTTAAGTTCATTTTTACACAGTCTCCTTACTGTCGTCCCTATTCAAAGCTGCTTTACCTACAAGAGAAAAACAACCAACTGTGAATAGGAATTTATTGGTAGTTCAAAATTATTGATTCAGAAAATCCATATTCATATTGATGCCTTCCACCAAAATTCGATTTACATTTTGCATCACTTTACATAAACGAAGCTCTGCATTCAAATATTCCGAAACTACAACATATTCTAAATCCTGCTGATATTCCTCCGCCAGCCTCATCAATTCCACCATTACGCTGCTGTCATCACAACCGTTCTGCACTTCAAAATTTTTCTTGCGGAAGCTTTGCAGCCTCTGTGCACGCTCTGGATTGCGGTATAAATTCTGTTTTGCCTCCAGATAGTTTTGATATTCCTCACTATCCAAAATTAAATTTGCTAATTCTTTGGATTTTTCTTCTATCTTATAATCCATAGGCTCACCACTTTCTTCATTTGATTTGCACTTAATCTACTTCCATGATAATAGGGAGAATCATTGGATGGCGATGCATTTTCTTCCACAAATATTCATTGAGGGAATCCTTCACTGCCATTTTAATTTTTCCCCAGTCGCTAACTCTTGTCTGCAGGCAATCATCCAGGGCATCAGAAACTACATTTCTTGCTTCCTCTATAAGATTCTCTGCCTCCCTCACATAGACAAAACCTCTTGTAACAATATCAGGGCCTGCCAATATTGTATTGGTTCCTCTCTCCAAGGTCATCACAACAATGATAATGCCGTTTTCCGCCAAGTTCTGTCTGTCCCTAAGAACAATATTGCCCACATCTCCAACGCCAAGACCATCCACCAGTATTCCGCCTGCCTGAACGTTGCCAACTACTGCCCCATAGTCCTCGCCTAAGCTTAATACATTACCTGATTGTAATAGAAAGATATTATCTTTGTCAATACCCATGCTCTGTGCAAGCTCGCTGTGGGCCTGCAAATGTCTGTACTCACCATGTACCGGAACAGCATATTTAGGTTTGACAAGAGAATAAATCAATTTAATTTCTTCCTGGCAGGCATGACCAGATACATGCGTATCCTGAAAGATTACTTTAGCTCCCTGCTGTGATAATTCATTCATAATCTTTGATACCGCTTTTTCATTTCCTGGTATAGGTGTAGAGCTGAAAATAATCGCATCTCCCGGCTTAATACTAACTTTTTTATGGATAGACGCTGCCATTCTAGACAAGGCAGCCATAGCCTCGCCCTGGCTTCCTGTAGTAATCAAAACAAGCTGCTCATCCGAATAATTTTTCATGTATTCAATATCAATCAAGGTGTTGTCCGGTATTTTTATATAGCCAAGCTCGCTGGCGGTAGTAATAATATTTACCATGCTCCTACCTTCAATCACCACCTTGCGTCCATATTTGCTGGCGGTGGAAATAATCTGCTGCACCCTATCCACGTTGGATGCAAAGGTAGCAATAATAATTCTGTGGGTAGTGTTCTCCGCAAACAAGTTATCCATTGTTTTCCCGACAGTGCGCTCTGACATAGTAAAGCCTGGTCTAAGCACATTGGTACTGTCACACATCAAAGCCAGCACCCCTTTTTTGCCCAACTCCCCAAATCTTGTCAAATCAATGGCATCCCCAAATACTGGCGTATAATCCACCTTAAAATCTCCTGTGTGAATTACAATACCAACCGGCGAAAAGATAGCAAGGGCGGCTGCATCGGCAATACTGTGATTCGTGCGGATAAATTCAATACGAAAACATCCCAAATTGATAGATTGACCATGCTTCACTACCTTGCGCTTTACCGTCTTCATCAAATTATGTTCTTTTAATTTACCCTCTATAATGCCCATTGTGAGCTTTGTAGCGTAAATCGGCACATTCATCTCCTGAAGGACATAGGGCAGGGCACCAATATGATCCTCATGTCCATGAGTTATCACGAAGCCCTTTACCTTTTCTCTGTTTTCCTTCAAGTATGTTATATCAGGAATCACCAAATCAATTCCCAGCATCTCCTCATCTGGAAAGGACAAACCACAGTCCACTACTATAATACTATCCTCATACTCAAATGCTGTAATATTCATTCCAATCTGTTCTAACCCGCCAAGAGGAATAATTTTCAATCTTCCTTTATTTTTTTTATTATTTTCTGCTTTCAACATAATACCTCCGTCTTTATTTTTCTATTTTCACGTTTTCACTCATACCGCCATAGGCGGCACAAACCATTATATTCTTACACCAAATCAATATCGTCCAAAAGCTGGGCAAATACCTGTGATACGGTTTCTAACTCCTCATCCTCCTCCACCATCACATACTGCGCATCCTCATCCGTTGGATTTGATAAATCCTTTAAAATATATGCTTGTGCTTCCGAATCCTCATCCGTTGACTCTGTTACCAATAAATAATTCAAATTATTTATCCGTGTTTGTTCCACCACAAAAAATTCTACCTCTTCCTCCGTATCAGGAATGGTAAATTTTAACTTTTCAAACATCAAACCGCTCCTTTATTTTCCTTTTTTTGTTTTCCCCTCGCCTCACGTTCCGTACATCAATCCTATTATGCATCCTGATGGTTGTGCTCATATTCTAAATAGCTTTGCAAAATAAAAGAAGCCGCAATTTGGTCTACATACTGTTTTCTGTTTTCTCTGCGCACTCCCGCTTCCATCATCAGCTTGTCCGAAGCTACTGTTGTCAATCTTTCATCCCAAAGAATCACTTCTAGACCTGTTCTTCTCTCTAGCATTTCCTTAAATGCCAATGTCTTTTCACACCGCTCTCCCTCTGTATTATTCATATTCTTTGGAAAGCCAAGCACAATTTTTTCTACCTGGTATTCCTCTGTCAGCTCTGTAATCCTAGCCAGAGTTCTCCGCAATTTATTCTCTTGTTCTCTACGCACAATTTCTAAGCCCTGTGCTGTCAAACACAAAGCATCAGAAACTGCCACGCCTACTGTTTTGGAACCGAAATCTAATCCCATGACTCTCATAAGCTGTTCCCTGTATCCTTAATCATCCTGTTATTTTAATTTGTGGTTGATATAATAGGTTAACGCTTCCTCTATCAACTCGTCACGCTCCACACGCATAATCAAGCTCCTGGCATTATTATGACTGGTAATGTAAGTCGGATCACCGGACATAATGTAGCCTACAATCTGATTGACCGGATTGTAGCCCTTCTCTGTCAACGCACTATACACCTTTTCTAACACCTGTGACACCTCTAACGCAGGCTCCTGAACGGTTCTAAAATATTGTGTACTGCTTAAATCTTTGCTGCTCATATTGTCTCCTTTTATTCCTGCGAGCAATGAGCCAAGTGCATATGCTTGTCTTGCTCGAATTCGTTTTATCCGAAAATTGCTATTTGTTATTCTAATACAAAATTTACTTTTCGGCAAGTAAAATTTCATTATTTAGAAAATCTGTCACGATTCCTGTCCATATGTTGTTATGATAGTCCTTTTTTTCCTCCAGGGCAATTTTTACATATTCCTTTGTGTAACCTATTTGATAATACTTATCTCCTATCAGAAGCTTTTCTTCTATTAACACCTTTATTTCTTTGTGAAGAAATTGTTTTTTATATTCTAACTCCATCTGCCTGCCTATTTCAATCAATTCCTCCGCCCTACCGCTTTTCACAGACTGGGAAAGCTGACCTGGCATATCCTGTGCCTTTGTTCCACGTCTGACAGAAAAAGGGAAAATATGCATCTGGGCAAATTTTACTTTTCTCACAAAAGCCTTTGTCTCCTCAAATTCCTCCTGAGTCTCTCCTGGAAATCCGGTAATCACATCCGTAGTAATGGCTGCCATTGGAAAAAATTTTCTAATTCGATTGCAAGTATCTAAAAACTGACTGGGGGTATAATGGCGATTCATCCTTTTTAACACTGCTTCACTGCCACTTTGAAGGGAAAGATGAAAATGAGGGCAAAAGCTTTCTATAAGCTTTACCTGTTTTAAAAATTCCTCTGTAATCACTCCCTGCTCTAAGGAACCCAGGCGAATCCTCTCTAAGCCTGGTATAGCCCCCAATCTCTGTATAACCGTAAGCAAATCAGCCTCCCCCTGAAGCTTCTCTCTTCCATATGAGCTCAAATGAATACCCGTAAGCACAATCTCTTTATAGCCCTGGGCTGTCAGTCCCCTCACTTCCCTCTCTATCAAATGAATATCCTTACTCCGAATTCTTCCCCGAACGTAAGGAATAATACAATAACTGCAAAATTGATTGCAACCATCCTGAATTTTCACAAAGGCGCGGGTATGCTCTCCTGCCCGCTGCATTTCCATAAACTCATACTCTATTGGTCTGCTCATATCTGTAATTTCCGCTAAATGTTCTTTTTTCTCCTGAAATTCCTGCAAAAGAGACAACAGATTTTTTTTCTGGTTGTTCCCTATCACAATATCAATGCTCAAGTCCTTCTGAATTTCCTCTTGTGCTGACTGAACATAACAGCCTGCCGCCACAATCACTGCATTTGGATTTTTCTTTCTGGCACGGTGAAGCATCTGCCTGGATTTTCTATCTGCAATATTAGTAACTGTACATGTGTTAATCACATAGACATCTGCCGTCTGGGAAAATGGAACAATTTCATATCCTCCCGCTTCTAGCTGTTCACTCATCACCTGGGTCTCATAAGCGTTTACCTTACAGCCAAGATTATGCAAAGCGGCTCTTTTTTTAATTTGATTGTCATTTGATTCCTGTAAATGTTTTTGTATATATTCCATTGATGGTTCCCATACCTTTCTGTCCATTCTTTATTGTTTCCTTTAAAATTCATCCTCAATTTTGCATATAATTTGTATATTTTTGTATATCATACATTCCATTATTTTATATAAATTGTATTGCTTTTATAGTTTTCTAATATTTTTTTAAAATTGCTTCTGCTTTTTTACTAAAATTTATTTTCTTTTTGTTTTTTATCGGTTTTTTATTGACT
The DNA here is from genome assembly GCA_910578605.1 of uncultured Lachnospiraceae bacterium. Taxonomy (GTDB): domain Bacteria; phylum Bacillota; class Clostridia; order Lachnospirales; family Lachnospiraceae; genus MGBC111451. The sequence goes on along the minus strand of CAJTQG010000003.1, from coordinate 65,034 downwards.
TTTAACTCTCAAATGAGTAGTATAATAGTGGAGTTAGGGTTTTGTATTATAATCTCTACATATCAAAAAATGCAAGGAGGACGTGTTATGAAAACTATACAAATCAGTTTAAATTCCATCGATAAGGTGAAATCATTTGTAAACGAAATTACAAAGTTTGATGTGGATTTTGATTTAGTATCCGGCAGATATGTCATTGATGCCAAGTCTATTATGGGTATTTTCAGCTTAGATTTATCTAAACCTATTGATTTAAGTATCCATGCTGAAGATGGCATCGAAGAAATTCTTGAAGCTGTTAAGCCATACATGGTTTAATAGGAATCGTGTTCCTTGTAATTATCTTAGCGGGTAATTACATGTTTCATAGGAAACTTATTCCCTGTAATCATCCAAATGGATGATTACATGTTTCACCTTAGTACAAATGGAAAGCCAAAGAACAGGTATCAAACCTGTTCTTTTTTATTGCCCTACTACAATTTTTTCTGTAGTTTCAATAGCCGTCTGCACTAACTGGTTTATTTTTTCTTCCAATTTTCTTTCAGAACGAGCAATCACATTGAGATTTGGCTTTGTCACAGGATGCTTTGCCACAAAAATTGTACAGCAATCCTCATAGGGAAGGATGGACGTATCATAAGTATCAATCTTCACCGCTATATCCACAATTTCCTGTTTGTCCATCGCAATCACCGGACGATATACCGGCATAGTACACACTGCATTGGTGGCTGCTAAGGAATGCATAGTCTGACTTGCCACCTGCCCAATACTCTCCCCTGTAATCAGCCCTAAACACTTATCCTCCCTGGCAAAATGCTCTGCTATTTTCATCATATAGCGGCGCATAATGATTGTCAGCTCATCATGAGGACATTGCTCATAAATATATAGCTGAATGTCTGTAAAGTTCACTACATTTACTTGAATGGGGCCTGCATAGCAAGACACCAGCTTTGCTAAATCCAGCACTTTCTGCTTTGCCCGCTCGCTTGTGTAAGGAGGGGCGTGAAAATAGGTAGCCTCCAGCTTTACACCTCTTTTTGCTACCATATACCCTGCCACCGGACTGTCTATTCCTCCTGATAAAAGCAACATTGCCTTTCCTGCTGTTCCAATGGGCATTCCCCCGGGGCCTTCAATAACCAAAGAATAGATGTTAATCATTGGACGAATCTCCACATGAATCATCACATCGGGATTGTGCACATCTACCTTCAATTGGGGAAATGCATCCAGCAAATCACTTCCCAACTCCCTGTTTAATTCCTGGGAATCCAATGGATAATTTTTTCTAGAGCGCCTTGCATTTACTTTAAATGTAAAATTTTTATCTGGATACATATGATCTATATATGACTGAACTTGCTTGCTTAAATCCTCATATCCCTTATCCTCAATTTGGATAAAGGGGCAGATACCCACTATGCCGAATACTTTTTTTAGGGCATCCACTGCCAAATCATAATCATATTCCTTTTTTTCTGCCTCCACGTAGATTCTGCCAGATTCCTTCTTCACTGTAAATTCCCCGTCTACACTGTCTAATGCGTGACCAATCTGATTCACTAGGGCATCCTCAAAAAGATAACGATTCTTTCCTTTTACACCGATTTCTGCGTATTTTATTAAAAATCCATCAAAAAGTGACTGATTCATAGTTTCCTCCTATTTTCCCATACATATATTCCACTTTTTTCTTTTATCTCCGCCGAAACAAGCGAAGCTTAGGCAACAGCTGCTTTAATGTATCTATTGTATACTGCAGCTCCTCTATTGTTGTACTATCAGAAAAACTAAAACGCAAGGTTGATTCTATCTCCTCTTTTTTTAAACCAATTGCCTTTAATGTGGCGCTGACAGATGGTTTGTTGGAGGAACAGGCAGAGCCTGCTGACACATAAATATGCTGCTGCTCTAAAGCGTGAAGCAGCACTTCACTCCGCACTCCCAGGAAGCTTACACTGACAATATGTGGGGCACTCTCCTCCCCTTTACCGCTATTGACTTTTACATCTTCTAGTTCTTCCACATGCTCTATAAACCAATCCTTACATGTTATCATATGAGATGTTTTTTCCTTAAGCTTATCATAGCTCTCGGCAGCCGCCTGTGCCAAGGCTGCTATTCCCGGCACATTTTCCGTACCAGAACGCATCCCATTCTCCTGACCGCCTCCATGAAGCAGCGGTTTTAACTTTACCTTGTCCCTGCAATATAAAAAGCCAACGCCCTTTGGACCATGAATTTTATGTCCGCTTACACTGAGCAAGTCAATTCCAAATTTTTTGGGTATTATTTCCATCTTTCCAAATGCCTGTATAGCATCTACATGAAATAAAGCTTTCGGATTTTTTGTTTTAATTAATCTGCCAATCTGCTCAATTGGTTGAATAGAACCAATTTCATTATTCACATACATAACAGATACTAAAATTGTATCCTCCTGTATAGCCTCCTCCAATTCCTGAAGTGAAACTACGCCTTTCTCGTTCACCTTTAAGTAAGTGACACGAAAGCCCTGCTCCTCTAAATATTCCATAGTAGAAGCTACGCTTGGATGTTCAATTTCCGTAGTGATTAAATGATTTCCTGCACGCCTGTTTGCCTGGGCAGCACCAATCAATGCCATATTGTTGCTCTCTGTGCCTCCAGATGTAAAAATAATTTCCTTAGGCCCTGCGTGAAGAATAGCGCTGATTGTCTCTTTTGCCCTTTTTATATACGTCTCCGCTGTAAATCCTAATGTATGCATGGAGGATGGATTGCCGAAATCCTGCTGCAGCAGCTTTACCATCGTATCTCTCACACTGTCATACACTTTCGTGGTGGCTGAATTGTCTAAATACACTTCCATTTTTATACCCATGCATATCACAAATGGAGTTGTGATACTGCCCGTCCAATAAAAAGCACACTATATGAACTTTCTATTTTCTTAAATAAATAGATTGAAAGAAAGAGCAGTACGCATAATATCCTTTCTTTATCATATATTTCCTTCAACCTACATTTCACTTCTTCCTGCTTGACTGCAAAATATTACCTATTACCTTGAGTCCTGCAAACATGCCAGCTGCTTTGTTTATTTGGCATTGATTTCACTTTGAAACATTAATACAGATAACAACATTAACCCTGCCGTTTCCGTCCGCAAAATTCTTCTTCCCAATGAGACAGGAATAATACAGTGTTCTATTGCATAATCTACCTCCGATGCCTCAAAGCCGCCCTCAGGCCCAATATACACGGCAATTTTATCTCCCTGTTGTATTTGCCCCAGCATTTCCTTTGCACTCTCCATATTTTTAAAATTCTCATAGGGAATCCATTTACAAGAAAAATCCTTTGACATTTCCACTGCCTGTTTGAAATCTGCAACAGGTTGCACCTGAGGTATTACTCCTCTTCTAGATTGCTTTGCCGCACTTTCTGCAATGCTCTGCCATCTCTTTCTCTTTGCCGCCCCTTTCTTCTCATCTAATTTGACAATGCATCTTTTCGTTGCCATAGGTACAATTTGATAAACGCCAAGCTCTACCGCCTTTTGGATAATCCACTCCATTTTATCACCCTTCGGCAAGCCCTGAAACAAATAAATTTGTATTGGTAATTCCGTTCCCTCATGCTCCTTCTGAATAATTTCTGCCTCTATTATATCTTGCCCCATATGGGAAACTTGGCAAATATAATCATTGCCGCTGCCATCACTAATCAGCAGCTCTTCACCAACATTCATGCGAAGCACATTTTTAATATGATTCACATCCATACCTTCAATTATAATTCGATTCTCTTCCTCCTCCACCTGGGAAGGCGCTACAAAAAAATGATGCATAACTTGCCCTTTCTATTATTTTTTTCTTGCAGTGATACTTACCCAATCATTTTGATAGGTTACCTCCAATACTTCCAGTTCATGATTGGCCTGGATGGCTGCAAGCACTTCCTGCTCCTTTGTATCAATAATTCCTGAGGAAATAAATATCCCCCCTTTTTTCATATGAGGAGTAATCACCCCCGCTAAGGGTACAATGACATCTGCTAAAATATTTGCCACCACCATATCATAGCACTGGTATCCAACTTGGTCTTTTGTATTCTTATCCGTTAATATATTACCAGTGAAATATTGTATTTTTTCTTGCTCAATATGATTTACCTTTACGTTTTCTATGGCAGCTATCACTGCATTTTCGTCAATATCCGTTCCAACTGCTTTTTCAATCCCAAGCAGTACGCCAATAATGGATAAAATACCGCTGCCGCAGCCCACGTCTAACAGACAAATATTGTCTTTCTTATATTTTTTTATCTGACGAATTACTAACTGGGTAGTCTCATGCATTCCTGTGCCAAAGGCAGTGCCCGGGTCCATCTCCACAATCATTTTTCCTTTCATTGCCTGTGTAATCGGCTCCCAAGTTGGCTTTATCACAATATCATCTATCTCAAATGGTTTAAAATATTTTTTCCAATTGTTTACCCAGTCTGTATCCCTTGTAACCTCTTGCTCCAAAGTCAAAGTTCCTACATCCATCATTTTTCTTATATTTTCTAAATCAGATAACAGCTCTTTTATAATACTGTGACAATCCTGTTCTTTCTCCAAATAAAAAGTAAAATATGCCCTTTCATCTTCAGGCAATTCCGGAAGAATATCAATAAACATTTTTTCTTTTTCCTCCTGGGTGAGAGGAATGTTATCTTCCACTTCAAAGGAATTAATTCCATTTTCCATCAGACAAGCCGTTACAAGCTCCATTGCCTGCACCTTTGTTTCTAAGCGATATTTGTTCCACTCCATGATATTCTCCATTTCATGCTAAATACTATTTTAATGTAACTATTCAAAACCATGTAAGACAAAAGGTAAGCTGCTTTACAAAGATTTTGCCAATATGGCTCTAAATCCTTATATTTTGTTTACTCGTTGCTTACGAAAATAACTTGAGTTTTTATTATAGTATGAATTTGCCTCAATGACAAGAAAATTTTTATCCTATTCTTTTTCTTACACTCCAAAACAGTAACAGGGACATTGTAAGCCTTCGCTTTACAATATCCCTGCTTCACTTTTCTCAACTATTGGATTCTTTACTGTTAACGCTGTTTACTTCATTTCTGTTTTTTCTTTATTGCTCATTTTCTTATTTCTTTTATTGATTACTCTTTATCATCTTCAAAGACATCCTTAATTTTGTCCATAAAGCCTTTCTTTTTCTTGCTCTTCTCTTCCGGAGCGTCTCCTACATTCAGACTTCCTCCGCAAGCATCGTCAAAAGCACGCAGAGCTTCCTTCTGCTCATTTGTCAATTTCTCAGGCACCTGAACAACCAATGTAACATAGTGGTCGCCGCGGATATCCTTATTGCGCAGAGTGGGAACTCCCTTGCCCTTCAGGCGGACTTTCGTATCGGTTTGTGTACCTGGTTTAATGTTGAATAATACATCTCCGTCCACCGTCTTAATCTTTATATCACCGCCCAAGGCTGCCTGGGCAAAGGTAATAGGTGAGGTTGAGAAAATATTGTAATCCTGGCGTCCAAAAATAGGATGACGTGCTACCATAACTTCTACCAACAAATCACCTCTTGGTCCACCGTTTATACCTGGTTCACCCTTATCTCGAATGCGGATGCTCTGTCCGTTGTCGATTCCAGGGGGCACAGTCACTTGAATTTTCTTGCGGCTTGCCTTGTAACCAGTACCTCCACAGTTAGTACATTTTTCTTTTACTATCTTACCTGTTCCTCTACATTCCGAACAAGTCTGCACATTGCGCACTACCCCAAACAGGGATTGCTGCACAAATACTTCCTGCCCTTTGCCTCCACACTTTGGACAGGTGATCGGCGTTGTCCCCGGCTTTGCTCCGCTTCCGTGGCAAGTGCTGCACTCATCCTTTAAAGTAAGCTCTATTTCCTTCTCACAGCCAAAAACGGCCTCCTCAAACGTAATGCGCACAGATGCTCTTATATTAGCACCCTTTTGCGGTCCGTTGCTAGGTCTTCTAGTACGCCCTCCGCCAAATATATCGCCGAAAATATCACCGAAAATATCGCCCATATCTCCAAAGTTAAAATCAAAGCCTCCGCCGCCAGCTCCACCTTCAAAGGCAGCATGACCAAACTGGTCATACTGTCTTCTCTTGTCCGCATCACTTAATACGGCATAAGCCTCGGATGCCTCTTTGAACTTAGCTTCTGCTTCTTTATCTCCGGGATTGATGTCAGGATGATATTTTTTAGCAAGCTTACGGTAGGCTTTTTTTATTGTAGCCTCATCCGCAGTTTTATCCACTCCTAATATCTCATAATAATCTCTTTTATCTGCCATCTTTTTCCTCCATCTAGAGAACTGCAGTGTACATTATACCTCTTTATAATCGCCATCCACTACATCATCTGTATTATAGCTGTCAGTACCTCCCATATCAGCGCCCCCTGCACTTCCCATATCATCTCCTGCACCAGCGCCTGCTGCTGCGCCAGCCTGCTCATACATTTTTGCAAACACTTTCTGTGCACTCTGCATTAATTTTTCCTGTGCCGCCTTCATGTCTGCCACCTGGCTTTCTGATAATTCATCTGTATTTGCGTTTTCTACCAATGCCTTTAATGCATTTAAATCAGCCTCCACCTCAGTTACATCATTGGCATCTAATTTATCCTTTGTTTCATTCAATGCCTTCTCTGTCTGGAAAATAAAGCTTTCTGCATCATTTTTAGCGTCAATGGCTTCCTTGCGTTTCTTATCCTGGGCTTCAAATTCTGCTGCTTCCTTCACTGCCTTATCAATCTCATCATCTGACATATTAGAACCGGCTGTAATGGTAATATGCTGTTCTTTTCCTGTTCCTAAATCCTTTGCAGATACATTTACAATACCGTTTGCATCAATATCAAATGTTACCTCAATCTGAGGAATACCTCTTGGAGCTGGTGCAATTCCATCTAAGCGGAACTGTCCTAAAGATTTATTATCTCTTGCAAATTGTCTCTCACCCTGTACTACATTGATATCCACTGCACTTTGATTATCTGCCGCTGTGGAGAATATCTGGCTCTTCTTTACTGGAATGGTTGTATTTCTCTCAATCAGCTTCGTTGCAATACCACCCTGTGTCTCAATGCTTAAGGACAATGGTGTTACATCCAACAGAAGAATTTCTCCGGCGCCTGCATCACCTGCTAATTTACCACCTTGAATGGAAGCGCCCAATGCAACACATTCATCTGGATTTAAAGATTTGCTTGGTTCATGTCCTGTCAGCTGTTTTACTTTATCCTGTACTGCTGGAATACGTGTAGAACCACCTACCAGCAATACTTTGCTCAATTCGCCTGCTGTCAATCCAGCATCCTTTAATGCATTGCTTACAGGAGTTGCTGTTCTCTCCACTAAGTCATGTGTCAGCTCATCAAATTTAGCTCTGGACAGATTCATATCAAAATGCTTTGGTCCCTCAGGAGTTGCGGTGATAAATGGCAGGTTAATATTTGTTGTTGTGGAGGAAGATAATTCCTTCTTCGCCTTCTCTGCCGCCTCTTTAATTCTCTGCAATGCCATCTTGTCAGCGGAAAGGTCAACCCCCTCCTGTTTCTTAAACTCTGCAATCATGTAATCTGCAATCTTCTGGTCAAAATCATCTCCACCTAATCTGTTGTCACCGGAAGTAGCCAAAACTTCGATAACGCCATCGCCGATTTCAATAATGGAAACATCAAAGGTTCCGCCGCCTAAATCGTATACCATGATTTTCTGTTCATTCTCATTGTCAAGACCATAAGCCAAAGCTGCTGCTGTAGGCTCGTTGATAATACGCTTAACATCTAAGCCTGCAATCTTACCTGCATCCTTTGTTGCCTGTCTCTGTGCATCATTAAAATAAGCAGGAACAGTAATGACTGCCTCTGTTACGTTTTCTCCTAAATAACTCTCGGCATCTCCTTTTAATTTCTGCAAAATCATAGCGGAAATCTCCTGAGGAGAATATTTCTTATCATCGATTGCTACACGGTAATCGGTTCCCATCTGTCTCTTAATAGAAGAAATGGTTTTATCTGCGTTAGTAACCGCCTGACGCTTTGCAGGATCACCTACCAATCTCTCTCCTGTCTTTGTAAATGCCACAACGGATGGTGTGGTGCGGATTCCCTCTGTATTTGCAATAACTGTTGGCTTTCCGCCTTCCATCACTGCTACACATGAATTTGTTGTTCCTAAATCAATACCAATAATTTTACTCATTTTTTATTCCTCCTAATTCTAAATTGATCATAATATTCTTAAATCCTACAAATATTAGCAAGCTTCCTTGTTAATAAATATATGAATGTTAGCTTTATTTTGTTTTTATTTTCAATGATTATGCTAATTGGCTACCTTGACCATACTGTGGCGCACTACACTGTCATGGTACATATAACCTTTCTGCAGCTCCTCTGCCACTACATTATCTCCAAGGGACTCATCTTCTATGTGCATTACCGCATTATGAAGATTAGGGTCAAACTCCTGACCAACGGCCTCTATCGGTGTAACTCCCGCATCCTCTAATGCCTTCATAAGCTGCTTGTATATTTTATCCATTCCGTCCACAAAAGGGCTTTCCTTTTCTTCCGGTGGAACTGTTGCCATTCCTCTTTCAAAATTATCTACTACTGGCAGAATCTTCTCTATCATATCCTTTGCGCCCACTTCAAACATTGCGGACTTTTCTTTTTCACTTCTCTTTCGAAAATTTTCAAATTCTGCCAACGTTCTTTTATATTTGTCTGTCAGCTCTTCTATGAGAACATCTTTTTTATCTGGCTTTTTGTCTTTTTTAAAGAACCCTTTTTTTTCTGATTTCTCAGATGACTCAGGTGCGTCTGCTTCTTCATTTTCTATATTTTCATTGTCACAAGCATCCAAGGAATCCTCATGGACAAACTCTTCTGTCTCTGACTGTCCCTGTGCAAGCTCCTCCTCCCTATGGATATCTTTATTTTCCTGTGTTATATCCTCTGCCATCTCTTCCTGCAAATCCTCCTTATAGTCTTTCTCTTTCTTTTCTTCTGACACTAAAATACCACCTTTCTATATTATCACTGGACTAATCGCTTTTTTTAAAGGCACTGTCCAACTGGTCTTTTACATTTTTAAGTGTCTCCACTACTTTTTCATAATCCATCCTCTTTGGACCAATAATTCCTATTGTCCCACGCATGCCGTCCTCTAATTCATAGGTGGCCGTCACTACACTGCAGTCCTTCATGGACTGAACCGGTGTCTCATCTCCAATATATACTTGAATGCCCATTTTTCCGTCCTCACTGCCTTCATCCTGAATAAAGGTTGTAAGTAATTGCTTTTCCTCCAATGTACAAATAAGCTCACTGGCTCTTGTACTGTCACTTAATTCCGGATATTTAAAAATATTAGTTGCACCACTGGTATATATCTTTAAATCCTCCTGCGAATGAAGCACTTGGGCAATGGCATCCAATATGTCTCTCACTAAACTGCTGTACTCACCTGCCTGGGCTGCCATTTTAGAAATAATGGATAAATTGATTTCTTCTATTATCAGACCATTTAAGCTGGAGTTAAACAAAATATTCAGCTTGAGGAGCATCTCGTTGTCAATCTCTTGACCTAAGGAAATAATCTTGTTTTTAATTACATTGCCTTCCAACACTACTACACATAAAAGCTTTGTTTTTTCTAACAGAGAAAGCTGGATAAACTTTAAGCGATTCTGACTTCTCCTTGGAGTACTTATCATTGTTGTATAATTTGTATTGTTAGCCAAAAGCCTGGCTGTATTCTGCAGAAGTTCCTCCACCTTTTCCACTTTCTCCACAAGAAATTCTTTCATATCTGTAATTTCTTTTTCCTGCTTCTCTAACTCCTTCCTCTTTTCCTGCATCATATTGTCCACATAAAGGCGATAACCTTTGTCGGAAGGAATCCGTCCTGCGGAAGTGTGGGGCTGAAGAATATATCCCATCTCCTCCAAATCAGACATTTCATTTCTGATAGTAGCAGAACTTACATTTAAGTCGGCATACTTTGAAATTGTTCTTGACCCCACTGGCTCACCTGTCTCTAAATACGTACTGATGATTGCCTGTAGAATTTTCATTTTTCTCTCATCCAAATCCATAGCATCCCTCTTTCGCTTACTTTGGCAGCTCATGTACTGTATAATTTAACTAGCTGGGTAGGTATAACATTAAAATGAATACCTATGGTTTGCTGCAGAATATTTTCTTTGTTAGCACTCATCTTGATAGAGTGCTAATTGTTTCCATGACTTAAGATAACACCTTTCTATTTATTTGTCAACACATAAAAAAAAGTTATTATATTGCCATAAAAAGTTCAAAAAGTAGAAATCATATACTCTCCTACAAATGTTAAAACCAAAAATCTCTTTTTCCATCCTTTATTTCTTTTAAGTATTCTTCCACCTTTCTCCTCACCTTCTCATTTGGAATATTGTTCAATTCCTTTTGTATCATTTTTTCTCCTAGCTCTTTTGTATTTGGGGACGCATAATCCTCCAAATATTCCTGTAACGTCAAAAGAGCATTGGGATGGCAGCAATTTTGAATCTGTCCGCTCTTGCACAAACTCATAAAACGGTCGCCGGTTCTTCCCTCTCGATAACATGCTGTACAAAAGCTGGGAATATGTCCTGTCTGCATCAGCCATCCAACAACCTCATCTAAAGTGCGGTTATCACTTACATCAAACTGTGCAGAGTTATCTTCCTCTGCCTCCTCCTCTGCGTAACCGCCAACACTGGTTCTAGAACCACCGCTGATTTGGGATACGCCAAGCTCTAATACCTTCTCTCTAGTCTCCTTTGATTCCCTTGTTGAGATAATCAAACCGGTATATGGAACACTAATGCGGATACAAGCTACAATTTTAGCAAATATCTCGTCACTGATACCATTCTGAAAGCTGTCCGCATCAATATCATCCCCATGGCGCACCCTGGGAACACTAATAGTATGCGGCCCCACACCATGTACTGCCTCAAGGTGCTCCGCATGCATCAGCAAGCCCACAAACTCATACATGTAGGTTTCCAATCCAAATAAAACTCCAAGTCCAACATCGTCTATTCCGCCATCCATCGCTCTGTCCATAGCTTCTGTGTGATAATTATAATCATGCTTTGGACCTGCCGGATGAAGCCTCTCATAACTTTCCTTATGATAGGTTTCCTGAAATAAGATATAAGTTCCAATACCCGCTTCCTTTAATTTGCGGTAATTTTCTACTGTAGTTGCCGCAATATTTACATTTACCCTGCGGATATCACCATTTTTATGGTGTATATTATAGATTGTTTTTATACTTTCCAACACATATTCCAGGGGATTGTTTACAGGATCCTCCCCCGTCTCCAACGCAAGACGTTTATGTCCCATATCCTGCAGTGCCATCACTTCCTGCTGTATTTCCTCCTGACTTAATTTTTTGCGGCGAATGTGCTTATTTTTTATATGATATGGACAATACTCGCAACTATTTATACAATAATTGGATAAATATAATGGTGCAAACATTACAATACGATTTCCATAGAACTCTTGTTTAATTTTTTTTGCCAACTGGTATATTCCCTCTAAAATATCTGCATCCTCACAGGCGAGAAGCAGAGCAGCTTCTCTATGAGATAACCCCTTATTATTTCCTGCTTTTTCTAATATCTTTTTACATTCTGCCACATCTGACTTATGCTCCTTCACATAGTCTAATGTAGCACATATCTCTTCATGGCTGATAAATTCTTCTGCTTTTCTTGAATCTGCTCTGTACATAAAACTTTCCTCCATTTTTACTATTTATTTTCAACGGCAAGAACAAAGAATTTTGTAAATATTCCAATGGGACAATGTGGGGCTTTAATCGATTTGCCAATGTAACCTTACAGCATTATAATTTGTTTCTCGTATATCCCAAAAGAAACTTCGTTGCCTTTTTGGATTACCGCACGGTTTGATGTTGCCTCCACCACTTTTTTTTCAAACAAGTCAAGGAGCTGGTGAGGAACGATAAGGCGGAGCAATACCTTCTCCTCATAGATAATATTTTCCTGCGGAAGTTCCATCTCATTTTGAATATATTGAAGCTTCCCTAAATCCGTATAATCTGCTTTTATATCCATATATATGCCTTTGTGTTTTTCAACGACTACACAATGGGCTAATCCTTCCTGAACTGCTGCCTGATAAGCTCTTACAAGACCACCTGTGCCAAGCAGGGTTCCTCCAAAATAACGCGTCACCACTACAACGGCATTATGAATTCCTTCCGATAACAATACATCCAGCATAGGACGTCCTGCCGTTTTAGCCGGCTCCCCGTCATCACTACATCTTTGAAGCTCATTTCCTTCTCCAATCACAAATGCACTGCAATTGTGCCTGGCATCCCAATATTTTTTCTTCATCTCCTCAATAAACTTTAATGCCTCATCTTCTGTTTGTACCGGCTTTACAGTAGCAATAAAACGAGACTTTTTTTCTGTAATTTCTCCTGAACCGCCTTTATATATAACTTGAATGGAATCTGCCATATCTTCAACCTCACATATATATTTTGACTTCAATGTTTATGAAAACTATATTACTTATTCATCTGTTAGCACAATAATTTAATTACTAGCAAGTGGTACGTCTCATTATTATATCATATTTGCTGTTCAAAATGAAAAAACATAATTAAATCTTGCTGATTTGTATTGTTGCTTTTATAATTGAATACTAGATGAAAGATATAAATTTTAGAAAGGACATTTTTATGCATCCATATATCACTTTACCATCCCTTACACTGCCAAGCTACAGCACTATTATCGTAGCGGCGTTTATTCTTGTATTCATTGTTACGAATATTGCAGGCCGCCATTTTGGTTTTCATTTTTATGTCACGATAGAAGCTTTTTTGTACAGCACTGTTTTCATGTTGATTGGGGGTAAGCTATTGTATTTCTTTACTTGTCACTCATGGGATGGCATGGTTTTTTATGGTGGACTGCTAGGCGGTGCTCTAGGTATGCATTTTACAGCTTTAAAATATAAAATCCAGCCATTGGCACTTCTTGATTTCTACTGTCCCTTTGTCGCCTTCCTGCATGGAGTCGGCCGAATAGGCTGTCTGCTTGGAGGATGCTGCTATGGTATGGAATATGATGGTATCTTTTCTGTAATCTATCCTGAAAATTCCCTTACCAAAAATTTTTTTGGTGTTCCTCGGTTTCCCACCCCCATTTTGGAGAGCTTAGGACTTTTTTTGCTGTGTGGGATATTAATTCTAGTGCTTCTTCAAAAAGAAAAAAGGCAGCTTATTGATGGTGTGCTTTGGGGCATGTATCTTATTTTTTATAGTGTACTTCGCTTTTTGTTAGAATTTACCAGAGGCGATTCCATCAGAGGTTTTTTAGGTATTCTTTCTGTCTCCCAATGGATTAGCCTTTTTCTTTTTGTTGCTGCATTGCTTCTCTTCCTGCGAATCTACCGAAAAGACAAAAAAGCAGAAACTAAAAACCATTTACAAATATTTAAATGATTATTTTAATCCAGAATAAAATCAGCTAAAATATAATTGCTTACATCTAATCCTTTTTCGGAAAGAAAAATAGTTCCCTCCTGACTGCACAGCAAGCCCATAGAAATCCATTTATCCAATACATTGCCATATACTTCTTTTATATCTCTTTGAAAACAATTCTCAAAAGCTTTTTGTGCAATTCCTTTCTTACAACGCAGTCCCAAAAACATAAATTCCTCCATCTGTTCCTGAAGGGACAACTCCTGCAATTCTCTAATACCTTTATAAAACACATCTATATGTAATCTAGGTAATCTGCATAATTTAGATTGATTTGCTGATGTTGGCTGATTTGCCAAGCTATCCTTTGACAGCCAATAGGTGGTATATTCCTCAAGTTTATCTATATTTTTCCATCGAACATTCTCTACCATAGAAGAAGCCCCCAAACCTAATCCCAGATAATTTTCCCTTCTCCAATATTTTACATTATGGCGGCAATGACAGCCTGGCTTTGCATAATTTGAAATCTCGTATCTCTCATATCCATAGGAGGATAATATCTCCTTCGTATCATAGTACATTTGTCTCTCCTGCTCCTCCTCAGGAAAACTATGCAGTCCATTGTTCCTCCACTCTGCCGCCATAAGTTCTAACGGGGTATTTTCCTCTATCATTAAGCTGTAGGCACTAATATGCTCCGGCTGTAAATCACCTACCTGATGGAGAGTTTTTTGGTAGGAAGAAACACTCTGGTCCGGCAGTGCACTCATAATATCAATATTGATATTGTCAAAGCCCACCTGTCTGGCAGCATGAAAATTATTCAAAAAATCATTCATTCTATGAATTCTGCCAAGCAATCGTAATTCCTTGTCCTCTGTTGACTGAAGTCCTATGCTGATTCTATTGATTCCATATTCCTTGTAGCCATGCAGCTTTTCCATATCCAATGTGCCTGGATTGCACTCAATTGTAATTTCTGCACCTTGGGAAATGGCAAAATTCCCCTGGATGGCTTTTATCAATTTTCCAAACTGTGTCATTGGGAGAATCGAGGGGGTTCCTCCTCCCAAAAAAATAGTATCCACCATATAATCTTGATAAAAAACTGACACTTGTTCTATTTCCTTTGTCAGTGCATTGACATAACGGTCTATCTTTTCCCCGGAGGCTGCCAATGAAAGGAAATCACAGTAATTGCATTTATGAACGCAAAAAGGGATATGTATATATATCCCTAATTTTTGCTTTTGGTGTTCTATTTGTTTATGAATATTTTTATTTTGTTCCTGTTGAGCCAAATCCACCCTCTCCTCTCTGTGTTGCCTTAAGCTCACAGGTTTCCTCAAACACTGCCGTCAAGTATGGAGTGACTATCAGCTGGGCAATTCTCTCCCCCTGCTCTACTGTCTGGCGTTCCCCGCTTTGATTGTAGAGGGGCACCATAATCTCACCCCTGTAGTCCGCATCAATCACCCCAACCTTATTAGCCGGCGCCAATCCCTTTTTTGTGGAAAGGCCGCTTCTTGCGTAAATCAGCCCCGCATATCCTGAGGGTATCTCCAATGCAATTCCGGTAGAAATCAACAGAGTCTGTCCTGGTTCAATCACCGCATCCTCCTCTAAGCAAGCGTAAAGGTCAGCTCCTGCACTGTAGGCTGTGCCGTAGGTAGGCAATAAAGCATTTCCCTTAAGTTTTTTACATTTTATATTCTCTGTCATCTATTCTCTCCATTCCTTAACTGTATATTCCGGATTCCACAAAACGATTTTCCCACTTTTCAAGGACTGGGGCACTTGTATAATTCTCTGGTTTGCAGAACCCTTAAATCGAAGATTTATATTTTTTTCCTCTTCTATAAATTTGCCGTCCACCAAAACATCTATTTTCTCTAATATAGATTTCGTAGCAGGACAGTTCTCCCACATTCTGCCAAGGATATCCTTCTCAAAATCATAACCTGAATAGCACCAGATTGTCTTTTGTGGATATTGCTTTCTCACCTGCTCCACCAAGGGCAGTATTCCCTGCTGATTTGCCGGCTCAAAAGGCTCACCTCCTAGTATAGTAAGCCCCGCAATATAATCTGGCTCTAGGGATTCTAGTATCCATGCAATCTCCTGTTGTGTAAATGGCTTGCCGTAAGAAAAATCCCAGGCCTCCTCATTAAAGCATCCCTTACAATGATGGGTACAGCCACTGACAAAAAGACTGATTCTCACACCAGGCCCATTTGCCACATCATATTGCTTAATATCTGCATAATGCATAGTCTGTACAACCTTTCTGTTTTTGTACTATTCCACCTTTAAATCTTTAAATATGCAGCACTCTGGATTTAATTTCCTTTGTCTTTCCTACATTCCAAAAGTTCTCGCCCAGATACCCGCATGTTCTTCTTGTGACATTCATTTTTGACTGATCTTTATTGTGGCATTGAGGGCATTCCCACTCCATATTATCATTAATTAAAATTTCACCATCAAAACCGCACTCATGACAGTAATCAGATTTTGTGTTAAATTCTGCATACTGAATATTGTCATAGATAAACTTCACCAGTTCCTCTAAAGCTTCCAAATTATTTCTCATATTTGGAATTTCCACATAGGAGATGGCACCTCCTGAAGAAATATTTTGAAATTGGCTCTCAAACTGAAACTTACTGAAAGCATCTATCTTCTCTCTCACGTCCACATGGTAAGAATTTGTGTAATAGCCCTTGTCCGTCACATCCTTAATCTCACCGAACTTTTCCTTGTCAATTCTGGCAAAGCGATAACAGAGTGACTCCGCTGGTGTTCCGTACAGACCAAAACCAAGCCCTGTCTCCTGTTTCCAAATATCAGTTGCCTGGCGCAGACGATTCATCACCTTTAAGGCAAACTCCGTTCCCTCCGTCTCCGTGTGACTTTTTCCCGTCATAAGCTTTGTCACCTCATACAAACCGATATACCCTAAAGAGATAGTGGAATATCCGTCATGAAGCAGCTTGTCTATTGTCTCGTTTTTCTTTAATCTGGCAATAGCGCCATACTGCCAATGAATAGGGCTGACATTGGACAATGTGCCCTCCAAAGAATGATGGCGGCACATCAGCGCCTCAAAGCAAAGAGAAAGCCGCTCCTCCAGAAGCTGCCAGAACTTCTCCTTATTCCCCTCTGCTAAAATACCAATCTGAGGAAGATTCAGGCTGACTACTCCCTGATTAAATCGTCCCTCCCATTTGTAAGCCCCGTTTTCATCCTTCCACGGACTCAAAAAGCTTCGGCATCCCATACAGGAAAATACATTTCCCTCATAATTTTCTCTCATTTTCTTTGCAGAAATATAATCAGGATATAGACGCTTAGAGGAACATTTCACTGCAAGGCGAGTAATATAATCATACTTGCCGCCTTTGAGACAATTGTGCTCATCCAAGACATAGATCAGCTTAGGAAACGCCGGTGTGACATAGACGCCCTTTTCATTTTTAATACCCTCTAGGCGCTGTCTTAATATCTCCTCAATAATCATGGCATTCTCTTCTATATACTCATCATCCTTGTCCAAATTTAAAAACAAGGTGACAAAGGGCGACTGTCCGTTTGTTGTCATCAATGTGTTAATCTGATACTGAATTGTCTGTACACCGGACTTTAGTTCATCCTGGATTCTGTCATGAATCAACTGTTCAATTGTATCCTCATCCAGCTTTCCCTCATATTTATCCATATATCTCTTTCTGTATTTATCAATACTTTTTCTCAAATATCTGCCCAGATGGCGCACATCTACAGACTGACCGCCGTACTGACTGCTGGCAACAGAGGAGACAATCTGAGTCATAACATTGCAGGCAACCTGAAAGCTTTTCGGACTCTCAATCAATTTTCCGTTCATAACCGTTCCGTTTTCCAGCATATCTCCAATATTGATTAAACAACAATTAAATATAGACTGCAGAAAATAATCTGCATCATGAAAATGCAGGGCTCCGTCCTCATGAGCCTTGACTATCTTCTCAGGCAGCAATATTCTTTTTGTCAAATCTTTGGATACCTCTCCGGCTATCAAATCTCTCTGGGTACTGGCAATAGTAGCATTTTTGTTGCTGTTCTCCTCCATCACATCCTTGTTGCTGTTGCGAATTAAACTCATAATGGAATCATCTGTAGTATTAGCTTTGCGAACCATCTCTCTAGAGTAGCGATAAATAATATATGTCTTTGCCAACACAAACTTTCTTGCTGCCATCAGCTTCTGCTCAATAATATCTTGAATATCTTCCACCTGCATCTCGTCCGCACCACGGTTTTCTATGGAAGCTACAATATTGTACATTTGCTCCTCTGTAATCTGTTCCTCCGGCTCTACCTCGTCATTTGCCTTCTGTATTGCTATAATAATTTTATTTCTCTCGTAATCTACTTTTCTTCCATCTCTCTTTACTACTCTCATCTTTCATTTTCCTTTCCTACTTGCTCACATGCCAGTGTACTGCTCATCACACTACCCATTGTATCCAGCATTAATATGTTTCATTATTATAACATCAACGCCCTTTCTTGTCCACAAAATATAGTATGTATTTTTTAAAAAACACCACATGTTGTATACATACAAAAAGAAGTGGTAAATCCTGTATTTAACAGGGTTTACCACTTCTTAAGCTGTTTTACAAAATTATCTTTAGGACCAATGTACTACTTGACACGAATTTTCTTTGTTTTTCTGGCACCGGAAGATGTGGTAACTGTTACCTTTACCTTGCCTTTCTTTACCCCAGTCAAATAGCCATAGGAGTCAATATGTGCAAGATGTGTTTTATCTACGCTCCATGACAAAGTATCTGTGGAGGAGCCAACTTTCAGCACTGCCGTCAGTTTTATGGTTTTTCCTCTCTTTACACTAGACGCAGACTTTATTTTCTTTATCTTCTTTGCCTTCTTTGCCTTTTTCACAACATACACTTTAATCTTTGCTTTTTTTCCTGATGTAGTCCTTGCTGTGATAGTAGCACTTCCCTTTTTCTTTGCTTGTATTTGTCCAGTAGAAGGATTTACGGATACCTTCTTTGAACTGGAAGATTTGAAGGTTACTGTGTCTGTGGTATCAAGGGGCGATAAATTATAATAAAGATTTGATGAGGTTCCCTTGACTAAATATATCTTTTTTGTACTTGCTGTATTTGTCTTTAAAGTTATTTTTGTAGATGGTATTTTTACTGTCACCGAACAGGATACGCTTCTGCCCGAACCGGATGTGGCAGTAATATTACACTGTCCCTTTCCTACAGCCCGAACTACTCCGTAAGCATTGACAGTTGCCACTCTTACATCGCTTGTTTTGTAAGTTATCGTATCATTAGAACTTACCGGCAGCTTCTTTAGTCCAAGAGATGCCGTCTTTCCTTTATTTAAAGTGAGTTTTGTTCTCATAGACAGCGACAAAGCCCCCTGTACTACAGATACTGTTACGCTTGCCTTCTTTCCAGATGTGGTAGTAACTGTAATCACTGCAGTTCCTTTTCCAATCGCCTTAATGGTTCCATTATTGACAGTTGCCACTCTAGCATTGCTAGTGTTCCATGTAACAATATCTGTTGTATTCATTGGAGACATTCTGTAACCATTTTTCAGGCCTGCCGTAGTTGTTCTTGTTGTGTAGTTAGTCATGGAAACACTGCTGCCTGCCATCAAAGAAATTCTACTCTCCATAAACCTTACGCTAGCTGCCGGCTGAAAGACAATAATCTGCTTCGTTGCACTTTTTCCATTTTCACTTGTCACTTTCACTGTTGCATTTCCCGGATTAACTCCTGTAATCTCACCTGTAGCAGCATTTATTTTCAATTTATCTGAACCGCTTGTTACTTCCCACTTTAATGTTGTCTCTTTTGCATTGGATGGATACATCTTTGCCTGAAGCATTTTGTTTTCCCCAACATTCACTTCCATGTTACCTTCTTCCGGCAAAATTACAAGTTTATTTACATCAGGAACAAAGCCCGACTCAACCGTAACGGTTATGCTATTCTTTTTATTGCTCCCCACTGCTGTCACGGTAATAGTAGCCCTACCTTCCCCTACTGCTGTAATATTTCCGTTGGAATCTACGGTCAGTACCTTCTCGTCACTGCTACTATATATCAGTTCATCTTTAAACTGAGTCTTTTCCTCATCTGTATACTTATTGCTGTAATTTATATTTACATCCAGCTTTGTACTGCCGCCAATGTCCATCTTATTGCCTGACATGCTTAAATCCGAATTAGATGTTATCGTTACAGATTGTGCTGGAGCTGTCACCTTTACATAGATAACTTTTACTATGGAGCCCGAACGCATAGTAACTGTACTTGTTCCTAATGCCTTTGGTGTTATTTTTGCCTTTGACACACCATCTGCTGTTCCCATATCCTCCAATTCAATAATAGGCGCTCCGTTTGATTCTCCTTGACACTCCCATGTAACATCCTGGGTGCTGTTTGCCGGTTCAATCTGTGCCACTATTTCCGCTGAGGCTGTCTCTTTTGATATATACAAGGCAGTTCCTGACTCAGACTCAATTACATTTTCATTTTTTAATAGGATATTTGTTGTGGGCACTTTAGTTGTCTTTATATCAAATACCAGAGACTGACTGGAAATAAAATAGTAATCCATATTTACGTATAAAGGAAAACAAAGTGTTCCTTCTACCTTGATTTTTGCTTTATCCTCAATCTCTTTTCCGATAATGTGAAACTGATAAACACCTCCCGTTGCAGTGTCCACCTGCACCTCAACCATATCACTAGTAACTGCCCCATCTCCATAAATACAAGTAAAATCCTTCTCATTCTCTCTTTGAATAGATACTTTCAACTTTCCGGTTACATTATCTGTCTGAAAAGCACGAATCGGCAATATTACCTCCTGACCTAGAGGAACACTGATTTCTTCCGTCTTTTTTGTCAGTATAAGATTTGTATTTCTAGACCATGGTTCAAATCCACCTACAAAGATATCTTTATTTAAGGTTGCAGACGCAGGTACTCTCACCTGCTTGATACCATCAATATTTTTCAATACGTCTGCCGCTACGGATTCAATATTTTCCGGACATGTTAATGATTGTAAATACACTGCATTTTCAAATGTGCTTGCAGACAAAGTTTTTACTTTGGAATTTGTCAAAACAACAGATTCCAAACTAGTAAAACCAAAAGCACTTTTTCCTATTTCTTCTAAATCAATGGCATAAGAAAAATCAATTTTCTGCAATCCCGTTCTATTTCCATTGTACTCTTTAGGCACAACTTTAGATACACTTGTGGATACAGAACCGTTGGATATAGATACACTTTCTGATACACTTTGCATAGCTGCCTTATAAAAGGCTTTTTCTCCAATGACTTTTGTTTTACTTGGAATAGATACCGAAGTTAAACTCTGGCATTCTTCAAATGCAGAATTACCGATATTTACCAGTGTACTTGGCAGTGCCCCAAAGCCCTCGCTGTTTTTTATCAAGTCTAAATTATAACACTGTTTAAAGGCATTAGCCTCTATCATAGTAAGCTTAGACGGCAGAATTACCTTCTGCAATCCTCTGTATATTTTATTGCAGCGATTCAATTGTTTGGAAAAATCACCTGATGCCCAATCATATAGCTGTGCCCCACAGCCAGCAAAGGTAAATTCACGAATCGTGCTAATCTCATCCGGAAGTTTCACCTCTGTCAAATTGGTACAATTTCGAAAAGCCTCCTTTCCGATTCCATAGACAGTAACTGCACCATTTTCATCCTTTTCATCCACAATGGAATCTGGAAGAATCACTTTCTGCAAACCAGAACAAAATGCAATATATTTAAAAGTATATGTAGTCGCATTAATTCCAAAGTTACTGCTTAAAAGGATATAGTATTCCTTTTCCTCCTCACTTGCCGGCTGTTCGTGGAGAGATTCTGTCAACATATTATTGACGCTGTTGATATTGATTTTTTCCGGGACAATCATTACATTGGATAACTCTTCATCATTTCTCACTTGAAAATATCTGACGATATTAACTTTTTCTTTTTCTTTATCTTCCTCACCTGCAGATGATACAAACTTGTCTGGGTCCACATAATATCTGCGTCCCATAATGTAAATTTGCTCCAATGCTTCATCTGCTGTTGTACTGATTTGCTCTGGATTGATATATACTATTCTTGGTTCCTGTTCTCCTTTTTCTACAATCAAATAAGCGGCTGTACCAGCCTCCTGCACGGATTTTATATTTTCCTTCGCCACATAGCCTATCTTATACTGCATACCAGAAATCTGGTTTAAATTTCCGCTGTTATATATAGCTCCGCAGCCATAAAATGCTCTATCTCCTATATGTTTTAACGTATCAGGAAATTGTGCTACATGATTTTCTATTTTTGAAACAGCAGCATTTTTATATCCGATTGTATTTAATCGAACGCAGTTCTCAAAAGCGCTGTCCTCAATTATTTTTAATTCTGCCGGAACAATCACTTTTTCAAGCTGTGAGCTTTTATTTGACTCACAGGCAAAGGTTTTTTGTGGAATAATGGTAATGCCGTTTCCCAAATCCGCTTTTATCAAAGTTGGATTTTGTGAGAAAACGCCTTCTCCCAGCAATTTCACACAATCTGGAAGAGTAACCTCCAAAAGTCCTTTTCCTGCCCAATGCTTGTTATAACAATCACTGTCAATACTGCCGTTTGCATTTTTTACATAACCAACACAGCCGGCAAATGCCAAATCTCCAATAGATGTTAAATTTTTTAACTCCATTAAAAAACTTGTATCTTCTAATGAGTAACAATTAGCAAATGCTGATTTTTGGATATCCATCAATTTACTTGTCTTGGCGTCTGCTATAGTTACTTTTGATAACAACTCACAACCATCAAAAGTAGATGGTTCTATGATTTCCAATGCATTTGAAATCTCCACCTGCGCAATGGTACTCAAAGAAAACGCTTTTGTACCTAATTTTGTCACTGTATCAGGTATATCACAGCTCAAAATAGTGCTGCCAGTAAATGCTAAATCATCTATTGTCGTAAGACCATCCGGCAAGTTAATTGTAAGCAATGATGATGTACCGGCGAATGCATATACTCCTATATAATCAAGCTTTGTACAATTGGTAAAGTCAGGATTGCTCAATTTGCTCTCCTGAAAAGCAGAGCGTTCTATCTTTGTAATATTAGAGGGCATATTGATATAGGTTGCCTTTGTCTGAGCAAAGACACTCACTGGAAAATAATTTAATTCATCCTCCAGTACAATGTTATCCAATTCAGTACATCCGCTAAAAGCACCTTGCCCCAGATTATCCGCATTTTTAATCGGAATATCTATACTTTTCAAGCCAATACAGTTAGAAAATGCATTATTTCCAAGCTTCAGTTCTTTTGCGGCATCATAGGACTTGAACATTACATGATCTAAAGCGCTTGCCCCGTCAAAAGCAGATGTTCCTACCTCATCAATTTTTCTCAAATCAATAATAGGATTTTCTTTGTCAGCTTCTTGCGTTCCATTCTCCTGATATACGTTTTTCAGTGCTGTACATTGCTGAAATGCACGATTGCCAATCTTCTTTACATTAGCAGGTAAAATTATAGTTTCCATTGCACACTTGGCAAACTCATCTTCCGGAATATCTACAATTTGGGTAAGCCCTGTGAGGTTGATCACCTTTGCTCCTCTGGCAAAGCCCAGACCGGACAAGGTAGTGATTTTACTTCCATATACAGATAAATCAATCTCCTCTGTTACATATGCCTTCAAATCTGCAAATGTAAATGCTGCCCCGTTGGCATAAACACTGTATGTACTGCTTGTTAAATCTGCCTTCTCAGGCAACGCCGGAATCGAATCATCTTTTTTCTTTGCCTTGGCATGATTCACCATAACTTTTAACACTGTAAATATTGTTGGGTCCTTAATATCCGCACTGGTAATTTCTTTATTCTCATCTATAGATGTCTCTACACTTACCGCCTTCACATTGGTTATTTTTTGCAAACCTCCTGTCTCAACGGAAGTAAATACCATGCTTGCTGCTAAAACTAAGCACAAGACTCGCTTTACTGCTTTTTTCTTTCTCATTCTACATCCTCCTGCTTTCATACTGGCGGAATGAATCAAAGGTAAACTATCCACAATATGCTGCAATACTTTTCATTCCAAATTACACATAGAAACATGCCGACAACGCCGGCATTCATATACTTTAATGCAATTTTATTTTGATATAACAATGAAACAAAAAAAATTGTATTTAAAATACATTTAATTATATCAATAATTTTCCTTTTGTGCAACTCTACAGAAATATTTTTACTATTCTTGTACAGATTTATTTTTTATGCTACAATAAGAAAACTTAAGTGATTTGTACACTATTTACTGAAATGGAGGATTGTTATGTCAGATATTCAGCAGGATCATATCCGTAATTTTTGTATTATCGCCCATATTGACCACGGAAAGTCTACATTAGCTGATCGAATTATAGAAATGACAGGATTGCTCACAAGCAGAGAAATGCAGGCCCAGGTTTTGGACAATATGGATTTAGAGCGCGAGAGAGGCATTACCATTAAAGCCCAGACTGTACGAACCGTATATAAAGCGAAAAATGGGGAGGAATATATTTTTAATTTAATCGACACTCCCGGCCATGTGGATTTTAACTATGAAGTATCCCGCAGCTTAGCCGCCTGTGACGGTGCTATCCTTGTGGTGGACTCCGCTCAGGGAATTGAAGCTCAGACTCTCGCCAATGTATATATGGCATTGGACCATGATTTAGATGTAATGCCGGTTATCAACAAAATTGACCTGCCAAGCGCCGACCCTGAGCGGGTTATGGATGAAATAGAGGATGTAATAGGTATTGAAGCTGAGGATGCCCCAAGAATTTCCGCCAAGACCGGTTTGCATGTAGAGGACGTGTTAGAACAGATTGTAAACAAAATTCCTGCACCTGCAGGAGATGCCAACGCACCGCTGCAGGCATTGATTTTTGACAGTATCTATGATTCCTACAAGGGAGTCATTGTATTTTGCCGCATTAAAAACGGCAGTGTAAAGCCTGGTACCACCATCCGCATGATGGCTACCGGCGCCACAGCTTCTGTTGTGGAGGTTGGATATTTTGGCGCCGGACAGTATATCCCGTGTGAGGAATTGTCGGCCGGCATGGTTGGCTATATTACCGCCAGCATCAAAAATGTAAAGGACACCGCCGTAGGAGATACCATCACCAATGCCGCCATGCCATGTGAGGAAGCACTGCCTGGCTATAAACAAGTAAATCCTATGGTATACTGCGGACTATATCCTGCAGACGGCGCTAAATATCCTGATTTAAGAGATGCCCTGGACAAATTAAAGTTAAATGATGCCGCTCTTCAATTTGAGGCGGAAACTTCCGTAGCGCTGGGATTCGGTTTTCGCTGCGGTTTTCTCGGACTTTTACACTTAGAAATTATTCAGGAACGCCTAGAGCGTGAGTACAATTTAGATTTAATTACAACAGCTCCCAGCGTTATATACAAGGTTCACAGGACAAACGGAGAGATCATTGAGCTTACCAACCCCACTAATCTCCCCGATCCATCAGAGATTGCCTATATGGAGGAACCTATTGTTCGCGCCGAAATTATGGTTACCTCGGAATTTATTGGGCCTATTATGGAATTATGTCAGGAGCGAAGGGGAGTTTATCTTGGCATGGAATATATAGAAGGCACAAGAGCACAGCTCCAATATGATTTGCCCTTAAATGAAATTATATATGATTTCTTTGACGCCTTAAAATCCCGCTCTAGAGGATACGCTTCTTTTGACTATGAAATGAAAGGATACCAGCAATCTGAGTTGGTAAAATTGGATATTTTAGTAAACAAGGAGGAGGTAGACGCTCTGTCCTTTATTGTACATGGGGCTACGGCCTATGAGCGCGGAAGAAAAATGTGCGAAAAACTCAAGGAAGAAATTCCAAGACAATTATTTGAGATACCAATCCAAGCTGCCATTGGTCATAAAGTAATTGCCAGAGAGACAGTAAAGGCCATGCGAAAAGACGTCCTTGCCAAATGCTATGGCGGTGATATTACCCGAAAGAAAAAGCTTCTTGAAAAGCAAAAAGAAGGTAAAAAAAGAATGCGCCAGGTGGGAAATGTAGAAATTCCACAGCAGGCATTTATGAGTGTTTTAAAGTTGGATAATTGATATATTACAATGCAGCATGAGCTGCCCCAAAATTAACCTTTTGCGGCAGCTCATGTTTGTTTTATTTTACAGTAACCTTGCATGTTGCCTTTTTCTTAGTTTTATCCTTTGCTGTATAGGTACATGTAATCACAGATTTCCCCTTTTTCAAAGCTTTTATTTTTCCACCCTTTACAATCTTCACAATCTTTTTCTTGGAGGAAGTAAATTTAACAGACTTCTTACTGGCATTAGAAGGAGTCACCTTTTTTATCTTTAAGGTATAAGTCTTGCCTTTTTTCAGCTTCAATGTTTTTTTATTTAATGTAATTTTCTTAACACTAATATATTTCTTTGTGGCTGCCGCCTTCACCTGTTCGTAGCTCAGCCTGCAACTGCTGCCACTGGCTCCAAATATCTTAAAATAATAAACAGCGTTGGTCTTCAAGCTGACGGTTGTATTTTTCGTAATCTTCGTTACCGTCTTTCCTTTTGCATCCTTTAATTGGATTTGAATACCAGAACCAGCCTTACAAAAAACTTTATATTGTTTTTGGGTGGTAGTCTTAAATTTTATCCAATCTACATCCGCATCATTTTGGATACGATAAATATAATCCTTTTTGGGAGCAATCACACCTGCTGCCAACATGGTATCTGCTGCTTCGTCATTAAAGGAGGTAATAGACAAGCTAAAATGAGAACCTTTCTTTGCACAGACTACCCGAGCATAATAGGTCTGATTTTGATTTAATTTCCACGGGCCGGCCATGACAGTTCTGCTGCTTCCCTGCCCCTTTGCCACCAACTGTTTATTTTTATCGTACAAATACACCTCTGCTAATCTTGGATCCGCAGATGTAGCGGATGTATTTGCCATATTAAATCGATAAAAATAATTGCCCTTCTTTGTCTGAAACTTGTAAAAAAACTCTGCATTGTTAGTCTGAGCCGTCCCTACCTGGCTAGCCAAATCCACCGACATTGTCTTTGCACTGCCAAAATCCTTATTATTATTGTCCTGATACTGGTCAAAGGCATAGAGATAGCGATAGCTGCTCTCCACATCCACCTTTATATAATAAGTTGTGTTAGGCTTTAACACGACTCCCGATGCAGCAGAAGCAAAGATAGCATCTGTGTCATAGTCCCCCGTTGCCATCTTAAAGTTTCCGATATTTGCCTGAATAACCGGTACATCCATCAGCTTTACCCCATTGGCATTAAGGACACTTACCTCTAATGGTCTTGTATTATGTGTAAAAAAATAGAGACTGGCATGCTTGCTGTTTGTGCTCACCTTGTAATAGTGAGTCACTCCTCCCTGAGACTCACCGTTCTCCTGCACAAACATTTCCCCCTTTGTTAAATCCTCCACGTAAGCGGTTGACATACTAGAATGCTCCCTGGCAAATTTTAATCCAAAGGCAGATGCCTGCTCTGCCCATCCAAACCATAAGCTTAGCAACAGTAATAAACAAAATACTCCCACTGTTTTTTGTTTTTTTGACATTTCTTCACTCTCCTTTCATTCATGGTGGTGCCGCTAAAAACGGCATATCCGCTTGCTTCTATGTTAATTATAGCTACAGCCCTAAAATAACACAAGCTTTTTTCACTCACCGCCTTAAAGAAGTTACTGTAAATAGCAGCTTTATGAATAAAATGTCTTTTTTGTCTATTTTATTGCAGCACCATATGTAAAAGCATTGCCAGAGGCTCCATGGCATTTTTTACCTCCTGCACGCTGTTTGTCTGGGCGCCTGCCTCCACAAGCATGCAGCGCTCACTCATATTCAAATTGTACTCGTATGCATTAATATAATTTCTTCTTGTAAAGCCCGGATAGTATGCCTCCGCCTTTAATTTCATCTGAAGGCTCAAGGCAAGATTATCCTTTAAATGAGGATTATACAGATAATCAATCTCACCTAAATCCTTGAGACGACTCATGCCATTAAAAAACATAATTTGAGCCGTTGGCTTCTCGTTCACCGTGGTAACCAAATGCAAGTCATCTCTCACCCCATCTCTGTGAAGGTCAATTACCATCTGAATGGACGGATTGTCTGCAAGCACTTGCGCTATAGCTTTCCCTGCATAATCATAGGCCTTGCTTCTGTCTAGCACCCCATCTACTAAATCAAAGGTTTGGGTGTTATGAATCACGTTGTAATGAAATTGTTTTGTCAGTACTTCGGTCAGGTAATCTCCAACTCCTACAATCGTCGTATCTTTGTCCCCCTCCACTGTATCGGAAAAGCCTTCCTGAGAGTGAGTGTGATAGATGAGGATCTGTGGTTTGGAATTGTCCTGGGTTAATTTAAAATCTCTATTTAAATACTTTTTCACCGGAAAATCCTTCTTATACACTGCTGTGCTAGAATCTACCACGTAAAACTGCCCTAACAAAAAATCAATATTACTCAGCTGCTCTACTGTATAATTAGTTCCTGTCAGCTTTGGCACTGGTATCTTTAAAGAATCATTAATCGACAGGGAAGCTTCCATCTCTCCCTCCTGCACCCCCATAGGAGTCTCCTTTTCTTCCTTATTCTTATTATCCTCTTTCTTTTCCTTTACCTGTTTTTTTTCTTCGCTCTCCCCCCCTTTATCCTTATTATCCTTCTCAGGTTCTTCCCCCTCTGCCTTACCCTTTACATCGGCTTCATCCCCCGCCATAATGGCTATTACCCCCTTCTGCTTGTCTACCCTGCTTGTACTGTGGGCATAGGCGTATACGGAGGAAACCCACGAAATACACGGATTGGCTGTCTCCTCTTTTCTGCTCTTTAAATATCCTATATAATGACTCGTTCGATTCACCATCTGACTGTACACTGCATATGAAATTTGTTGATTGGCATATTTTGCCAGATTTTTCATGGCATCCTTATGTCCTCCTATAGTACATTCCAATAATAAATAGAGAAGTAAAACAGCAATTATCACTTTGTTTCCTTTGTATATCCACTCAAATATTTTTTGTTTTTTACTTTTATACAACAAAAAAATCACCTGCCTTTTACAATGTATGCAGGTGATTTTATTTCATGACAATACACTATGGATTCTGTTATTGTTTGTGACAAAATCATTCACTTCAACATATATGCAAAACAAAAACTGCAAAGCAGCCCTGACTGCTTTTATATGAGTGAAGCAAGTATGAATGGTAACCTTATCATACCTGGTTTCTGCAGGATTTTCTCACAACCAGCGATACAGGAAGTATCACTTCCCTCTCTCCATCGTAGTTTTCCTGTATAAGCTCTGACAATACATCCACTGCCATTTTCGCCTTCAGACCAAAATTCTGTTTGACCGTGGTTAAGGGAGGAACACAAAATTCTGAATATAAAATATTATCAAATCCACATATTCCCAGATCTACAGGAATCTGAATCCCTTTCTCCCGACAAACAGAAATTGCCTCTATCGCATAAATATCCGAAGCATAAAATAATGCCCAGTTATCCTTTTTTCTTTTGCAAATCTGCTCAATAATTTCCATACGCTTTGCTTTGCTTAGTCCCACAGAGATCATTTTGCACACAGGCTTTTTTCCTTGCCATTGCTCTAATGCCTTCAGACAGCCAAGCCAACGCTCATGGTCCACCCCATGGTCCCTGGCCGCACAAAACAAAATCATATCGTATTTACATTTTAACAAATGCCCCATCATCTCGTAGGCGCCGGCAAAATCATCAATTCCGATGTTTACAATCTCTTTTCCTTCCGCCTTTCCCTCCCCATATGCATCAATGGAAACCACTGGCTTTCCTATTAGGCTGTAAATTTTCTCACAGTCCTTTCTGCTGAAAGATAAAGTAATAATGCCGTCAATATTGCAGCGCATTACCATGGGCATAATATCCTCCACAGTTTTAGCAGAATACAGCATAGTATAGTATCCTTTCTTTTTTAAAGCCTCCTCTATGGTACCCATTGTTTCCCCAAAAAACGGATCAGCCAATATAGACTTCTCATATTCCTTCGATGCATACATAATCACTGCCACCATACGTGATTTTTCTTTTTTCCTATAAGAAACCTTGTGCTCCGTCTCATATCCCATCTCCGCAATCAGCCTGCTAATAAGCTCTACCTTTTGTGCCGACACTCGATTTGTGTTGCCGTGGAGAACATTGGAGACTGTTGTGGTACTTACGCCTGCCTCTTTCGCTATATCTTTTATTGTAACCATAATTGTCCTCTTATCTATCCCCTTTATCTACATAATATTTTGTCCCTGTTTGTCTCATTTTACTGAAAATTTATAAATTGTAGTTGTCTCGAATTCCTCCCCAGCCTTTATTACTGGCTGTGCAAATTCAGGACAGTGAATGGCATTAGGATAGAATTGTGTCTCAAAACATGCGCCGCTTCTATGCTTGTATACTGCGCCTCCTTTGCCGCCCTTTTCATCCTCCAAAAAGTTTCCGCAGTAAAATTGGATTCCCGGAAGGTCTGTATAAAATTCCATCACACGCCCTGAAGCCTCATCCTCCATAGAACCAACCAGAGAAACTTCACCTGGCGTAGTCTTCAATACCCAGTTATGGTCAAAGCCTTTTCCCCACACTAACTGGTCATAATTCTCCTCTATATCTTTTCCAATCAATTTAGCAGTTCTAAAATCCATAGGAGTTCCTTCCACCGGCAAAATCTTGCCGTCAGGAATAGATTCCTCATCTGCCCAAGTAAAGAAATCACTGTCCAGCCACACCTTCTGGTCCAATATAGTACCATGGTCATGCCCCGCCAAATTAAAATAACTGTGGTTTGTAAGATTACATATAGTATCCTGGTCACTTAAAGCCTTATAGTGAATTACAATACTGTTATCCTCTGTCAAGGTATAGGTAACTGTCACATTCAAATTTCCTGGAAATCCCTGATCCATATCCTTGCTGTGATAAGTAAATTCCATCACCTGGCCAAGGGCAGAGGTATAGGTATTTGCCTCCCAAACCCTTTTGTGATAGCCATTGTAGCCTCCATGAAGATTATTGTCACCATCATTGGTATCTAATGTGTACTCTTTTCCGTTTAATGTAAATTTTGCTCCTCCAATACGATTGGCATGACGACCAATCGTTGCGCCAAAATTAGGCTCATTGACATAATAGCCTGTCACATCCTCATAGCCAAGTACAACATCTGCCATTTTGCCGTCTTTGTCCGGCACCAAAAGTGATACTAAAACAGCGCCAAAATTTGTAAATTTAGCAACCATACCATTGCTGTTTGTAATAGTGTACAAATCAACAGGTGTGCCGTCCTTTGCACATCCAAAACCAGTCTTCTCGATACTCATACTTTATTTCCTTTCTTTTAATTGCTATCTGACTTTTATATATTTATGTATGATATTGTTCACATCTATTGATATCATTTTGTATCTGCAAATCCTCTAATGATAAACTTTTTAATGATGGAACAGACGAATTCCCGTAAAGGCCATTGCCATGTGATATTTATTGCACACTGCAATCACATTGTCATCTCTCACAGAACCCCCTGGCTGGGCAATAAACTTGACGCCGCTTTTTTTTGCTCTCTCAATATTATCCCCAAAAGGAAAGAACGCGTCAGAGCCAAGGGCAACATTTTCCATCTTATCAAGCCATTCCCGCTTCTCTTCTCTTGTAAACACCTCCGGCTTTTCCTGGAATGTATTCTCCCACATTCCGTCCGCTAACACATCCATATACTCCTCTCCAATATACACATCTATGGCATTATCTCTGTCTGCCCGTCCTATTTTATCTAAAAACGGAAGAGATAATACCTTAGGGTGCTGGCGAAGCCACCAGTTGTCCGCCTTCTGCCCTGCTAATCTTGTACAGTGAATCCGTGACTGCTGTCCGGCACCGATACCGATTGCCTGTCCCCCTAAAGCGTAGCAGACAGAGTTGGACTGGGTGTACTTTAATGTAATCATGGCGATAGCCAAATCAATCTTTGCACTTTCAGGAATTTCTTTATTCTCCGTCACAATATTGTCAAAGAAATCCTCTCCTATATGCAGCTCATTTCTGCCCTGCTCAAAGGTAATGCCAAATACTTGTTTTTTCTCAATGGAATCCGGCACATAATTCTCGTCAATTTGAATGACATTGTAATTTCCCTTTTTCTTTGCCTTTAATATATCCAATGCCTCCGGCTCATAGCCCGGGGCAATAATTCCGTCAGACACTTCCCGCTTAATCATCAGTGCCGTGGGCACATCACATACGTGGGAAAGTGCAATAAAGTCTCCAAAGGAGGACATTCTATCCGCCCCTCTTGCTCTTGCATAGGCACAGGCTAATGGTGATAATTCTCCTAAATCCTCCACCCAATATATTTTTTTAAGCACATCCGACAAAGGCAAGCCCACTGCCGCCCCTGCAGGCGATACATGCTTGAAGGAGGCTGCCGCCGGAAGTCCTGTAGCCTGCTTTAACTCCTTCACCAACAGCCATCCGTTAAATGCATCCAAAAAGTTAATATATCCTGGCTTTCCATTTAATACTGTAATTGGCAGCTCTCCATTTTCCATGTATATGCGGGAAGGCTTCTGATTTGGATTGCAGCCATACTTTAATTCTAATTCCTTCATTTCAAAACCCTTTCTTTATCATGATTTGTTTTTATTATAAATCTTTGTCTCATATGCTCCTGTTTGAATATCAATAAAACGGACAAACAGGGAGACTTTATTCTCTTCATTTAAACTTGTCCACAAGCCGTGGGCAAATGCGTTTATATCATTTGAAATCTTAACTAGCTTTGGCTCCCCCTCAAAGCTGGGAAGCGGCTCTATGTTTTCCTTATATGTATGTATAAAATGGCCTTCTCCTGGCTGGGGATTGTCATAGGAAAATGTATAGCGATTGCAGCCCTCTCCCTGTGCATTGCTGCTTTTTAATATGGACATGGAGTAAGTATATTTCCCCTCTTCTATCTCCATAATACCGGAAATTCTAGGGGTATAGTTTGGGGCATCCGGCTCAAATTCTCTTGTGCAAAGCGCCTGCTCAAAAGTTTGTCCCTTAGACATCAAATCATATATAGTATCTGTCTGGTCACCGTTGGTGACAATAGTACAATTCCCCATCACCCGAACAGGGGCATAGATTACAAGGCTTGGGTCCACAAGATTTGCCGGATCAAATGCTTTTGTGCGGATTCCTTCTCCCTCCTCCACAAATACACGATTGCGGCTGTTTTCGCTTCTGCCCATTATAAAATAGGCACATACTGCTTTCGCTCCGTCCTCTGTTCTTCCTATTACAATTCCTCTTCCCGGATAGGGATTACTCTGTAATTCCTGGTCTAATTTTATCTGCTCCATCTTGTCTGCTCCTCTCCTTTATTTGCCTTCGTAAACAATAACAGATTCGACTCTGTAGCCCTCTAAGCGCTTTCTGCCTTCTAGTCCTGATAACTCCATCAAAAATACAATTCCACTCACCTGGCCCCCTAAGCTTTCCACCATCTGAGTAATCGCCTCAATAGTGCCTCCTGTTGCAATTAAATCATCTACAATCAACACTTTCTGTCCCGGCTGAATAGAATCTTTATGCATCTCAATCACTGCATTTCCATACTCTAGCGCATATTCCTTCTCTATCGTCTCACATGGCAGCTTACCTTTCTTTCTTACAGGTACAAAAGGCTTGTTTAGATTATAGGCAATAGGAACCCCAAAAATAAATCCTCTAGATTCCGGTCCCACAATCACGTCAAAATCTAAATCTGCTATTTTCTCCTGCATCTGGTCAATGGCCATATGTAATCCATTTGCATCCTGAAGGACGGAGGTCACATCTCTAAAAATAATTCCCTCCTCCGGAAAATCAGGAATGCTTCTTATGTACTCTTCTAGCTGTTTCATATTCCTCTCCATTCCGCCGTAGCATTTATCCTGTTATTTTTTTGTTTGTGTCAAGCTCATTCGCCCAATTGACACTAACTAAATAGTATTTTAACAAAAGATATTACTTTATTCAAGCTGTATCCTTGTAAATTCTAACTGGACTGACACATTCCCTCGAAACTCATTTTTCCTAGGCATATAAACAGCACGAAAAAAAATAGGGTTGTCCAAACCTTTCAGAGCCTTTTCCACTTCCTCCTCCCCATATCGCTGTCTCATCTCCTCTAAAAGCTGCCTAGCATTAAAATACACACCTATGCATTCCTGTCCATCCTCCCCTCTCACTTTCATTCTCATAATTTTTCTTGCCTCCCCATACACATCTAATTTTAAAAGCTTTATATTTTTTTGGGCAAAACAAGGCTTTTCGTTCCCATTTCCCGTAGGCTGCAGCACTTCTAAATCCTCCACAAGCTCCAGATTCATGTAGGAGAAGGGCGCTGGCGCGTCTATCCATACTTGCTGTACAAAATCCTTTGGCGACAGAGGACACAGCTGATTGATTTTTTTTCTGAAAGGCTCTAGATTCTCCTGCTTTAAGGAAAGCCCCCCCGCTCCCTTGTGGCCTCCAAATTTATATAGCAATTCACTGCAGCTATGCATTCCCTCATACATAGAATAACTGTCAACAGAGCGTCCTGAACCTTTCACCAAAAAGTTCCCCTCCTCATCTGTGTTCTCCGTATCCGTAAATACAAAAACAGGCCGATTATACTGCTCCCTAATTCTGCCTGCTATAATTCCTGCCAAGCTTTCGTGGCAATCCGGCAGATAAATAACATATATCGGGTCCTCCCTCCAATCTCCATGTTCTACCTGGTTGACTGCTTCTATTGTTCCCTCCTCTGTCAGCTTTTTTCTCTGTTCATTCCACTCCTTCATATCCACCGCTTTTTGATAGGCAAGAGGATAACTAGACGCAGCAAATAAATCTACGGCCCGTTTTGCACTGTCCAGCCTACCAACCGCATTTATACAGGGACCTAATTGAAATCCCACTGCCTCACTGTCTATCTGCTCCAGTTTTAATTCCAACACATCCATCAATGCCCGAAGTCCTACATTTTGTGTGTGCTGCAGCACCTGCAGTCCCTGCTTTGTCAAAATTCTATTTTCCTGCTGAAGTACCATTACATCTCCGATTGTTGCAATGGCAACAAATTCTCTGTATTCCGGCAATTCTCTTTTCATCTTTTCATACAAACAGCATATCAATTTATACGCCACAGCCGCCCCGCATAACTCCTTAAAAGGATAGGGACAATCCTCCTGCTTATGATTGACAATGGCATCTGCAGGAGGAAGGATAGAAATTTTCCTGCCTCCCTCCTCCTCAAAAGGCACTTCATGGTGGTCTGTCACTATAATCGTCATACCACGTTCCTTTCCGTAGGCAATCTGTTGCTTCGCAGCAATACCATTGTCACAGGTAATAATCGTATCCACTCCATCTGCCAGCGCTTCCTCCACCAAACGAATATTTAACCCATAACCGTCCCGCAGTCTTTCCGGTGTGCGAATATCCACATTCCCACCAAGCCTTTTCATACCATCGTAAAGAATATAACCAGAACACACCCCATCAATATCATAGTCATTGATAATGCGAAGCTTCTTTCCTTCCTCTATCTTTTTTTCAATAATATGTACCGCTTTTTCCATATCCTTAAACAACATTGGGGAATGAAGACATTCTTCTCCTCCCTGGAGATATTCTCCCACCTGCTCATCTGTCATCATATCTCGGTTTCTTATAATTCTCGCCACTATAGGGCTGATGGAAAACTCCTGTGCCCACCGATTAAAATCTGCTTTTTTTTGATAAACCATCCATTGTTCCATATTCTGCACCAGCTTTAAGCGAAAACGCCTGTACTATTTTCCTTTCATGTATAATCTCTTTCCTAGGAAATTTCCTATTCGATAAAAAAGAATCCCGCAAGCGAGATTCTTTTTATTTTTAAGCAAACGTAAATGCCTGCTTTATTTTTTATTTTTATTACTGCTTTTTTCTAATTTCACTTCTGTGCTTCCCTGTGTTTTTCCCAGCTTCCATGTTTTCATTGTATACCAGAGAGCACCTGTAATACAAACGGAGGAATATACACCACAAATCAATCCCACAATGATTGGAAGTGTAAATTCACGTATAGACGCTACACCCATAACATATAATACCAATACCATAACTAATGTTGTAAAGGTAGTATAGATACTTCTTGTCAGTGTCTGTGTTATACTTAAATTTACAATATTGCGGTAATCCGGATTTCTTCCCGCTGACGCCACATTTTCACGGATACGGTCAAATATGACAATAGTTGCATTGATAGAGTAACCTACAATCGTCAGCATACAAGCGATAAAGGTATTACCAACAGAGGTGCGGGATACTACATAAAATGCCAGCACAATCAACACATCATGAAGCAGAGCAATCACCGCACTGGAGGCAAAGCGTATATCCTTGAAGCGAACCCATATATAAAGCAGCATACAGATGGTAGCTAAAATTACGGATACAATCGCATTGGATTTCATTTCCTTGCTGACACTAGAGCTAATCTCATTTACCTGTATCGTATCTGCATTTGCACCAAACTCATCAATCAGCAATTTCTGCATATCATTCATCTTTTCATTAGAAAGATTTGGCGTCTTAATGACTAACTGGTTACTTCCGCTCACTGGCTGACCTGCAATATCATTTGTGCCAATGACCTCCGCAAGCTTCGGCTGAATTTCCTTTTCAAATTCCTCAATGGTATAAGCCTTGCCGTAATCAGCTTCCACGGAAATACCGCCCTTGAACTCTACAGAATAATTCATAGACTTAATAAAAAAGCCTGCCACACCGCCAAGTACCAACACTGCGGAAACAATAAAGCAAATATTTTTGATTTTCAGGAAATCAATCGTATTTCTCTCCTTCTGAACACCATATAGAGCAGGCTTGTCCCCTCCCATATTGTATAGCACATACACAAGAGCACGGGAAACAATCATGGCGGTAAACATGGAAAGCACAATACTCATTGCCAATGTCTGGGCAAATCCCTTTACCGGACCTGAACCCTTCCACATTAACACAAGGGCTGCAATAAAGGTTGTAATATTACCATCCACAATGGCTGATGTTGCCTTCTGAAAACCAATCTGAATGGCGCTCTTTACTGTCTTTCCTAAGCCTAATTCCTCACGGATTCTAGCATATATAATAACATTGGCATCCACTGCCATACCAATACCAAGAATAATACCTGCAATACCCGGCAGCGTCAATGTCATATCAAAGGCATTAAGACATACCATAATGGCGCCTGTATACAAAATCAGGGAAAGACCTGCCACCACACCCGGAAGGCGATAAACAAATATCATAAAGATAACAACTATCACAAAACCAATCAAGCCTGCTGTCAAGCTTGTCTTAATGGCATCACTGCCCAACTTTCCTCCAATCACCTTAGAGCTAATCTGATTTAATGTCAGCTTTAAGGAACCAATACGAATGGTAGTTGCCAGGGACTCCGCTTCCTCTAAATCCTTCTGTCCGTCAATCTGTGCACTTCCGTCTGAAATGATTGTCTGGACTGTAGGCTCACTGATTACCTGCTCATCATATATGATGGCAATAGTTTTATTTAATCTCTCTGTTGTTGCCTCCTTAAATTTCTTTGTACCTTCGTCGGTAAAATCTAAGCTGACAATATACTCAATAGCTCCAGAGTTCTTATCTGTTGTGGAAACGCCTGTAGCATTCTTCACATCGGAACCAGAAAGCCATATTTTGTAAGTAGTGGAGCCTACCTTTATTGTCTCATGGTCTCCTGCATCCTCCCCCTCTGACATGGCAGACGCAAAATAGAGAGAACCTGGCTTTCCTAAATCATTGGTGATTTTTTCCACATCTGTCACACCGGGAATGTCAACGGTAATTCTGTTATCTCCCTCTGCGTATACAGAGGACTCTGTACTATAGTTCCCTACTCTCTTTTCCAGCTTTGCCTTTGTATCTTCAAAATCTGTATTGGAGAAATTCTTTTCCTCCACTTCATAGGTAACACTTACCCCACCCTTTAAGTCAAGACCAAGAATAATATTCTTAGCACTTCCTCTGTGGTTTTTGCCGATACCAAACCAAGCTAAGGCACACACGCCCCCAATGGCTACAAGCATAAGCAGAAATAACCCAACGCTTTTCAGCTTTTTCTGTTTCATTATTATTTCTTCCTTTCTTAATTGAAGTTCTACGGAATTGTCAGTTCCTTAACTCAGCCTGTCTTATAGTTGATCCTCCGACAGAGCTGCTTTTATCATAATAGAGCATTCCACTCTCTTACGTTCCATCTCACACCCAATATCATAAGTATCATTTATGGAACCATGAAATTGATAAGAATTGGCGGCACATCCACCACTGCAATAATATTTTGCAAAGCATTTCTGACATTTTTCTTTTGCATAGACGTTACACATTTTAAACTCATTGCAGATCTCTGGTTTGTTTATACCTTCAAACACGTTTCCAAGAAGAAATTCCTCATGTCCCACAAACTGGTGACAAGGATAGAAATCTCCCCAGGGGGTAACTGCCAAATATTCTGTGCCGCTTCCGCAGCCTGACAGACGCTTTGCCACACATGGTCCTTGATTTAAATCAATCATAAAATGAAAGAACTGAAAACCTCTTCCCTCTTTTGCTCTCTTAATATATTCCAGGGCAAGCTTGTCATACTCCTCCATAATCTGGGGTAAATCCTCCTGCCGAATAGCGTAAGGCTCGTCCTCCCCACCTACAACCGGCTCTATAGACATCTGCTTAAATCCCAAATCAGCAAAATGTATAACATCCTTAGAGAAATCAAGATTTTCTCTTGTAAATGTACCCCTTACATAGTAGTTGCTTTGATTACGGCTCCTAGCTACCTGCTGGAACTTAGGTACAATCAAATCATAGCTGCCTTTGCCGTTTCGAAAAGGTCTCATTTTGTCATTGACTTCTTTTCTGCCATCCAGACTCAGCACAACATTGGACATTTCCTTATTGACAAATTCCAATATATCATCATTCAGCAAAACCCCATTGGTTGTCAATGTAAAACGAAACTTTTTATTATGCTCCTGTTCCTTGCTTCTGCCGTACTCCACCAGCTGCTTTACTACATCCCAGTTCATCAGCGGCTCTCCGCCAAAAAAATCCACTTCCAGATTAACTCGGCTGCCGGAATTGGCAATCAAAAAATCCAGGGCTGCCTTTCCCACCTCAAAGCTCATAAGCGCTCTTCGGCCATGATATTCCCCCTCCTGGGCAAAACAATATTGGCAGGCAAGATTACAGTCATGGGCAATATGCAGACACAAAGCTTTTACTACTGTCTGTCTTTTCTTAAAATCCATCATGTAATCCTGATAGATATCTTCTGTAAATAGAAGCTCCTCCTCCTTTAATTGCTTTACTTCCCCCAGGGCTTCCTCAATCTGCTCTATCTCATAAGCGGAGGACAGCTCCTGCGTAATCTGTTCCCATGTTTTATCTTCAAATAATGAAATCACATCATATGTCACATCATCCACCACATGGACAGAACCGCTGTTTACATCCAAAACGATGTTATATCCATTATTTTTATATGCGTGTATCAATGTCTTTCCCCTTTCAAACACTATGATAAGACTGTTCGGAATATTCCAAACAGTCTTACTTGTGAAACAACAGAAAAAACGTTTTCCGTCTTTCTATTGCTATATTGAAATATAAAACTAACCTGAGACTTACTTGTTGTTTTCACAGGTCTGATTTCCCACTGTGCAACTAGTCTTGCAAGCAGACTGACAGGATGTCTGGCACTCACCGCATCCGCCCTTTTTCATCGTATTTTTTAAAGTATTTGTACTTAAAGTCTTTACGTGCTTCATTGTATACCTCCTAATTTACATATATAACATATGTTTATCAAACAATACAGTTTCTTA
The DNA here is from genome assembly GCA_910578605.1 of uncultured Lachnospiraceae bacterium. GTDB lineage: Bacteria > Bacillota > Clostridia > Lachnospirales > Lachnospiraceae > MGBC111451. Next base: position 25,352 of record CAJTQG010000003.1, on the reverse strand, counting down.
TTATAGCATACCTTGTAATACAATTCAAACTATTTATGCAATATTTCGTTACTTTTTGTTACCGTTCATCCAGGACTTTGCATTGAGTGCTTTTTATCCTGCCATGCCGCCAATCATCCCAAACACTGCGCTGGCGCCTAAGGCGAGGGCAGCCTGTATAGGATTTTGATAAAATCCTTGATTGACTACAAAAGAAATAAAAGAAAGCACTATAAAATACATAATACCTGCGGCCAGCCCCCACAGAAATTTCTTTTCTTTCTTTGCCTTTCCCAATATAAATCCGCTGGCAAAATTAGCCACCGCATAAACAACATAAATCAATGTCATCATTTGTGACTGCTTTACCTGGGCCTTTAACATAACAAAAGCACCTATTGTAAGCAAAACAGCAGTGATTCCATAGGAAATCAATAAACTCTTTCCCAATACAATAACATTTTTCAATATTTATTCCCCTCTTTTCTACCTATATCATTGATTTGAGCCCTTTACGCAAGTCCTATACAAGCACCTTCTCAATTTCACATATGTACATAGTGTGATAATCATCGGCAGGATACCACTTTTCAATCAAATCCTTTTCATAAAAGCCATCTGGTGTGAATGGCTGTTCATATAATTTCTTTGTTATCAAAACCATGCGTGCCTCATCAAAATATGGTGTCTGTCCATCAAATAACGTATGTAAGCCAGACTTTTGAATCTTATCTTCCTCTCTTCCGCTGACAGTACCCATATAATTGAGCATTTTCCTATACTCCTCCCCATAAAAATTCAAAGAAATATAATCGGATTTGTCAATCAATTCCTTTGTATATCTCTGAGGACGTATCACAAGAAATGCCACATTTTTCCCCCACATAACTCCCATACCGCCCCAGGAGGCTGTCATGGCATTGACCTTTTCTCCGTCTGCTGCGGCAACCAGCATCCAATCCTTGCCTATCAGCTTACATACATTTTCTTTTACCTCTTCCATTGTTATCTCTTTCATTTTCCTGCATTCCTTTCTTCCTGCATTTCAGGTATTTTAAAAACCTAAACTTATGTTTTATACAATACACTAGTTATATCTTATTTTTCCTGTAAGTGCAAGACTGCCTTTGCACTATTTTATGTGTTTCCTTATTATTTATGATAATTTATAGCAATTTCAACAAAATTTCCTTTTACTCTTTTCTTAAATTTTTTATATATTGTCACAAAAGCTTTTTCCTTCTCTTGTTTTTCAAAAGGTTTCATGTTATACTTCCTTTCATATATAGTGGTATTTAGATATGAATTTTATTTTAATAGGTGTTTAGGAAATAAGCAGCATTTGAGCATAGAAAGGGACTAATAGAAAGAATTAAGGGTGAAAGAACTTATGGAAAATAAATATGATGTTATCATCGTGGGAACCGGTGCAGCCGGTTTATTTGCTGCTCTGAATTTTCCCATTCATAAAAAAATATTAATGATTACAAAATCCCAGACAGACAAAAGTGATTCCTTTTTGGCACAGGGTGGTATCTGCGTATTAAAAAACGGACAGGACTATGACAGTTATTTTGAAGATACTATGCACGCTGGTCATTATGAAAACAGAAAAGAATCTGTACATATTATGTTGCGCTCCTCCCAAAATATTATTTCTGACTTAATCGGATACGGGGTAGAATTCGCCATGGAAAACGGAGAATTTCTCTATACTAGAGAGGGAGCCCACTCCTCCAACCGCATTTTATTTCACGAGGATATCACTGGCAGGGAAATTACAAGCAAATTGTTGTCTGCTGTACTTATTCGTGACAATATCACCATTATGGAAAACACTACCATGATTGACCTGCTGTGTTACCGAAATATTTGTTTTGGCGTTCGTACATTACATGACAGGGAATGTGCCGATTATTATGGTGATTACACGATTCTGGCAACCGGAGGCCTTGGCGGTTTATATGAAAATTCAACTAATTTCCGCCACCTCACCGCCGATGCCCTAGCAGTTGCCATGAAGCACCACATCCAATTAGAAAATTTAGATTACATACAAATACATCCCACTACATTGTACTCCGAAGCCCTGGGCAGACGTTTTCTTATCTCCGAGTCAGTGCGGGGGGAAGGCGCTCTTTTATATGGCAAAGACGGAAAGAGATTTGTCAATGAGCTTTTGCCTAGAGATGTGGTGACACAAGCCATCAATGAACAGATGGACAAGGATGATATGCCCCATGTATGGCTTTCCATGGAAAAAATTCAGGAGGAGGTTATCAAATCTCATTTCCCTAATATTTTCAGACAGTGCCTTATGGAAGGTTATGATGTGACAAAGCAATGGATTCCCGTTGTGCCCTCCCAACATTATTTTATGGGTGGTATTTATGTAGACCGATACAGTAAAACTACAATGGAGCATCTCTATGCCGTGGGAGAGACAAGCTGTAATGGAGTGCACGGGGCAAACCGCTTAGCAAGCAATTCCCTATTAGAGAGCTTAGTTTTTGCCAAGCGGGCCGCCTGCCATATCATCGAACATTATCAGCGCACAACCGCACCGGTATTTATCTTTGACCCCCTTATCACCATTCACTATGAGGAATTGGCACAGGCAAACAAAAAGCTTGTGTTAGATGCTATAGAACATGCAAAAACAGAAAGGATAAAAAACAATGAATAACCCAATCACTACTATATTAAACGCAGATGATTACCTGCGCATGGCTTTAAAGGAAGATATTACAAGCGAAGATATCACAACCAATGCAGTTATGAAGGAATATAAGCTAGGAAGCGCCGACCTGCTCTGCAAGCAGGATGGCATCCTTGCAGGAATACATATATTCTGCCGAGTATTTACTCTATTAGATGAAAATGTAAAATTTGAGACTTATTTTCAGGATGGAGATGAGATTCACAGTGGTGATTTGCTTGCCAAGGTTACGGGAGACATAAGAGTTTTGCTGTCCGGCGAGCGGACTGCCCTGAATTATCTGCAGAGAATGAGCGGCATTGCCACATACACCCACAGTGTTGCAAAGCTGTTAGAGGGCTCTCATACTAAATTGCTGGATACAAGAAAAACCACTCCAAATATGAGATTATTTGAAAAATATGCTGTGAAGGTAGGAGGCGGCTACAACCATCGATACAATCTCTCCGACGGCATCTTAATCAAAGATAATCATATTGGCGCCGCAGGAGGCGTCAAGGAGGCTGTTGCTATGGCAAAAGAATATGCCTCTTTTGTGCGAAAAATCGAAATTGAAGCAGAAACTTTAGATATGGTCAGGGAAGCTGTAGAGGCAGGAGCTGATATTATTATGCTAGACAATATGGACGAAGCTACTATGAAACAGGCAATTGCCATAATAGACGGCAGAGCCGAGACAGAATGCTCCGGCAACATTACAAAAGAAAATATTAAAAAAATCACCAGCTTAGGGGTAGACTATGTCTCTAGCGGGGCACTTACACACTCCTCCCCCATCTTGGACGTATCTTTAAAAAATTTAAAAGCAATCTAGATAAAAAAAGCCCTGTGCTGTATGTGTAGCACAGGGCTTTTTTGTTATTTATCTTTTTAAGAAAGCTGGAATTTCAATGCTCTTTTGTTCCACATTAGAGGTAACCGGCCTTCTGGCTGAGGAGATTGGCCTTGGGGGCACTGCTGTCTGAGCCGGCTGCTCTGTTCTTGGCTGAGAAGGAATATTGCTTGTAAATCCTCCTGCCGGAACCGACTGAGATAATGGTGCACCTGTAGAAGTTCTGGATACACTTCTTGCACTTGCAGAAGGCGACGCAGCAGTCTGACCAGCCGCTGGCTGACTCTGAACGGGCGGCTGTGTGCTAAATCTCATATCCTGCTTTGGCACTGGCTGTGGTTTCCTCTCAACTTGTCCATGATTGAAGGAAGGTATCTCCGCCTGAATACTGCTTGCCATCTCAGACTCCGTCTCTAATCCTGTGGCAATCACTGTAATTGTACATTCGTCTGGGTATGTATCATCATAACGGGCACCAAATATAATATTGGCATTTTCTCCTGCCAGCTCCTGCACATAGCTTGCGGATTCATTTGCTTCCATCAAGCTGATATCTCCGGAAATATTGATAATAACATGGGATGCACCCTTGATTGTAGTCTCCAGCAATGGGCTGGTAACAGCAAGCTGAACCGCTTCACTTGCCTTCTCGTCACCTTTAGCATTGCCAATACCGATATGCGCAATTCCCTTATCTGTCATTACTGTCTGCACATCTGCAAAATCCAAGTTAATCAGAGCAGGAACATTTATCAAATCTGTAATTCCCTGCACAGCCTGCTGAAGCACTTCATCTGCCTTCTTCAAAGCTTCCGGCATTGTTGTCCTTCTGTCCACAATCTCTAATAATTTATCATTAGGAATGACAATCAATGTGTCCACACTGGATTTCAATTTGTCTATTCCTGTCATTGCATTGTTCATACGAGTCTTTGCCTCAAAGCGAAAAGGCTTTGTCACAACACCAACCGTAAGGATACCCATATCTTTGGCAATCTTTGCCACAACAGGAGCAGCTCCCGTTCCGGTTCCGCCTCCCATACCACAGGTGACAAACACCATATCTGCTCCCTTCAAGGCCTGAGTCAGCTCCTCCACATTTTCCTCTGCTGCCTTCTCACCAATTTCCGGTCTGGCTCCGGCACCTAGCCCCTTTGTAAGCTTTTCCCCAATTTGAAGGGAAGTAGGCGCTTTACAGAGCTTTAATGCCTGCTTATCAGTATTTACCCCAATAAACTCCACACCACTTATATTTTCATCAATCATCCGGTTGACTGCATTGTTACCTGCACCGCCCACGCCGACAACGATTATTTTTGCTGCTGTTTCTGATTCATTCGTTTTAATTTCAAGCAAGGTTTTATCCTCCTTCATTTTATCAATCTTGTTTTCTTCTTTTCTACAGCTTGTCTACCTATTTAAAAGTACATTACTTTGCATACTTATTTTAGCTTACCCTTACTATAATATATTCAAACAGCAAAATAATCAACTGATTTTTTTAAATTTTAGCAATTTTCTCATTTCTTTTTCTTTTTCTCCGTTTTCATTGTATATCCAGACCGATTTTCATTGTACTCTTTCATGTCAAGCACTCCCGCCTTCCCCTCCAAATTGGGGGACAAGTCTCTCAAATCCGCCATTTTCTCATTTAGATTGGATTTATCTCCCATCTCCACCTTTACGTCCTGAATGTACAAATAAATTTCCCCCTTTTGAGATAAATAGATTCTGTCTACACTAACCTCATACTTTTTTACAGACTGAGTCACGTCCAAAATCAAATCAAAAAGTCCCTCATTTTCCGCAGGCAGGGGAGAATTCAGCCCTATATAATCAAAATTTAAACCTATCATTTCCGGCACTCCCTCTAAATTCTTAGTGGAGCTCTCCACCACAATTCCATCCTTGTCAAAATACATGTTATAACCCATATATTTAATAAAAGCAACGATATCTTTTTCATATACAATGATTTTCACATGTGTCAATGATAGATATTCCACTTCATAGGTTTCCACAAAAGGAATACTTGCCTTTTCACCAAATTGATTTTTCAAATAAAAAGCAGCGCTGTTTTTTTGCCACTTTTTAGAAAATATATACTGCTCTAACTGCTCCTCCTCCATTTTTGTATTTCCCTCCCAGGTAATCTCCTTCACAGAAAATACAAGAGAGAGTAAAAACAGCACTATCAGCAGCCCACCTACGATGATAGCTGTATTTTTTATCACTTTTCTTTTTTCCATTTGTTCTATGCCTTTCCACTTATGTGATTCTGCCCCACTCTGGCAACATTTTCCTTACAGCCTTCGTGCAGTTTTCTTCACTTTACTAGTCAGCAATAAGCCAAGCGTACATGCTTCCATGCACATTTGGCAAACGCTGAAAGATGATTGACTTTTCCGTCACTTCGTCTGTTGCACTTTTACTCCAAGCAGCTTAAAATCCCTGACAATATCTTCATGTCCTCTATCTATATATTTCTGTCCATGGACAAGTGTAGTTCCCTTGGCAACAGCACCTGCCACCATCAATGCACAGGCTCCCCGCAAATCCTTTCCCCACACTTCACATCCTGATAAGTTTTCCACCCCTTCTATAATAGCCGTATCTTGCTCCACATGAATATTGGCTCCCATCTGCTTTAGGGGGGCCACAATTTGAAATCGGTTCTCAAAAATTTTTTCGCAAACCTTGCTTTTCCCTCTTGCCACCGCTGCTGCCACCATCCACTGAGACTGCATATCTGTGGGAAAACCAGGAAATGGCTGGGTATATAGCTGCTCCACCGACTTTAATCTATTTTTCGGATTGCGATAAAGAATCACACTTTTTTGATTTCTATAAATAGAACAGCCCATTCTCTCTAACAGAAAAAGCAAGCTTTCTATTTCCCACAGCTGAACATGTTCTATCTGTGCGCTTCCCCCTGACGCTGCCGCCATAGTAAGATATGTTCCTCCCACGATTCTGTCCCCGGGAATCTCATAAGAAACCCCCTTTAACCTTTTCACTCCCTGTATCACAATGCAGTCCGTTCTCTCCCCCTGTATTTTAGCGCCGCATTTTCTTAAAAAATCACACAGATACACTACCTCTGGTTCCCTGGCGCCGTTATAAAGCTTAGTGATACCCGGCAGCTTCACACAAGACAAAATCAAATTTTGGGTAGCACCCACACTTGGAAACTTCATGTGAAAGGTTCCGCTTTGCATACGCTCTCCGCTGACATGAATAAAATCTTCTTCCTCCCTTACCTTTGCTCCAAGCTGCTTCATTCCTTCCACATGTATGTTGATTGGACGCTTTCCGATGGCACATCCCCCTGGTCTATGGATTCTCACCTTCTTCTCTCTTCCCAAAAGCGCTCCCATAAACAAAATGGACGCCCGACACTCCTGCGCCAGCAATCCATCCACTTCCCAATTTTTTATCCCTGTTCCGTCTACTGTTAGTATTTCTCCTCTCCAGCTCCATGCTCCGCCTAACTGTTCTATCAACGCCAACATTGTATACACATCAGATATTCTCGGGCAGCCTTTTAAAGTGACTGGTTCCGAAAGCAGCAGTGCTGCCGCCAAGATAGGCAGCACCGTGTTCTTCGCCCCCTGCACCCGAACCTTTCCTTCTATTGTATTACCCCCATGAATTACATACATAGGCACTCGCCCTTCTTCACTGATTCTATATTATTATATGCAGTAAAGCAGGGGGCGTGACAATTATTCCCTGCGTATTTGTCTGGAGACGGAAAGTACAAGTCCCATCTCTATCATTAAAAACAAAACAGATGTACCGCCATAGCTGATAAAAGGCAATGTAATTCCTGTGTTTGGAATCGTGTTTGTCACTACGGCAATATTTAATATGACCTGAATAGAAATGTGGGCCAGCACTCCTACGACAATGAGGGAACCAAATAAATCGGTGGAATTGTTGGCAATCACCATAAAACGCCAAATCATAAATAGAAACATTAAAATAACACTTACTGCCCCAAAAAGTCCCAACTCCTCGCAGATAATAGTGAAAATCATATCGTTTTGCGCCTCCGGCACAAATCCAAGCTTTTGCACGCTCTGACCGAGACCTTTTCCAAAAATCCCTCCGGAGCCAATGGCATAGAGAGCCTGCAGCACCTGAAAGCCTCCCTCCCTAGCATACTTTTCCGGCTCTAGCCACACTTTAAAACGATTCATTCGAAATCGTTCCATCAGCATAAATATTGTACCCCCCACAGCCGCCACTGCTCCAACCGCCACAAAATGTATGTATTTCGGACTTGCCACAAACAGCATAACAATGGCAATTCCCATAATAATAATGGCGGAGCTTAAGTTTTTCGTCAGCACGGCAATCAAGACAATGGCAGGACTTACCATCACCACCACACACACAAGTGTGCTGAATTTATGCATACTCTTCACACTGTTGCTGATAACATAGGCTAAAAACAGTATCACCGCAAGCTTTGCAAGTTCTGCGGGCTGAAAAGAGGCGGAACCTACACCTATCCATCTTCTGGCACCGTTGATCTCGCTTCCTAAAGGAGTTACTACTAATATAATACAAATTAAAGATACAATATATCCAAATTTCGCAAAACGCTTCCAAATACGGTAATCAATCATAGCTACTATAGCCATAGCCAAAGCTCCTATAGCAGTAGCCTTCACCTGTTTTTTCAAATACCATGCTGAATCCTGAAATTTAATCTGTGCATTGTAAGAGCTTGTGCTGTACAACATCACAAACCCAAAACACAATAAAAATATAATAATAAAAAGTAAGCTGTAATCAAAATAATTATTTCTTTTTTTTCCTGGCACTGGTGTGTTATTCTTTTTTGACACCCCATCACCAACCTTTCTATTTTACTATAACATAACCGTACATGCCGCTTCTTACACGCCGCCATGTACGTAAGACAGTTGCTATATCATAGCCGGCATCGCTAGATAAGCAACAAGGCAAAGCAACGCTGTCACAATGGAAAACACTGCCACCACTCTTGTCTCCGACCATCCGCACAGCTCAAAATGATGATGTATAGGGGCCATCTTAAAGATTCTCTTACCGTGAGTGATTTTAAAGTAGGATACCTGAAGCATAACCGACAGTACCTCCGCCAAATAAATAAATGCTACAATCACAATAAACAAGGGCATCTTCAGCATATAAGCCGTAGCCGCCACAAAGCCTCCGAGGGCCAGGGAACCGGTATCTCCCATAAACACGCTTGCCGGATATACATTAAACAGCAAAAATCCCAGCAGACTTCCAACTACTGCGGCGGTAATGGGTGCAATCCCACTCTGAGTCACCATAGCAATCACCGTGAAGAATACGGCAATAATTACTGTAACGCCGGATGCTAGGCCATCTAACCCATCCGTAAAATTTGCTCCATTCACAGTGCCCAGCACTGCCACAAACAAAACCGGAACAAACAATAGCCCTAAATCCATCTCCTGGTTGGCAAAAGGAAGAATCACTTTAGTGCCTAGTCCTGATTTTTCTACCATATAATATGCAAAAATTCCCGTAATCACTATCTGCCCCAGCATTTTCTGCCATGCTCGAAGACCAAGGGAGCGCTTCATTACTACTTTAATATAATCATCCAAAAATCCAATTAAACCAAACCCTAAGGTCATAAATAAAATCGGAACGATTCTCGGATAATCATTTACAAAGAATAGAGCTGTAATCACAATAGCAGAAAGTATAATCAATCCGCCCATTGTGGGTGTTCCCGACTTCTTTAAATGCTCCTTAGGCCCGTCATCTCTCACATACTGGCCAAATTTTAATCGTTTTAAAAATGGTATAATGATGGGACACAGTACCACACTTACCCCAAAAGACAGAATAATCGCTAAAATCACTTTGTTTTCCATGTTTTTATTTCCTCTCTGCTTATCCTTGTATTTTTCATAAATACTTTCTAACTGCTTACAGCATAGCTTTGTTCCTTATGATGGACCTTTGCGTAATCATAGCAAATATTTGTGCAAGCATCATATTTGCCATGGTTCTGTTCGCTGTTTTAGTCACATTTACACATACGATTTAAGTATACGGCTTTTTTACTTAATAATCAATCATTTATTTCACTTGTTTCCTTCTCCCCCTCTCCCTCTTTTACAATCTTTTGCTTCTCCATCCCCAAATATGGCAGAATATTTTCATATAATTCCTTCACTACCGGAGCCGCTATCGTACCTCCATAATAAATTCCTGTTGGCTCATCAATAATACAGATCGTGACAATCTGAGGATTTTGTACCGGTGCGAAACCGATAAAGGATGAGATATATTTGCCGGAATTTCTCGGAAGCTTTTGGGAGGTTGCCGTCTTTCCTCCTATAGAGAAGCCCTCAATATAGCCGTTGATTCCTCCCCCCTCTGAAACCACCTTCTCTAGTATCATTTTCATTGTCTCACTTGTTTCCTTAGAAATCACGTTCTCCTTTATCGGATACTGGTAGGTTTTCACCACATTCCCCTGCTCATCTGTTGATTTCACTCCAAAATGGGGGGTAACTAAAGTTCCGCCGTTGATTACACTGCTCACAGCCCGAAGAAGCTGCAAGGGAGTAATCTGAAAGGATTGCCCAAAAGACATGGTTGCTAACTCTACTGCTTTCACATTTTCCTTTTTGTGAATGATGGTGGATGCCTCACCGGGAACATCTACCCCTGTCTTTTCCATTAAACCTAGTTTTCGCAGATTCTGATAAAAATGTTCTACACCTACTCTGGCTCCCACCTCAATAAACACCGGATTGCAGGAATTCATTGTTGCCTTTACGAAACTTTCACCGCCATGCCCTGTTGTCTTGTGACATTTTATCCTTCTATCCTCCACCATCTTGTAGCCAGGACAGTTAAAATGATCGTTTACGCTCACCACCCCACACTCTAAACCTGCGGTGGCCGTGACAATCTTAAAGGTGGAGCCTGGCTCATATGTATCATTGATTCCTTGATTTCTCCACATCTTATTTAGTGCATCCTGAAATTTACTTCCTGTAAGTCCTTTAGCATCAGTATTTAATGTGTATGGGTCATTGAGATTAAACTCCGGCACATTCACCATAGCCAATATCTCTCCGTTTTGGGGATTCATAGAGATAATTGTCACATAGTTTGCTTCCTTGGCAACCAATGCTTTCATCGCTGCCTGCTGGGCGTACTTTTGTATATTCATATCCAAACTTAATGTCAGATGATTTCCGCTGATTGGCTCCTTACGAGATTCTGCCATAGTGTCTAGCTCCACTCCCCTAGCATCGGTCAAGGTCAAAATCATACCTTCCTCCCCCTTCAACTCCTCCTCGTAGGAAACCTCCAGTCCAATAATGCCCTGATTATCGCTTCCTGTAAAGCCCAATACCTTGGATGCCATCTCCTCATATGGATAATACCGCTTATAATCTTCATCTACCTTCACACCGTCTAAGTCATATGCCCGTATTTTATCCCCTATCTCCTTTTCCACATTAGATTTAATCTTTTCTCTGGAGCTTACCTTTGCCACCTTCTGGCGTATTTCCTCCTCTGTGATTTGCAGTTCCTCAGACAACACACGAATAACTTCCTCGGCGTCTGTCAACTGACTGTGAATAACAGATATGGTACAAACAGTCTTGTTGGTGGCAATAATATTTCCGTTTCTGTCATAAATACAGCCTCTTGCCGCCTTGATGCTTCTCTCCCTCTCATGTAGCATCTGTGCCTGTGCGGAGTAATATTGGGACTGAAATATCATCAAAAACACTAGTCTTCCAATCAACACTGCATTTAAGACTAAAATACAGCTCATATATACCATTACCTTTTTTCGGTGAAATACCCTTGTTCTTGACATAAAAAACCTCACAGAAGTAGATTCTTTATAATTTATTATTTCTTCTGTGAGGTTATACCTATTTTATTGTGACAGTTTGGTTACCCTCACTGACTTGGAACACTGTGCATTTGATTATCCAATGGTGGTTCTTCATACTTCTCATCATGATTTTTGGGATTGTCAGTCGAAGTTTCGGTAGAAGATGAACTGGAGGTTTCCTCTTCTTTTGATGTGCCTTCCGTTTTTGTCGTTCCCCCCTCCTTCGTGACATCCTCTTTTTTATTATCCTTTTTATCAGTATCCTCTGTCTTAAAGATATTGAGATAAGGAAGAACCTCGGACATAACATTTCCAAAAAGTTTAGATGCATAGGAACTGCTGGAAGGATCATCCACATCCGGGGTGTCCACAATGGCATAGCATACTACTTGGGGATTATCATGAGGGGCATATCCAATAAAGGACAGTACATATTCTTCCTCCTCCTTATCATGCTTTTGAGCAGTTCCCGTCTTTCCGCCTATCACATATCCCTCCACGGCAGCAGCCGAACCAGTTCCCTCTGTTATGGTGCGTCTGAGCGCCTCCTTGATAAATTCACATGTACTCTTTGTAGCAGTTTGCTTTACAAGCTTTTTTTCCACATTTTTCACGACACCGCCGTTGGCGTTCACAATTTTCTTCACAACATGGGGCTCATAATAAAATCCTCCGTTTATTAAAGAAGAAAAGGCGGATACCATCTGAACTCCAGTGGCATTAAAGTTTTGACCAAAGGAGTAACATGCCAAATCTACTTTACTCATCTTATCTGCATCCAGCACAACGCCTCTGGACTCTCCGGGCAAATCAATTCCCGTCTTCATTCCAAAGCCCATATTTTCCTGATAAAGACTAAATTTTTCTTTTCCTAAATTGAATGCCACCTTCATCATTCCATCGTTGCAGGAATACATTAACACCTGTGCCAAATCCACCTTGCCATGCCCAGATGTATTATGACACTTGATTGGTTTTGGCCAATCCTCCACAAATTCCTTTCCGTCACAATCGTAGATCTCTTCCTCTGACGCTTTTGCCTCCTCCAACGCCGCAGCCACTGATATTGGTTTAAACGTGGAGCCTGGTTCATAAGTATCACTGATACAAAAATTTCTCCAAATTTCATTGTAAATATCCATTTTTTGTTTGTCTGTATACTTGTTTGCCTTCTTTTTTGAAATGGTTTTTCCCTTGTAATATACCCCCTCTAAATTTCTCGGGTCATTTAAGTTAAAGGAACGGTCGCTGGCCATGGCAAGAATTTCTCCGTTGTTAGGATTCGCCACAATGACTGCCACATTTTCCGGCTTATATTCCTTTACATACTCTTTAATATGCTTCTCCACAATAGTTTGAATATTGAAATCAATCGTGGAAATAATTGTATCCCCATCAGATGCCCCTTTTATAGTAGTTTCCATATTATTGTCGGAATCTACAAAACCAAATTCACGTCCATTGATTCCATTCAAAAAATCATTGTAGTAGCTTTCTAACCCCCAGACACCCACATTTCCACTTGCGGTAAACCCTACAACACTACAAGCCAGGTTAGAAAAGGGATAATTTCTTTCATATTCCTCCTCAAACCAAACCCCTGCAATAAAAGGATTTTTTTTCTTATCATTTTGTATTTCCTTAAACTCTTTAATCTGTTCATAGGAAAGCTTTTTTTCATAGACATAATAGCTGCTGTTAGGATTTTCATTCACCAATTCCCTAAGCTCGTCCACATCATAGCCAAAGCATTGATTTAATGCCTGCAGAGTTGGCTCCACATATTTTCCTTTATCACTGATAATCACTTTTGGGTCTAGCACCAAATTGTAAACTTTTATACTAGTTGCCAAGGTTGCCCCATTTCTGTCTAATATATCTCCTCTCTTAAAAGGAAGGATTCTGCTGGTGCTCTCCTGCTGCTGCAGCACTGTGAGAGAATAATCATTTCCGCTTTTTAAGCTTATAGCTGACAAGCGATAATTCAAACCAAACAGTACAATCATAAGCACTATAAAGATTACCATCAGCTTTGACTGCATCTTTCTTGTAAATTGCCTTTTTCTCTTCTTTCGCTTTTTTTGTACTTTATATTGCTTTTCTTGTACACCTGCCATCTTATACCTATGCTATCACAAAATGTGATTCTGCCCATTCAATTTTACTTCTGTTTCTTTTCGGAGTTATTGTTTATGTATACAATACATCCTAAAAAAGCCCAGGGAAAGGGGCAGACTGCATATTTCCTTTCCTTTTCTTCATAAACGATTTCCCTTGGCTTATGATTATATCAGCAATTGTCCCAAAAATCTTATTCCTTTGGAATATCTTTATACTGCTTCATATATTCATTATCCTTACTTTCATATACCGATACTTGATCTGATGTTGCCGGAACCATTCCCAGCTCCTGTGTTGCCGTTTTGTATATATAATCCAAATCAATATAGCTGTCAATAGAATATTCTAATGAATCATTCTGTGCCTTTGTTGTATTTATTTGTTTTTCAATTGCTGTAATACTCTCATTATGATTTGAAATCTCAGCCTGCAGCTTTAGATAATTCACACATGCCAGAAGGCTAATAAACGCCGCCACTGCCAAAAATGCCACATAACCGCCGTTCATGTGCAATGCCTTCTGCTGATTTCGGTAAGCAGCATGATTTACAGCCACTCTCTTATTTCCTATATACACACGCTCTTCCCGCTGAGTTTTTCGGCGGACAGGCTGCTCATATTCCCTTTTAGGTGCTGCTGAACCATACAGATATGCCGGATTTCTATATTGATTTTTTATATTTTGATTTCTTGCTTTTCTTTTTGCCATGACTGCCTCCATTGTCGGGTCTAATTTTACTGATTTTTCTTTACTTTTCCGCTTATCTGTATTTTCTATAAATCCAACTCTGTTTGCTTATATTGCTTATTGTTTTCTTATATTTTTTATTGTTTTCTTATATTTTTTATTGTTTTCTTGTGCATCCCACTGTTTTCTTATATTGCTTACTACTTGCTTATAATTCTTACTACTTGCTTGTATTTCCTACCACATTCTTGTATTTTGTACTACTTTTTGCATTTTTTATAAATATTTTATCCTTCATTTTGGTGATGCCGCTGAAATACTCGAAGCTTTGCGCTTTTAGCCCTGGAATTTTCTTGGCACTCCTTTCCACTAGGAAGAATGGGTTTCCTCGTAATCACTTTTCCTTTTGATATTTTTCCACATACACATACTGGAAAATCAGGAGGACACGTACATGGATTTTCATATTCACGAAACATTTTCTTTACAATTCTGTCTTCTAGTGAATGAAAAGTAATGATACTCAAACGACCTCCTGGTGCAAGGGCATCTATCATAACTCCAATAGACTGCTTTAACACCTCTAATTCCTGATTCAATTCAATTCGTATTGCCTGAAATGTTTTTTTTGCTGGATGACCTCCCAAAGCACGTACCTTTGCCGGAATTGCAGCATCAATAGCCTTGACTAAATCAAATGTTGTTTCCATTGGTTTTTCCTGTCTCATTCTCACTATGTGCTTTGCAATATTTTTGGCAAATTTATCTTCCCCATAATCACGTATCATATGAAAAAGCTCCATCTCACTGTAAGTGTTGACAATATCCTTTGCTGTTTTCAAAGTATTTCGATCCATGCGCATGTCAAGAGGAGCCTCTACTCTATAAGTAAAGCCTCTGTCGGCATTGTCTAACTGATAGGAGGACACTCCTAAATCTAACATAATACCATCCACTTGACTTAACTGCAGCTCTGACAGTACCTTTTGAAATTGACAATAATTGCTCTTAACAATATAAAGTGTGAGCTTGTCCTTGTATTCCTGCAATCTCTCAGTGGCCGCTCTGATAGCATCCTCATCCTGGTCAATTCCCACAAAGGTACCACGCCCCTGCAGTCTTTTGCAGACTTGATAGGCATGCCCGCCGCCGCCCAAAGTGCCGTCCACATATATCCCTCCACTTTTTACTTGTAAGCTATCTATTGTCTCCTCCAGCAGAACAGACTTATGTTTAAATTCCATATTTTTATAATTCCACTCCTAAATCTGCCATTCTCTCTGCAATATCATCCATATCATCAAACGCTGCTTCTTCTTCCCACTTATCTTTGCTCCAAATTTCAATGCGGTTTGAGATACCGATCAACACCACATCCTTCTCTAAGCCTGCAAATTCCCTTAAGTGAGGCGGAAGAAGTATTCGCCCCTGCTTATCTAATTCTACACTAGCCGCTCCGGAAAGAAAGAAACGGACAAAGCTACGGGTATCGCGTTTTGTCATTGGTAATTCTTTTAGCTTTGCGGCAAAGGCTTCCCACTCTAAATTGGGATACACAAACAAACAACCGTCCAAGCCTTTCGTCACTACAAAATCGTTCCCTAATGATTCACGATACTTTGCAGGTACGATGAGGCGGCCTTTTGTATCTACCGTATGGTTATATTGACCCATAAACATAATACATTCCTCCACTTCGTACCACTTTGAACCACTTTCCTCCACTGGTAGGGTATATTTTACTCTATTTTAACAGATTGTGCAAGAGCTTTTTTCTCCACCAATCATCTGCTTTTCTTTCTTTTTTCAACGAATTATGTCTATATTGTATGTTTATTTTTTTATAGTACCAGATATTGTTTTTTTAACTGATTCGTTCACAAAAAAATAATATTTATAACATTGTGGGGAATTGTGGAGGGGATTCAAGAAGAAATGAAAATTTTTATAATATTAGGAGAAATAGTATTCTACTCAGATGCAGCAGGAGGATATTTTTTAGAAAATATATCCTGGTTTCATTAGAAAGACGAAAGGATTTTTTATCAATAAAAAAAGAGTTTTCAAATACCAATATTCATAGTATTCCAAAACTCTTTTTTATTATTGCATTCTTCTTTTTTATTCAACATCTTTCTTTCATTACATTATTACAACATTATTATATATTGCAATTAGGATGTACTGTATTCTATTACTTAATTATCGTTCCCACCCTTTCGGCAAGGCCATCAACCGCCTTATCTACATTGGTGATAACTGCTTTTCTATCCTTGCCCGCTGTGACGAAACGAAGTGAGGCATCTATTTTAGGAAGAGATGTAGTAGGTTTAAATTTATCTTCCTCCACCAGCTTTTGTGCCTCCTCCACCGTCAGCATACCTAATGCTTTTTCATCAGGGGTTCCCTTATCAATCAGTACGTTGTCCTTTCCGGTGAGAATTAACAATGCCCCTGCATTTACCATATCTGCCAGCTTAGCTGCTGTATAGTCCTTTTCAATTACTGCTGATGCACCCTTTAGTCCTGTTCTCTGATCTAATACCGGAATGCCGCCACCGCCTGCCGCTATTACTAGTTGTCCGGCATCTAACAGAGTACGAATGGCATCAATCTCATAAATATCAATTGGATTCGGGGATGCAATAATTCTTCTCCAGCCTTCACCATCCTTGCCATTATCATATGTAACATAGTTCCCCTTTCTCTCCTCCATATCGGCTTCATCCTTTGTCATAAAACGGCCGATTACCTTACTTGGATTGTGAAAAGCAGGATCAAACGGGTCCACCCGAACCTGAGTGATAATGGTAGAAACAGGCTTGTATATACCTCTGTTCAACAACTCCGTGCGAATGGCATTTTGCAAATCAAAACCAATATATCCCTGACTCATAGCGCCGCAGACAGACATAGGAGCTACTGTGTGGGTGTTATCCAATCGGCTAAATTCTGTCATGGCAGTTTGAATCATACCAACCTGCAAACCATTGCTGTGAGTAATCACAATCTCATATTTTTTTTCTACCAAATCTGCTATTGCCTTTGCCGCTTTTTTTACATTTTCCTGCTGCTGAGGAAATGTTTTTCCGAAACAATTTCTGCCTAACGCTACTACTATCTTCTTATTTTCCATATTCCCACATCCTTTCATTTTCATACATATAGCATGTTGCATATAACATATAATGATAATAATATAATATTATAGTGTATAGAAATATTTTTTCATATTATTTTATATCATTTTATTCATTCTATATTTTTCTATATCTTCACTTAATATTATTTTAATCATTCATTCTATATATTATTATATTATTTTTTATTTATCTTTTTCTTTTTTATCTTGATAAATTTTTGTTCTCATAATTTTAGTTCTTATAAATTTTTTTAATTATTGTTAATAATTATTGATATTCCTTCATTGAGACTGCTGCCAGATTAAACATTAAAGCGAAACAATATCACATCCCCATCCTGCACAACATAATCTTTTCCCTCTAACCGCACCAATCCCTTTTCCTTTGCCTTCCCATAGGCTTTGCAATCCAATAAGTCCTGATAGTTCACTACCTCTGCACGAATAAATCCTCTCTCAAAATCAGTATGAATCTTCCCTGCTGCCTGAGGTGCCTTTGTTCCCTTTGTGATAGTCCAAGCTCTCGTCTCATCCTCACCAGATGTGAGATAACTGATTAATCCTAACAGATGATAGCTAGCACGCACAAGCTTGTCTAAGCCAGATTCCTTCAAACCTAAATCCTCTAGGAACATTTCCTTCTCATCATCCTCTAACTCAGATAGCTCCTGCTCTATCTGCGCACAGATAGCAAAGACTTCACTTTTATTTTCTTTGGCAAATTCACGAACCTTCTCCACATGGGAATTGTTCATACCATCCTCCGCCAAATCTTCCTCCGCCACGTTTGCCGCAAAAATAACAGGCTTTGCGGTAAGAAGGTTGTACTCTGCAAACCATGCCTCCTCATCTTCATTTTGCAAGGAAAAAGTTATCGCTAAATTTCCCTCCTCCAAGTAGGTCTTCAATCGATTTTGCATGTCCAATTCCTTTGCAGCTGTCTTATCGTTTCTGGCTACCTTCGTTGTCTTGGCAATTCTTCTCTCCAATATCTCCACATCAGAAAAAATCAACTCCAGATTGATTGTCTCTATATCACGAACCGGATCAACACTTCCATCCACATGAACTACATTATCATCCTCAAAGCAGCGCACCACATGAACAATAGCATCCACCTCCCTGATATTAGCCAAAAACTGATTTCCTAAGCCCTCCCCTTTTGAAGCACCCTTTACCAATCCAGCAATATCAACAAATTCAATAACAGCCGGGGTAGTTTTCTTTGAATGATAAAGCTCTGTCAATTTTTTCAATCTCTCGTCCGGCACTGTAACTACTCCCACATTAGGATCTATTGTACAGAAAGGATAGTTTGCCGATTCTGCACCTGCCTTTGTCAACGAATTAAATAATGTACTTTTTCCTACATTCGGCAATCCTACGATTCCTAGTTTCATATATTCTCACATCTCCTTTATTTTCAAGGGTTTCAAGCATTTTTCAGTTTTAATTAAAGGTTATTAGTCATTTTTGCTTGTCCCTTCTGCTGCTTTTCTATAATTTATCTTGTTTCTTCTCTGTGTAAAATTTATCTGCTTTTACAATTTTATATCATAAAAGAGTCTAACATAGTATAATATACTACCACAATCATTCTCTCATTTCAACTTGATATTACAATGTAATACTATATAAAAGATATCTTGTTTTAACTTTTCCAAGCTTAATATAATATTTTATAAAGTACAATTTACAAAGGACTACTCAAAGTAACAATCTAACTGGAAATATTACAAAATATAAAGTTGACTGTAAAACGTTCTCTTTCCACTCTCTTAGAATTGTGATAAAATCAAGACAAAGTATCAAATTAAGGGAGAAATGTAAGATGGATGAAAGTTATTGGAAACATTTACAACCATTGAGAGTTCCTGGTGGTTGGACAATCGACTATAATAAATTAGAAAATGTAGAACCTATGGAACTTGACGAACTGGACAGTCTTTGGCTTTTCGCATTTACGGAAGATATACTTCTTATGCACACAACCTCATGCCACAAACGAAACGGAAAAATTGAACAACAAAAATTGGTATTGGATTTAGGATGGTATCCAGACGGAGAGCATAATGGAGCATTTTTATTACAAGCAATTTTAAATGATAATTGGATAAAACCTTTATTGCAATTCCAATCAAAAAGTAAAGATGAGATTATAAAAATGCTGGAGCAATGGTTGTTTCAAGAGTTCATGCCACCTGTACAATTTATTGACGAACAAACTTTTCGCAAAAATCATCCTTAGGTAAAATTTATAATTAGCTAACATTATTCTAAACAACTAACTATCCAAACCACAAAAACACAAGGTGAATTACTATAAAACATTGCATTTGCTGGATACATTTGATATAATTTATTCCATTCTATATTAAACTAAAGAAAAGGTGGTAATGATAATGAAAAATTGTAAATGGTGTGGAGCAAGTATTCAAG
>CAJTQG010000003.1:2042-5428 GCA_910578605.1 uncultured Lachnospiraceae bacterium | reverse complement strand
ATTTGTCCCCATTGCAAAGCAAATCAAAATACAGATCATACAGAAACATTAAATCAAAATTTTATGAGTCCGAATATGATTAATGAAATTTATCAAATGACTCAAAATATTCGCGCAATTAGAAAAGATATAAAATTTATAAAAGATACTTGTGTTTTAATGATAATTGGTGCCGTAATACTTTTTCTTTTTCTTAATTCATAGTAAATATCAGTTTAATCTATTATTCACGTAAAAATGATATAAAATACAATAAAAATGGCTTAATTAAATCATTTATCGATTAATTAAGCCATTTTTTTAATTACCTCCAAGAGTTTTTCTTATTATGTTGCTACCATAACAAGACTTGGAGGAGCCTTATTAGACTTTTTTAGTTCAATCTGCTAACATCATTTTGTGAAATTACTTGACGATTTACATGACCTGTATCCCGTAATAAAAATTGAAGTTTATCGCCAGCCAATTTAACACTCTTGATTTCTGCTATCTCATTTGTATATTGTCCACGGTTATAAATTCCCCAGACACCTGAATCATCCACAATAACTTGTTTCTTCAAATTACCATTTGTATCATATCTGGTAATCATAAGTGGAATATCCTCTTTCTCATTTCCTGATGAAATATAAATAGAATGTACACCATTCACAGCATCAGACAATTCCACTCCTTGAACCCGAGTTGGCATATTTACTGGATCTGTAAATACAGAGTCACAAGCATTCTTTAATACTGTATTATTCTGGAATGACACAGTGTTTCCTGTGCTAGCGGAAAGCTCCTGATTTACTGCTGCAAAATCATATACGGAAAATTGATTACTTCCGTTCTGACTGCATTTCCAAATCAACAATTTAGTATTGTCAGAAGACAATGCTGCTTCCACCCTGCTTGTCTCGCCAAAGGATGTATTTTCCTTGTTGGAATAATTTAAATCAGTCAGTCTTGTAATATGGGAACTGTCAAGAACTGTGTCTGGCTGATAGGTAATTCTTCCGATTTCTGTTGACCAGACATTTCCAGAATCATCTGTTTTTGCTCCGCAGGACACTAGAAAATAAGTTGCTCCGCCATAGGTGTACATATCCAGTGTTTGACCGCTTCCTACATTTTGAAGCAACATAGAATCCTCAATACTAAAGGCTCTGCTGCTATCAAAACTAATAACACAGCGGCTTAATAAAATATTATTGCCAGTATAGTCGGTTCCATTGAAGTTAATATTTTCAAATTGCTGACAAATGTAAACCTCGGAATCATTAATAAAAAATGACTGTATTGCATTGTTTGATATTCCGTATGAAGCAGTCCTAAAAACAGAAGCTGCTCCTATAGTTGTGGAAGCCATAGTGCTTTGATAAACCTCACCGAGCTTTACACCATCACCAAATTTATCTTTTGTATTTGTTTGTGTTGCATTGGTTTTGAAGGATGCTCCAAACAGTGTGCATACCATCAAAAAACTTAAAAAAATTGATACCTTTCTTTTCATAAGAAAAATTCTCCCTTCTATTGAATTATTAATAACTACTGCACATAAAATATTAAAGTTATTTTATATGCTTACTCCTTTTCTCTCTTTCCCACCTCCTTATTTCTATACCTTCCATCCCTTTGTAAATTCCCAATAGTAAATAATGATAAGTTTTGCTAACCTCCTGCTGACAAAAGCAACCCCAAATCCATAATTTTCAAGTTTGTTTGATTGTTTTAGCTTTGAATGATTCTGCTGGTTGAAATAAAATAGATTTTTTTATAGAAGGCATTTTTTGCCAACGAATATATTATAACACTTTTTTCGATATTTTTCACTCTTTTTTTACAATTTATACAAAATTTATTTAATTTTACTTAAAAACCTCCAAGCTTTCAATGGATTAAAAACCATAACAAAGCTTGGAGGCGCTTAATTATTTCAGTAAACTTTTGTCAATATATGCAATTACTTGACGATTTTTATTATCTGTATCTCTTAGCACAAACTGAAGGCTTTCACCTGCTATTTTTATACCTTCAATTTCTGCTTTTACATTTGAGGTATCACCTGGGGAATAAATTGCCCATACGCCTGTATCCACAATGGTAACCTGTTTTTTGAAATTACCATTTGTATTAAATCTGGTAATCGTAAGCGCTTGACCTTTTGCTTCGTTTCCCGATGCCACATAGATAGAGTGTATACCATCGGCAAGATTGGACAATTCAACTCCTTGCACAGAAGTCGGCATATTAGTTGGATTATTAATTGTAAACTTACATGCATTTTTTAGCGTAGCATTATTCTGAAATGATACAGTGTTACCTGAACTAGCCGAAAGCTGCTGATTGATTGCTGCAAAATCATATACAGAAAATTGATTGCTTCCGCTTTGACTGCGCTTCCAAATCAATAGTTTTGTTTTGTCGGAGGACAATGCCGCATCCACTCTTCTTGTGGCTCCAAAAGAGGTATTGTTCTTATTAGAATAATTCAAATAGGTCAGTCTTTTTATGCCGGAATTATCTAGCACAGCATTTGCTTGATAAGTAATTCTTCCAATCTGTGTTGACCATATAGTATCTCCATTATCTGCTTTGGCAGCTCCGCAGGATATAAGAAAATAGGTTGTTCCGCCATAAGTATACATATCCAAGGTCTGACCGTGTCCTACATTTCGAAGCAGCATAGAATCCACAATGCTAAAGGTGTTGCCGCTTAAAACACAGCGGCTCAGCAACACACAATTGCCCGTATAGGTTTGCCCATTAAAGGTAATGCCATCATAATTCTGACATATGTATATCTCAGAGCCATTAATATAAAATGACTGAATCGCATGAGTCCATGTTCCTAATGAAGCCTTATACAGAGCAGTTGCTCCCACATTAATTCTAGCAGCCATGGTATCCTGATAGGCAATATTTTGTATTCCTTTATCCTCCATGCCATTAGCCTCCAAATATTCTATATTATTATTTGTGTCCTTAATTTGTGCAGCACTTACTCTGACAAATGCTTCCAATAATGTACATACCATCAAAAAACTTAAAAAAATTGATATTTTTCTTTTCATAGTACAATTCTCCCTTCCGTAAATTATTCAATAATTACCGTATATAGAACATGTTTATTACATTCTATATACCAACTCCTTTTCTCTCTTTCCCACCTCCTTATTTTATACCTTACATCCCTTTGTAAAATTCCCAATTATGAAAACTATACAGCTTTTACTCACCTTTCAACGCTGACAAAAATCACCTAAAACTGACTTATTTTATGTTTGTATTATTGTTTTATTTGCTGTGAAACATAATGCAGTTTTAAAATAAATCAGAATTTAAACTGGCATTTTCTGCCAACAACTATATTTTAACACAAAATTCTACATTTTTCATTATTC
>CAJTQG010000003.1:0-2032 GCA_910578605.1 uncultured Lachnospiraceae bacterium | reverse complement strand
TTACAAAAAAGATAAGTCCACATAGTATTAAGTAAAGTCAAACATTCTTACTTAAACTCTACTTAAACTCCATGTGGACTTGAAAACTTTATAAAAGTAAATTCAACGTCAGACAATTGTTCGTCTACTCACAATCTCTGATAGCTTTTCTCACCGGAAGTACAAACGTTGGAGAAACCGATAGTTCGTCTATACCAAAGGAGAGAAATGTCTCTGTCAGAGATATATCCGCGCCTAATTCACCGCATATGCCGGCCCATATCCCCTTCTTGTGGGCATTTTCAATTACCATTTTAATAGCTAGAAGCACTGCCGGATGATGGGTGTCAATGATGGACTCTAACTTTGGGTTCTGCCTGTCAACTGCCAGCATATATTGAGTCAAATCATTAGTTCCAATACTAAAAAAATCCACCTCTCCCGCAAGCTCATCACTGATTAAAACAGCAGCAGGAGTCTCAATCATAATTCCCTGCTCTATATTCTTGTTAAAATCTATTCCCTCTGCTTCGAGCTCCTCCATTACCCCTTTTACAATTTCTTTAATCTGCACCACCTCGCCCACCGAGATAATCATAGGATACATAATAGAAATATTCCCAAAGGCGCTTGCTCGAAGCAATGCCCTAAGCTGGGTTTTAAAAATCTCCTGCTGAGAGAGACAAATTCTGATAGCTCTGTATCCCATTGCCGGATTTTCCTCATGGCCAAGATTAAAATAATCTACCTGTTTATCTGCACCTATGTCCAATGTCCTGATAATAACCTTTTTTCCTGCCATTGTCTCAGCCACTTTTCTGTATGCCTCAAACTGTTCCTCCTCTGTAGGAAATTTATTAGAACCCAAATATAAAAATTCACTTCTAAAAAGTCCTATTCCCTCTGCATCATTCTCCATTACCCCCGTTAGGTCTGCAGGTTTTCCAATATTGGCATATAACCTCACTCTCCGCCCACTTCTAGTAACGGTATCCTTCCCCTTCAGTTCTTTGAGCAATTCTCTTTTTTCCAACTCATTCTTCTGCATTTTTTTGTATTTACAAAGAGTATTTTCATCGGGCTCAATAATCAATTCTCCGTTGTAACCATCCACAATCCCAAGCTTACCATTCCAGCCCTTATCTATCTTTACACCAATCAGGGCTGGCATATTCATTGATCTGGCCAAAATAGCAGTGTGAGAATTGGAAGAACCTAACTTCGTCACAAACGCCAGCAGCATATTTTTATCAAGCTGTATCGTCTCACTAGGAGCCAAATCCTCGGCAACAATAATAGAGGGTTCTTTCAGATGTACTTCCCCCTCTTCACCGGCTAACTTTGCAATCACTCTCTCTGAAATATCCTTCATATCAGTTGCCCTGGCTCTAAAATATTCGTCCTCCATATTGGCAAACATCTCTGAGAGTGCATCTCCAGTTTTGGCAACGGCATATTCTGCATTTACATGCTGATTTTTAATTTTATCTATAACAGCATCATTAAAATCATCATCCTCAAGCATCATGGAGTGAACCTGAAAGATGGAGGCATTGTCCTCACCAACCTCCTTTAACGCTTTATCATACAACTGCCCCAGCTCCCTTGATGCTTTACCTTTTGCCTCCTGGAATCTGGATATTTCAGCTTCAGGGTTATCAATTTTAGTTCTTCTTACCTGCTGCTGATTTTTAGTATAAAACATAATGGTTCCTATAGCTATTCCTCTAAATATAGCCTTACCACTGAAATTTTCCATCTTAATCTCCCTTTCGGCTGCATTCTATAAATTAGTCTTGAAAAACTCTTCCATTTTAGCTGCTGCTTCTGCCTCGTCATCTCCTGTCACCTCAACGGTTATTTCATTCCCCTGCTTCGCCCCAAGAGCCATAACCGCCATAAGCTTTGTTGCATCAGCCTCCTTGCCGTTTACCTTAATCACAACCTTTGAAGATACTGTCTTTGCCACTTTAGAAAGAAGACCTGCGGGCCTTGCATGAATTCCTACCTCATCTGTAATCACATAATTAAATTGAACCATTTTTATTTCCTC
>CAJTQG010000002.1:112181-137630 GCA_910578605.1 uncultured Lachnospiraceae bacterium | reverse complement strand
ATACTATTCTAATATAAATAATGCAATTATTCAAGACAATAAACATAAATTTAATACACAAGTGTAATTGCAGTATGGTACATTTTCCCTTATAATGGAAAATGTATTTTGATTTTATTACATTAGCGCTGTTATAAATCAATATGAAAATAAAAAGAGAGGAATGCTTAGAACAAGAATAAATTTAAATAGGATGCACAAAATATAGAAAAGAATTAACAACAATAGATTGGCAGCAGATAGACAGGGAAATTGCAAAAGAAAATAATTGAAACAAGCATTATATGAAAAAATAAAAAATAAATAAGGAAAGGATAGTTAAAATGAAAATAGCATTTTTTGGAACAAAACCATATGATAAAATATGGTTTTCTGCGTTGGCAAAGGATTATGGGTACACTATTCAATTTTTTGAGGCAAAGTTAAACGAGGAGACAGTATCCTTGGCTAAGGGATATGATGCCGTTTGTGCTTTTGTCAATGATGAGCTGACAAAGAAGGTAATTGATGAGTTGGTAAATTACAAGGTGAGAGGAATCCTGATGAGATGTGCAGGTTACAATAATGTTGATTTGGAGGCGGCAAAGGGAAGAATTCCTATCTTGAGAGTGCCAAGCTATTCTCCAGAGGCGGTAGCTGAATTTGCCATAGCAATGTACCTAACCATTAACCGGAAAACTCACAAAGGATATAATCGAACAAGAGAATTTAACATGAATATCAATGGACTGATGGGCCAGGATCTTTATCATAAAACTGCAGGGATTATAGGAACGGGTAAAATTGGTCAGGCAATGATAAGAATCTGCAAAGGCTTTGGAATGCGGGTGCTTGCCTACGATGTATATCAAAATCCCGAATTGGATGTAGAGTATACGGATTTGGATACCATTTATGAAAAATCTCATATGATTTCTCTTCACTGTCCACTGACAAAGGACAATTATCATATGATTCAGGAAAAGAGCTTAAAGAAAATGAGAGATGGGGTTTATATTATTAATACTTCCCGTGGAGCATTGATTAAGACAAGCGACTTGTTGGAGGCATTGCTCAAGCCAGGGAAAATCGGCGGTGTAGGTCTAGATGTATACGAGGAGGAGGGAGATGTATTTTATGAGGATAAATCTAATGAAATTATGCGGGATGATGTGCTGGCTCGTCTAGTAACCTTCCCTAATGTTTTGATTACTTCTCATCAGGGTTACTTTACAAAAGAAGCAATGCAGGCCATAGCCATTACAACAATGGAGAACGCTTATGTGTTAGATAAAGGCTTAAAAATGGAAAATGAAGTAGTATTGCCGGATTAAAGTAAAATGTTACATGAAAAAAAGAGATATCACTTTTTTTACCATTATATTTATATTAGAAAAGAGATAACAACACTTGATAAATTGTTTTATACTCTATATAATGATACTAGGGTCAAAAGGTCAATGTTACTTGTGATTGCACGAAAGCAACATTGACTTTAATGACCCTAACATCATATAATGTTTTTATAAAAAAAGAATGCTGCTTCTTTGTACAAGGCAGGTTTTGGAGACAATGGATAGGTGCTGTTAGATAGTGATAAATATAATGGAGGAAAGAATGTCGGACAACATCAATAAAAATCAGACAGAAATCATTATAGAGAAAAAACAGGCGAATAATGAAAGAAGATTAGACCAATCGGCAGAAAAGCAAATAGAAGACAATAAAGAAATCGGAAAAGAAAACAAAAACAGTGCAGTGAATAATAAGAAAGGCAAGAGGAAACGGAAGTTTCCGGGAATCTGGGAATTGATTCGCCTGGCTGTAATGGGAGTTGCACTGATGACGGTATCTGTGGCCGCCTATCAGATTACGAATGATTATCTGGAATATGAGGAGGGTGACAGCGCTTATGATGAGATTGCTGCTATGATGTATGAGATGCCTCAGTATTCCGATGATGGCAGCAACCTTATGTATGAGGCAGACGAGGTAGGGATAGCCGGTGCACAGATAAAAGGAAATTCTGATCCAATCTTTGTGTGGAATCAGGAAAAGTTTGAGAAAATGTTGGAATTTAACAAGGATACCAAGGGCTGGATTCGCCTAAAGGGCAAGAAGAATCAGCAGGATGAAATCAGCTACCCTATTGTGCAGGGGCCCGACAATGAGTATTATCTTCATTATTTGGCAAATAGAACATGGAATGCCAACGGCTCCATTTTTATAGATTATCAGTTAGAAAAAGGCTTGAAGTCAAGAAATTGCATTATCTATGGCCATAATATGAACAATGGTGCAATGTTTGGTAAGCTGAAAAATTATTTAAGTGAAGATTATTACAAGGAGCACCCATATTTTGATATTTATATAGAAGAAAAGCATTATCGGTATTATGTATTTTCTATCTATAAAACAGAGACGGTTGGCTCTGAGTCCTACATGATGGAATTTACAGAGGAGGAGACAGAGGAAGAGACAACTGACGCAAAAAATAAAGATAAAAAGGATTCTAAGGACACTGACAAAAAGGATAAAAAGGCTGCGGACACAAAGGCTGCTGAAAATAATAAGCAGGAAACTAGCGTTAAAAAGAATATAAAAAAGAATAAACAGACAAAGAAGGAGCCAGAGACAACAACCATAAGTCCGGAGGAAGCGAAAAGATTAGAAAGAGAAGAAAAGAAAAGGCTTAGGGAAGAGGAAAATCAAAGATTTATAGAGTGGTGTCATAAAATGGCAAGCCAGTCATATATTAAAATAAAGGCGCCGTATTATAAAGGATTTAAGGACTTTGATAAAAACTCTAAGATTATCACATTAGTTACTTGTACGCCCACTGATGCCTCCAGAAAGCAGGTGGTTCAATTAGTTCGGGGAGAGGAGATTATCACCGACGCCAAGGGCAAGGAAAAGGTGAAGTAGCTCAAGTCATAAAAAAGTCTGAAAGGACTAGGAGGAAACTGCAGAATAGGATACAAAAACCAAAGCAGAGTAAATGCTGAAAGCTGTTGGTTTGGACAGTTTCACAGGCAAGGGAGAGATAAGCATATACAGTAAAATAAAAATAAAAGCAGCAATATGAAAGATAAATAAAAAAAGTGCTTGCATTTTCTTTGCAAATGAGTTATTTTAGTAACAGGTTAAAAATCAATTTTTGAATACAAAATAAATGCGATTGAGGACAAAGGCGTTCCTATCTTAAAGGTGGGGAACGCCATTTTTTATCATAAAGGAATCAGATGAAGTTTTTCTATATGATAAAACCCTCCAGGGGGATGGTCAATATAATTCTCAATGGCCGGAAGTGAAAGAAAGGATGGAAAGTTATGAGTACGACAAGTTTTAATGTAGCTGATATTTTTGGGGAAAACGTGTTCAATGATACTGTGATGAAGGAGCGTCTGCCAAAAAATATTTACAAAGAATTAAGAAGAGTCATTGACGAGGGTGCAGAGCTGAGACTGGAGGTTGCAGATGTTGTAGCCAATGCAATGAAAGATTGGGCGATTGAGAAGGGTGCTACTCATTATACCCATTGGTTCCAGCCATTGACCGGTGTAACAGCTGAAAAACATGATTCCTTTATCTCTGCGCCAAAGGCAAATGGGAAGATTTTGATGGAATTTTCCGGTAAAGAGTTGATTAAAGGAGAGCCGGATGCATCTTCTTTTCCGTCTGGTGGATTGAGAGCCACATTCGAGGCGAGAGGTTATACGGCTTGGGACTGCACCTCTCCTGCCTTTGTTCGCCAAGATGCGGCAGGGGCAACACTATGTATACCTACAGCCTTCTGTTCTTACACAGGGGAAGCGTTGGATAAGAAAACACCGCTGCTTCGCTCTATGGAGGCTATCAATACTCAGGCACTGCGCATCATTAAATTGTTTGGCAACACCACATCAAAAAGAGTGATACCTTCCGTTGGTCCAGAGCAGGAATACTTTTTGGTAGATAAGGCAAAGTATTTGCAGAGAAAGGATTTAATTTTTACAGGACGCACTCTGTTTGGTGCAATGCCTCCAAAGGGACAGGAGTTGGATGACCATTACTTTGGTTCTATCAGAGAGAGAATCGCAGCATTTATGAAAGATGTGAATGTGGAGCTGTGGAAGCTTGGGGTATCTGCAAAGACACAGCACAATGAGGTTGCTCCTGCACAGCACGAGCTGGCTCCTATTTATGCGCAGGCCAATATTGCGGTGGACAACAACCAGCTGACAATGGAAATGCTGAAGAAGGTGGCAGGTCGTCATGGTATGGTATGTCTGCTTCATGAGAAGCCCTTTGCAGGTGTGAATGGCTCAGGTAAGCACAATAACTGGTCTATCACAACAGATGATGGAATCAATTTGTTAGAGCCAGGAAAGACACCCCATGAAAATGTACAATTTTTGTTAGTGCTGACAGCAATTATGGCGGCAGTAGATAAACATGCCGATTTGCTCAGAGAGGCAGCAGGTAATCCAGGCAATGACCACAGATTGGGAGCAAACGAGGCGCCTCCTGCCATTATCTCTGTTTTCTTGGGAGAGCAGTTAGGAGATGTGGTTGCCCAGCTTATCAGCACCGGAGAGGCAACAAGCAGCAAGCAGGGCGGCAGATTAAATACAGGTGTAAGCACTCTTCCAAACTTAGTGAAGGATGCCACAGACAGAAATAGAACCTCACCTTTTGCTTTTACAGGAAATAAATTTGAATTTCGTATGGTTGGCTCCTCTGATTCCGTTGCAAGTCCTAATATTGTGCTGAATACAATTGTGGCAGAACAGTTCTGTGAGATTGCGGACGAATTGGAAAAAGCAGAAGATTTTGATATGGCAGTACATGACCTTATTAAAAAATTGGCAACAGACCATCAAAGAATTATTTTTAATGGCAACGGCTATGCAGATGAATGGGTTGCTGAGGCCGAGAGAAGAGGCTTGCCTAACTTGAAGTCTATGGTAGATGCCATTCCGGCACTGACTACAGAAAAAGCCATTCAAGTATTTGAAAAGTTTGGTGTATTTACAAGTGCAGAGTTAAAGTCCAGAGCAGAGATTCAATATGAGGCATATGCCAAAGCGTTAAATATAGAGGCGAAGGCTATGATTGATATTGCCAGCAAACAGATAATACCGGCAGTCATTAAGTTCACCACAAGTCTGTCAGCTTCCATCAACGGAGTGAGGGCTGCAGTGGCAGATGCGGATGTGAGTGTTCAGACTCAGATGCTGAAGGAATCTTCACAGCTTCTTGCAGATACACAGTCTTCTTTAGTGAAGCTGAAGGATTTAATGACAAAAACCGATTCCTTTAATACGGAGAAAGATTTGGCAATATTCTTTAAGGATGAAGTGAAACCAGCAATGGATGCATTGAGGGCACCGGTTGATAGACTGGAGATGATTGTGGATAAGGATATGTGGCCAATGCCTTCCTATGGAGATTTGATTTTTGAAGTGTAAATAGTGTAACCAACATTGCTGCTGGAGATGTACCTTAAGGTGCATCTCCAAAAAAGTAAAAAAGTAGTTCAGCGAGAGACGTATCATATAAAAATAATATAAAAAAAGATTGCATCTGACCATGCAATCTTTTTTCTTTAAACTTATACTCAGTAGGTTTTTATTGTAAAGGAGTGGAGAATGACTTCTCCGGTAAAGTATTATGAAAATGAAAACGTCATATATTTTTTACTAAAGCTATCTTACATAATAAACTTTAAAAATCCATGTTTATTGTGTAAAAGGATAATTAAATATATTTTAACATTTTATGAACGGAAATATCTTATATATTATCGCTTATTGCGCTTTCCATTTCTTTTTTTGTTATTACCTTTTGACTTTTTCTTGTTTCCCTTTGAGAAAGGACTTAATGATGGGGAGACGGTGTTTGCAGCAGCCTTTGGTGCGTTAGCCATGGGCGCTCCAGACGCAGGTGCCTTTGCCTTTGGTGCGCTGGTGACAGCTTTATTGGCGTCAAGCTTTACTTCTATCTCGTTCTTTGTCTCAAAAGTCTGGGCAGTTTCCTGTTCTTCCTCAACTGGCTTTAATTCCTGTGGGATGCGGATAACCAATGCCTGCAATGGCTTTAGTGGAATTTCCAAACGATACTCTAACTCATCGCACTCCTCTTTTTTTGCTGTGTAGGAGGAAGTAGTCTCGGTTTCAATAATATTGCCGTCCTCGGTCGCTTGTACATAGGAGGATAAAACGGTTTCGTATGTGCCGCCTTGAGGAACACCAACCGTATAATCACTTCGTTCAATAGGGGTAAAGTTTACAATAAACAGCAGTCCATTGTCATAGGTATCTGGATGTTTGCGGATAAAGCTAAATATACTTCTGTCAGAATCATTGCAGTTAATCCACTGGAAGCTGCGGTAATCATTGTCGAAGCAGTGAAGCACCTCCTCATCCTTGTAAAGATGAAGCAATTTCTTTACATACTGCTGCATATCTTTGTGGAGAGGCTCCTGGAGTAAATGCCATTCTAAGTTTTTGTCCTCCGCCCATTCGCTTAGCTGGGCAAACTCCTGTCCCATAAACAATAGCTTGCGTCCTGGATGTCCGAACATAAAGGTGTAGGCACCTTTTAAGTTGGCAAATTTGTCATTTGGATATCCTGGCATCTTCTTTAGCATGGAACATTTTAGATGAACTACTTCATCATGTGAGATAACTAAAATGTAATTTTCGCTAAAGGCATAAGTAAGACTGAAGGTGATTTTGTTGTGATTTCCCTTTTTAAAGAGTGGGTCGCACTTTACATACTCCAAGAAATCATTCATCCAGCCCATATTCCATTTCAAGTTGAAGCCAAGACCGCCCTCCTCAGGTGCCTGTGTCACACCCGGCCATGCGGTAGATTCCTCCGCAATAACCATTGCTCTTGGGTTGCGGCGTTTTATAATGCTGGACAGGTGGCGGAAAAACTCGATAGCTTCTAAATTTCGGTTTTCTCCGAACTCGTTTGGTACCCACTGTCCGTCCTGTTTTCCGTAATCCAGATAGAGCATAGAGGCAACAGCGTCTACTCGAAGTGCATCAACATGATATTTTTCAATCCAAAATAATGCGTTGGCGATAAGGAAATTGGACACTTCGTTTTTACCATAGTTAAATATTTTTGTGCCCCAGTCTGGGTGCTCACCCATGCGTGGGTCGGGATATTCATATAAAGGAGTGCCGTCAAACATAGCCAATCCATGTGCATCCTTTGGAAAATGAGCAGGAACCCAATCAAGGATAACTCCAATACCGTTTTGATGCATATAGTCAACAAAATACATAAAATCCTCAGGAGCACCGTACCGAGCTGTAGGAGCAAAGTAGCTTGTAACTTGATAGCCCCAGGAGCCATCAAATGGATGCTCTGCAATCCCCATCAGCTCTATATGGGTGTACCCCATATCTTTTACATAATCGGCCAAGTCGTGGGCGAGAGTGCGGTAGTCATAAAACCCATCTTCATTTAAATCAAAGTTTTTCTTCCAGCTTCCGATGTGAACTTCATAGATAGACATAGGCGATGTAAGCTGGTCTGCCGAGGAGGAATTATCCAGCCAGGCTGAATCGTTCCATGTATAATGGTCGATATCCACTACCTTTGAGGCTGTACCAGGGCGAAGCTCTGAGTGGAAGGCATAAGGGTCAGCCTTGTAATATACGCGGCCATCCTTTGCAACAATTACATATTTGTACATATCCCACTGTTTCATTCCCGGAATAAAGATTTCCCATATGCCAGATGTTCCTAAGGGGGTCATGTTATGATCAAAACCACACCAATTGTTAAATTCTCCAACTACGCTGACAGTCTGAGCATTAGGGGCCCATACCGCAAAATAGGCACCCTGCTCCCCATCTATTTCCATTAGGTGAGCCCCCAATTTATTGTAAATTTCGTAGTGATTGCCCTGACCGAAAACGTAGCGGTCGGCTTCTGTAATAATGTTCATAGCATTCAATCCTTTCTGTTTTTTATTTTCATAGTTGTGTATTACTTTGGTCCATAAAAACCGCCAGAGTAATGATAATAGTATTTGATTATATTTTTAACTGAATATGCCATACATAAACTGCTTAAGTATGTTTTCCAGTTCTTCTTCTGTCAGGTGAATTATGTTGTCAGGGGATGTCTCAAATTTAAATAGAAGGTAATGATTTAACAAGCCTATTAAACCTATGGCGAACTGTTGTTGTCTGCCGTTCATATTTCCCAAAAAGTGAGATTCCTCCTGAAAAATATCTACAAATAATTCATTAATCCTAAGCCATATAGGCCGCGCCGTAATATATGCCTCATTGTCCGGTGCACAGTGCATAAGGGACAACATAAGTCGATAAAATTTTTGATTGGAGACGGAGAAATTACAAAAAATTCTGGCGGTCTGCAGCAAAGCATCTTGTACCGTTTCCGAAGTGGATGTATTTTCCAATTGGCTAATGAGCGGTTTGGACTGCTCCTGCAGTAAACCGTCCAGCAGTCCAAGCTTACTGCCAAAATAGTAGTATAGGGTAGGCTTGGTAATACCGGATTTGGTGGCGATTTCCTGCACCCCCACAGCATCGTATCCTTTGGAATAAAATAAATCAAGGGCTGTTTGCAGTATTATATTTTTTGTGTCCAAAAATAATCACCTCATATTCTTTTCAATGAATAATACAATATCTAGAATAAATAATATCTAGAAACAATGCATTATTCCACGGATTACTTGTGCTGGTTTTGCCGGTGTAATTTCAAATATAAAAAGAATAAAATAATACTTTTAGTATACCGTTCGGTATAGTAGAAGTCAAGCAAAAAAATTGGTCAAATTATCTAAAAATTCACGTTTTAAGCTTTTGTTTATAGTCAAATTGTGGTACAATAAAAAAATATATTACTTTTGAATTGCCTTATTGCACATGTTTTGCAGTCATAAAGGTCAAGGGCTTTTTGACTCTAACATCATAAAATTAAAATAAATTAAAATAAATCAAAATAAATAAAAAGTAATAAGCAGCAGGATAGAAAGAGGTAGGACTATTATGGAGAATACAAAGAAAAAATTAAATCACTATAACAAAATATACGAGGTCATGAAATATTCTTCTAATATTCTTTCTAATGAGACAGAAAGTGAACAGGCTGTGGACAAGGTTTTTAGAAAATTAGGAGAAGTATTTCATTTTTCTACCATTACCTTGCGGGAAATTACCGGTCATCCACAGACGATGAGATACATAGGAGAGTATTTGAAGGAGGACTTAGCTGCAAAGCTGAACACAGTGCGCAAGTACACTGCTGTGGAATGGACCGTAATGCAGAATCATTTTGATAATGGTATTTTTGTATATTCCAAAAAGGAAAATGACGGGGAAAATTATATTGACGTATTTGATTCAGAAAGAAATGTGACATCCATTATTCAAGTACCCATGTATCACAAAAAAAGATTTATAGGGGTGATTGATTTTATTGATTATGAGCAGTGCAGAGAGTGGGCAGAGGAAGAATTGGAGCTGTTCAAGGTAACGGGTTTTGTTTTATATGCTTACCTTGTGGAAAAAAAGGTATTTTCTGTCTTTCATAATTCCCAGGAGGAGAAAACCAAAAGGGATAAACTGACAGGGTTGTGGACATATGATGCTTTTTTGGAGGAACTAGCTGAGGCAATCCCGGAAAAAATAAAAGAGTATGATATAGCGATTGCCTATTCCGATATCAGAAATTTCAAACAAATCAATGAAGATTATGGGGTGAGTGCAGGGGATGAAGTGATTCAGAAGTTTGCCAATCTCATCTGTCATGGTGACAAAGAAGTGTTTATCGCCGCAACCCGTGTGTATTCGGACAATTTTATAGCGGCAAACTGCATCAAAAAGGATATGCCCCTCAAGGAATTAAGAAAAAAGATTGAAGAGTTAAACAGAGATTTTCAAGCAACATTAAAAGAACAGTTTTACGGTGCAGATTTAATATTAAACACAGGGATAAATATTATTAAAAGTGCTGAAGATAATATTTCCCAGGTAATCACCAACGCAGATTTCGCCAGAAAAGAGGCAAAGAAAAACTTGGATAATCGCTGCCTGATTTTTACGGAGAGTATGCTGGAAAAGCAGAAATACCAGCTGCAGTTAATTTCTGCACTGCCAAAGGCATTAAAAAACAGGGAACTTAAAGTGTATTATCAGCCAAAGGTGGAGACTGGAACAGGGCGTGTGATAGGAGCGGAGGCGCTGATTCGCTGGCAGAAGGAGGATGGAAGCTTTATCTATCCAGATGAGTTTATTCCTGTATTTGAGCAGAAGGGCAATATTGTGGAGGTGGACTTTTTTGTATACAGGGAAGTGTTTGCCACTATTCGGGAGAGGCTGGATAAAAATAAGCCGGTAGTGCCCGTTTCCATGAACGTATCCCGCATCCATCTGCAGCATAACGATATTCTTCCGTACATTAAAAGTCTATTTGCAGAATATCAGATACCGGCCCAGTATGTAGAGTTTGAATTGACGGAAAGTATGTACATAGAGAGCATGGAGCAGACTATGCCTTTGATTGACGAATTTCATGATTTAGGTATTAAAGTATCTATGGATGATTTTGGCTCAGGCTACTCCTCCCTGAATTTGCTCACAAGTATTCCAATTGACGTCATTAAGCTGGATAAAGTGTTTATGCAGCATGAGGAGTTTTTGGAGAAAGAAAAAATTATCCTTACTTGTATTATAGATATGGCAAAGAAACTTCACATTACGGCTCTGTGTGAGGGCGTGGAGACCCAAGAGCAGTGCAAATACCTGACAAAGATTGGCTGTGATATTTTTCAAGGATATTATTATTCCAGACCATTGCCTATGGAAGCATTTTATGAGTATGTGGAGAAGCATATCAATGTGGATGTAAAGGAGATTAGATTTACCTTTGATCATACTTTAAAGGATACAAGCGGACGATTTACAGGAAGGATGATTGGGGATGGCATTGAATATGCGGATGGACCTCAGAAGGGAACAAGAGCGTTGCGTTTTCCGGGAGGTGAGCGAAATAAAGAAGTGGTATGGCTTCCAGCGGATGTACTTGAAAATTCCAGTTTTACTATTAGCTTATGGGCATTAGAGGAGGAGGCAAGATTATGGGGAAGTGCATTTTATATTGCATTTGAAAATGGCTTTGCCAGTATTATGCCAAGAGGCTGGGAGATGAAGGCAAGCTTTCGTATTAAGGAGGATAACAGCAGCAATTGGTATGATGCAGGCTTGAATATTATAGAGACAGGGCAGTGGAACATGCTGACTGCCAGTTATGACGAGAAAAATCAAACGATGAATTTATATATGAACGGGTACAGAGTGGGAGGCATTGAGGATGCACCTAGAATGAAGCTTGCCAAAGAAATTCTCATTGGCGGTGATATTTACGAGAAAAGTTTTCGAGGCAGGGTGGCGGATTTGCGCATTTTTGACCAGGCGCTATCCGGTGTGGAAATCAAAAAAATGTTTGATGAGGTGAATCCTGTCCGTTTTGGTGAGGAGATTATTGAAAAGACGGAGGTTCGTTTTCCTTTTGCCGAAAGTCTGTGGGATACAGAGGAAAAATACGAGGCAAAATACAACGGAGATGAGCTGCGGTTTGGTATGGGGCCAAGGGAAGATATGCACAGTATATATCTGCCAGGGGGAAACATGGGGGAAAATATATTAAGCCTGCCATGTGAGCTTTGGCAGGAGGGCTCCTTCACCATCCAATTTTGGATGAAGAGCGAGAGATTGTTCACTTTGAGCAGTGTGTACTATGGTAAGTTTAAAAACGGATTCCATCAGATTATGCCGATGGGATGGGATGAAGATTCTGTGTTCCGGACAAAGGATATCTCAACGGGAGAGTTCTGGGATGATTGGATAGACTGTAAAAAATGCCCATGTCCTGTGGGAGAGTGGGTTATGCTCACCATAACCTTTGATAAGAAAATTAAAGTTTCAGGCTACTTTATCAATGACTTAAATGCAGGAAACTCCGGTGATTGTCCGGTTATGAGGGATGTAAGGTTGTTGATGATAGGGGGAGACGAATATCAGCAAAGCTTCCAGGGATATGTATCTGACTTCAAAATGTTTAATTATGTGTTGACGGAGGAGCAAATCAGAGAAACGTATTATGAAGTAAAAGATATTAAAATCGGAAAGTAAATAAAAAATAAAAATGACAAAGAGAAAAACAAATAAGAGAAAAAGAAAGAGAGAAGCAAAATGTTATGGGACTGACTACCCTATGTTATATAGAAAAAAATAATCAGTATTTGATGCTGCACAGAGTCGTAAAGAAAAATGATATCAATAAGGACAAATGGGTTGGCATCGGGGGACATTTTGAAAAGGATGAGTCGCCGGAGGAATGTCTGCTTCGTGAGGCAAAGGAGGAGACAGGAT
Organism: uncultured Lachnospiraceae bacterium; assembly: GCA_910578605.1. Classification (GTDB taxonomy): domain Bacteria; phylum Bacillota; class Clostridia; order Lachnospirales; family Lachnospiraceae; genus MGBC111451. The sequence continues at coordinate 125,244 of CAJTQG010000002.1, read as the reverse complement.
TGACGTTAACCTCTTATCGGTTTCGAGGGCTTGTTACCTTTTTGTCAGATAAGTGGGATACAGAGTATATGTGTCTGTATACGGCGGATGCGTATGAGGGGGAACTGAGTGAGTGCGACGAGGGAACATTAGAATGGATTGATAAAGATAAAATAGGGGAGTTAAAGCTTTGGGAGGGGGATAAGATTTTCTTTCGTCTATTGCAGGAGGAAGCGCCATTTTTTTCTTTAAAATTGCGGTATGAGGGGGATATGCTGGCAGAAGCAATTTTGGATGGCAAAGAATTAAAATTGGATTAACATATTTATATTTTCTGATTCATATATTCACAGTAAGTAATAATATGGAGATTTCCATTTTAAAGGGTGAAAAGAACGAGTCTAGAAAGAACGATTTTTAAAAGAACGAATTTTAAAACAACGAATTTAAAAAGAAATTGGACTAAAAGAATTTCGTTAAAAAATTTAAAGTTAAAAAGTTTAATAATAAAAAGTTTAAAAATCAAAGTAAAGTTAAAAACATTTTTGTTAAATAGTATACAGTTTAAAAGAGAAAAAAGCATAACAGCGAAAATAATGACAGCAAAAATAATGACAGGGGCAGCAGTAATGCTAATACTGTTATTATTTTTATGTATATTGACAGGGTGCGGTAATAAAAACGGAAAAGGAGACCGCATTACGATAGTGACCAGAGAGGACGGTTCCGGCACAAGAAAAGCATTTGTAATGCTTACCGGTATCCAAAAAGAGAGTCAGGATAGAACTTCATTACAGGCAGAGGTGACCAACAGTAATTTTGTGATGATGACCTCCATTTCCGGAGATGAAAATGCTATTGGATATGTTTCTCTTGGCGCCATTAGAGATAATGTAAAGGCGGTAAAGATAGATGGAGTAGAACCGTCTGCAAAGGCGGTTCAAGAAGGAAAGTATAGTTTGGCAAGAAGCTTTTATCTGATTGTGAGGGAGAATATAAGCAGGGCAGGGGAAGATTTTATAAACTATATATTGAGCGATGAGGGACAGAAAGTAATTGAGCAGCAAGGGTATGTCGGTGAGAGAACTGGAAATTCATATGAAGCGGCAGAAGTAAAAGAAGGAATAGATGGAGAAATCAAAGAAGAAAACAAAAGAGAAATTAGTGGTGAAATTATATATGAAATAAAAGGGAAGGTGACAATAGCGGGTTCTACTTCTGCAGCGCCGATAATGGAGTGCCTTGCAAAAGAGTATAAAAAGAAGAATCCCAAGGTAACATTTGAAATTCAGCAGACAGGTTCCACCGCTGGAATTGAGTCTGTGTCAGAGGGAGTCTGCGATATAGGGTTGGCTTCTAGGGAACTCACTATGGAGGAGGCCTCAAGGGGGTTTAAAGAAATAAGGTTTGCTAGAGATGGCATAGCAGTTATTGTCAATAAAAACAATCCATTGATGGATATTTCAAGGGAAACAATTGCAGAAATCTATATGGGGCATGTAACGAATTGGGAGGATGTGTATTGAGTGAGGGGGAACGAATATGAGGCAAGGGGGAGAAAAAGCGGCCCAGTTTTTATTTTTTCTTTGTGCGTGTATATCTGTTTTTTCTGTTGTGCTAATCTGCCTTTTCCTGTTAATCAACGGAGTGCCTGCCATAAAAAATATTGGCATAGAAAATTTTCTTGTAGGAATGCAGTGGAAGCCTTTGGAGAATTTGTTCGGCATATTACCTATGATGTTGGGGAGCATCTTTGTGACAGGGGGAGCTATCTTGGTAGGAGTTCCTCTTGGCATATTGTGTGCTGTGTATATGACAAATTTTTGTCCAAAGCCATTATATAGAATGCTGAAGCCGGCAATCAATTTGCTGGCAGGGGTGCCTTCCATAGTATATGGATTTTGGGGACTAATGGTCATTGTGCCTATTGTGAGGCAGCTCTTTGGAGGAAGCGGAAAAGGAATACTGACAGCATCTCTTCTTCTTGGTTTTATGGTGCTGCCTACTATTATAGGGGTGACAGAAACCTCTCTTTGCGCAGTGCCTAGAACCTATTATGAGGGAGCGCTGGCTCTTGGGGCAACACATGAGAGAAGTGTGTTCTTTGCCTTGCTTCCGGCAGCAAAGTCAGGGATTTTGGCGGGAGTCATTTTAAGTGTGGGGCGTGTGCTTGGTGAAACAATGGCGGTGATAATGGTCGCAGGAAATCAAGCGGCTATGCCTCAGGGAATAACCAGCGGTGTGCGGACTATGACTGCTAATATTGCAATGGAGATGGCGTATGCTTCAGGATTACATAAAGATGCATTGATTGCTACGGCAGCAGTATTGTTTCTGTTTATTTTAATAATCAATTTGTGTTTTACGCTGTTATATGAAAAAACCATCTAATAAAATTGCTTTATTCCTGCAGCATCTATTAATGAAGTTATTTTCAAGGGCGCCAGACGTTGAAAGTTATAGAAGAAAATAACAAAAGGAGAAAGAAGAAAAAAGGAGAAGGAAAATAAAAACAGAAGGAAAATAACAATAAAAAGAAAGTAGCAATGAAAGGGAGAAGGACGGACGATAATGACGTACGATAATCATAAAAATTACAATAGGTATTCTTATAAAAATAAGAAGGATGTTAGCTCCTTAGTTTTACGATTTATAGTACAGGCAGCAGCATTTGTAACCATCAGTATTCTAGTCGTTATCGTTGCTTTTATATTGATAAAAGGAATTCCTAATATAAGCAGGGAGCTATTTGAGTGGGAATATACAATAGGCAATGTCTCCATGATGCCATCCATTATTAATACAATGCTTATGACGCTTCTTACTTTGCTGGCAGCAGTGCCTATAGGTGTAGGATGTGCCGTGTATTTGGCGGAATACGCAAAAAAGGGCAGCAGGCTGGTGAAGCTGATTAGGCTAACAACACAAACATTGACAGGCATTCCCTCTATTGTATATGGTCTTTTTGGTTATCTTTTGTTTGTCATAACGCTGAAGTGGGGCTATTCCCTCTTGGCAGGGGCTTTTACGCTGGCAATTATGGTGTTGCCTGTTATTGTATGTACAACGGAGGAAGCCCTGTTGTCCGTACCGGATACTTTTCGTGAGGGAAGCTTTGGATTAGGTGCCGGCAGGGTTAGAACTATCTTTCATGTTGTGATGCCGTCTGCAGTGCCAGGCATATTGGGGGGAATTATTCTGGCAGTGGGGCGCATTGTGGGGGAGACGGCGGCATTGATCTTTACAGCAGGAACTACAGCCGCAGTGCCAGGAAATCTTTTCTCATCAGCCAGAACACTGGCAGTGCATATGTACTGCCTCCTCGGGGAAGGCTTCTACACTAATCAAGCTTACGCTACAGCTGTGATACTTTTGGTAGTTGTGTTGGGAATAAACGGATTGGCAGGGTGGGCTGCCGGAAAACTAAAGGCAAAGTGAGAAAATAGGCAAGCAGAAAAGAGAGTTACATTAGTGGATAATGTATGAATATTATATATTACAAAATATGACAAATGTTTTATGAGGCTCTTGACGGTAAATAAAATATGTGTTATTCTTAGCGAAACTAAGGATAAGGAAAAAAGTGGGAATAAAATAAATAATGAGAAGGGCAAACTTATGGAAATGTAAGGACGCAAAGCAGGAAGTCTAAGGCAGTATTATATTGTTATGATGGTTCGGTTGCAATGATTATTTTTTAATCATTGCATTTTTTTATATTTTTTGTAAAAAAGGTAATAAAAGTTGGGTTTTAATCATTGGATAATAGATGATTTAATAAAATACAAAAGGGAATTTAAAATGACGAAAAGCGAAATAATAAAAGTCGCAATATGTGATGAAAATAAAATAGATTGCTTATCTATTTCAAACTCATTAAAAAAAGTTTTAGAGAAGGAAGAGTTTTTGTGTGTAATTGAAACATATAAATATGGTGAAATTCTTTGTAAAGAACATAAGAAAAAGGTTTTTGATTTGATTTTTATAAATGTAGAATTAGAAGGGATCAGCGGAATAGAAACGGGAAGAGTTATTCGGGATGAATTGAAAGATGAAATGGTTCAGATAGCTTATATTGCAAAAAATAAAACATATGCTATGGAATTGTTTGAGTTTCACCCTATTAATTTTTTAATTAAACCTTTTATAGAATATCAATTAGAGAGAGTAATAGAAAAATTCTTATTAGTGACTAAAAGAAAACAGTCGAAATTCATATACAAAAAGGGATATGAGTGGATAGAAGTAAATATTCCTGATATTTTATATTTTTATAGTCAAGGTCGAAAGGTATATATTATGACGAATGATGGATGCGATGTGTTTTATGGAAAATTAAATCATGTTTACAATGAAATACATGCTACATGCTTTTTATTTATTCATAAATCATTTCTAATCAACTGTAAAAATGTAAAAAAATTTGATAATAAAACAATATTGATGAAAAATGATGAGATATTACCAATAAGTCAATCAAAAAGGAAAGAGGTGAAAGAAATAATAGAAACATTTAAGTTTTTACAAAAGTAATGTAGATTTATACAAAAGTATAAACAAGTAAAAAAATTATGTTATGATACGTGAGTCGACAAAATCTGAGATATGCATATCGTTCAATAAAATTATATTTGGATATCTTAAAAAATATCTGAATAAAGAGAGGAATTAGAATGATTAAATTAGATAAGTTTAAACGTTACGGGAAAAATGCGCTTTGTCTGGGATTGACAAGTATGGTAACTTTTTCTGCATTATATCCACCAGTAAATATTAGTGCATCAACAACCAGCAGAAATGGATTTACTTTTGATGATAGCAAATACTCAATCAAGTGGAGAAATGGGGGGAGTTATAATGTATATACCGGGAAGGGCGAAGTGATTGGCACCGTCAGTTATGTGCTAGGAAGAGCCAGATATTATAAGAAAAATAGCTCTAACGAATATCAGGATACCCTTTTAGTAAAGATGATTATGACACCAAATGGCAAACATAAAGAAACAGGTCGTACACAATATGGTTTTTCAGAATATGTTTCTGTAAAGTCAACATTGCCCACCAATGCCAGAATGATTGATTATACACCTAAAAATGATCCAGGCTCTGACCAATTAGATTTGAGTATAGGAGCAGATTCCGGAGGACCAAGTATAGGTGCATCTTATTCTATTAATCATAATGATTTAGATATAGAGTCGAGATGTAAGACACCAGAGCGTCTCTTTCATGAAGTATATAATTATAAACCTACAATAGCCAATCCCCTTGGTGATAATAAATATTTAAGAAATGAGTCATTTCAGTTTGCCATGTGTAATTATGATATTAAGAATAATTATAAGTCCATAACACTTAAATTTGATGGTAGATTTGGAGCGGCGGAAGATAAAGCATGTTCCCCATGGGATATATATGTAGGTTATGTAAGAAGCGCAACGCGAACGGTATCATTTTCAGTTAAATAAGTATTGTAAAGGGCGTTTTTACGCCCTTTACAAAAGTAAGAGAGGAAAAAATAGAATTATGAATAAAAGTAAAAAAATAAAAAAAATTGCAGCTGGTATTATTGGTTTTATTGCAATAGTAATTGTAGTAAGATTTGGTTTGTTTGTTTATCATCAGAAAATGGCAGAGCAGGATATGGATATGTATGATGAAGCGATTGAGGTAATAAGTGAAAAAACGTCTAACGATATTTTTTTGATTGGACAGGATATTGAATTTAGGAAAGGAATTTCCTATAAAAAAATTGAGAAAATCAGTGAGGAAACGTTAAAGACAGAAAAAAAGAAATCCTTTATTGTTATAAATGATTTAGATGGAACATGTCCGGTTGCAGAAGAAGATTTTCGATTTCTTAAGAAAAAAGCGGATACAGATTTGGCAGTAAACTTGATTTATTTAGGTACAGATAAATTAGAAATGATTCAGAAGATGGGTTTTCCGGATGTATTTAGCGTTGAGGGAGATATGAGCTATGGCTATGTGTTATATGAAGGTGAACGTATTTCATATAATGGAATCTGGACAAAGGAGGAAGAACAATACTTAGAAAAAAATAAGGAATTATTAGGACAGAGTATCGTTTGTTTTATAAGCCGCATTATCACATCTAATGAGTAGTAAAAATGATATATTGTATACTGGAAGAGATGTTTTTTGAATAATCAAAAAGGTAGCAATACATAAACATGGAGGAAAAATGATAAGGTTAAAAGGGATAAATAAGGTATATAAAGGAACGCAGGAGGTTATAGGGTTAGACGAGTTTTCTTTGGATTTGCCAAGAGCAGGTCTCTGCTTTTTAGTGGGAAAAAGTGGAAGCGGAAAGACAACATTACTAAATATTGTAGGTGGTTTAGACCATAGTGATTCAGGAACTATTGAGATACAAGAACAAAAGGTGTCTGATTTTAAAGAAAAGGAATGGGATGAATTTCGCAACAGGCATATAGGAATTGTCTTTCAAAATTTTAATTTATTTGAAAATATGAATGTGTATGACAATTTGGCATTTCCATTAAAATTACAAAATTACAAAAAAGAAGAAATAAACCGACATGTAGAAGAAGTATTGGAATATGTAGACTTAAAGGGATATGAAACCAGAAAAATAACAGAGTTAAGTACAGGCCAAAAGCAAAGAATTGCAATTGCCCGTGCTTTAATAAAGGAACCGGATATTATATTGGCAGATGAGCCAACAGGAAATCTAGATGAGAAAAATTCACAGAGTGTGTTCGAAGTATTACAAAATATTTCAAAGAAATGTATGGTGTTAGTCATAACCCATGATGAGGAAGCTGCTTTTCAATATGGGGACAGAATTGTTAGAATAAGAGACGGAAAAAAAATAGATGATATTACGAATGATAGAAAAAAAGCATTTTTAGATGGGATTGAACAGGTTACTGTAAAAGATGATGTTACAAATCATGAGAAGACATATAAGACTTTAGAAGAATTTAATTTAAAAAAAAGTATCTTAGAGATTACAGAAAATGATATAGAGAAAATTGCAGAAAATAATAATCAAATAGAATATAAGATTACGCTTACCTTTGGGACAAATAGGGAAGACGTTTCGGAAAACAATTTTGAAGAAACGAAAAATAATAGAAAGAAATACTCCGCCAATGAAATGAAAATGCCCAAAATGAAAATGACAGATATTATGTATTTGGCATTGCAGAATTTTGAAAAGAGAAAGCTCCGTTTGTTTTTTACATTTGTGTGTTTAGTCATTAGTGCTGTATTATGCATGATAACAGGAGTGTTTTTAAAGAATGACAGTAAGTTATCCTTAGAGGAATATTTGGGGAATAACAAGATAGATAAAATATTTTTAAAAAAAGAAACCAGTTATGAAAAATCAGACAAAACAGTTCAGGAGGCAACCATTAAAAAGGGGGAAAAATTTTATAAAGAATTAACACAAATAGTAGAAGAGAATCAAATCATCGCTATTATTGAAGATATGGATGTAAGATATATAAATGAGCAAAATATAGAGAAGCAGATATACACTACTGTTTATGTGGGTAAGGATACACAAGAAAATATTTTTGGAGAATTATCAGGAAATTTCCCAAGAAAATATGATGAGATTTTGATTACGGATTATTTGGCAGAACAATTAAATATTGGCAAAGAGATAGTAGGAAAGAAAATAATGGTAGGGGATGACACATTCATTGTTTCTGGTTCTATTATAACGAATTATAAAAATGAAAAGAAACATGAAAATCTAATGTTGACTAACAAGGAATATAATAGAATTGTTATAAGTGAACAATTTTTCAGAATGAAGGAAAATAAGGAGGAAATTGTTTACTTGAATGCGTCAAATCCTTATTACGCAGGGGGTGTTAAAAATTTTGCAGAAATGAGTGCAGGGTATGGTTCCACAGCGTGGTGCAGTGAGGAGGATTTGGTATGGGGAAGGATGCCTCAAAAAGAAAACGAAATTATTGTTCAGTTGGGTTTGGCTATACAGATGGGTTATGCCGCCAATAATAATGATTTTATGAAAGATTACAGATTGCCGGATTTAAGGGAGAAAAAATATAATCAGAGTTATGATGAATACATAAATTTATACGAATATTTCCAAAATGGTATGGAGATTGTAGGGATTTACCAGAATTTAAAAGACAATGAAGAAAAAGAAGGGGAAATACTAGTTGATAATCACATATATGAAAAATTGAAAAGAGAGCAATATAGATATTATTATTTTGATGCTTTTTCTTTAGATATTAGCGCTGGCAATTATCATAATATTGTAAAAGAAATTGACACAAGAAATTTTATTCTGGATCATAATGATGTGATATATGTATATAGTTTTGAAAATATCTTAGGGGAGATGAAAGAGCTTTTATTATTTGCCCTATTTATATTTGTAATATTAGGTCTTTTTATGATAGTTTCTTATATCGCATACAATATAAAGGACCACTCAAAGAAAATTGGTATTTTAAGGGCAATTGGTGTTTTTCATAGGGATATTATAAAAATATTTTTAGTGGAATCCGGCATAATTAGCATAGGCAGCGTAATTGTTGCGATTGTCAGCATGTGTGGATTAGTATATGGATTAAATCAAAAAATAGGTGAAATGATCTCATTGCATAGTTATAATTTAGTACATATTTCTTATCACATTGTAATTGTGATTGCTATTGTATTTTTACTTATATGCAGTATTATGACAGTTATACCAATTAAAAATTTAGCAAAAAAGAAAACAATAGAAGTCATTAATGGCGAATATGCAGCGGGATAAAGGCAGGTGATGGTAAAATAAAATGATAAATATAGAAACAATACACAACAATATAACAAATTGTTTTATTCCGATTTGTACAGAAAATGCAATATCCATGTATCTGCAGTATTATAATATAGAATATGAAACTATTTTTGCACTGGCCATGAGGTTTCATTTTAATGTGAATCAATGCAGAAATAATCGAGTGGCGGACGGATTAATGATCCAATATTCATGCTTGGAACTGCTAGAGGATATGTACAATATTAAAGTGAAAGTAAAAGAATTTTTTTTCTTTCATAATCTTGTTCGGCATATAAAAAGAAACATTGTGAAAAAGAAACCGCTTATAATACATATGGATTCTTTTTATTTAAGATGGAGCACGCTCTATCAAAAGGAACATACCATGCACTTAGTTGTAGTGGTAGATATAGATGAAAACAATAAAGATATTGTAATATTAGATCCTATTGATAAACAAGAACCTGTTGCTGTTTCTTTTGATATATTGCGGGATGCTTGTAAGTTCCTTTGGGATATTTCCATACCTAAAAATCCATTGAAAATCAATCAGAGAAAAATAGATAAGGGCATTTTAGAAGAACGAATCAAAGTGATAGAGGACAACCGATTTAAAGAGATGGCTAGTTTTACAAATGCATTTCTTCATATGTTTTCACCCAATATAGAATTTAGAAAATGTAATGATTATATATTGATGATGACGGAGAAATTAGTGGATGATATTCGTAAGATTATAAAAGGAATTGATTTATTTACGGTCTGGTTAATATGGAGAAATGAACAATCAGAAACAAACCAGTTTGTAGAGGCCATTGAAAAATATAAGCAGGTAATGAGTAAATGGAATGTGTTTATCAATAATTTATATAAGAGGAGTATGGTTGGATGGGAAGAGAACTTTAATGAAAAAGGGTATGGAATGTTAAAAGAAATTGTTGCTTTAGAGATGGAAGCATATTCTGTTTTTGGTAAATGTTTAGAAATATCCGACCAATCCATTAGACAAGCAGAAGAAAAAATACAAAAGAAGAAATCTTACCCGTGTTGTTTACAAAAATATGTGAATAATCGAGGCTTTCATTATGATATCATTCAAAACAATGAGTGTGATTTAACAGGTGTTGGAGAATATTTTGTTATTGATTCTGGTATTCAGAAAAAATTCACATATAAAGAAATTCTATTTGAATTTAATTGGAATCAAAAATTTGATAATTTGATTTGTCAAGGACAAGAAATAGAAATAACAGAGAAATTTAATATATCAGGTATTGCTTTCATATGTTGTGCAGAATGGGGAGCTGTGGATGAAAAAATAGAGATAAAAGGAGCGGACAAAGAAAGGATTCTATTAAATGTGCATATTCATGATATATCTCAATATGAGGAAAAGGATGCTTGTATTATAGGTAAGACTTATGATATGCAAGGAAACAATATACAAAAAAAGTCAGCTCTGTTTGTACAAGTACATCATTTTGAGAAATGCAGAATAGATAAAATTATTTTGCCCAATTCAAATAATGTGCATATATTGGCTATCACATTATTGAAGGACCAAGAGGCAGATAGAGATGAAGTTGAATAATAAGCATAAAAAATAAAAATTAGAAATGGAAAATAAAAATGAATGAACAAATATTAAGTGATAAAGTAAAACAAATTGTATATAACAATATATCAGATTTTGATTCTATTTCAATCGAATCAGCTGGGGATATTCAAGATGCACATAACTTAATACAGGATTTAGAGTACGATTCTATAGATTTGGTGAATTTAATTGTAGAATTAGAAAAGGAATTTGATATAGAATTTTCAGATCATGAATTGCTTCTTGAAAAGCTAGAGACGGTGCAGGGAATATGTGAATGTATACAATGTATGCTCTCTAAATAGTCAATAATCCATTAGTAAATTACAAACAATTAGGAGAAATCAATGAAAGATAAAAGAAAGGTCGTTACTCAAGCAGCATATAAGAAAGTACCATTTTATTATAGGTTAGCAAATGAAAAAAAGTTGGAGGTTGACAAAATACTAGAAGAAGGGAAGTGGGATTTGCTGCCTATTATTACAAAGGATTCTTTTTGGATGAATCAGCAAAGTATGATAAATGCAGAATATATGGTGGAAAATAGAGAGAAAGAGTTGCAGGTAAGTAAAACATCAGGAACATCAGGAAAGTATTTAGAAATTCTTTGGAACAAAAAGGAATACAATGAATCCTTAATACCTCTTTGGATCTATCGGAAAAAATATTATAATATAAATCCGTCAGATAGATTTTGCTATTTTTATACTGTGCCCAATGGGGATTTGTCAAAAAGAGAAAACTTTTTTGTAGAATATAGAAAAAATAGTATAGGATTTAGTAAAAATGGATTAGACGAAGAAGGATTATTGAAAATTTATGATATTATGAAGGAATTTCAACCGACGTGGATGAATTTTCAGCCAAGCATGGCAGTATTATTAGGAAATGTAATACAAAAATATAAATTGCCTAAAATTGAAAGCTTAACATATATGGAACTAACAGGGGAGGTGTTATTGGAGTCTGTCAGGGAATATTTAGAACAGATTTTTTTATGTAAAATTGCAAATCAGTATGGCGCGTATGAGGTAAATTCTATTGCATTTGAATGTCCAGAAGGTGCCCTTCATTGTTTAAATACTAATGTTTTTGTGGAAATAACGGAAAACGGAATACAAAAAAATTATGGGGAAGAAGGAGATGTTACCATTACATCCTTAAGAAATAAAGTAATGCCGCTTATTCGTTATAATATTGAAGATAGAGGGGTTTTATATTCAGGAAGTCAATGTAAATGCGGGAATAAAAATTCTATATTGAAACTATCTTATGCAAGGAAAATGAATTATATCATAAATGAAGATGGAACTAAAACGAATCCATATGTGTTTATTCATAGTTTAAATATTATTAATAGTATTTATGAAAATGTGATTCGTCAAATTCAAATTATACAGGTGGACTATAAAGAATTTATTATCCGGTTCGCAGTAGATATTCATAAAATGGAAGCTTTTCATCCAAGTGAAATCAATCAAAAATATATGGAATGTTTTATACAGCCATCACTCATGGATGCAATATTTCACTTTGAATATTATGAGACATTGCCTCATGATGATAAAAACTCCAAAATGCAATTTTTTGTTCCTATGAAAAAAAAAGAAAATACGCTGCATTGACAGAGATAAAATCCATATATAAAAATCTTCTCACAATGTCTCATAGCAATGCTCTACTCGATTTCGTCCGTTATTTTTTGCTTTATATAATGCCTTGTCGGCATTGTCTATGGCCATTTTATAATTGTGTCCTCCATAAAAGGAGACACCTACAGATATAGTGATTGGACAAATATTGTTATCTGTATGCTCTATACAAGAGCGAATTTCTTCAGCCAGTTGTTCTCCCTTTTCAGGGGAGCAATCGGGCAAAATCAAAACAAATTCTTCTCCGCCCCAGCGAATAAAATAGTTTGGCTGCGTAATCATATGTTTCACACTGTTTGTCACAATTTTTAAGATTTCATCCCCTGCAGTATGTCCATATGTGTCATTGACCGATTTGAAAAAGTCAATATCAAACAGTAAAATACTTACATGATTGCCCAGCTCCGACGAAAAATGAACGCCGTCCGACTTTAAAATCTGATTGAGAATATTTCTGTTATATACATTAGTAAGGGCATCATAACTAGAAAGGTGTTCTAATTGTTTGGCAGTGTGATAGTGGCTGACATAAAGTTTCTCCATAAAATAATGGGAAGCGCAGATTGCGATTGTACAAGGAATGCCAAGGGAGAGCATCAGGGGAAACGCCTCATAGTGATTAAATAAATTGGACAGCACAATATCTCCGATTAGAAGGAAATGGGCAATTACTGCATAACGAATCGGTGAGCATAAACCCAGGGCAAAAAACATTAAATGCATAATAATAAAGCCCTCACTGGCATGGGAGCGGTCTGGGAGATATACGATAGCCCATATTGTATTCCACATAATTAAATGAATAATAATATATGATATAGGAACCATTATTTTGTAGGAATTCTGATGATGAAATATATAAATAAAAATCAGCATAGGAAGTAAAATAATAGTGCGTGGCAGAAGAGTTTCCCATGCAATACGCCCAAAAAGCTGACAGTCTGACACAAAATAGGTCATGCTTGCCAGGCAGGAAAATAGGATAACCCAAAAACAGAAATCTTTGTAGTAATTATATTTTGATTGGTAAAAATC
>CAJTQG010000002.1:0-112149 GCA_910578605.1 uncultured Lachnospiraceae bacterium | reverse complement strand
TTTCTATATTATTATTTTTCATATTGTATCATATTCTTCCTTATTTTATTTGTGATAATAAAAAACATAATAAATGCTATGGGAATCTATACAATCAAATAAATTGATTTTTGTACTGTTTTAAAATTCTTAGTGTTATAATAGTACACTGTAAAATTATAAAATAAATTACATGAGACTGCAATATAAAATAAATAAGAGGTCGTTTTTTATTTTCTTCTGGTGTGCAGCAAGTTACAAAGAAATAATAGTATAAAACACAGAGACGGAAGAACAATAAAGAACAATAAAATTTAGTAAAGAGGAAAAGAGGCGGTAAAATGACAATTACACAGCTAAAATATGCAATAGCCGTAGCAAACGCCAAATCTATGAATGAGGCTGCCAAGACACTTTTTATTTCTCAGCCCAGTTTGTCCGGCAGTATACGAGAGCTGGAGTTAGAGATTGGCGTGGAGATTTTTGGGAGAACGAATAGAGGGATTTATTTGACACCCCAGGGGGAGGAGTTTATCGGTTATGCCAGGCAGGTGGTGGAGCAGTATCGGCTTATGGAAGTCCGCTATATTGAGAAATCCAAAATCAAGAAAAAATTTGCCGTATCTATGCAGCACTACACATTTGCTGTTCATGCCTTTATGGAGGTAGTAAAGCAGGTTGGAATGGATGAATATGAATTTGCCATTCGGGAGACAAAAACATATGAAGTGATTGAAGATGTAAAAAATTATAAAAGTGAGATGGGAATTATCTATATCAATGAATTTAATAAGAAAATTTTGGACAAGCTGTTTGAAGAATATCAACTGGAGTTCCATTCTTTGTTTGACTGTGAAATTTATGTATATATGTGGAAGGGAAACCCATTGGCGAATAAGGAATGCGTCACTTTGAAGGAGCTGGAGGCATATCCATGTCTCTCCTTTGAACAGGGAAGCTATAATTCCTTTTATTTTGCGGAGGAAGTGCTCAGCACATACGAATATAAGCAGTTGATTAAAGTAAATGACAGAGCGACTATGCTGAATTTAATGGTTGGGTTAAACGGTTATACTATGTGTTCAGGGATTCTATGTGAGGAGTTAAACGGGCCAGAATACTGTGCGGTAAAATTGGATGTCCAGGAGAAGATGACCATTGGTTATTTAAAACGTAAGGGGGTTTCCTTAAGCCTGTTAGGTCAGAAGTATGTGGAGGAAATGCAAAGGTTTAAGAATCATATAACAAATGCTATATAGCCTCAACCTATAACCAGTCAAACAAAAAGCATATTAGATAAATAAACAAGAGTATGCTACCATATGGTTAACAGATAGGTAATGAAGACAAGTGAATGATGATAGAAAATGGAAGGTGAGGAAAAGATTATGAGTAAAAAAACATTGAAACAAAGAAATTTAAAATTTGAGACATTGCAGCTGCATGTGGGCCAGGAAAATCCCGATCCAGCAACCGATGCCAGGGCAGTGCCCATTTATCAGACTTCCTCCTATGTATTTAAAAACAGTGAACATGCGGCTGCTAGATTTAATCTCAGTGACCCTGGAAATATTTATGGAAGATTAACCAATCCAACACAAGATGTATTTGAACAGAGAATGGCGGCATTGGAAGGCGGTGTGGCAGCTCTTGGTGTTGCCTCCGGTGCGGCGGCGATTACTTACACTTTTCAAAATTTGGCGCATGCAGGGGACCATATTGTGTCTGCTCAAAATATTTACGGGGGTACCTACAATTTATTTGCTCATACGCTGCCGGAATATGGGATTCACACTACTTTTGTCAATCCCTTTGATTATGAAGCAGTAGAAGCAGCCATACAGGAAAACACAAAAGCCATTCACATTGAGACACTTGGCAATCCTAATTCGGATGTAGTGGATATAGAAGCGCTCGCAGAGATTGCTCATAAGCACAGCATTCCGTTAGTGGTGGACAATACTTTTGCCACGCCCTATTTAGTGAGGCCCATTGAGTACGGTGCAGATATTGTAGTGCACTCTGCCACAAAGTTTATCGGCGGGCATGGTACAACTATAGGAGGCGTCATTGTGGATAGTGGAAGGTTTGATTGGGAGGAAAGCGGTAAATTTCCCTCCCTGACAGAGCCAAATCCAAGCTATCATGGTATCAGTTTTACGAAGGCAGTGGGAGCTGCCGCTTTTGTGACAAAGATTCGTGCTGTGCTTCTTCGGGATACAGGGGCAGCACTCTCCCCCATTAATGGATTTATTTTTCTCCAGGGCTTGGAGACATTATCTTTGCGGGTGGAGAGGCATGTGGAAAATGCCTTAAAGGTAGCTGAATATTTGAGCAGTCACCCCCAAGTGGAGAAGGTCAATCATCCGGCTGTGTCCCGGGATGCTCATCAACAGCAATTATATAAAAAGTATTTTCCTAAGGGAGGCGGCTCTATTTTTACTTTTGAGATAAAAGGAAATGACAGGATGGCAAAAGATTTTATAGACAACTTGGAGTTGTTCTCTCTGCTGGCAAATGTGGCGGATGTGAAATCCTTAGTGATTCATCCCCTGTCCACCACCCACTCACAGTTGACTGAGCAGGAGGCGGCAGCCCAGGGAATTAAGCCAAATACTATTCGCCTTTCTATTGGTACGGAAAACATTGATGATATTATTGAGGATTTGGAGGAGGCTTTTCGAGCAGTGCAGTCCTAAGTCTATTATTTAAGGTTGCGTTTTATGAGCGGTGCCGGAACTTTTGGCACGCCATGATGGAAGGACAATGATTATAGCAATAGCAGCAATCATTACAAAAAACCAAAGAAAGGCTTGTATAGTATCTCCTGCTTTAGGAGGATTGGCAGATGAAGCTTTGTCTTCTGCACCAGTTGAGTTAGAGCTTGGATGTTGTGAATGATTGCTGTTAACATTGTTAAGATTATCTTGTGTTTTGTCCTTTCCACTGTTATTTTCTTTGCCTTTATTTTTGTCCTTACTGTTATTCTTGTCTTTGTTTTTATCCGTATCTTTGTCGTTGTCCTTGTCAGTATTTGTAGTATTATCCTTGTCTGTGTTATCACTGCCTCCTAGATTATCATATTTGGCAAAAGCTTTCACAAGTAATTGAAGATGATTGACATCTGCTGATGGTATCAAAGTTTTTTCATGAGCAGAAAGACCATCGTAGGCGGCTTTTGCCTGGGTTACCTGAATTCTTAAATTCTTATCAGAAAGGTTTGCCTGATTTACGTTAGGCAGAACACGAATCAGGTCTGTCACCTGCTGTGAATTGTCTATACTATCCAGGGCGCCGCTGATTCGGTCAATTTCCCATTGGATTTGCTGTTGCTGCTGGGGGGTATAATTGCCTTGGTATTCCATTTTTGCCTCCAGCAAGGCATCTCTTGCCGTTTCTAATATTTTTTTATCCTTACTTTTTACATTGTCTTTTGTGATATCTGCAGCTGCTTTTATGCTGATATCTTCAAGGGCTGAGACTGCTTGCGTTACTCGACTGTGAAGAAGTGCTGCCTTGCTGATAAGCTGTGACAGTTCTTCTAGTTCTTTGGCGGTACTATGAGAGCCAATCGTTTGTTCAACTTCTATAATATGATTTAACATTTCTAAATCCAGGCTTGTTACATTCTGTTCGTTTTTCTTGCTCAGTGATTTTGACAGCAAGGAGAGAGGTTTCATAATTATGGTGAACCTGCTTTCATTGCCCGCAGCATCAACGGCTTTTAGTATGTACCTCTGCTCTGTATTTCCCGGCAGAATGATTTCACCATCCACAGATTTTTCGTTTAGTGTAACGTTGGCAAGATGAAGGTCAGTCACATTGACAGATTGGGTAGTATAGTAGGTGTGTCCGTCAATGGCCCCATGGAAAGCGGGAGGAGTTAAATCAAATTCAGCGCCCTTTGTGCCAAAGTATGTTATATTTCCCCCATTGTCCACTGCCCTGGCATAAATAATAAATTTTTTGCCGTCCACTGCCGGAATAGGAAATTCTTTTTCTTCCACCCAGTTCTCTACCTGTGCAAGCTGTTCTAATGACAATTGCTTTTCTGACGGATAGTAAGCAATACTGCTTATGCCGCTGAGTGAATCCTGGGCAGTAATGCAAACTTGAATGGTATTTGCAAACAGTAAGTCAAAGGATGGGTGGGCAATAGGTGCTAAAACAGAATTTCCCTGAAAGGTAATGTCACAGTTTTTGGGGGCGTTCAGATCAATTTTATAATGCTCTGTCACTGCTTTAGAAATGCAGCCGTTTGTTAAGTTTTTTACATAGAAGGTAATAGAGCCGTTAGCAGTCTCCTCTGTTTTAGTCAGGCTTGCACTCCACTCATCTGCAAGAGTGTTTTGTGTGGAAATCAGAAAGCCCTCATTGGCGGATATTACAAAGCTTTGGGAGCACCATCCTTGCTTGTTCAGGTCTGTGACTGTATAATCTATGTTCTTTTTTGGTTCGTAATCATTGATAATTTTAAATTCAGCGCTTCCGTTTACAATATAGTCACCGCCCTCCTTGTTTGTAATGATTACCTGCGCAATCCCTTCGTTAATATTATTTTTGTAGCTTACCGAATATTCGTCAGGCGGAATGATTGTGTTTCCATCCTTTACAATAATATCCGGCTCCTTGGCAGTGCCGTCATAGTGGAATTTATCAGTGTCAAACTCAATTTTGGGCGCTGTTACTTCTTTGGGCGGAGCAACATGGAGGGTAAAGAGATAACAATACCGGACATATGGGGAAGTGTCTGTCAAATATGCATTTAATTCTAATAAGTGATCTCCTTCTGAAAGGGTTTCTAAATATTCCTTTTTCAGAATAACTTCCAATTGTCCATCCTTGCTGTCGATTGTATAATTTTTGCCCCCAAGGTAGTTGTGAGTGGAAGGATTCCAAAGGTAAGAGAAATAGTCATTACAAAAAAACTCATCTCCACTTAAAAGAATGGTGGTATTCTTTATATTTCCTATTGTAAGACTTAAGTTGTTTTTCTCGGGTATACCTACAACATAAATAGTTGTCTCATAGGTACTAGTTTTTTGGTATAGTTTTTGTGTGACTTGGATATGAATCTTTCCGGGGCCGGAAAAAGTAAGTTTATCATGGTTTAGCACTGCTCCTTTTGCTGTTGTGCCCTCTGGTATAATAGAGTATTCAAAATCACTGACAGTACCCGGGTGTCCCACCACATGACAATTAGCAGAGCAGTCGCCGCTGCCGGTTCTCGTATCCTTCAATGTGACAGTTTGTTCCTGACTGTTGACAGGCATTGCAAAAACCCTTTCTTCCAAGCTGCCCTTATATACCCAGCAGGTACAAAGCTCCTGCAGCGTACCTACAATCCATCGCTTGCCCTGCCAGGATGTACCTGTTGAGGGAGAGTGATAGCTGATGTTTTCGGTTTTCAGGCAATAATCATCTATGGCGGAAGTGAAGGTATCATCTTTTATCTCCGGTGGATTTTGCACATCCACAATACCATAGTAGTAGGGCTGCTTTGGAACACTTACCCCATCGGCGCTAAGCCATTGAATGCGGGCTTTTCCTTCCACCGAGGAGTCATAAAAGCAAATTGGCTCACTGGAGGAGGTACGCAGCAGCAGGGGATTGTTTTTAAGTATGGTATCCGGCATATAGGAGGTGGAAAAACAGATAATGCGCAAAGCCGTGTTGTCCACAATTAACCGGTCGGTGCAGGCTCTCATACCCTCATCATTATCCCCTGAGGACAGGTCTACAAAGTTTATATAGCTGTTCTTCAGAGTAATAGTTTGAAAACGGTTATGATTCCAGTTTTGGCAGGACAAAATAGGGTTTTCGCTGTTTTTTACATTGGCAGATAAAATCATATAATTGTATTCTCCCCAATTGTTCTCTGGGGAGCCGCAATTTTCATAGCATAGTTGTGTGTTTGATGTATGACTTAGGACATTTTCGGACATAACAATATCTAAAATATCGCCGTTGTCTAATAAAAGGAAAAAGCTTTGTTCTATCGGTGATTGGACATTCAGCCCAAAAGTTTTTCCGTTTTTGACGGAGATATTGACATTTTGCAGCTTGCCGGAACTATTTTTATCTCCAATATAAAGAATGGTTTTGGAAAAGCTGTCAGACTGGAGCTGCCAGGATAAGTCTTCTACAAGTGCATTTTGAGTTTCATCATTGCGGAGGGTGCGAAGTTCGCTTACCATTCCGCTTTTTAAGGTGATATTGGAACTTCCTACTCTGGCAGTTGTGCCGTTAAAGCCTGCTCCGCCGGCATAGATACTGTTGGTTGTTGCTCCGTCTACGATTATCTCTGCTTCATTGCTCACCGTAGATGTCTCCTCACCACCTCCATATACGTCCCCGTAGAAGGTTCCCCCGTTCAGGTAAATATGACTGCTGTCTACTTTGGCGCCACGCCAGCCGCCCCCGCCGTAAACGTTATGGTAGAAAATTCCGCCGTTTATGCAAATGGTAGTGCTGCCTGTCACCTCTGTAATTTCAGAATCGGAGAAGCCGGCGCCGCCGCCGTATACCCAACCGTATGCGTTTGTATTTTTGCCAAAGAGAAGGTATGTGCTGCCCTCCACTTTTCCCCAATATTCATTTCCTCCAAAAACATTGGAAACAGTTGTATTTTTGATTTCAATATTTGTATTTCCTGCAATATTGCCAGCAGAGCAGCCGCCGTACAAATTTCTTAACACACACCCGCCCCTCACATTTACATTGGTGTTTCCGTGTAATTGGCTCTCTTTTCCCCCTCCGAATACCCAACCTGCATTGCCGCCTGAAATAGTTACATTTGTACTGCCATACAGTGTTCCGTTTTGATTGCCTCCGAAAATCATGTTGACGGTAAACAAATCATTCTGTTCAGAGTCACTTTCACCGGTGAGGGTAATATGAGTGTCATAAGTACAGTCTCCATCTTTGGCTCCCCCATAGATAGCGGTGTTGGTCAGAAAATATCCATAGTCGTCAGAATAGTAAATTCCGTTTCCGCTCAATGTGCCGTCCCCTTTGAAGTCGGTAATTTCTTCCTCTGGCTCCCCAATGCCGTTTTGATTTTCGTCTATGTAAAGCTTGGCATAATTTATTTTTTCCGAGGCAACAATTAAGAGGGGATTGCCATTGGCATAAATGTTATGGACGTAATCCTTTGTTGTCTCAAAGGATACAGGTTTTACTGAGCCTTTTACAGGGGCATTGTCAGCTTCTGCTTGGGCAAACAGGGAGAGTGTAAAGAAAGACACAATCAATAATACAAAAATGGGTATGATAAACATAATGATATGGTTGACTTCCTTAGTTGTTTTTATTTTGAATATTAATTTTGACATATACTTGCACCTTTCTATTCTTAGATATTTTAGGCAATTGCCTATGGAGATGTTTTACTATTTCATAATTTGGTTATTTTATTTTGTCATTTTATATGAAAGGAAGGTTCTAAATCAACATGACTTACACAAGCGGTCAATATTTTACTCTAATGGTAAAAAAACGTAATTGACAATCAAATCTTTTCACAATAATATGATACCAAGGTTTTTCTTAAATACTTTGTGTCGGTTTTGTCGGCATGTCTTAAAGGGCGAAAGAAATATGGCAGCTCGCAGAAAGGATAATGTGGAAATTATGACAATAGCTCTTTTGGATGATGTTAGTGAGGAACTTCATATTCTTTTGGAAATGCTTACAAGGCGGTTTCGTGAAAAAGGAACGGCGGTGAAAATAGATACCTTTTCTTGTGGTGAAGAATTTTTTAAGGTTTTTCGGCCAGGCTGCTATGATTTTATATTGTTGGATATCTATATGGACAAAATGTCAGGTATTGATGTTGCCAGAAAAATCCGTGAGCAGGACAAGGAGGTTTGCCTTGCTTTTTGTACTACGAGCAATGATTTTGCAAGTGAGAGTTACCAGGTAAACGCCATGTACTATCTGCGCAAGCCGATTTCCAGGGAGGGAGTTGACGCCATGCTGGAGAGGCTGAACTTAAGCGAGTTAGAACAAAAGCGGCAGCTTTTCTTGCCAGACGGGCAAAAAGTTATTTTGCGCAATATTATGTACACGGAATACTATAATCATGTTGTTACAATTCACAATCAAATGGGAGACAATATACAGACAAGGATTTCACACAATGAACTTGAAAAGATGCTCTGTGTCTATTCTTATTTTTTCTGCTGCTCAAGAGGTGTAATTGTAAATTTTTATGGAGTGAGCAAGCACAAAAAGGATATGTTTGTGATGAAAAACGGGGGAATGGTTCCAATTAGCAGAAGAAAAGCAAAGGAAGTTGGGGATGCCTACACAAAATTTCTTTTTGAGAGAATGCGCTCGGAGGTGTGCGGCTCATGTTAAATTTTAATCGAGTTGGGGAAATTGTATGTTATGCCATGCTGAATTTTCTTCCCTACTTATTTGCAGCGCTATATCCTTTTCGCTATCAATTTCGTTATTCTAAGAAAATTATGGCGCTGTTTATTTTCATAATAACATTAGTGCAGGTTGAAATTGGGCTGTTGGATGTGTTGTGGCCTGATATTAACAAGACGCTGTTAAACCTGGTTAGCACTATCGTTTATTTTGTGTTTTATTTTTGGGCTGTAAAGGCTCATTTGGGGAAGACCTTGTTTACCCTGCTTATGCTTTCTGGTATCGCAAATTTTATTGTAGTCTGCTCTAAATGTTTGGAGGGGTATTTTTTTCCGGCTTTAGCACGGCAGCCTTTTCGATGGTCCTACTCAGTTGTGATGCTGTTGGTACAGCTTTTTATTTTGGTTCCCCTGTTTTTCTACATCAGAAATATTTATACCAATGCCATTGAAAAGGAGACAAATCCTGTCCTATGGAGATACTTATGGTTGGTTCCGGCAACCTTCTATTTGTTGGGCCTTTATCATCTGTATGGCAATACTAAGACAAGCACTGAGATTGCACTGCAGCCGGAGAATACAGTGTTTCTGCTGTTTATAAATCTTGGAGCCATGCTTATTTATCACATGGTAGTATGTTTAATCAATGAATATCATAAAAACAGTGGGCTGGAAATGCAAAATCATCTTCTGGAAATCCAGAAATTGCAGTACGAAAAGCTGACAGAGCGTATTGCTGAGGCGAGGCGGGCCAGGCATGATTTAGAACATCATATTGCCATTATGACAGGTTATCTGAAGGGGAATCAATTGGATAAGCTTTCTGATTATCTGGAAGGCTATCGCAAAGCACTGCCTGATGACAGCGCTATTTTGTTTTGTCAAAATACTGCCGTCAATTTGCTGATGCTTTATTTTTCGCAGCAGGCAAAAGAGAGGGAAATTGACTTTTCTGTACATATGGATATTCCAAAGCAGATTTCTATAGGAGAAAATGAGCTTGCTGTTCTACTGGGAAATCTTTTGGAAAATGCTGTGACTTCATGCTCAAATCAGACAAAGGGGGAGCGCAGGATTACAGTGGGCGGAAAAGTAAATGAAGAGTCTTTGTTGTTTACCATTGATAATACATTTGAGGGGGAGATTAAGCGGGGGAAGGATGGAATATTTCTGTCCACAAAACATGGAGGAGCCGGAATTGGAATAGAATCCGTGAAACAAATTGTTTTGCGTCATGATGGTATGTTTGAATTTGAACAAAGGGATGGTATTTTCTATGTCTCTATTTTGTTGAAGCTTTCCTAATACAATAGATGATGCAATGTTTACAACATCTGAAAGATGTAGTATGATTATTGCAATAGTGTATTGAAAATTGCCTAAAGAAAAGGAGATTGCCATGGCAAATGACAGAGTAGAGAAAATCAAGAGATTACAAAAGGAAAAGGATGTAGTAATACTGGCTCATTACTATGTGGAAGGTGAAGTACAGGCAGTTGCCGATTATGTGGGGGATTCTTTTTACCTCAGTAAGCTTGCAACTACAGTAGAGCAGAAGAATATTTTATTTTGCGGTGTGAATTTTATGGGAGAAAGCGCTAAGATATTAAGTCCCCACAAGCAGGTGATTATGGTGGACGAATCGGCAGATTGTCCTATGGCCCATATGGTTACAGTGGAGAAGATTAAGGAGGTTAAGGAGCAGGTAGAAGATGTGGCGGTAGTCTGTTATGTGAATTCTACAGCGCAGATCAAGGCGGTGTCCGATGTTTGCGTTACCTCCTCCAATGCAGTGAAAGTAGTAAAAAATATACCCCAGAAAAATATTTTCTTTGTGCCGGATGAAAATTTAGGTCGCTTTGTGGCACAAAAGCTGCCGGAGAAGAACTTTATTTTTCATGATGGATATTGTCATGTACATAAAAACATTACACTTTCGGATGTGAAGAAGGCGAAGGAAGAGCATAAGAAAGCACTGGTTTTAACTCACCCAGAATGTACAGAGGATGTTACACAAATCTCTGATTTTGTGGGAAGTACATCTGAGATCATTGATTATGCAACGAACAGTGACTGCGAAGAATTTATTATCTGTACAGAGACGGGAGTGCTGTATGAATTACAACAGAAAAATCCTCAAAAAAAGTTCTATGAGGCGGGGCAAAAACAGATATGTGATAATATGAAAAAAATAACATTAGAAAAGGTGGAGCAGGTATTAAAAAATATGGAGCCTCAGGTTCATATGTCAGAACAGAGAATAAAGGATGCCTCCATGCCATTAAAGAGGATGCTGGAGCTGGCAAAATAAAAATATATCTCATAAATTGTTTGGGATGGAAAATAAGTGAATATTAAAAAATAGCTAAAAAAGAAAATGTAAAATACTTGAAGGATATTTTACATTTTCTTTTTTGTGTTATAGGAGACAGTGTTCTATAAGAAAATTTATGCTTAAAAGTAAAAAATTACATTTGAAGTTTGATAAATAAAATTATATTATTGTGCAATGAAACGAAGCAGCGGACAGTCTAATAATTGTAACAATAAAAAAGTATAACCGGTTATCATTTATTTTTCCACTATAGGAGAGAGCTTTTCATGCGGAAACAGAAAGACTATCTGATAGAAGAAAAATAGTATGCGGATTTGTCCGCTTTGTTCCTCAGGATTACCAGAAATAAAAGAAAATCTGTAATAGTTATGAGGGAAAACATTATGTCTTTTTATACATAGTCTATGCCACAAGGAGGCGTTTTTGAATGGGTGAAGGAAGGTGAATGCATGGGGCTTGTAAAGCAGGCACAAAAAGGTAATTCTAATGCATTTGTAGAGTTAATCGAACAAAATAAAATGGCAATGTACAAGGTGGCAAAAAGCTATTTGTACAATGAGGAGGATGCGGCAGATGCCATGCAGGACACAGTGTTGGCAGTTTATGAGCATATAGGGCAATTGAAAGAGCCAAAGTATTTTAAAACATGGATGATTAGAATTCTCATAAATAAATGTAAAAATATATTGAGGAAACAATCCAATTATTGCCCGTTAGAGAAAGGCCCAGAGCAGGTATATGAAGACCATTCTCAATCAGACATGGAGTTTTTTGATATGTTGAGGGTGTTGCCGGAGGAAGACAGAATGATATTTGTTTTATATTATGGTGCCCAATTTACAGTCCAGCAGATTGCCCAGACATTGGATATAAAAGAAAATACTATTATGAGCCGTCTAAGTCGAGGCAGAAAAAAAATATACAACCAAATGCAGGCTATCCATATGCCATAAACTTGATGACACATTTGGAGAGAAGGAGGCAGTGTATGAAGCAAAGAAAAGAATTTGAGAACTTTTTAAAGAGGGATTGGGTAATATCACAGACAGTAGAAAAACGGTTGGATGATATATATAAACAGTTGGAACGTAAAGAAGGAAAGGTGAGAATAATGAGAAGAAAAAAATTTAAGAAAGCATTTGCTACAGTGGCAGCTGCCAGTGTAGTAGGAATTGTCAGCTTAAGTTCTGTGTTAGCAGCAACAGGACAGACGGAAAAAATAGCAGGCACAGTGAAAAGTGCATTCAATAAAATATTGGGAAAGGAGGAGAAGGAGGCGGTAACCGGTTTGTTTGGAGATGGAGTGGAGTCCTATGAGAGCAAGGTAGCGCAAAGCAACCGAAACGGAAAAGCTTCTGAGGTAAAGATACCCGCAGCTCAGCGAATAGCTGTAGATGAACAATTGGAAAATGAAATTTTTGATGGTTTTATTTCCACGGAGCCAATAGTAAAGAAACAGGGGGATTTCACATTTACTTTATATAATTATGTGACGGACGGACAGTCTGTATGTGCTTATATGTCAGTGGAGCAAAAGGGCGGCGTGAATATTCTGACTTGCAGTGATTTAGACAACAGTCCAGTGGGCAAAGGAGTATACTGGCATATGTTTTCCCAATTTCATATTGAATTCGTAGGTGAAGACGGAACGGTACTGTCTGAAAAAACGATTGTAGACAGTAAGAAAAGCACAGATGAGAAATATTATTTATATTTGTATGGCACATGGGGCAAAGAGGAAGAGGAAAGTCCTAAATGGCACATTACGATTGATGGAAAGCAGTATGAATATACATTGCCGAAGGTGAACACACTTGAATTAAATTATGTGAAACAGGATGGAAAAGCTATAATATCCTACTCGCCAATATCTATGAAATTGGATATACAAACCTTATTTCAGTCATTGGATCCGGTTAGTATAAAGAAATTGGAGATAAAATTTAAAGATGGCAGTGTATATACGCTGATGGATAGGGAAGAGATTTATAATGTGGCATATACATGCGGCTTTGAAAATGGATGGGAGTATGAAATATTTAACAGAGTGATTGATGTAAAACAGGTGAGTGAAATTATTATCAATGGCAAAGCGTACCAGGTAGATAACAACTAGAAATATTCATAACTTTTTAATAAACAAAACACAATTTAAACACAATTTCCTATTATGATATAAAACATCAAAGCCGTAGTGCTTTGAGACAAAACTTTTTGATTTTTCATAAAGGGGTGCCTCTTGAATTAATTGGCACCGCCTCCTCCAATCATTGGAGGCTTTTTTCTCCTGACTGAGGATGTCATATATATGACATCCTCAATGTATTTCTATTTCTTTTTTCTGTAATGGCGGCATAGGATGGATAGAAAGCTGCTGTTATCTGGAGCGCCATATGAAAGTAAGTAAATTCTCAGTCAGAAATCTGGAATTATATTATAATCATTTTAAGGCATTGAAGGGAATTCATATAGAGATTCCCCCCAATAAAATTTGTGCGTTCATCGGTCCGTCTGGATGCGGGAAATCTACATTTTTAAAATGCTTAAATCGGATGAATGATTTGGTGGAGGGCTGTAGAATAACTGGTAAGATATTTTTAGACAAAGAGGATATCTATGGGAATATAGATGTGAATCTATTGAGACGGCGGGTGGGGATGGTATTTCAAAAGCCAAATCCCTTTCCCATGAGCATATATGATAACATTGCCTTTGGGCCAAGAACCCATGGGGTACATGCTAGGGCAAAGCTGGATGATATTGTGGAGCG
This sequence comes from uncultured Lachnospiraceae bacterium, assembly GCA_910578605.1. Lineage (GTDB taxonomy): Bacteria > Bacillota > Clostridia > Lachnospirales > Lachnospiraceae > MGBC111451. The sequence goes on along the minus strand of CAJTQG010000002.1, from coordinate 98,690 downwards.
CTCCTTGAGGGCCGCTGCAATCTGGGATGAACTTGGGGGAAGGTTGAAGAAAAGCGCCCTAAGTCTATCCGGCGGGCAGCAGCAAAGATTGTGTATTGCAAGAGCGTTGGCGGTGCAGCCGGAGGTGCTTTTGATGGATGAACCAACCAGTGCCCTGGACCCCATTTCTACTTCCTGTATTGAAGAATTAACAATCAAGCTGAGGAAAGATTACACGATTCTTATTGTAACCCACAATATGCAGCAGGCCCAGCGCATTGCCGATAAGACCGCATTTTTTTTCATGGGGGAGCTGATAGAATTTGATGATACAAACATTATATTTTCCAATCCCCATGATAGGCGGACGCGAGACTACATAAGAGGTGAGTTTGGTTGATTTGGCGGAATGATAAAACCAGTGCATATATAGATTTATTTTTGCAAATCTATTGTTCTAAGGAATAGGTTGTGGATTTTAAGTGAGAAAAATCAAGGAGTTTTAACTTGTTTTCATCACTTTCAAAGAAAAAAATCATGGTGTTATCTGGCATATCACAGGGCAGCATATAAGAAAGGCCTTTCCAATGCAGTATAGTATCATGAAGGACAGTATTTTTGTTAAAATGCATCATAATATAGTGTCCTGGCATGATTAAGTAGGTGCCTGTACATCCGTTTTTTGAATCCGTCTTCCAAATAAAGTTATTTTGGTTATCAAAGCTCAATGTTTCAATAGGTAGAAAAGAGCTGTTATTGGAAGTGGAATCACTTAAGTGATAAATACCTGTTATGTTTATGGATTTATCATAGTCCTTTAATTTTGGAATATATAAATCTAATGTATTAGAAGAGTTTACATGATAAGGCTTTGCAGTTGGTTCTAATGGAGTTTTATCATTAGCTAGTATCATTTCATAATAGGATTGAAAGGTGGAATTATTTAATGTTAATTTTTGATTATCATAAAAATAGGAAAAAATAGTGGTATTATCAGCCATAGATATGCGGGGGAATTGATGGGCCATATCTTTGAATGCTTTATCAATATTGTTATTATCCTTATCAAAATGCATCATAATGTAATTCCCTGGCAAAATGATGTAATTTCCGCAGCAATAGGTATCCATATCATGGCCGCCGATTTGCCAGGTAAATCTTCCATTATCCTCAAATGTAATAAATCCTTCTTCGCTGCTGCCGTTGGTGGCATATCCTCCAGTTGCGACAGAAAATGTGCTGGTATATTCTTTTATATATTTTAAAATGGAATTTTGCTTATTTATTTTTTGATAAATAAAAATGGACAATAATATAGAGAACAAAACAAAAAATAATATAAACGGCAGAAATAATTTTTTTTTCAACATATGGCAACCCCTCCTTATTCAATGAAATAGTTTCATAAAATCTAGTGTTATAACTCTGTCTATATAATTTGATGGTAAATTTTTAGCATCATTAGTATAAAAATTGGAAGCAGATTCAAAGATAGTGTATAAGCTTGTATTTCCAATAGATTCAAAACATATTTGTTCAATCATAACAGGCATAGCAATTTTTTTATATAAATAGGTATCAGTACTAAAATCATCATAATAGGAAGAAAATTTATATATTGAAATTTTAGAACCTCGGTCAGTATTAGTTCCTTCAGAAGTTCTTCCATAAGAATGGGAAAAAACAATATATTTTTGTGTATTCAGTTGAAAAAAGGTCATTCCTTGAACATCATTTGGTGTTCTCGTTTGGTATAAAATCCGTATACATGGTTTATTGTATGTGTTATTATCTAGTAATGGAGTACCATTTTGTTGAAGTGAGGTTGTATAAAAGATAGGCTCATTATGACTATATGGTTCTGCTTGTGAATCATGAAATTGTCCGATATGTAAACGATTATCAGCAATAGAAATATAGGAAGCTTCTTTTATTGTAGGGAGGTAGTATAAATTATAATCATTTGTAGTCATTAGTGTGCCTTCAGGTTTCGATAATATTGTATTTTGTTTTATTTGAATTAGTGTAGGAACAAATTTTCCGTTGTATACCCATAAAGGTCCGCAAACCCACAAATCCTGAGTTGTTTTATTGAAGGCTATACCTCCAGCATGAATTTCTTTTCCGGAAAAACCAACCATTGTTATATAGCTGCCATTTTTTTTGTCTAATATATATAATGCTGATTTTTGATGTTCAATTTCATAGGCAGTGATAAAAATATAATTATCCGTTACACATAGACCTTGGGGAATCATATTAGTGTAAGTGCCAGTATTTTTTATGATTGTTTTTTTTAATCCAGGTATTATAGAGGCAGAGACAACAGAAGATTTAAAGTCAGTATAAATATCTTTCCATAATCCGCCTTGCTTTAAAAGATGGTCAAGAGTATCATAACATTTAGCATCTGTATTTACATAATTACTCATCAAACTCCTCCATATAATATATCATAACAGTATTATTATTTAAGTTATGAAAAAGCTATATAATAGTATATCATTTTCCGTACCTTTTCACAATAACATTACAATAGGGTGTCCAACTTTTTTTAGCATCGGAAGCCATAATATAGACAACTTTATCTATACATAGTAAAATAGATAGAAAAGGGAAGCAATGATGCTTCAGAACGGAGGAAAATATGGCAGATTCAGAATCTATGGCAGTAAAATGGAAGGAAGAGATAGAAAAATCGTTAGCAGAGATGTCAGAGCTTCGAGAGCGTTTGCACCCTGTGGATTTTTCTTCAAATTTGTGGGAAACATACAGGGGAGCGTACGGTGATGTGAGGGAAGATGTGGCATTTTTATTTTGCCCTAAGGAGATTATGCCGGAGATGGAAAAGATTCGTCGGCTGGATTTTGAAGAAAAGGGAGATGATCAAATTGATTTTGATAATCTATGTGAAAATTTATCTCATCAGCTGAGCTTTTATGATGCTACTTACTTGGCAATGCCGTATTTTGTACTGCTGCTGGAGAAAAAAAGAAGGGAGCAGGATTTTAATTGGCAATTTCAGATTATTATGCAGGCGGGAATTATACTGTCAACAAATATTCCCTATGAAGGCATGGAGGAGAATAAGGAATGGGTTGCGCCGGAGGTTATGGAGAGCTATCTTTTAAGCATTGACATATTAAGAGAGATGACAAAGGAATTTTTAAAACAGAATATGGACAAAATAAAAAAAATGGGTTCTATGGATTTGCAATATTTTTGTACAGCAAATTTAGCCATATTTTTGGATTCCCAAGCAGCATTCCAGCTGCTTATCGGTAATTGGGAGCAATGTCCTGTTTGCTGTCCGGAATGTGAGTATTTTGACGAGGATATGGATGGGGATGGCTTTTATGATGAAGAGTTAATAAGAGAAAAGGTAGAGCCTGCACCGTCCGTTCTTGGAGAGTGGGATGGAGAAAGCTTTGAGGATATTGACACCTATGTATGGTTTTGTAACTTGGCTCATATGCTTGGCATTAAGGATGAATGGAAGATTCCATATTACTATGGAACATATACTTGTCCTGAGTGCGGCAGTAAAGGGGTATTGATTGAGTGGATGAAAGAGTCATAAAATGTCCAAAGAATAAATGGATTGCGAAAGCGGCATGTAAGTTTTAGGTAAGAAGCAGGAAGAAAGGGTGCAAAATGTGAAGAAAAAAGATATCATGTTGATACTGATGGTTTTAATCATAGCAGCAGTCTTTTATCTATGCAATTCTAAGAAGGCAGAACAGGGGGGCGACATTGTTATTGTGGAAGTGGATGGAGTGGAGTACGGAAGATATGATTTGAATCAGGATAAACAAATCAACATTGAAGGTGATAACGGCTTTAATCTATTGGTGGTTGAGGGCGGAAAAGTATATATGGAGCAGGCAGATTGTCCGGACAAGCACTGTGTGGATAAAGGGAAAATATATCAAAACGGTGAGACGATTATCTGTCTTCCCCACAGGATAGTTGTACAAGTAAAGGCAAAGAAACAAGCGGATTTGGAGACAACAAAAAATCCGCCGACAGACGGAATGGCGCAGTAACAAATGACGGCGTATTGATTGGGACGGAGGATCATAAAAGAGTGGAAAAAATAAATAAAACCAGGGGAATTAGCAGAAAGGTAGCCACCATAGGGGTGTTTACCGCACTTGCCATGGTATTTAGCTATGTGGAAGTTTTACTCCCCGTTCATTTAGGAATTTGGGGGGTAAAGCTTGGCGTAGCCAATCTTGTTGTTGTGGCAGCCCTGTATCTGCTTCCCCTGTCATGGGTGTGGATGATCAATCTCATCCGCATTTTTCTTACAGGTCTGCTGTTTGGAAACGGACTCATGATGCTGTACAGTTTTGCCGGAGGTATACTGAGTCTGTCTGTTATGAGTATTCTCAAGAAAATAAAAGGCTTTTCCATGACAGGAGTGAGCATTGCCGGAGGTGTGAGCCATAATGTTGGTCAACTTCTTATGGCAATGTTCCTATTGGGGAATATAAACATTGCATATTATCTGCCGGTGCTCCTTGTGGCAGGATTGATTACAGGCACCTTGATAGGTCTTATCTGTGATAAACTATTAAAAGCAGCAAAGAAAATAATATAAGTTACGATTTCTTTGTAATATCTTCAATCAGCTGAATAATTACATCAACGGCGTTGGTGGCGCCGGCTTTTTCCATAGCGTCTATATAAATCTGCTTATTGTCATATACTTGATTTACGAATTGGGTTAATTTCTGGGCAGTCAGCTCCTCCTCCTCTAAAACTTCACTGAAGCCTTGTTTTTGAAAGGAGTTAGCATTTAAAATCTGATCGCCTCGGCTTGCCCTGGCAGAAAGCGGAATCAATATACTTGGTTTTTTTAGGGCGGCAATTTCACAGATAGCATTGGCTCCTGCTCTGGATATGACTATATCTGACATTGCAAATAAATCCCGAAGTTCTGCCTTTATATATTCAAATTGTCGATATCCCTCCATACCGTTGTAGGAGGAATCCATTTTTCCTTTTCCGCAAAGATGAACAATCTGAAATTTTTTCAGCAGCTCAGGGAGAGCGCTTCTCACCGCCTCATTGACGCTGGCAGCTCCCAGACTACCGCCTATCACCATAATTACCGGTTTGTTTGCGCTGAAGCCGCACATATTTAAGCCAGACAGTTTATTTCCCTGCAACAGCTCCCGACGTATGGGGGAACCGGTCAGTACGGCTTTGTCCTTGGGCAAATACTGGGCAGTCTCAGGGAAATTATGGCACACCTTAGCGGCGGAGGGAATAGATAGCTTGTTTGCCAGTCCAGGTGTCATATCTGATTCATGAATAATAGCGGGAATCTTATATTTTTTTGCTGCAAAAATAACCGGCACACTGACAAAACCGCCTTTGGAAAATACTACATCCGGCTTGTAAGCTTTTATAAACTTTTTTGCTTCCCCGAAACCTTTTAATACTCGAAATGGGTCAGTAAAATTTTTGGCTGACAAATAACGTCTTAGCTTTCCCGAGGAAATTCCTGTGTAGGGAATACCCATTTCTTCAATCAATGTTTTTTCAATGCCCTCGTAGGAGCCTATATATTGAATTTCATAACCTAGTTCTTTTAATTTAGGTAAAAGAGCAATATTGGGGGTGACATGGCCGGCAGTGCCGCCGCCGGTCAATAATATTTTCTTAGACATAGTGCTGTATCGATCCTTTCTATCTTTACCTATATTTGTTGTTTTCTAAGAGCAGTTTAATAGAGTTCCTATTTGGATTCCGGTGAGCTGATAGTTTTGCCTTCCAGCACATCTTGCTGTAATTTTTTTGCTCCGGCGATGGAATCTTCATCAGGAATCATTACATACAATGCTTTGGAGGAGTAAGAGTAGGTGTATCGCTTGTCGCCGGTTCCGGTCACGTTATAAGAGACAACATTCCAGTCTGCATTGTCCCCAAGCTGCATCTTTACAAGGGATGACAAATCACTAGATGACAGAGTGGTCTCCACAGTACCGGTCATACTGTCCAAAATGGAGGTATAGTTTTTCAGCAGCGACGGGGAAGTAACCTTGTCTATAATAGAGCGTATTACCTTCATTTGGTTGATACCTCTCTGATTGTCCCCGTTGGCAAAGGCATGTCTCTCTCTTGCAAATGCCAAGGCATATTTTCCGTCCAGCTTTACGTCACCGCCCTCGATATAATAGCCGTCGATGGAAGTAAAGGCTTCCTCATTATGAACTGTGACGCCTCCTAGTGCATCTATCATTTTCTCAAATCCGGAGAAATTAATTCTAGCGTAATAGTCAATATTCAAGTCGTAGAGATTTTCTAGTGTCTTTATTGATACATCTGTGCCGAAGGTGCCGGCATGGGTTAATTTATCATATGCACCTGGTGCCACGGATAATTCCACATAATAATCTCTTGGTGTGGAGACAAGTAAAATCTGCTTTGTTTTTGGATTGATGGTGGCTATAATATTTACATCGCTTCGGCTTGTCTTGGAAATATCTCCGTAGGTGTCAATGCCGGTAATATACACGCTGAATGGCTCTTTTGTCACCTTCACATTTCCCCCGCTTGTTGCGATTTTAACCCGAAAGGTATAGGTTTTGAGTACCCTTGTGTCCACATCAAAATTTTCATGGGTTTCCTTCAGCGTCTCCCGATAAGCTTCATTTAAGACAATTGCCCCCACCTTTTTCTTATATAGGGCATCTACTAATGTATTGATATCTTCATATTCTTTTGTGGATACAGCGGCATCCACATCGGTCTCTACACAGGAGAGAGCCTTCTGGGTATTGGTGTTATCAATATTTTTTAATATGCCAAAATCATAATCCTTGGCATCTTGTATAGATTGGGCTTCATTTTCCTCAAGCACAATGATGGAGACATCATCAATTTTTATGTTGGAGCCGGTAATGGCATCAATGACATGATTGGTGACAAATAAGTAGTAGCTGGCAACGCCAAGCAGTATAGAAAAAACAACGGCAATAGATTTGCCGGCTGTCCGCACTTTTCTGGAGTGCTGGGAAAGGTAGTCCCAAAGGCAGACAAAGAGAAGAACACATAGTATCGGTATTAGTATTTTGTTGGGAAGAACATTGAGATACACAACTAAACCTGTAAAAATACAAGTTAAAATAAATTGAATGGTAGCCAATGTAAATCCGATTTTTTTGCTGCGTTTAATTTTAGCCTTCTTGACAGAAGGGTCCATTGGACGACGTTTACTTTTTCCCATTGAATTATTGTCTGTTCTGTGCGGCCAAGGCAGAAAAACAGAATTCCTTTCTTAATAATAACTTTTTTCTTAATAACTTTTAATTGTTAAGTTGCTTTTCCTGTTCCACAATAGTATAAAGCCAATTTCATTTTAATATTCTTGTTTTACATATGTAAAGTGGCAAAGTATTTTGTGAAATATTTGCCACTGTATAAGAAATACATTTTTTTATTATACTATACTTTGTAAATAGTGTCAAAAGGTCAAGTTCCTTTGGAAGACCGTGTCATAAATGTAAAATTTTACTTGCTTTCTGCCATTTGTTGGTGTAACATGGGGAAAGATAATTATTATGCCCATGTTCAAGTGGCTGTGAATCAATGTCATTTTGTTAACTTGTGGCTGTGAATAGTAACAATAATTAGAATATAGAAGAATAGAGAATATTGTTAGAATGTATACAGTGATAACTATATCGCGCAATTTAGAAATATAAATTTAGAGGATGATCATGAAGAAAAATGAACAGTTTAAGAGAATCGTTCTGTTCTTTTTATCCGTCTTTATTATTTTTATACAGTCGGTAGTTTTTTGGAAAGTATGGATTGATTGTTACAATCCTTATATAGAGCGGTCTCTGTTTCGCAGAGGACATTGGGTTATGATATTGATATATGTCCTGCTGCTGTTTGGTTTTTCCAAACTGTACGGAGCATACAAGGTTGGATATCTGCGGACGATGGATATTATCTTCTCCCAGATTTTATCCTTAATTTTTGTCAATGTAATTATATATCTGCAGATTTGTCTTCTGAGCTTACGGTTGGTTTCGGGGATTCCCATCACAAAGATGACATTGGTACAGGTGGCAAATATTGTTTTGTGGGCATTGCTGTCCAAAGGAATATACAGTAAGCTTTATCCACCTAGAAGGATGCTCATGGTATATGGAGACCGAGATCCGGACGAGCTGGTGGACAAGATGGGGAGACGAACAGACAAATACAACATTTGCGGATATATTCATATCAATAAAGGCCTGAAGGCGGTGGAGGAGAAAATACCAGGCTATGAGGCTGTTATTCTCTGTGATTTACCAGATGAGATTCGCAACACATTGGTAAAGTATTGCTTTCAGGTGTCTGTGCGCACTTATGTGACGCCCAAGATTTCGGATGTGATTTTAATGGGTGCTGATAGTATGCATTTGTTTGATACTCCGCTGTTGTTATCAAGGAATGCAGGTTTAAAATTTGAACAGCGGTTTGCCAAGAGAATGATGGATTTGATGCTGTCTGTTCCTATGTTTATTGTACTGTCCCCCTTTATGCTGCTTTGCGCCTTGTGCATAAAGCTCTATGACGGAGGTCCGGTATTGTACAAGCAGGAGAGGCTCACCCTAGATGAAAAGATATTTTATATTTATAAATTCCGCAGTATGCGGGTGGATTCGGAAAAACATGGGGCAAGGCTGGCGGGCAGGCATGACGACAGGGTGACGCCTATCGGGAAAATCTTGCGTATCAGCCACTTTGACGAGATTCCCCAGTTATTTAATATTTTAAAGGGGGAAATGTCCCTCGTAGGTCCAAGACCAGAAAGGCCTTCCATTGCTGAGGAATATAAGAAGGAACTGCCGGAGTTTGTTTTTCGCCTGAAGGCAAAGGCAGGACTGACCGGTTATGCGCAGATATACGGTAAGTACAGCACCACTCCCTACGATAAATTGAAGCTGGATTTGTACTATATAGAGCATCAGACAATTCTTCTGGATTTGCGTATATTATTGATGACGGTAAAGATTATTTTTCAGAAGGAAAATGCAGAGGGTGTAAAGGCTGGGCAGGTTACGGCATTGATGAACAAGAAAAAGGATGCCGGTGAATAGAGAGGTAAAATAATATGGAAGTGCCATTGATTTCGGTAGTAATGCCGGCATATAACTGCAGCAAAACCATTTCTAGAGCTGTGGAGAGCGTGAGAGAGCAGGGGGCAAAGTGGGAGCTTGTGATTGTGGAGGACAGGTCGGAGGATAACACTTTAGAGGTTTTGGAGCCCTTCAGGGAAGATAAGCGAATACGAATCCTCATTAATCCCAGCAATATGGGGGCGGCAAAGTCAAGAAATCGGGGAGTGAAGGAGGCCAGAGGAAAATATATTGCCTTTCTGGACGCAGATGACTGGTGGACAGAGGACAAGCTGGCCAGACAGCTTAAGGTGATAGAGAAGACCGGCTGCCCGCTCTGCTGTACCGCAAGAGAGCTGGTAAACCGTGACGGAAAATCTACGGGAAAGACAATAGGGGTGGAAAATCGCATCACTTACAAAAAGCTGCTTTACGGCAATCAAATTAACTGCTCCTCTGTGTTAGTGAGAAGAGATATTATGCTGCGTTATCCTATGGTTCATGAGGACAGTCATGAGGATTACATCGCATGGCTCTCCATATTAAAGGAGAATGGGGATGCGGTGGGCATCAATGAGCCAATGTTAAAATATAGAATGGATTTTAACAGTAAATCCGGCAACAAGGGAAAATCTGCCATGATGCATTACAAGGCTCTGCGGTATGTGGGAATTGGCAGATGCAGGGCATGGATTTATTTTTGTTCATATGCAATAAAGGGTGTACTCAAGTATATGGGAGCCAGTGACTAAAGCTCCGAGAGCGCCTGCGTGGAGGTAAGACTATGGTTCGATATTTATTAAAGAAATGTATTGCTTCAATTGTTTTATTTTTTAAGGCATTTATGTATATGGGGATTTTCTTAATCTTTTTTGTACTGTTTTCCATAGAAAATTTTCAGATTTTAACATTGTCTCGTACAATGGGTGTCACAATGTTGACTTTTGTAGTGGTGGAGGCCATTCTGACAGCCGTTTACGGTAAGTATGATATTGGAAAGAGAAAGAGCAAGCCCATTATTTATTCTGTATTTCTGGCTACACTGATTACGGATGTGGTAACCTATCTTCAGTTGTCGATTATGAATACCAATGAAAACAACAATGCGTCCTTTAAATTTGAATTTATTGGCATTCTCTTGTTAGTTATTTTAATGCAGCTTATGTGGATTATTTTCAGTGTATACTTTGGTAATTATATATACTTTTCCATTAACGAGCCGGAGAGCTGTGTGGTAATCACATCGGACCAAGAGCATTTGAGGCAGATTTTAAGAGTAATAAAGAAGTTTAAAAAGCAATACAGGGTGGATTATATTTTAAAGGCGGATGATGATAAATGGCAGGATACCGTGTTGAAGGCGGACGCAGTATTTTTGTACAATGTGCCTATTGAGAGAAGAACTAAAATTATTGAACTATGCTATCACTATCACAAAAATGTGTATTTTAATCCCACCATGGCCGATGTGGTGGAGGTCAATGCCGCCCATATTATGCTGGATGATTTATCGTTGATTGGCTCTGAGCTGCAGAATTTGTCGTTGGAGCAGAGAATGGTAAAGCGGGCATTGGATATTGTAGTCTCCCTAGTGTGTATTATATTGTTTTCTCCCTTTATGCTGATTAGCGCTATTGCGATTAAAATCAATGATGGGGGAAGTATTTTGTTTAAGCAGAACCGTGTTACAAGGGGAGGACGGATTTTTAATGTCTACAAATTTCGCACAATGCGGGAGGATGCTGACGACAGTAAGGTAGTGGATCATGATGACAGAATCACAAAGGTTGGATATTTCCTTAGAAAATTTCGAGTGGATGAGCTCCCCCAGTTTTTCAATATTCTGCTGGGAGATATGAGTGTAGTGGGGCCAAGACCGGAGATGGTAGGAAATGTATATAAGTATTCGGAAAATTTGCCGGAGTTTCGTTACCGTCTGCGGGTAAAAGCGGGCTTGACTGGCTTGGCACAAATTTCAGGAAAGTATAATACCTCCCCGAAGGACAAGCTGATTTTAGATTTAATGTATATTGAAAATTACAGCTTCTGGAGAGATTTGCAGCTGATTTTTCAAACATTGATTGTCCTGCTGAAGTCTGACAGCACAGAGGCTTTTGATGAGAAGGACGACAGTCAAAAATAAAGATGAATGAATAAAGATGAAAAGATTAAGAATAAAAGGCGCAAGACTTAGAAAGGACAAAGAAGCATGGAGATGGATAATATAAAGATTAGTGTGATAATGCCGGTATATAAAGTGGAGGAATATGTGGGAAAAGCTATCGAGAGCATACAGGCACAGACATTGACCGAGTTTGAATTTTTAATTGTAGACGACGGAACGCCGGACAAGAGCGGTGAGATTTGTGACGCCTACGCCGCCCAAGATAATCGTATTCATGTGATTCACAAGGAAAACGGCGGAGCCCCCAGTGCAAGAAATGTTGCGATTGATATAGCAAAAGGAAAATATTTGTATTTTATGGATTCCGATGATTGGGCAGAACCAGATATGCTGCTGGATATGTATGAGCTGGCAGAAAAACATCAATCTCAGCTTACTATTGCCGGATTTTTTATTGATACTTACTACGAAAAAAATAAATATATCACAACAAATTTCACTGCTTTTGATGGAGTGTTTGACAATAAGGAGGAATTTAGAAGCCAGGCATACCGCATGTTTGACACGAATATGCTCTATTCCCCGTGGAATAAATTGTTTTTGAGGGAGTACATTATGGAAAATAACCTGCGCTTTCCCCAAACCTTCTGGGATGATTTCCCTTTTATTTTAAGTGTGATTCGGGATGTGGAGAGAGTGAGCATTACAGGCAGACAGTATTATCATTTTATTAGGGCCAGAGAGGAGTCGGAGACCGCAAGCTATCGGGAAAATATGTATGAGAAGAGGGAGGAGGAGCATAGCTGGATGGTGGAGCTCTATCAATATTGGGGCGTGTTTGATAGGAATTCTAAGGAAATGATATGCAGGCGGTATGTAGATCGGTTTATAGGCTGCGTGGAAAATCTAACAAACACAAAATGCACTTTGTCATATCATGAGAAAAGGGAGAAGGTGGAGCAGATGCTATCTAAGGGCCATTTAAAGAAATGTCTCTCCTATGCAAAGCCTAAATCCTTCTATGCAAAATGTCTGATGATGCCCATTAAGTGGCAGAGTGTTCCTTTGACGTTGTTAGAGTGCAAGGTGATTTCTTTTGTAAAGACAAACAATGTAAAGCTGTTTGCCACTTTGAAGGCAGGTCGTTAGTGTATGGCATATTTTTCAATTGTAATTCCGGTTTATCAAGCTCAGCGATATATCAGAGGGATGCTTGACAGCATTAAGGCCCAGACATTCACAGATTTTGAAGTGATTTTAGTTCATGACAAGGGTACAGACAAATCTTTAGAAATTTGTCGGCGATATGAAGAACAGGATGATAGATTTCATGTATTGGATTTGCCAAAGAACAAAGGGGCCAGCGGTGCAAGAAATGAAGGAATAAAGCAGGCCACAGGAGAATATGTTTGCTGTATGGATGCAGATGATAGAGTGGACAGTCAGCTATTGGAGTGGGTGTATGCATCCCTGCAGAAAAATCCGGCGGATTATGTGGTATATGGGGCGGTGGAGGAGCACCAGAAAGAGGATGGTACATTAGAGTGCGCTATTGTGAAATGTCCTAAGGAGCATTATTTTAAAACCCCTTCCCAGCTTCACCCCTATATTATGGAGTTGGAGAAGCTGACACTGTACGGTTATCCGTGGAATAAGTTTTTAAGGAGAACTATTTTATTAGAGCATAATATTACGTTTCCCCATTGGCCATTGTTGGAGGATTTGGCGTTTAACATTCATTTTTGCAGTTATATTCAGTCAATGAACGTGCTGCCCAAAGCTCCCTATCATTATAGAATTATTACGGCAGGCGGGCAGAAATCTCTTACCTCACGGTTTGTGAAAGAATATTACAATATTCATGCCGCCTGTGTTCAGATGTTGTTGGAGCAGCAGAAGGATTGGGGAATCTGCACGAAGGAGGTTCGCAGGGATTTATCGGCAATCTATATCCGATATTTGTTCTCTGCGCTTGAGAGAAATTGTGATAAGCGGGCGGAGATGAATTTTATAAAGCGATATCAATTTGTGCGGCAGGTGTATCAATCACAGATATATCAGGAATTACTGCCTTACGCCAAAGGAGAAAAATTGCCTGTAAAGGTATTGTTATTTACAGTGAAGCATAAATTAACTTTATGCAGCTTGTGTTTGGGGAGGGTAATTTATGTTGTAAAAAATAAAATGCCAGGGTTATTTTTAAAATTAAAGCAAAATAGAAGCTGACAGCAAGAGTGAGTGTGAATTATCACTGCTGCAGTGCTAGGGAGGATGCAGATGGTTCGGGTATCTGTTATTTTAGCAATTTACAATATGGAAAATAAAATAATTGACACCATGCACTCCCTCTTGACTCAGACTGTCAGGGACTTAGAGATTATTATGGTAGACGCCGGTTCTAGTGACAAAACCTATGAGATTTGCAGCGGCTATATGTCTATGTATTCCAATGTGAAGCTGATACAGATAGCACAGCATGGGAATTTAAGCATAGCTAGAAATGTTGGCTTAAAAATGGCGGAGGGCAGTTATGTTTTTTTTGCTCAGGGTGATATTGCCTATGAGTCTTACGCCTTGGAGAGGCTTTGTATGCCAATGAGAGAGCATCAAATAGATATTTCTTATGGATATTTTGGCAGCAAGGCGGAATGTGAAAGGCAGATGCAGGAATTTGCAAAGGGGTATCAGACGGACATAACAAAAACAAGAGAGTGGTTTTTGCATTTCTTTCCCAATGAGTTTGTCTTGAACTTAAATAATAAAATGTTTCGGCGGGAGCTTTTAATACAAAATGAAATGAAATTTATAAGTTCCCCATCATCGGACAGGGCGCTGTTTCTTCTCCGCTATATGCAGGATGTAAAAAATATGGTGATTGTGCCGGAGAAGATTGTGGCAAGAAAGCTGCCAAGACACAAAATAGTACCGACTATATTTGATTGGGATATGGAGAAAAAGGTTACAATAGAATATTACCGCTTGGCGGAGAACTGGGGAATGGAGCTGCCTCAAAGCCAGGGAATGATATTATATTTTCAGGAGGCTTTGGTGCGTCATCTTCAGGCGGTTGTACTATTGGGAAAGAATTTTCAAAAGCCGGATAAGATAAAGTATTATGGGGAGCTGTCAGAGGATCCCTGGGTTCGCATTATGCTGTCGGGGGAGGAGAACTTGGGAGGTTTTGGAGGAACAGTGATTGGTTTGTTTTCTTCAGGGCAATATATGACAATGGAGGGTATGTTGTCTGCGAGAAATCAGGTACTTGGCTATAAAGAGGGAGTGAAACAAATTTTTAAAAGAAAATAGGAAATAGAAGAGAGGAAAAGGAAATGGGTAAAAAAATCATAGAAAATACAATATTCAATAGAGTTTTATATAAAGTGATTTTAATTATTGCCCTAATGATTAATACGGTTCCCCTGCTTCACCTGTATGCAGGCGCCTATGTGAAGCTGTTGCTGTTATGGGGGATTGTGCTGATTGTGTGGGAGGTTGCAAAAAATCCATATGGATTGTTAAATACAAAGGGAATGAATTGGCTTTTGGCGTTCTGTTTTTCCTACGGCATTACCATTTTGCTCAACAAGGATGGATATTTCAGTGAGAACGCAAAGGCACTGTGCTATATGTTTTTGTTTTTTGTGCTGCTCTATGGACAGGATTTGAAAAAAAGTATTGAGGATATGAAGAAGGAAATGCATGCTGTTTGGGGAACGGTTCTTGTCTGTTCTTTTATTATGTCTGTTCTATGTTTTATTACATTTTTGCTTTCTTTAACCTATTCTTACAAGGCAGACGGGGCGACTCTGCATATGGGAATTTACAAAAACCGCATGTGGGGGCTTTACAATCCTAATGTGGGGGCAACGATTAATATTATCTCCCTGTTTTGCACGATATTGATGCTGCTGGAGAAGGATAAAAGAGTTTGTGTCAGCGAAGAAAAAGAGTTAGAAGTGGGAAGGGATAGAAAGCTAACTCAAAAAATAGTAAAGATTATGTTAAATGTCAACGGCATTTTGCAGTTTGCCTGTCTGGTGCTTACCGGTTCTAGAACGGCAATATATGCTATGTATATTGGTGTGGCAATGCTTGTATATTTTCTGTGTGGTGTGATTTACAAGAAAAAAATATGGGTGAAGGCAGCAGCGGCACTTGTGAGTATTTTTGTGATGATGGTATGCGTGGGAATCAGCGGAAAGCTTTTGTGGCAGCTTCCTAAACTGTTTCCCAATGTGACAGTTAACGCAGCATCCTTTTTTAATTTTAATCGGAAGGACACAACAAAGGACTCTACAGGGGGAACCCTGAATGGCCGACAGTATTTGTGGGTGGCAGGAATTGACCAGTTTAATGACACACCATTTTTTGGTATTACAAGGGAGAAGGTGTACGATGAGATTCACAAGAGAGTATCTCCGGACACAGACAAGAAGACAGTAAAATTTTTTCGCAATTCCTTAAAGAATGGCGGGCTTCATAATATGTATTTAACCATATTAGTATCATCAGGAATTGTGGGATTTTGTATTTTCTGTGGATTTATGATTCAGTATTTTAATAGGATACTATGGTATATTCAGAGAATTGAGGTGCTCCACGAAAACGAATGGTTTTTGGGAATGCTGATTCTCTCCATTATTATTTTAATTATGGAAATGTTTGAAAATCGTATTTTGTACCAGGTGAACATTTTCTATGCTCTATTCTGGATGATGATGGGCTACGCTATGTATTTTGCCGGTCAGAAGGCAAAAGAAAATAAGCAGTTGGGAAATTAAAATAAGAAATTATAGCAAGATAATAAAGTCAAGATAATAAAGTTAAGATAAAGTTAAGATATAGAAAAAAGGACTGGTATCATTATGAACGAGAGCAATATAGGAAAAAGATTTCAATACAATACTCTGTGGATTATGATGGATAAGGTACTCCATATGATTTTGTCCCTTGTGATCACATCTGTCACGGCAAGGTATTTAGGCAAGGCAAATTATGGTATTCTAAGCTATGGTCTTGCCTATGTAAATATTTTTACTATTTGCTGTAAGCTGGGTATTGATGCTGTAATTGTCAATGAAATGATTAAACACAAGGAGGATACAGGAAGGATTTTGGGCACTACCTGTGTCCTCCGTTTTGTGTCGGGGATGCTTTCCGTTGTGCTGACAGCTATTTTTGTCATTGTTCTTAAGCCGGGAAATATGGTAGTGTTTGTAGTTACATGTATTCAGGCGCTGGCGGTAATGTTTGCCGCTTTTGATACCATTGATTTTTATTTTCAGGCAGAGCTGCAGTCTAAGTTCACCTCCATTGCCAAAAGCATATCCTACCTTTTTGTCTGTGGACTGCGGGTAATTTTAATTTTGGTAGGGGCGGATGTAGTGTGGTTTGCCTGGGCGGGCGTTCTAGACACCTTTGTAGTAGCTGTATTGCTGCTGATTTTTTATGAGAAGAACAGAGAGAAAAAACATAAGTTAACATTTTCATTGCCCCAGGCAAGGGGATTGCTGTCGGTCAGTCGCCCTTTTATTTTGTCTAATCTGCTAGTAGTAATTTATACCCAGATGGACAGGCTGATGATTGGCTCCCTCAGTACCAATGCTGATGTGGAGAACGGTTTGTATGCGGCGGGTATGAATATTGCCATGTATTGGATGTTTATCCCCAATGCTTTCATTGATTCTGGGCGCCCTATTATTATGACCAATAAGACAGAGCACAGGGAGGGTGATTACAGGAGAACCTACGGCAAATTATTAGCTGGTGTTATTTGGATAAGTATTATGGCAGGAATTGGTTTCAGCCTGTGTTCCAAACTCTGTATTTTTATATTGTATGGGCGGGATTTTTATGGGGCCATACCTATTTTGATTTTGTTAGTGTGGTCTAAATTGTTTTCACTCATTGGAACGGCAAGGGGGATTTGGCTTGTGTGCGAAGATTATAGCCAATATGTGAAATATTTAATTGGAGGAGGAGCGGTTGTTAATTTAGTTCTTAATTTTATTTTGATTCCCAAAACCGGTGCAATGGGAGCTGCTGTTGCCACCCTTATTACGGAGTTGGTGGGAGCGGTTTTGCTTCCTTTGTGCATGAAAAAAATGCGTCCGTTTTTAAAAATGACATGGAACGCATTTTTATTAAAAGATATCTTTCATAAGTAGATAAGTAGGTAAATAGCTACGATTCATCGGTGGAGTCTAAAAACTTGCTGATTATAAATTTAGGCCGTCCTTTGATTTCATCATATATCTTTGCCACATAATAGCCGATAATGCCAAGTGCCATCATTATAATAGTGCCGGTAATAAGCAGTAATAGGATAATGGTAGTAAATCCGGTTTCGGCCTGGTTGGTGGCATACATATAGATAGACTGAATGCCAAGAACCATGGAAAATAAAAAGAATATAGTGCCGCAGATAGATACAATCTGCATAGGTGCAGTGGAAAAGGAAGTTATATTAGTTATGGCATACTTTATTAATGAGTGAATAGACCACTTAGATGTGCCTGCCTCTCTCTCTCTGACATCAAATTCAATCATGGTAGATTTGAAGCCTACCCAGGAAGAAAGCGCTCTAAAAAATACATTCCTCTCCGGCATACCAAGCAGCACGTCCACCGCTTTCCTGTCAAGCAGCTTAAAATCTGAGGCGCGGGACATATCTATATCAGTGCCGGAGCTCATCAGCTTGTAGAAGGTTTTTGCCGCAAAACGATGAAGAAAATTTTCTCTGCCCCGACTTTTTTTCACGCCCTCCACAACTTCATAGCCCTCCTGCCACAGCTTGTACATCTGAGGGATAAGTTCAGGCGGATGCTGTAAGTCGCAGTCTATAAATACAACACAATTTCCTTTTGCTTTGGACATTCCCGCAAAAAGTGCTCCCTCCTTGCCAAAATTTCGTGAGAAACAAATTCCTTTTATGCGGCTGTTATGCTGGTGAGCTTTTTCAATTTCATTCCATGTAGCGTCCTTGGAGCCATCATTTACAAAAATTATTTCATATTCAATCTGATTTTCTGTTAATAGGCAGCTGATGGTATCAGCGGTTTTTGACAATATCTGCTCCTCATTGTAAGCAGGAATCACAACGGATAACATAGTTAATCTCCTTTAATTTTTCAGCTTTATTTCTGTGGGCAATGTGCCAAGTGTCATGCAATAGATGAACTAAAAATTTGTATGAGCATATTGGTCAATGCTTAGCAAATCATCACTATTCTATCATAGATTGTAAGGAATGCAAACACCCAACATCACAAGATTTTTAATAATTCTCAATTATGGGGTAAAAAAAGTTTGAGTTGCAAATAGTTACATGGTATAATATGGAAATAAATCTATAATTTTTTTGTGCGGGCATTTACAATCGGTACTATAATGAAAAAGAGCCTGCACAGTTGAAAGAGGGAGGGTAGGGAAAATGATTTTTATAGTACCTAGATAAAATATCATTTAAAGTATAATTAAGGAAAAATATCACTTGCTGCTGCTTTGCCAGATAGCAGCATGGTATACTAAGGAGGTTAGAAAAGTGGAGCAAAACGTAATTATTAGAGGGACCGGTATTTATCTCCCTGCAAATGAAGTGGGTAATGAGTATTTTGAAGAGCATTTTAGAAGATTGGGAGTTGAGGTTACGGGGTTGATGAAACACTTGAATCGGCATAAGCGTTTTTTGGCAGACAGGGATGAATCTTCTCTTTCTATGGGATATGAAGCGGCAAAAACTGTGTTGACAAAATTCGGCTTAGAGGCAAAGGACATTGATATGATTGTGTTTGCCACTGATACACCAGAATACAATGTACCTACCAATGCCTTAAAATTAAATCAGATGTTGAAGGCGGAAAATGCACACCGAGTTTATGATATGAATTGTAATTGCATTGGCATGTTGTGGGCGATGGACGCAATTGCAGGTTATATGCAACAAAGACGGTCCGTAAAAAGAACATTGATTATTGGCAGTATGCATGTGAGTTCGGTAGTGCGTTATAAAGACTCAGTTGCGTATCCGACGTTTGGTGATTCAGCAGCTGCATTAATACTAGAAAATATTCAAGAGGAAGAGAAAAGGGGAATCTTAGATTCAGAGTATCTAACAGATTCAGATTATCATAATACTATTGTTTTGCCGGAATGTGGGCATTCCAAGGAATTGCTCTACGAAGTACCAAAGGAAAAGCGCCGCATGGCATGGAATCCATTTGATTTTGGCTTTTTAGCTGATAATTGGGCAGGAATTATTACACGTTTATTGGAAAATAATCATGTGAAATTGGAGGAAGTTCAACGTTTTGTCTTTTCACAATTCTCAGATGCAGATAATCAGCTTACATTAGAGAAACTGGGAGTAGATAAGGAAAAATACATATTTGTGGGAGACAAATATGGTTATACGGGTGTTTCTAGTCCTATTATGGCATTAAATGAAGTTTGGGATTCTTTAAAGCCAGAAGGATATCTAGTTTTTTGTTCTGTTGCAGCAGGTTATTCCATGAATGCCGTCTTATATAAAATATAATGAGAGGAGCATTGTTATGGGGAATGAAATTTTAGAAGAATATAGAAAAAAGGTTGTTATTTTTATATTGGCAATAGTAATGCTGAGCGCTACGGCAGCGGCAGTAGTACTGCCGTGTTTAAAGGCTTTTGGATGCTATCCTAATGTATCAGTAATGTCTGTAATGATGTTTATTATAATTATTGTTTTAGAAGATATTGTTGGTTTTTTTATGATTAGGAAGAGCATGAAATACAAAGTATTGACAAAGCAATATGAAACATGGATTAAGATTTTTCTATTGTTGTTGATGGCAATTAATCTAAATCTCATTATTTGGATATTTCCATCAAAGGAATCATGGATGTTTGTCTTTTACTTTTTAATTTTAATGGCGTTTTTTTTGGATATGAGGCATATTATTATATGTTGTTGTATTGAATGCGCTTCACTGCTTATTCTTTTTTTTGGTAATCCCATAACAAGACCGGCAGAATCTTTATTTTGGTCAGATGTTGTGCTGAGAACTATATGTATTGTGCTCAGTCTTGTGGGTGTAATTATTTTAATGGCCTTTGTGGAGAAATTTTTATTAAATGCAAAAAAAGAGCAGCTAGAAAAAAATACAGAGAGAATTGAGGCATTGTTAGAAAAGGTGAATGAGATTGCAGGTCAGCTTGGCAGTGCCAGTCAAGTATTAGTAGGGACAGCTCAATCGGAGAGTGCTTCTACAGAGGAATTATCTGCTATCAGTGAGAATTTATTAGAGAGCAATGCAGTTATGCTGGATAAGTCAAAACAGAGCAAGGAAAATCTTGTGAATTTAGAGGAAAGCAGTAGGAACATGGAATTAAAAATGCAGGATGTAGACAGTATTTCTAAGGAATTAGTTGAGATATCCGTGTCCAATGAAAAGGCATTAAATCATCTAATCGGCATGAGCCGTGAGGTGGAGGGTTCTACCAATAAAACCATAGAGGTGACAGAAAAGCTGTTGTCAGAATCTAATGAGATTGGCAAGACGCTTGATATTATCAATGATATTGCAGAATCTATCAATCTTTTAGCGCTAAATGCTTCTATTGAAGCGGCAAGAGCAGGGGAGGTAGGACGAGGTTTTGCAGTTGTGGCTCAGGAGGTAGGTCATTTGGCGGAGAACACAAAGGAATCATTGAAAAATGTTAATGATGTTGTGAGCCGTGTGCAGAACGGAACAAATGATGTGTCTAAATTTATAGGGCAAAATGCAAAGCAGCTTCTTGACCAGAACAAAGTGATTGCTGAGACAGTGAATGCTGTGCGCACTATGATGAATTTGCTGAAAAAATCTATGGATGCAATCCAGCAGGTGGATAACATTCGGGATGAACAAAATACAGTAATACAAGGAACTGTTGCCATCAATGAGGATATAGCACAGCGGATCCAGGTGGAGAATGATGGTTTTACCAATATTACCAGTATGGTGCAAAACAACAGCGAGGAGATAAATATATTATCCAGACAGGTGGATAATATTAATTCTATGGTAGAACAATTAGAGGAACTGCTAGACAGAGATTAAATAGCGCACTAACATGATAAAGCTATTACTTGTAATGATTGAAAATACATAATTTAAAAATCTGCAAGTTATTATTTTAATAATGGTTTGGCAGATTAAAAAAGGAATCAGCGATATTGCAGTGTGTATGCAAAGTATAATTGAATATTGTGATAAGAAAGAGGAGAGGGGATTGTCCCCTTTCCTTTTTTAACTTTCAATCATTTGATTTTGCAGATGTAAAGCCACAAATTTACATTCGTTATGTAACAAGAAAACAATAGTTTTTAAGGGAATAATATGATAAGATAGGAGACAGTTGTGTAAGTATGCCCACTTGGCTCATTGGTTAAAGAAATAAAAAGAAAGAGCAGTGGGACATCAATAACAGAACAATAGGAAAATAAGTACAATATAAAAAAATTAAGTATAATATAAAATAGAAATCAAAATAAGCTGAATAGATGGATGATACAATGTTATATGATAAATTAGAAAACTATAAAAAGACAGATTATTATCCCTTCCATATGCCAGGGCATAAAAGAAATGCAAAAATAAAGATGGATAATCCATATGAAATGGATATAACAGAAATTGATGGGTTTGACAATTTACATTGTCCCACAGAAATTATAAAAGAAGAAATGGAACGTGCCCGCTGCTTATATAGCAGCGATAAAACCTATTTTTTAGTGAATGGCAGCACCTGCGGTATATTAAGCGCTATAAGCAGTGTCACAGAATATGGAGACACTGTAATAGTCGCCAGAAATTGCCATAAATCTGTATATCATGCATTGGAACTGCGGGGGTTAACAGCTGCCTACCTGTATCCGCCCCAGATTCCACAGTTTCAAATACTAGGGGGGATTGCAGTGGAGGAGCTAGAGCAATGCATTGTGGAAAAATCCCATGCCAAGGCAGTTATCATCACATCACCTACATATGAGGGAATTGTCTCTGATATTCGTTCATTGGCAGAAATAGTGCATCAGGCAGGAATGATTTTGATTGTGGATGAGGCCCATGGGGCACATTTTAGCTGTCATCCTTCCTTTCCCAAATCTGCATTAGACCAGGGGGCGGATATTGTCATACAAAGCTTGCACAAGACATTGCCTGCATTGACCCAGACGGCATTGCTTCACATAAAAGGCAAAAGAGCATCTCACAGAAAAATGGAAAAGTATTTGCAAATATATCAAACCAGCAGTCCGTCATATGTTTTGATGGCCAGCATCTCACAGTGTATGACTTGGCTGGAAGGTCAAAGCTTTCAAGATTTTTCCGCTTATGTAGAGCTGTTAAAACAAATGCAGGAAAATATTAGAACAATATCCCATCTGCATTTTTTGAATCCAAGCTTTATTGGACAATATCATATATTTGATATAGATATGTCCAAGCTTGTCATAAGGGGGAATGAACCGAATGGATTTACAGGAAAGCAGTTATATGATGAGCTACTGTCAAAATTTCATCTGCAAATGGAGATGGCGGCGTCAAACTATGCACTGGCAATGACTTCCGTGATGGATACACCATGTGGAATAAAACGTTTGTGGGAAGCATTAGAACAGATTGACAGGTCCATCTCCATTGACGTAAACGACAATATGGAGCAAATGGAGCAGGGAATAGCTAAGAGGATAGATAAAAAGATAGGTAAGGCTGAAGAGGACTTGTCAGATAAGGAGCCGGCTATTGTATGTATTTCTATTAGCCAGGCGGGAGAAAGGGAACAGGAAAAGCTATTATTTACGCATTCAGCGGGCAAAATCAGCGGGGAATACATTTATGTATATCCCCCGGGAATACCCGTGATAACCCCTGGGGAAATGCTTACAAAGGAAATTATCAACCGCTGTCTGCAATATATAAAGGATGGATTGACTGTAATGGGGACAGAGGATAAAACATTGATGTTTATCAAGGTAGTAAGGGAATAGAAAAAATTTAAACAGGATGGAAAAACTCATTTGAGAAAGTGGAGAAAAATTTGTTATGGTATATTATATATTAGGGAAAAGTTCGTCAGGTAAGGATACCATTTATCATAAATTACTGCAGGACAAAGAACTGAATTTGCATGAAATCATAGGCTATACTACAAGGCCTATACGCAGCGGGGAGAAGGAGGGGCGGGAGTACCATTTTGTTAGCCCTTGGCAGATGGAGCAAATGGAACAGGCGGGCATTATTATTGAAAGGCGAAGCTATCTTACCGCCCACGGACCATGGCATTACTTTACGGCAAAGGATGAGTCTGTGGATATAGAGCATAAGGATTATGTGTTAATTGGTACATTAGAATCTTATGAGAAGGTAAAAGCATATTTTGGAGAAGAATGGGTAATTCCTTTTTATATAGAGGTGGAGGACGGCGTTCGGCTGCAGAGGGCTCTTGACAGAGAGAGGCGGCAGAAAAAGCCGGATTATCAGGAATTATGCCGCAGATTTTTGGCAGACAGTTTGGATTTTGACCAACAGACGCTGAAATTGGCAGGAATTGACAAGAAATATGAAAATATTGATTTGGATCAATGTATAGAAAGGATGAAGCTGGAAATGTTGGAAATGAAAAATCGGTAAATTTTCTTTACTTCACATTTATTCTATAGTAAACTATTGTTATATACAGCCTAAAGGCAAACAGGAAGACAAGATTACACCAGCTGTTTAAAATATTTACACTAGGCAAGAGGAGGTGGGAATTATGGATATGCGCATTCATGAATTGCTGCATGCTGCTCCAGTGGAAAATAAGACGCCCAATGTTTCTGGTGATGAAACATTTCGTTTTAGTTTGATAAGCAATATTGAGGAGAGCGATTTGCAGGCGAAACTCAGCGGCTTGATGAATGAAATCAGCCAGCAGGGGAAAAAGATTGCGAAACATACAGATATTCGGGATATGAGAAGATATCGGGAGTTGGTAAAAAGTTTTTTGAATGAAGTGGTCAATCGTTCCCATCAATTTGCTAGACAGAACTTTTTGGATAAGCGGGGAAGACATAGAGTGTACGGAATAGTGAAGCTTATTGATGAGAATCTAGACAAACTGGCAGAAGAATTGATTAAGGACGAGAAGGACAATATTGCCATATTAAATACCATAGATGAAATCAGGGGGCTGCTGTTGGATATATTAACATAAAGGCAGCTATTCAGCGATTTTGCGAATATGTCTTTGAATAGTTACACAGGAAGAAATAACGCAACGAATGCTGTGCAAGATAAAAGGGTAACCATCAGACAGAATACAGGATAGGAAAAAGGAGTAGTAAAATGCCAGGATTTAGTGATGTCTTAGGACATAATCATATAGTAGAATACTTTAAGCATGCCATTGAGGAGGACAGGATTTCACATGCCTATATTTTTCATGGCGAGGCAGGAAGCGGAAAAAAAATGATGGCAAGGCTGTTCTCCATGGCTCTGCAGTGTGAGGAGGACGAGAGCGAGCCATGTACAAGGTGCCGCTCTTGTAAACAGGCAGCCTCCGGCAATCATCCGGATATTAAATGGGTTACCCATGAGAAGCCGACAACCATTTCTGTGGAAGATGTGCGCAATCAGATTGTCAATGATGTGGAGATTAAGCCATATAGCAGCAGATATAAGATTTATATTGTGGAGGATGCACAGATGATGACTCAGCAGGCACAGAATGCACTGCTGAAAACCATTGAGGAGCCGCCGGAATATGCGGTAATTTTATTGTTGTCCACCAACAAGGATATATTTCTGCAGACGGTATTGTCTAGGTGTGTTCTGTTGGATTTTAAGCCTTTGCCGGCTGTAGAGCTGAAACAATACTTAATGGACAACCTGCAGGTGACGGATTACAAGGCAGATGTGGCGGTTGCTTTTTCCGGAGGCAACATGGGAAAAGCAATGAAGCTGGCAGCTTCTGAGCATTTTTCGGAATTAAAGGAAAATGTGCTCCAAGTAGTTAAATTTATCGACAAGATGGACACTGCCCAGGTGGTGGATGCGGTAAAACGTGTGGCGGTCTATAAGCTAGAGGTGGATGACTATCTGGATTTGATGAGTATGTGGTATCGGGATGTATTGATGTACAAGGTTTCCCGGAATGCAGGGGATTTAATATTTAAAGACGAGTACAAGTATATCAGTGAGCAGGCATCTAAATTTTCCTATGAGGGAACGGAGAAGGTGCTAGATGCTATCTATAAAGTAAAAACTCGTTTAAAGGCAAATGTAAACTTTGATTTAACCATAGAATTGATGCTATTGACCATTAAAGAAAATATGGGATAACTTGTATGTGAGGAGACTAATATGGTAAAGGTAATAGGTGTAAGATTCAGGCGTGCGGGTAAAATATATTTTTTTGATCCGGCTCAGATGGACATAGAGGTTGGACAGCATGTGATTGTGGAGACAGCTAGAGGAGTAGAGTACGGTGATGTAGTCCTTGGCAGACGTGAGGTGGAGGAGGAGCAGATTATTGCTCCCTTAAAGACGGTTATTCGTATCGCTACACCGGAGGATGACAAAGTTCAGGCGGCGAACAAGGAGAAGGAGAAGAAAGCTTTTGATATATGCTTAGAAAAAATAGCAAACCATCAGCTGGAAATGAAGCTGATAGATGCCGAATATACTTTTGACAACAATAAAGTATTATTTTATTTTACGGCAGACGGAAGAATTGATTTCCGTGAATTGGTAAAGGATTTGGCGTCTGTGTTCAAGACAAGAATTGAGCTTCGCCAGATTGGTGTCAGGGATGAGACAAAGGTGATGGGGGGCGTGAGTATATGCGGACGGCCTCTGTGCTGCAGCAGTTATATGTCAGATTTCATTCCGGTTTCTATTAAGATGGCGAAGGAGCAAAATCTATCCTTAAATCCTTCCAAGATATCAGGAGTTTGCGGAAGACTAATGTGCTGCCTGAAATACGAGGAGGAAACCTATGAGGATTTGAACAAGCATCTTCCTAATATAGGAGATTATGTGACAACAGATGATGGCCTTCGGGGAGAGGTACATAGTGTCAGTGTACTTCGCCAGTTAGTCAAGGTGATTGTGGAGGTCAATGACGCAAAGGAAATCCGAGAGTATAAGGTGAGTCAGCTTAAGTTTAAGAAGCGCCACAGAAGAGAGCAGCTAAACTTATCACCGGAGGAATTGAAAGAATTAGAGGCTCTGGAAGTGAAGGAAGGAAAGTCTAAGATAGATGATTAGTTTAAACGATGGTGAGCGGTTAGATGATTTGAATCGAAAAGGCTATCAGATTATTCAGAATAAAGATAAGTTTTGTTTTGGAATGGATGCAGTGCTGCTGACAGGATTCGCCAAGGTGAAAAAGGCAGAACAGGTGCTGGATTTGGGAACAGGAACAGGCGTGATACCTATTTTGCTGGAGGCAAAAACGGCAGGTGGCCATTTTACAGGATTGGAGATACAGGTGGAGAGTGCACAGATGGCACAAAGAAGTGTGGCCTGGAATCATCAGGAAAAGAAAATTTCTATTGTACAGGGCGACATTAAGGAAGCTTCCCTTATTTTTGGGAAAGCTTCTTTTCATGTGGTGACATGTAATCCACCCTATATGAATGATACTCATGGGTTAAAAAATCCTAATATGCCATTGGCGATTGCAAGACATGAGGTGCTTTGTAAGTTGGAGGATGTGGTGAGGGAGACGGCAGCAGTGTTAAAACCAGGGGGCAGGTTTTATATGGTGCATAGGCCAAGAAGATTAATGGAAATATTAAGCACCCTAGCCGCCTATAGCTTAGAGCCAAAGAGAATTCGGATGGTTCATCCTTTTTTGGACAGGGAGGCAAACATGGTGCTGATAGAGGCGGTGAAGGGGGGAGGAGCACTGATGAAAGTGGAGCCCCCGCTGATTGTCTTTGATTCACCCAATATGTATAGCCGTGAAGTCAAAGATTTATATGAGAAATAATTTTTGCGGCGGATTATCTTTGAAGCAGCTTTTCCTTGTATTAGGGAAGGATAAAAAATATAAATGAAAACAGGAGGCTGATAGAATGGCAGATACAAGCAAAATAAATCTTTTTGAAAATACTCCGGTTCCAAAGGCGGTTGCTCAACTAGCCATACCAACCATTTTAAGTTCCCTTGTAATGGTAATCTATAATTTGGCGGACACTTATTTTGTGGGGATGCTCAATGACCCAATACAAAATGCTGCGGTAACACTGGCAGCTCCGGTGCTGTTGGCGTTTAATGCCGTCAACAATTTATTTGGTGTGGGCAGTTCTAGTATGATGAGCCGCGCATTGGGAAGAAAAGAATATGATACGGTTTACAGGAGTTCAGCGGTTGGATTTTATTGTGCACTGTTTTGCGGTATTGTATTTTCAATGGCCTGCGCTGGCTTTAAGGTGCCTCTTCTCAGACTTCTTGGGGCGGACGCCAATACTACAGCGGCCACTGCTGCGTATATGAGGTGGACAGTGAATTTTGGCGCTGTGCCGGCTATCTTAAATGTAGTGTTGGCCTATATGGTGCGTGCGGAGGGGGCGGCCTTTCATGCCAGTGTGGGAACTATGAGCGGTTGTTTGCTGAACATCATATTAGATCCTATATTTATTTTGCCCTGGGGACTGAATATGGGGGCGCAAGGCGCGGGATTGGCAACCTTCCTGGCAAATTGTGTGGCTTGTACTTATTTCTTTGTGCTTCTGTTTATTAAGAGGAAAAACACATATGTCTGTATTCATCCTAATAAATTCTGTTTGAGAAAAAAGATTGTACTTGGTATATGCGGTGTGGGTATTCCTGCTGCCATTCAAAATCTTTTAAATGTGACGGGAATGACGATTTTAAATAATTTCACATCACCTTTTGGCGCTGACGCCGTGGCGGCAATGGGAATCAGCCAGAAAATCAATATGGTGCCAATGTATATTGCTATGGGTTTGTCTCAAGGCATTATGCCTCTGGTAAGCTACAATTATGCCAGCGGAAATGAAAAGAGAATGAAGAATACCATTTTATTTGCAGCTAAGGCCAGTCTTTGCTTTATGCTGCCGGTTGTGCTTGGTTATTACTTTGGTGCAGACCAATTGATTACGCTGTTTATGAAAAATGATACAATTGTTTCCTATGGGGGAAGGTTTCTGCAAAGTTTTTGTATTGGGCTCCCCTTTTTGTGCATTGATTTTCTTGCCGTAAATGTATTTCAGGCGGTTGGTATGGGCAAGGAAGCGTTAATTTTTGCTATTATGCGTAAGGTAGTGCTGGAGATTCCTGCACTATATATATTAAATGCATTGCTTCCGCTGTATGGTTTGGCGTACTCACAGTTTTGTGCGGAGATTGTGTTGGCGGCTGCAGCTGTGTTTGTGCTGGGAAGAATGTTTAAAAGGAAATCACTGTATATGTGACCAATGGATATAGAAAGGAAAAAGAGAAGCTATGGAGGAAAAAATGGAGGAGGGCATGTTGTATCTGTGTGCAACACCTATCGGAAATTTGGAGGATATTACTTACAGGGTATTGGAAACTTTAAAAACAGTAGATTTAATAGGAGCGGAGGATACAAGGCATAGCATTAAACTGTTAAATCATTTTGGCATTAAGACGCCTATGACGAGCTACCACGAGTATAATAAGGTGGAGAAGGCAAAATATTTGGTTGAGCAGATGCGCCAGGGAAAGTCTATTGCCTTAATTACTGACGCAGGTACCCCTGGAATATCGGATCCCGGTGAGGAATTGGTTCGCCAGTGTATAGAGGCACAAATTAGAGTTACCTCCCTGCCGGGACCTGCTGCATGCATTACAGCATTGACTATGTCAGGGATGGCTACTAGAAGATTTGCATTTGAAGCCTTTCTGCCGCCGGATAAAAAGGAGAGGGGGCAAGTGCTGGAGGAGTTAAAGAGGGAGACAAGAACCATTATTTTATATGAAGCGCCCCATCATTTGAAAAAAACATTGGAGGAATTAGCCCAGGTCTTGGGGACAGAACGGAGAATTGCACTGTGCAGAGAATTGACAAAGAGGTATGAGGAGGTAGGATGGAGTACATTGGGGGAACTGTGCATCAATTTGACCAAGGAGGAAATCAGGGGAGAATATGTGCTTGTGATAGAGGGAAAAGCATTGGAACAGGTGGTGAAGGAGGAGCAGGAAAAGTGGGAATGTATGTCTATTGAGGAGCATATGGCGTACTATGAAAGCCAGGGAATCCCATATAAGGAGGCAATGAGGATGGTGGGAGGGGACAGGGGCATATCTAAGCGGGATGTGTATCAATACTTGGTGAAAAATAAAGGCAAAGAAAAATAAGAAAGCAGATGCCATCATAGATAAATAAGTGAAGTAAAAGTAAATAGCCCCAAGCATATATATAGATAAGTAATTTGCAGGGGCTATTTTTTATAGAATAAAATGTTTGTATAATAAGTGCTGTGCAGTTAAAGGTAATAAAATGTAATTGTATTATATTATTAAAATAGTGCTTGTCAATAATGGACAAATCAAACAATTTTATTATGCATTATAATCATTAGGACACTACACCGGTTGGACTGCATTTGATAGTAAGTGTTTTAGTTATATCTTGTGACTTGCCGATTGCTGGATCTTTATGTGTAGCAGTGGCAACGGCAGAGGCAGCACTTCCGTATTTGTTGGAGGAAAGGCTTTTTATTGTCCAGGTTTGAGCGGGTGCGGCAGCGCTGGGAGTGTAGCTTGTGCATTTTGCCGTAGTGCCGTCATAGGAGAAGGTTGCTCTGATAGAAACATACCAAAGAACAGTTCCGCTGCTGTTTTTTATATAAGAGGTTTTTGTTCTGGTAATGTATTTTGCTGTGGCAAAAGTGGAGCACTCTAAAGTGAGGTCAGGTTCTCCTTCTATTATAGTTTCTATATAACAGCCATCTTCTAGCCATTCAATTTCAGAATTTATAATTGTGCTCAAGTTGACGTCAGGCATGATGGCTGCATTAGCAGATTCTGTGTTTATGAGAAGGGCAAAAAGTGCAATTGTTAAAAGTATAGATAATTTTTTTTTCATTTGGAATCCTCCTTTATTTTGTAATAACTATTTCTTCCGAAAAAGCTGTTTCTTTTTCAAATATCTTTTGTGCTCGATACCCGAAAATACAATATGTAAAGGTTGCCAACAATGCTAAAATTAAAAATACAATAAGAAATCGCTTTGCAAAAGTAGCAATATGGATTCGTTTCATCAAAAGCTTCTGGTTGGCATTGGTATAAAATTCATGGGCAATTTGGCGTGGTTCACCAAACTCCCTGTACAAATCATCTATTGTATATTCGTGATATTGTTCACAATAATCATACATAGCATAACGCAAATTTTTTAGATACTTTTTTTCCTCCACTCCCATAACTGGGAAGAAAGCCTTAACTGTACGCAAATATTTTTTATAAACATTATTCATCCTTTGTTTCTCCTTCTTGTAAATGATTTTCCAGTAAATGTAAAACATTTTGTACTCCTATTGTCATTTGAGTATAACTTTGTTGTAGTTCCTTCAAAAAAATACGTCCCTCTTCTTCTATATGATAATAAATTCTGGTACGCTTTTTTCCTACTAGCTTGGAGTATTCACTGATTTTTCTCTCATTTTCCAATTTGTAGGTAGCTGTATATATAGTATTTTGAGATATAGATAATAAATTATTTGAATTTTTTTCTATCATTTTAGTCATCTCATATACATAGCTATCTTGTTTTTGTAAAATAGAAAGAATCAATAATTCTGTTATTCCGTTAATAAAATAATTTTTTACAGCCATTTTTCACCTGCAAGTTTTTATTTGTCGTATGGATTGCTCTAGCATAGCTGGGAAATCCTTTTGACCTTTATGTCTAGTATGCGCAACAAAGGAATATTTATAACAGTAGAAGCTTCAATATATAATACTGCTAATAAAGGAATCATAGCACAAATAATTAACGTAATCAATATTACGTTCACCAAAGTATTTATAAATACATTTTCTTTTTATTTCATATTATTAATTTTTACAAATACTTTGTCCGCCAAAGTATTTGTTGACAAAACCAATGATTGATAGTATGATAAATGCAGGTAAATCGTTTGGTAGAGAAATTTAAGTAAGTTAAATTAATAAACAAATCAGCATATTTAATAAGAAAAAGTTAAGATGGTTGGAGAGGAGAAAACAGGTAAGTTTGTTAGAATAGACATTAGATAAAGGAATCTCAGGAGGTGAACAGATGAAAAATAGATGTACAAGGTCAAGTAAGCAATATAGGATTGTACGGTCGTTTTGATGCGGGAGAATAATAGACGAAAGAAAAAATAGTAAATATGAATAAAGGGATTCAAAAGAATTATTCTTTACTTAGTCTGTAGAAAAAATGGTTTCAAAGTTTAATCTTTGAAACCATTTTCTACATAATAGTCTAAATTTTTACTGTTAGGACATTTTCACATGCATATCAATAACCTCGCACATGGTCTCAATTGTATTGATGGATTTTCCGAAGGTTTCTAGTCCATATTCATCAAAGACAGGGAACAGCAAAATTTTATAATAGCGTCCTCGGTGCTGAGGAAGAGAGTCAGTGTGATGAATCAGACGATTGAGGAAATCATTTTTATGTATGTTGTATTTGTTGCAGAAAGCCCACATTACAATAATGCTTAACGCTAAGTCTTCATATATGCCAATTTCATTTTCAAAGCGTGTCAGAGAATTGAATTTCTCAACCATCAGCCCACAATCGTTAGGAGAAAGAGGAATATGACATATTAAATGATGATGATAATTTTCACGGTGTGCAGCCGTCTTTGGCGAAAAGTAAGTCTGTAAATGTTGTTCCATATTCATAAGATTCATTTCTTGTCTAAATAAATTATCCATAGTTGCTCCTCCTTCCGTGCCTTTCAAAGCGAACAGTTTAGACAGATGCACTGTTGCTTTTGTGTTCATTTGATTGGGCATATTCACTATATTTTTATACAAAAAAAGTAAATATTTATATAATTATTATAATGATTTTCAGGAGGAAAAGCAAGCTATATCTTATCCATAATCTTACAAAAAATAATAGCAACCAAAGTACTTACTAGTGTTGCAATAATGGCAGGACCAACAATAGCAGGCGGGTTAATGCTGCCATATTGGCTTCTGTAGGCAATCATGTTGACAGGTATCAGCTGCAGGGAGGAGATATTTAAAATTAAAAAAATACACATCTCATTGCTGGCTGTTCGGGTATGGGGGGATGGAAGTTCTTTTTGGTAGGAAGGGTTTCCTCTTTCTTCTTCCAGATTGGCAAGCTCCTCCATCGCCTTTAGCCCAGCGGGGGTGGCAGCCCATCCTAATCCTAGAATATTGGCAATAAAGTTGGTGGTAATGTGTTCAAAGGCAGGGTGAGTTTTGGGGATTTTAGGAAATAAAAAATGAATGACAGGTGCCAATTTTTGAGATAATTGTTCTAAAAGACCTTCGCATCGACAGACCTCCATCAGTCCTGTCCAAAATGTCATGACACCAAGCATAGTCAGACATAGAGATACCGCCTCATTGGCTGAGGTTAATACACCGTTGCCAACCTCATTGATTCGACCGGTTAAGGCTCCATAAACAACACCAATTATAATCATAAAACCCCATAGATAATTTAACATAGTTACCTCCCTCTCTTTGATATTTTCATTGATAAAATGAATGTGTTGGTCAGATTGGATAATAGCATTGTCCAAACATGGCTATGTAATATATCATATGAAAGTCTTTTTTTATTCATGACTGCAGAAGGCATATGAGAGGTATTGTTTTGCAAAAAGAGACAGCCCTATATTATCATATTATCCTGCATAGAGCTGTCTCTTAAAGCTTAAAAAATCAAATTTTATTGACGCACTTTTATGTGAACCTCACGAAGCTGCATTTCCGATACTTCATTTGGGGCGCCGCACATTAAATCTTGTGCATTTCCATTCATTGGGAAGGGAATAACCTCTCTTATATTTTCCTCACCCCGCAGCAGCATAATCATGCGGTCAACACCAGGTGCCATACCTGCATGAGGAGGAGCGCCGAACTGGAAGGCGTTGTAGAGCGCACCGAATTTTTGTTTTAAGTCATCTTTTGTATATCCGGCAATTTCAAATGCCTTAACCATAATATCCAAGTTATGATTACGAACAGCGCCGGAGGAGAGCTCCACACCATTGCAGACAATATCATACTGGTAAGCCAATATATCCAGCGGGTCCATATTGTTCAGGGCATCCAGTCCTCCCTGGGGCATGGAAAATGGATTGTGGGTAAATATAATCTTCTTTTCTTCTTCGCTGTATTCATACATTGGGAAATCGTTGATAAAGCAGAAGCGGTAAGCATCCTTTTCTATCAAGTCAAGCCGTGTACCAAGCTCTGTGCGGATTTGTCCGGCATACAGTGCAGCCCGCTGTTCTTTGTCGGCAATAAAGAAGATGGTATCTCCTGTCTCTAAGCTTCCAAGCTGTGCTATCTCGGATTTCATATCTTCAGGAATAAATTTATCAATTGGTCCCTTATATGTCATATCTTCAAGAACTTCTAAGTAGCCAAGACCGCCCATACCTATGGATTGGGCAAATTTTAGCAGCTTTTCATGAAAGCCTTTGGACATATCTGCATGTACCTTGACAGCACGAACAGTTTTGCCATGAAATGGCTTGAAGGAACATCTCTGGAAGAAATCTGTCACATCAATAATTCGAAGTGGATTGCGAAGGTCAGGTTTATCGGTTCCAAATTCCAGCATAGCCTGCTTGTAGCTGATTACCGGATAAGGAGCCTGTGTGACGCTGCTTCCCTCAGGTGCAAATTTTTCAAAAGCAGCAGTGAGTATTTCCTCACCGGCACGAAATACATCTTCTTGTGTGGCAAAGCTCATCTCAAAATCTAACTGATAAAATTCCCCTGGGGAGCGATCTGCTCTGGCGTCCTCATCGCGAAAGCACGGTGCGATTTGAAAATATTTGTCAATGCCGGACACCATAAGGAGCTGTTTGTACTGTTGAGGCGCTTGGGGCAGGGCATAAAATTTTCCTTTATATTTGCGGGATGGGACAATGTAATCTCTTGCACCCTCCGGTGAGGAGGCGCAGAGAATAGGTGTTTGAATTTCTAAAAAGCCCATCTGAGTCATTTTCTCCCGCAGGAAGCTGATTACTTCAGAGCGGAAAATCATAGTATCCTTCACCTTTTTATTGCGCATGTCCAGATAGCGGTATTTTAGGCGAAGGTCCTCCCGGATTTCTTTGGATGTAGTAACCTCAAAGGGAAGCTGTGTATATACTTTACCAAGCATATCTACAGTGTGTGCTTCTAGTTCAATAGTACCTGTGGGAATTTTAGGGTTGTAGGTTTCTTCATCTCTGTGCTGAATCAAGCCTTCAATGGAAATACAATCTTCCTTGTTAATGCCGTCTAGCAATGTGGTATCACGCATGACAACCTGAAGTACGCCGTACATATCCCTTAAATCAATAAAGGAAACACCGCCGTGGTCGCGGATGTTTTCCACCCAGCCTGCCACGCGCAATGTAAGGCCTACATCTCCCTCGGAAATTTGATTTAAAGTTCGACTGCGGTAAATGTTTTCTGTGTTCATATTTAACTAATCCTTTCTTTTCTTTCTTATATTTAGTATTTTGTGTCTAGTGTTTTTCATTTTTATGTCTGTATAATGCAGTTGGTGTTTGGTAAAGTTATGGCTAACCAAGGATAGCATATTGGATCAGCTGGGAAGCAGCCTATGATGCGGTACTGTTTTTTATTAGTTATTATGCATAAAAAAAGCTCATCCTAAACAATGAAGTTCAGGACGAACATAAAGCCCGCGGTGCCACCTGATTTACTGTATCTACAGTCACTCTATTACTTTATCACTCTATTAAGCTTACAGCTGGAAAAGTGTTATTCACGCAAATTCATTCTGCAGGGTTCTCACTGTCCCCTGCTCACTGGGAGCGATAAGGTGCGCTACTGCTCTTCGTCATAGCCATTGGTCACATTATATAATAGGGGATAAAAGTTGTCAACTATCAGGTTGGAATGTTGAAGAAACAAAATGTTTAGGCTTTCTCTGTAGGAATCATAAAATTAGACAAACCTGAATATATTGTAGTAAAAAATAGCAAGTATAGGATTGGATGATATAAATGAATTTTATTTTATTTCTATCGGAATTTATGATTCCCTTTTTAGTGTTTTATGTAGTTGGATATGGCTTGTTGATGAAGAAAAATGTGTATGATGATTTTGTGAGGGGGGCCAAGGACGGAATGCACACAGTGGCGGGGATTCTGCCAACTCTTGTGGGATTGATGATAGGGGTGGGAGTGCTGCGGGCATCCGGTTTTTTAGAATTTATTGCAGTATACATAGGAAAGGTGACAGTTTATTTGAATTTTCCTGCACAGCTAGTGCCCCTTGCCATTGTAAAAATGTTTTCCTCCTCGGCGGCTACAGGGCTGGTGCTTGATATTTTTAAGGAATACGGAACCGATTCTTATATTGGGCTGATTACATCTATTATGATGAGTTGCACGGAAACTATTTTTTATACAATGTCTGTCTATTTTCTATGTGCAAAGGTGTCAAAGACAAGATGGACTCTGGCAGGAGCCTTAATCAGCACATTTGCGGGAATCGTGGCAAGCGTGCTGATAGCTGCATGGATGTCGGCTCCCATATCTTTTTGATGTTTATTAGTGACATTTTACTCTAATAACCACTGCCGCAGCAGGTAGAAGGGACAAGGACCTATATTTAACACCCGGGCATGGAAATCCTTTAGGGAACCTTTATCACCAAAAGCTTTTGTGTATATTTGATAACATTCCTCAAATTCCAGATAGCCTAAAAAGTACCGCAGGTAATTGGCTGGCTCACTCACTATAATATCATAGATTTGGGTGATTGCCGATAAATCGGATATACCATAATCGCCAAAGAAGGAAGCAGTCTGGGACAGATTCCAACCGTCGTTGTGTATCCCTATATCGGCTAGACAGTACAGCCCTAAGGTGAATATCGTATTGTTTTTCAGCAGGGAGGCAATATTATTATCTAAACCGCAAATGGAGTAGGAGTAAAGTTCCACATAGGTTGCCCACCCTTCCGTGTAGCCGGGATAGGAGAGAAGGTAGCGGACGGGATTGGGGTTCGTGTTTGAATAGTAGGTAGATTGATACAAGTGTCCGGGATAGCCCTCATGTGCCAGTGTGGAAAAAAGGGAGAGGGAATCTGTTACCTTAGCCTCATTAATATAAATGGTATTTTGATTGAGGTTATCAATAGGCGGTGTGAGATAAAAGGCGGGGCTTAAGTATTCAGATAAGGCAGGGCTTACCTTTTTTACTTGAAAGTGGGAGGAGGGAACAGGGGGGAAATCCTGCCGCATTCTTTGCTGCAGCACTGTGAGGATTTCCTCAGGTTTTTCCGGAAAGATAGAGACGGAATCTAACTGTTCTAAAATATTTTTATCTCCATTATTTCCATCCAGAATAATTTTGGCAGTATCTTTTTGTACATCTGTGAGCTTGTTGTTGATGGTTTTGCGGATATCTTCTATGGATTTGTCTGTGCCGACGCTGGTTTTCACAAGAAGCTGATAATAATTTTTTCCGTTGGGAAGGGAGGAAAGTCCTTCGTATTTTGTACAGTAAGGTCTAAGCTCCTCCAAGGAATTACTCAGCGCTGTGTAGGCGGGGCAGACAAGCTTTTTCACAATTTCCTTTTGTTTGGCTATGTACTCCTGGTTGGATGTATTGTTTTGGGAGGAGGCGGGAAGCTGAGCTAATTGGTTTGGAAAGTTTTCAATAAGAATATTGCTGTCTATGGAGGCGGCAAAGGTTTGGCATTGTTGCTGTACGGCATTCAATGTGTTTTCGCACAGAAAAAGTCCGGCTTTCGCCTGCTCTCTCTCTAAGGCCATAATACTCTCAAAATATATGGGTATTTGTTGTAAAAGTCCTAAGTAGTCCTCGATATCCTGTTGGCTGTGAAAGGTATATTCGGCTAACAGAACAGGAAGCTGAGCCTGAACGCCAAGGCTGGGGCCAAGGGGCTGGGAATAAAGAGAATAATCTGTTAGTTTTTGTTCATTTTCAAAATAATCCATAAGAAGCGAGTAGGTAATTTGTTGTTTTTTTGAAAAGGTAGTGGGATTAAATTCATTTAATTGGGTTATTAATTGACTTAAGCTTTTCTTTTGCTCCTGAATATTGGGAGTGTAGTCACCTAGAGTAATGGGGTAATCCAAAATTCCAAAATCACCAGGGTTGTTCACCGTGTAATGTAGATTTAATGTATTGGAGCGAAGCTCCTCCTGGAAAAGAGAAAAAGTGAAGCTGTCAAAATCCTTGGGGGATGGCTCTGTCTGGTGGCTTCTCTTAGGAATTACAAAGGTGACAGCGGCAATTAAGGAGAAGATGAGAACAATAACGCTTATTTTTTTGATTTTTGACATAGAAATCTCCATTCTTAAAAGAGGTCTGTCTGATTTCTATCATTATATGTGAGGGGGGAATAAAATTTGCAGTAAATTTTGTGAGAAGTCAAAATATTATTTTATTGCTTAATGATGTTAAGTTTTAATATTTAATTGAAGGATACCAGGTAAGTGGTTTATTGTTAAGTATGCTGCAGTTATCTAATGGGCTTTTAATAAATGAAAAAATAGGTTTATAAACTGAGATGGCGGCATATATCAAATGGTTGTGAAATAAAGGTGAAATCTTTATTATTTTTCCATTAAAATTTATAAAAAATTAGTTAAATTGTATTCTTGATTATATTGGTAAGTTGATGTATTATGTAAGCGGCAGTTTTTACATGCTAAATTTATACAAATTTATAAAAGTTATGCGTTAGGAGATGATAAAATTGAGTACAGCTCAAGTATTGGCAGTGATAATTTTTATTGCCATGTTCGTATTTATTGTTTTAGACAAAATCGAACGACATTACGTTACTTTAGGATGTGGATTACTTACATTGGTTTTAGTGTTTGGTATTGTGATGCAGGATGCAGGGGCAATTGTGGAAACCTTAAACCTGCAAAGTATTTTTACAATGGAGTTTTGGCGGGTTTCTGGAAGCGCAGAGGAATCCACAGCAGGTATTAACTGGGCAACAATAATTTTCATTGCAGGTATGATGGTTATGGTGGAGGGAATGGCAAAATCAGGCTTTTTCCGCTGGCTTTGTATGAGATTGGCAAAGCTGGTGAATTATAAACCTATCCCTCTTTTTGTGGCGTTTATGATTATGTCATCCATTCTTGCTATGTTTATTGACAGTATTACCGTTATTTTGTTTCTTGCTGCCGTTACAGTGGAACTGGCAAAGCTGTTAAAGTTTAATCCCGTGCCTATGATACTGTCAGAAATATTTTGTGCAAACTTAGGCGGCTCGGCTACTATGTGCGGGGATCCTCCTAACATTATTATAGGAACATCCCTGAGCTATTCCTTTGCGGATTTTATCACAAACACAGGTTTGATGGCGGGTATTAGTTTAGTTTTTATCATAATCTATTTTCTCTTTGTATTTCGCAAGGAATTAACTTCCCAGAGTACAAAGGATTTGAATGTGGATTCTTTACCGAGCCCAAAGGAAGCGATTACAAATAAAACAGATTTTGTTGTGAGCTGTGTTATCTTTTTTTGCGCGGTAGTAATGCTTGTAACACATGCAAACACAGGACTTACAGTGGCGTTTATCGGTGCAGTTATTGCTGTGGTTACGCTGATTGCAGCTGGAAAGAGCTGTGTGGAGCTTTTGAAAAAGGTAGATTACAAAACATTGCTCTTTTTT
The DNA here is from genome assembly GCA_910578605.1 of uncultured Lachnospiraceae bacterium. GTDB lineage: Bacteria > Bacillota > Clostridia > Lachnospirales > Lachnospiraceae > MGBC111451. The sequence goes on along the minus strand of CAJTQG010000002.1, from coordinate 59,577 downwards.
GTAGGTCTTTTTGTTGTGGTAGGGGGACTAGAACAGACTGGTATGCTTGAGATTATGGCAGGGCTGATTGGAAAAATCAGTAAAGGAAATATCCAACTTATGGTGGCTATTATTATATGGGGCTCAGGAGTTGCCAGCGCCCTAGTGGACAATATACCATTTGCTGCTACTATGGTTCCGGTTATTAAAAGTCTTGCGGCTACACAGGGTGTTGAGCTTTCCACTCTGGCATGGGCTCTTTCCATGGGAACAGATATTGGAGGCAGTGCCACTCCTATTGGTGCATCAGCCAATGTAGTGGGAACATCTGTTGCGGCAAAGAATGGTCATGTGATTGGCTGGGGACAATATTGTAAATCTGCAATTCCGGCGACCATTATTGTGTTGGTAATATCCATGCTGTTTACTTTCTTGCGTTATTGCTAAAGAAAATGGAAGCGATTTGGCGAATGGGGTTCTGAAGCGTTGAAGAAAATGTTATCATTACAGTGAATGCAGTAATAGCAGTGACGTGTGTAAGATAGTGTCAAAGGAGCAGTGGATAGATACATTGACGGAAAGAAAGCATTTTGAATGGAGGTCAATATGGCAGAACAAACAATTATATCAATTAGCCGTGAATTTGGCAGCGGCGGGCATGAAATAGCAAAAAAAATAGCCAAGGATTTGGATTTAAAATTTTATGATAGAAAAATGTTAGACGAGATTGCAGACAGCTTAGATGTGAAGGTTGAGCTTTTGGAGAAATATGATGAGAAGCCTAGAAACTTCTTTATGACAAGACGAATTGGGAAACATACTAATTCTATGGAAGAGATTTTAGCGGAGCTTCAGTTTGACTATATCCAGGAGAAGGCGGCCTCGGGAGAGTCTTTTGTAATCGTAGGACGATGTGCGGAGACGGTCCTCAAGGATTTTGATGGATTGATTTCTATCTTTATCAGTGGAGAGAGACAATTTAAAATTCAGCGGGTGATGGATCAATTTCAGTTAAATGAATCGGATGCTGTAATTAAGATGGCAAGACATGATAGAAAAAGAAAGCAGTATCATAACAGACATTCCGAACATAAGTGGGGGGATTCTAGGTTCTATGATGTATGTATGAACAGTGCTTATCTAGATGTGGCTGGCACAGCTGACATACTGGAGCAATATATAAAAGAGAGACTAAAGAAACAAGCATAAGGGAATTATGTGGAAACATAAATGAAAAATCTAAAATTATGAGAAAATGATAAAAAAATAAAATCTCCTTGACAAACAAGAAAAAGCTAACTAGAATAAGAAGCAATAAAATATATATGAAAGCAATAAAATATATATAGAAGCAATGAAATATATATTAAACACTGATATATATAACAATAAAATTCATATGAAATGTATAAAGAAATATTACATTTGTAATGATATATGAAAAACAAGTGAGTTTGTAAAAACTTGCAGAAGAAATAATGATATTGAAAAGCTGAGAAGAGAAGAGTACTTATTACGGAAGACCTACAGAGAGCCTGAGTTGCTGAGAGCAGGCAGTCAAATGGATAGGGAAGATGGCCTTGGAGCTTCGCGCTAAACGTATGAATATGTAGTGTATTGTACGCTAGGTGGCGACGGTTGCACCCGTTATCGTGGCAGACTGTTGTAGGACAGTTACAGAGGTTCTTATCGCAAGGTAAGGATGAATTAAAGTGGTATCACGAAGCTTAGGCTCTCGTCTTTAAAGAGACGGGAGCTTTTTAAGTGTCAGAAAAATCCTTGGGATGTTTTGTGAAATGCAATTTTTACAGGACACTGCCTGTGAAAAAAATTGTGAGAGAGTAGTAAATAGAATAAAGTAAAAAGAAGAAAGGATGTTGAAAAATGAAAAAAGGAAAATATTATTTAACAACAGCCATTGCCTACACATCAGGCAAGCCCCATATTGGTAATACCTATGAGGCAGTGCTGGCAGACAGCATAGTGCGTTACAAAAGAGCACAGGGGTATGATGTTCGTTTTCAGACAGGAACAGACGAGCATGGACAGAAGATTGAGCTGAAGGCATCAGATGCCAATATTTCACCAAAGGAATTTGTGGATAATGTGGCAGGAGAAATTAAAAGCATATGGGATTTAATGAATACTTCCTATGATAAATTTATCCGCACAACAGATGAGTATCATGAAAAGCAAGTGCAGAAGATTTTCAAGAAACTGTATGAGCAGGGGGATATCTACAAAGGATATTATGAGGGAATGTACTGTACACCATGTGAGTCCTTCTTTACCGCCTCCCAGTTGGTGGACGGTAATTGTCCTGATTGTGGAAGGCCATGTCAGCCGGCAAAGGAGGAAGCCTATTTCTTGAAATTAAGTAAATATGCTGACCGCCTGATTGAACATATTCATGCCCACCCTGAATTTATTCAGCCGGAATCCCGTAAAAATGAGATGATGAACAATTTTATCTTGGCAGGTTTGCAGGATTTATGTGTATCTAGAACTTCGTTTAAATGGGGTGTTCCAGTGGATTTTGATGAAGGTCATGTAGTGTATGTGTGGATAGATGCTCTGTCAAATTATATTACGGGACTAGGCTATGACCAGGACGGAGACAGCGATGAGTTATTTGAAAAATTCTGGCCGGCAGACCTGCATTTGATTGGAAAGGATATTCTGCGCTTCCATACCATATACTGGCCTGTTATGCTCATGGCTCTCGGTTTGCCTCTTCCAAAACAAATCTTTGGGCATCCGTGGCTGCTGCAAGGGGATGGCAAGATGAGCAAGTCAAAGGGAAATGTGATTTATGCAGATGATTTGGTATCCCTGTTTGGGGTAGATGCGGTGCGGTATTTTGTGCTGCATGAGATGCCTTTTGAAAATGATGGTGTGATTACATGGGAACTGATGGTGGAGAGAATTAATTCCGACTTGGCAAATACATTGGGAAATCTGGTAAACCGTACCATATCCATGTCCAATAAGTATTTTGACGGTATAGTGGAAAATACAGGAGTGACGGAGGATGTAGATAAAGAATTGGAGGCTATGACATTAGCTACACCCAAAAAGGTGGAAGAGAAAATGGATAAATTGAGGGTGGCGGATGCCATCTCGGAGATTTTTACATTGTTTAAGCGCTGTAATAAATATATAGATGAGACTATGCCTTGGGCATTGGCAAAGGAGGAGGACAAGAAACCCCGTCTTTCTACAGTATTGTATCATCTGGTAGAGAGCATTACAGTGGGAGCTAGCATTTTGGCATCGTTTATGCCAGAAACCGCAGATAAAATTCTGGCACAACTAAACACTGCAAAAAGGGAATTAGATGATATGGAGGCATACGGAAAATATCAATCCGGCACAAAGGTGACCGACAAACCGGAAATCCTATTTGCTCGTCTTGATGTCAATGAGGTATTGGAACAGGTAAAAGAAATCAATAAGAAAAACAGCGGGGCAAAGGAGGAATATCCACAGGTAGAAAAAAAGCCTCAGATTACAGTGGAGGATTTTGACACAGTGCAGCTTCAGGTTGGGGAAGTACTCAAATGTGAGCCGGTGAAGAAAGCGAAGAAGCTGTTAGTTTCTCAGATTCGCGTTGGGGATGAGGTGAAACAGATTGTATCGGGTATTGCTAAGCATTACAAGCCGGAGGAAATGGTAGGTAAAAAAGTGGCAGTTATAACAAATCTTCCAAAAGCAAAACTGTGCGGAGTGGAATCGGAGGGGATGATTTTGGCGGCCAGCGATGATAAAGGGAATTTAAGTGTGCTGACAGTAGACAAGGACATTGTAAGCGGCTCTGAAATCTTTTAAAAGAGAAATTCGCATCCATTGTTTGTGTCAGCTTTGCCCTCATATCTGAGAGGTTAAAGATAGAAAAAAGAGATATATCATGAAAGAAAGGATATGATAAATGATATTTGATACACATGCCCATTATGATGATGTACAATTTGATGAGGACAGGGAACAGCTTCTTGGCAGCATGGGAGAGAATGGGGTGGGAACCATTGTAAATGTTGGCTCCACCCTCACCTCAAACCAAATGGTGTGCAGGCTGGCAGAGAAATATCCTTATGTGTATGGTGCAGTAGGCGTGCACCCCACAGAGACAGAGCAATTGGATGAAGAAAACTTTAAATGGCTTTCAAAATTGTTGGAAAAAGATAAAATTGTGGCATTGGGAGAGATTGGCTTGGATTATCATTATGATAGGCCTGAACCCCAAATACAGAAGCTATGGTTTGAGCGGCAAATGGAGCTTGCCAGACAAAAGAATAAGCCAGTGATTATTCACAGCAGGGACGGGGCAAAGGATACATTGGATATGATGAAGGCGCTGCAGGCACAGGAAATAGGAGGCGTCATCCATTGCTTTTCTTACAGTGTGGAGATGGCTAGAGAGTTTTTAAAAATGGGATACTTCTTAGGAATCGGTGGTGTCATTACTTTTCCAAATGGGAAAAAGCTCAGAGAGGTAGTAAAATATATGCCTGTTGAGCAGTTGGTGCTAGAGACAGATTGTCCTTATCTGTCGCCTAGTCCTTTAAGAGGAGAGCGAAATAGTTCTTTAAATTTACCTTATATTATAGAACAGATTGCTGAAATTAAAAATATTTCTCCCGAAGATGTAGAAGCTATTACAGAGGAAAATGCCAGGCGATTATATAAAATAAAGTAATCATCACATGTTTATAGAAGTTAAAGATTGGAAGGAAAGGAAATGGCAGTATTAGGGATACCTAAAAATACAATAGAGATACTGCAAAAGTATGATTTTGTATTTCAAAAAAAATTTGGTCAAAATTTCTTAATTGACACTCATGTCTTAGAAAAGATAATCGGGGCATCTGCTGTGAGCAAGGAAGATTTTGTGTTAGAAATTGGACCGGGCATCGGCACTATGACACAGTATTTGTGTGAGAAGGCAAGAGAAGTAGTTGCGGTGGAGGTGGATAAAGCACTGATTCCCATTTTAGAGAATGATACATTGGCAGATTATAAAAATGTAACAATATTAAATGATGATATTCTGAAGGTGGATATTGCCAAGCTGGTGGAAGAGAAAAATGGAGGCCGACCTATAAAGGTAGTGGCAAATCTGCCTTATTATATTACAACACCTATTGTAATGGGACTTTTTGAGAGCCATGTGCCGATTGATTCTATTACGATTATGGTTCAGAAGGAGGTGGCACAGAGAATGCAGGCTCAGCCGGGAACAAAGGATTATGGCGCCTTGACTCTTGCTGTTGGCTATTATGCTGATGCTCAGATTGTGGCAAATGTGCCCCCCAACTGCTTTATGCCAAGACCGAAAGTTGGCTCGGCAGTAATTTGCCTGAAAAGGCATGAAAAGCCTGCTGTGGATGTGAAGGATGAGAAGCTGCTGTTTCGTATTATCCGTGCATCCTTTAATCAGAGAAGAAAAACGCTTCAGAATGGTTTAAATAACGCAGGGGATATTTCCTTTGCAAAAGAACAAATTACAGCGGCTATTGAAAAGGCAGGCTTCCCCCCAAGTGTGCGGGGAGAAGCCTTGACTTTAGAAGAATTTGCACGATTGAGCAATTGTTTTACCAATATGATTTCAGCATAACATTTGGTTGTCAAAGACCAGCTTTGCACCAGTGGAACACAGGATGAGGTGTACATATAGCTGTGTTGATTTATGCATGTGGAATATTGGTAAATTCAGAGATTTCTCGGTTTATAGTTATCAAATCATCCACATTTAGGTCATGTACATTTGCATGACCTGTAATTCGTGCAAATGTTTTTAATTCCTCTAAAGTTACGTTCAAATAATTTGCCACTCTTTGTGCTGCCTGCTCCACTTTCAGTCTTGCCCGAAGTTCAGGGTTCTGGGTTGCAATGCCTACAGGACAATTTCCTGAGCCGCAGATTCGATATTGTTGACACGCCGCCGCAATCAGTGGGGCGCTTGCAACAGCGACTCCGTCTGCACCCATGGCAAGCGCTTTTGCTGCGTCTGCGGATACCCGTAAGCCACCAGTAATCACAAGTGAGATGTCAGAATGGACAGAATCTAAATACTTTCTCGCCCGATGCAGTGCATAAATGGTTGGAACGGTAGTGGCTTCACGGAGAAACAGGGGACTAGAACCTGTTGCGCCGCCTCTTCCATCAACAGTGATAAAATCTGGTTCTGCATACACACAGAATTCTAAATCTCTTTCTATTCTCCCGGCAGCAATTTTGATGCCTATGGGTCTGCCGTCAGAACGGTTTCGAAGCATTGTTACCATAGCTTTTAAATCTTCTTTGGAATTGAGCTCTGAAAATTTGCTTGGACTTTGTATATCTTCTCCCATTTTTTTGCCCCGAAGCTTTGCAATCTCTTCTGTGACCTTTTCTCCTGGAAGATGACCACCCATGCCTGGTTTTGTTCCTTGCCCAATCTTGATTTCGATGGCATCTGCTCTGCGAAGGTTTTCGTCTGTTACACTATATTTGTTAGGTATGTACTCAAATATATATTTATGAGCAGCGTCCCGCTCTTGGGGAAGGATTCCCCCTTCACCGCTGCACATGGCTGTTTTTGCCATTGCAGAACCTATTGCCAGGGCAATCTTGATTTCCTTGGACAAGGCGCCGAATGACATATGGGAAATGTATACAGGATTATTTAAAATCATAGGTTTTTTAGCATGTTTGCCAATTACAGTCATTGTAGTTACAGGAGCGTCCTCATCAAGAGGCGGTGGATTTAATTGTGCTCCCAAAATCAATATGTCGTCCCAGCTTGGCATTGCCATAGTGGTTCCCATAGCGCCGCTGATAGACATTCCGGTCTTTGCCATTTGATGGATTTCTTCCATATAACGGCAAGATTTATCAATTCGGTATAAGCTTGGTTCATAGCTTAAATCCATTGATGTATTTGCCAAGTGATGGTTATTGCTGTCGGTTGTATCATGCCTTGCAATACTTGCTGTGCTTAATGGCAGGCTGTCATTGTCTTCTGTTTCAGAAGGGGCTTCGGTGAAGCTTGAGCCAGGCTGATGACAAATCGGGCATTCCTTTGGTGCTTGTTCATCTTCATAAATGTAACCGCAGATAGTACAAATAAATCTTTTCATGAGTATTCACCTTCCTTAATATATGATTAATGAAATTTATATTTTATCAGTGCTGCCTATTGCTGTATATTTATATATTGTAACATTATCTATTATTGATGGACAATAACTTTATGTGATATTTATTTTCTTTATAAATATAGAAAAATATAGAAGATAGAAGAAAGTAGAGGATTAGATTTTATATACATAAACGGACATGCCGCTTTCTAAAGCTTTCAGGAAGAAATTATTACAATCAAATGGAATAAAACCCCAATTGCAGTCATAGGATACAAACAAGGACAACGCAATTGGGGAATTTTATATTGAACGATTATAGAAGATTTATTTCATATGTTTACAACTATTATCAGGAAAAAAAGGAGCAAAATATTGGTTTTCTAAAGGTAGAAAAAAGAGGAAACCACGTTAAAATGCAGGGGAACTTTCGTGTGCGTTCCCGCAGCGATATGGGAGAAAATTATCAATTATATATGTTAGTAACAGAGGAGCAGCAGTGGAGTCGTATTCCTGCGGACTGTATGCAAAAAAAGGGAAATGTGATGGAGATTTATCTGGAGACAGAAGCAGATAATGTGCTGCAGTCTGGATTTAAAGCGGAGCAGACTGCAGGGATTCAAATTGTAAATGAGGGGAAACCGGAAAGTCAATATTTTCTTGCCTCTTTGTGGGTTAATGAAAGTCCAAATTGGTCGGAATTTACAAAAAACAATATAGAAAATCATTTAGATGCAGAAGAAATGATAGATAAAAATGAAATGGGAGAAACAAAAGAAGATATAAATAATAATATAAGAGAAAGTATAAATACAACAAATACTACAGGCGCAAAAGGTATGATAGAGAGTGGTGAAACAACAAGTGCAAAGGGAGAACAGGAAAAAGAAGAAAATTACACATCCTCCATTGTACAACTGTTGGAGGATTATGTAAATCAGGAGGAGTTGACAGAGCAGTCCTGTGAATTGACAGGGGAGAATAGCAAAATAAGAGAGAACGAGTTAAAAGAGAGTGAAATAAAGGACAATGAGATAAAGGATAGTGAGATAAAGAATAGTGAAATAAAAAACAGTGAGATAAAGGAAAGTGAAATAAAAAGGGAAAGTGGGGAGGATGACGTTTCAAAATCAGAGTCATATTCTCAAAATGATTCAGAACAGGAGGAGTATAAGGAGTTGGAAAAATTATGGCAAAATTGGCGAAAGCTTTACTGTAAATGCCAGATACCTTTTAATGACACTGTGTTAAATGGAATAAAAATACAGCTTTCCGATCTTGAAAGATTTCCGTCAAATTGTTGGGAGTTTGCAGGAAATCCGTTTGTTTTGCATGGATATTATTATTTTCGGTATTTAGTATTTGCCAAGGATTCAGATGGAAAATTTTACATTGGAGTTCCAGGAGTATACCATGACAGAGAAAAAATGGCAGCAGCTCTCTTTGGATTTGGGAATTTTGCTAAAATGCCGCCTCAGAAGGGGGTAGAAGGGGATTTTGGCTATTGGCTGCACTGTATTGAGTAACAAATTTTGTGTAAAAATAAAAAATTAAGGAAAAAAATCAAATATTTTAGGGAGTAGATTGTAATAGTTTTGTAATATTTACTTGACGAAAAGGTACTTTTGCATATATGATTAAGGATAGAATAAAAAAAGTATAAAAAGTATCCTTGGAGGCAGTATGCGTAAACTTACAAAATATTCACAAAAGATGAAGGTGATGTATATTGGTGCATCACTGATTATCTGTTTGTGTATGGTATTTGTATTTCCGTGGTTTTACAGTGTTCATAAGGAACAAAGATTTTATATGGTAGTGGTGAACGGAAAAACACTAGGAGTTGTGGATAGTGAATATCAGGCAAAGTGTTGTATGAGAAAGGCACGTCTTTCCATGAACAAGGAAGCAGGGCAGATAGTGTCCATGAATCCGGAATTGGAGATTTATCCTCAGAATAAAGCAGTGAATGAAGTAGTGACAGAAACGGTTCTGGAGGAGAGAATTTATGAGACGTTAAAGGAGTGCAATGTTACTACACAAAAAAATGCATTTGTAATCAATATAGACGGAGAGACCGTTATATTGGAGACAAAGGAGGAAGTGGTTGAACTGTTAAACCGCATTGCCTCCCAATATGACAAAAACGGGCAGTTTTCTTTAGAGTTGATAATGAATCAAAACAGTGAATACAGCTCCTACACAGTAGGGGCAAAATCTAACAGCGCAAAAGGCGGGTTGGAAAATTTGTGTTTTGAGGAAAATGTGGAAGTTGTAGAAATGTGTGTGGAGGAATCACAGCTTACAACGGTTGACAAGGCTTTTGAGAGTTTGACAAAATTAAAAGAAAGACATATTCGCTATGAGATTGAGCCGCTAGATACCATGTATTGGATTGCCATGCATTTTGACACAAATATTGAAAAAATCATGGAATTAAATGAGTATCTAGATGACGAGGCAACCATTTATATTGGAGATGAATTGGTAATACCAGTGATGGAGCCCGATTTAAATGTGGTTATCACAAAGAAAGAGTCATACACGGAAAAATATTCTGCAGAGGAAGAATTTGTAGAAAACGATAAAAAATATACATCTTATCAGGAAGTGATTCAAAAGGGGAAAAAGGGAAAGCGCAAGGTAGTTGCCAATGTTCGTTATAAAAATGGTGTTCGTTATGGCTCTGATATATTAGAGGAGGAGATTATTAAAAAAGCAGTGCCTCAAATCACAGAGGTGGGAACCCAGGTGGAACCAACCTATGTAAAACCGTTGTCTATGGGAACCATTTCCTCCACTTTTGGTGCGAGATGGGGAACTGTACACAAAGGTATCGACTGGGCATGCAGCCAGGGAACGGCAATTTATGCCTCCTGTGGTGGAACTGTTGTACAAGCAGGATGGCGGGGAACCTATGGATATTGTGTGGAGATTGCCCATCCAGATGGCAACAATACCCGATATGCCCATCTGAGCAGTGTGCTGGTATCTGCGGGAGATACAGTGAAGCAATATGATAAAATTGCCTTGAGTGGAAATACAGGGGACAGCACAGGACCTCACCTTCATTTTGAAATTTTGGTCAATGGAACCCAAGTAGATCCTTTAAGTTTGCTTCAGTAAGTTTCAATAATCAATAAATATGTGTAGAAATGTATACAAAGAATTTGTTTGCATTTTATGAAAAAGGAATTTACAAAAGAAATCTTTGTGCTATAATGATTAAGTTGAGTAAAAGAGAGAAATTATGTATACATGTTGATATCATAAGGTTAAGATGCTTGTAAATTAGGGCATATGACTGTTAGTTAGAGGTGCAAGATGGAGCAGTACATTATCAAAGGTGGTCGTCCGCTTAGAGGAGAAGTATCCATAAGCGGAGCAAAAAATGCAGCTTTGCCATTGTTGGCGGCGGCTATTATGACAGACGAGACGGTGATGATAGATAATTTGCCGGATGTAAGGGATATTGGTGTATTATTACAGGCAATTGAATCCATTGGTGTGATGGTGGAGCGGGTAAACCCAAACTGTGTGAAAATTCAGGCAAAAAATATACAAACAACAAGAGTGGATTATGAACATATTAGAAAAATTCGTGGTTCTTATTATTTAGTTGGCGCTCTGTTAGGTCGTTTTCACAAGGCGGAGGTGGTTTTGCCTGGAGGATGTAATATTGGAAGCCGTCCCATTGACCAACACATAAAAGGTTTTAAAGCATTAGGGGCAGAGGTATTTATTGCACATGGAATGATTATAACAGAGGCAGAACAGCTGGCGGGCAGCCATATTTACATGGATGTAGTTACGGTGGGTGCTACGATTAATGTAATGCTGGCAGCGGCCTTGGCTCAAGGGAGAACTATCATTGAAAATGCAGCAAAGGAGCCTCATATAGTGGATGTTGCCAATATGCTTAACAGCATGGGAGCTAACATTAAAGGAGCAGGAACCGATGTAATTCGTATCAATGGTGTTCCTAAGCTTCATGGAACAGAATATGCTGTGATTCCTGATCAGATTGAGGCAGGTACCTTTATGTTTGCGGCAGCGGCCACAAAAGGTGATGTTTTGGTTAGAAATGTAATTCCTAAGCATTTAGAATCTATTGCTGCAAAGCTGCTAGAGATTGGATGTACAGTGGAGGAATATGATGATGCGATGCGTGTCGTTGGCTGTGAGTATCAAAAAAACACCCACGTAAAAACATTGCCCTACCCGGGATTTCCTACGGATATGCAGCCTCAAATAGCTGTGGCGCTTGCATTGTCAAACGGAACTAGCATTGTCACGGAGAGCTTATTTGAGAATCGCTTTAAATATGTAGATGAACTTTCACGCATGGGCGCTAAAATAACGGTGGAAGGAAACACGGCAATTATTGATGGCGTCAGCGGATTTACGGGGGCAGAGATGACAGCGCCGGATTTAAGGGCAGGAGCGGCCTTGGTGATTGCAGCGCTTGCGGCAGAAGGCTTTTCTCTCATAGATGACATTGTTTATATACAAAGAGGATATGAGCGGTTTGAGGAGAAGCTGAAGGGACTTGGAGCAATGATTGAATTAGTTTCCACAGAAAAAGATGTGACAAAGTTTAAGTTAAAGGTAAGCTAAGCAAATTGTAATGAATATAAATATAAGGAATATAACAAATGCCTTCCCCTCTAGTCTGATGGGAAGGCATTTGTGTTAAAAAATTAAACAATAGATACTACATCAATATCTCTTTTGTGCGACAAGTCAATGTATTGGTCATCTGATATCTTGACAATAGGGCGGGATAAATCCAGTTTGTTAATCATAATCACTTCTCCAATCATGCCGTTGCTCAAGATGACTTTATTTCCAACATAAGTGGTTACCACATTTTCTAAAAATACCATTAGCATATGGGCGTCATATCTTTGATAGCCATCCCTCTCAATCTGGCGGATAACCTCAAATGGACAGTAAGGTTCGTGATAAATCCTTTTTGCAGTCATTGCGTCATACACATCTACAATGGCAATAATCTTAGCAAAGTCTTTGATTTCATTCCCTTTTAATCCCTTTGGATATCCAGTGCCGTCAAATTTCTCGTGGTGAGTTAATGCGGCGTCTATAATACGTGGATCCAAATCATATTTGGATAAAAGCTCGTATCCTTTTTCTGTGTGGCTTCTTAAAATTTTCAAATCTTGTTCTGTTAATGCTCCCTCCTTGTTTAATATTTCTTGAGGAATCATTTGCTTGCCAATATCATGTAACAGTCCAGCCAGACTTAAGGCTTCAATATCTTCCTGAGGGTAGCCAAGCCATTTACCAAGCACAGCCGCCAACAGTGAGACGTTGATGGAATGGGTAAAGGTCATATCAGAAGAATTTTTAAGGGAAACAATAATGTCAAACACATGGAGAGTCGTGCGTGATTTTGACATTAACTCCGTAGCTTGAGAGAGTAATTTGTCCGTATCTATAGGAGCGTTCTCTTCAATAATAGATAACATTGCATTTTTTAGGGAATCTGCTTTTTGTAAATATTCCTTTTTAAAAGCTTTAAATTCAGGGCTGTTCTGCAGACGTTCGTAGTAAGATGGTTTGGTGTCGGCAGCTGCAGACGCCTTTGGCACGGGAGTATTGTCAAGCAGAATGCGAATATTGTAAATGTTGTGATGCTTAAGACGTGCAATTAAAGCATCTGTTAGAATGGTATTCTTTTGTATAATAAGCTCATCATTTTCTGTGTATACATCTGTTGCTACACGCATGCCGATTGTCACGTCATTTATAGTGATTCTTTTTGTGCTCATTGGTTCAACCTTTCCTTATATTTTTGATTTTTATTGTGTAGGAATGCCATAAAAACTATATGAAATATGTATGTTGAGATGTTGTTTAAAATTTATTATACTAAAAAAGAAGTGGTTTGGCAAGTTTTGTGCGTGGGTTAATATGCCAAAAGCAGTAGTGTGTTTGTATGTCATTAATTTATGAGCAAAATACTTGACATTTTTTTATAAATGAAGTATGGTACTAATGTAGTGATACAAGCATATATTTTAATATAAAGTGAATATTCTCTTATTCAGAGTGGTGGAGATACAAGGATCTGAGAAACCACGGCAACCCCTTCGGGAAGGTGCCAGCCTGAGCGAACTAATAATCGATCAATAAGAGGAATTGATTATATGAGATAATTAAGTCCCCCTTATTTGGTGGGACTTTTTATTTCTTTATAGGAAAAACCATTCAAATAAAGCAAAAAACTATGAAGCCCCACTCCGGCGGATTGGAAAACAGCGCTTTGCAGCACATATTCGATACGAATAATAGTTTGCAAAAATGAAGCATATTGCACTTTATAAGCTACAAAAAATATTAGAAAGGAAACGAAAAAACAAATGGAAAAATTATTATTTACTTCTGAATCAGTGACACAGGGGCATCCGGATAAGGTGTGCGACACAATCTCCGATGCTATATTAGATGCAATTATGGAACAGGATCCGATGGGGCGTGTGGCTTGTGAGACGGCAACCTGTACAGGCTTTGTATTGGTGACAGGAGAGATAACGACTACGGCACAGATTGATATACCTCAGATTGTGCGCAATACAGTAAATGAAATAGGATACAATGATGCAGCAACAGGTTTTGACGGCAATACATGCGCTGTTATGGTTGCATTGGACCAGCAGTCAGCAGATATAGCCATGGGTGTAGATAAGGCGTTAGAGGCAAAAGAAAATAAAATGTCTGATGAGGAGTTGGAGGCTATCGGTGCCGGCGACCAAGGTATGATGTTTGGATATGCCTCAAATGAGACAGAGGAATATATGCCATATCCTATTTCACTGGCACATAAGCTTGCCCTGCAGCTTACAAAGGTGAGAAAGGATGGCACTCTTACTTATCTAAGGCCAGATGGCAAAACCCAGGTGTCTGTGGAATATGATGAAAATGGAAAACCAAAAAGGCTGGAGGCTGTTGTATTGTCCACACAGCACAATCCTGAAGTGTCCCAAGAGCAGATTCATGAGGATATTAAAAAATATGTATTTGAGCCGGTTTTACCAAAGGAATTAGTGGATGATGATACAAAAATATATATTAATCCTACAGGACGTTTTGTGATTGGCGGTCCTCACGGTGATGCCGGATTGACTGGAAGAAAGATAATCGTTGATACATACGGCGGTTATGCTCGTCACGGCGGCGGAGCTTTTTCCGGTAAGGATTGCACTAAAGTAGACAGAAGCGGGGCTTACGCAGCCCGCTATGTGGCAAAAAATATTGTTGCGGCAGGACTGGCAGATAAATGTGAGATTCAATTATCTTATGCTATTGGCGTAGCACAGCCTACTTCCATCAATGTGGAGACTTTTGGAACAGGTAAGGTGTCCAATGAAAAATTGATTGAAATGATAAGAGAAAACTTTGATTTGCGGCCGGCTGGTATTATTAAAATGCTAGATCTTCGCCGTCCGATTTATAAACAGACAGCGGCGTACGGACATTTTGGAAGAAATGATTTGGATTTGCCTTGGGAGAAAACTGACAAGGCAGAGCTGTTGAAAAATTTATAAAAATTTAATAAATGGACTTCCCAACATGTGTTATAATATGCACGAAAGCAATGAGCAGTGCCAAAATGGTCAGAGGCAAATTGCCTGCTTGCAGGCAAATTTGGAACTGACCATTTTGATAGGGCGAAAGCCCGTGAACGAGGGAACCGAAGGTTCCCGAGTTGCACACAGCGCAAAGGGAAGTCCGTTTTTATTATATCAGGACAACCCCTATATCACCAAAAGCAAACCCTCATTACCGTTTATACCGCCTGCCAGGCGGAGAATAGGAGAGTTTTATGAAATTAAGTACAAAATTAAAGCTTTCTTTTTGTTTGGTAACAGTGCTCCCTATATTGCTCCTGGGAGTTGCAGTTGTTGGATTTGGAACAATGCAGATACATTCCCTGGAGAAAAATTATGGTGTGGAGGATGCAGGTCATTATTTTCTCAGTAATCCCATTCATCTCTATGAGAAATACATCCAGAATATCAAAACAGAAGTTGAAAATGTTATCAAGGAGGATCTGTCAAAGCTGTCAGATGTGGAGTATCTGAATCAACTAAATAAAAAATTGATGGAAAAGCATTCGTATTTAATTGTACAAAGAGCAGGGGAGCTTATATATGTTGGAAAGTCTGAGAATTTGTCTAAGTTAGAGAGCAGACTGAAACAGTTTTTTGAGGAGGATGGAGATGCCAGCAGTGTCTATGTGAGCGAAGGGATGCAGTTTTTGATAAAGGAGATGAGTTTCGCCTATGAGGACAAAACTGAGGGGCGAGTTTTCTTAGTGACAGAGATGACAGATATTTTGCCTCAAATGAAAAGCTTTATCTATGAGTTGCTTGTGACATTGGTTTTGGTGGCGCTGCTTACGGGTGTGGTTTTGACCTTTTGGATCTATAAGAGTGTGATGTTCCCAATGAGAAGGCTGCACGAGGCTACCTGCAAGATTGCACAGGGGGATTTGAACTTTACCTTGGAGGAGGAGGCAAAATCAGAAGATGAGTTTGGATATTTGTTTCAAGATTTTGAGCAGATGCGCATTCGATTAAAGCAGAATGCGGAGGACAAGCTGCAGGATGATGCTCAGAGCAAGGAGTTGATTAGCAATATTTCCCATGATTTGAAAACGCCAATCACTGCTATCAAAGGATATGTGGAAGGCATCATGGACGGAGTAGCGGATACGCCGGAGAAGATGGAGCGATATATCCACACCATATATAATAAAGCAAACGATATGGATAAATTGATTGGCGAGCTGACAATGTACTCTAAGATTGATACAAACCGTATTCCCTATAACTTTAATAAAGTGCGGATTGACAGTTATTTTGAGGATTGCATTCAGGAGATTGGCATGGAGTTAGAAGCAAAAGGAATTGAGCTGCATTATTTTAATTATCTGTCACCGGATATTATTGTGATTGCGGATGTGGAGCAGATGAGCAGAGTTATCAATAATATTATTAGCAACAGTGAAAAATATATTGGCACGAAAAAAGGTGTGTTAAATATTCGATTAAATGAGGAGGGGGATTTTGTCCATATTGAGATTGAGGACAACGGCAGGGGAATTGGGGTGAAGGAGCTGCCTCTTATATTTGACAGATTTTATAGGACAGATGCCTCTAGAAATTCATCCCAGGGGGGCAGCGGAATTGGACTATCTATTGCCAAGAAAATAGTGGATGCACATGGGGGAAAGATATGGGCTACAAGTAAGGAGGGAATGGGGACTACGATGCACATTATTTTGAGAAAGTATTTTGAAAATTATGGGAAGAATGCTGAGAATGAAAATGTTGAGCAAAGCAGTGGAGAAAATGAACAGAGCAGCCAGAGGGAGGATGATAAGAAAGGTTGAAGGAAATATATGATAAAGAAAGGATGTTATGTGTATTGCCCGTTCTTTCAACCTATTTATTTGGGCAGTATCCACAAGCAAGATTGTGATATGCACAGGTATAACTATGACAAGAATATTGATTATAGAGGATGAAGAAAGTATAGCGGAGCTGGAGAGGGATTACTTGGAATTAAGCGGATTTGCCGTTGAGATTGAGAATGATGGAGAGCAGGGATTGCAAAGGGCACTTGAAGAAGAATATTCCTTGTATATCTTAGACTTAATGCTGCCGGGTATAAATGGATTTGAATTGTGCCGACACATTCGGGAAAAGACAAATGTTCCCATTATAGTGGTATCTGCCAAAAAGGATGATATTGATAAAATTCACGGTCTGGGATTAGGTGCGGACGACTACATTACGAAGCCTTTTAGTCCGAGTGAGCTGGTGGCAAGAGTGAAGGCACATTTGGCAAGATATGACAGGCTGGTTGGAAGCGAATCAGCAGTGCCGGACCAGATTATCAATATTCGCGGTTTGAAAATAGATATTGCTGCTAGAAGAGTTTGGCTGAATGAGGAGGAGGTAACCTTTACCTCCAAAGAGTTTGATATGCTTAAGACGTTGGCAAGTCATCCGAATCGCGTGTTTTCTAAGGAAGATTTGTTCCGAAAGGTTTGGGGGATGGAGCCGATTGGAAGTGATATTTCCACAATTGCCGTTCATATAAAAAAGATTCGGGAAAAAATTGAATATGAGAGCTCTAAACCTCAATATATTGAGACCTTGTGGGGGGTTGGTTACCGATTTAGAATGTAAAAGCTTTATAATGGCGGAAAAGTCAATTGACATAGGTTGCATAACGTTATATACTTTTAACATAATTGTGGTGAAAAACGGAAATAATTTCTATTTTTGTTTGAAGGCAGGAAATTTGAAATTCAGAGAAAGGTTATGGAAATTACAAGGACAAGTGTATGAATGCAAGAATTATAGGAACCGGCAGTTGTATGCCGGAGCATGTGGTAACCAATGACGATTTGGCAAAGATTGTGGATACCAATGATGAATGGATTAGCAGCAGAACGGGGATACGCAAAAGATGTATTACGGACAAGGATAATACAGCAGGCTTATCTGCCAAGGCTTCCAAGATGGCGCTGGAAAATGCAGGAATTGGAGCAGAGGAAATTGATTTGATTATTGTTGCAACGCTTTCGCCGGACTATTATGTGCCAAGTGTTTCCTGCATGGTGCAGAGTGAAATAGGGGCAGTAAATGCGTTTTGTTTTGATTTGAATGCTGCTTGTTCCGGCTTTTTGTTTGCGTTGAATACAGTTAACGCTTATATCAAGGCTGGTATGATTAAAAATGCATTGATTGTGGGGGCGGAGGTGTTATCTAAGCTGGTGGATTGGACAGACAGAGGCACTTGTGTGTTGTTTGGTGACGGAGCTGGAGCGGCGGTAGTCAGCGCCAGTGAGGAAGGCGGAGTTTGTCAGACGATAGTGGGAGCAGAGGGGGCAAAGGGAATGGTGCTCACTTGCCCGGGAAGAAGTTTAGATAATATGTGTGCAAAGGAAGAACGCCAGAAAGGCTACATTTCCATGGACGGGCAGGAGGTATTTAAGTTTGCAGTGAAGAGAGTGCCTCAATGTATATGTGAGGTCTGTGAGAAGGCCAATACGCCATTGGAGGATGTAAAGTATTTTATATTGCACCAGGCAAATGAAAGAATATTGTTTTCTGTTGCAAAGCACTTAAAAATAGACAATCAAAAGTTCCCTATGGATTTGCATAACTATGGAAATACATCGGCGGCATCTATACCGATTTTGTTGGATGAAATGAATCAAAAAGGAGAATTGTGCAGGGGAGATAAAATTGTGCTGGCTGGCTTTGGCGGTGGTCTTACATGGGGCAGTGCATTGTTGGAATGGTAGTAATAGTTCTGTTAAGGTCATTTATACTGCTTTACAATTACAGGATTTTACAATGGTTTCTATGTGAATGAGGAAAAGGCGAGAGTAGAATAAATGCTTGGTTAGAGCTTTGCAAACGTCTGGAATTAGACAGTATTTAGCTGTCTGATTTCGGGCGTTTTAGATTTTAGGTACATTTGAAAAATAATAAAAGAGAGAAAGGATAAAAGGTAAAAGATGAGCCATGAGGTAGAGTACATTATAGGTCAATGTAAAATAGATGAAACTAAGCTTTCTGAAGTCATGAGCATGATCAAGAGAGCTGCACAAATTATGGAGGAAATGAACACGGATATAGACGAGAAAGCAAAAGAGGAATTGGGCGTTATTGAGAAAAATTTAAGGAAACTGACGGGAAAGGAGAATTTTGATATTGTAGAGGTGAACGCATATTGGTCCTACACAAGTCTGGAAACAGTGGCCGAGTTGGCGCTTATGCAAAAGCCTCAAAGACTGGGGTTGTCAGAACAGGTGCTGGGGGAGCTGATAGAGGAGCTTTTTGCTTCAAAGCTGCTTGAAAGAGAGGCTATGCTTGATTATTGGACTGATTTTTTTGAGATTGAGACACAAATAGAGGATGTTATGGATTACTTTTTCAATATGGATGACAAGGGAGAGGTTGGGTATGCTAGTGTAGATGAGATTATGGAACGAATTCGGCAGGGAAAGATGGAAATGTAATGTTAAAAAATTATTCTTTTTTCTCAGTGGGACTTTTGATTTTATCTCGCAGGATAAGCAGTGCAATGACATTGGGAATGAGCATTACGGCGTTGATAAAATCTGTTAATTCCCAAACTATATTCAGGGACATAACTGCACCTACAAATATCATTAAAATATATATAATCTTGTAGGAAATGACCTTTTCGGTTCCGAATAAGAAGACAACGGCGGTTTCTCCAAAATAACACCATCCAATTAAGGTAGTTAGGGCAAAGGCGGCAACGGCAAAAATGAGAAATTCCTCTCCCCACAAAGGGAGCCCTGCAAAGGCAGCGGCAGTGTAATCTCCTGCACCGCAGCCCTGTATCGATTCTGGATGTTTGAGTATATTAGAAACAATTACAATGCCAGTAATGGCACACATAACTACAGTATCCCAGAATACAGCAGTCATGGAAATTAAGGCTTGTCGGGAGTGTTGGTGTGTGTGTGCGCTGGCTGCGGAGATGCCTCCGGTGCCAAGACCAGCTTCATTGGTGAAAAGTCCTCTGGCTATTCCATATCGAAGGGCATGACCTACCATATATCCTCCAAAGCCGCCAACAGCGGCTTGAGGATGAAAAGCGCTTTTTACAATAAACATCAGGCTTTCTGGCAGAACATCTAAATTAAAGTATAAGATGAAAAGGCAGCACAGAGTGTAAAATAAAAAGAGAAAAGGAATGGCTTTCTCGCACACCATTCCTATTGTGCGGATACCACCGATAATGGCACATCCCGCAATGGCGCAGATGACAGCTCCCACCCATGCGGGGGGAATGTCCCATTTATGGGACAAGGAGGTGACAATAGCATTAGATTGTGTGGTGCATCCCACACCGAAGGCAGCGACAATAGTGCACAAAGCATAAAATTTTCCCAGCGGCATATTTTTTAAGCCATTTTTGCAGACGTACATGGGGCCGCCTGCATAATTGCCGTCCGGCAGTTTTTCCCGAAATAAAAGGCTTAAATAACATTCTGCATAGGAGGTTGCCATTCCCAGAACCCCTGTAAGCCAGCACCAAAATACAGCGCCGGCACCTCCAAGGGCTATGGCGGTGGACATGCCTATTATATTACCGGTTCCTAAGGTGGCGGCTAAAGTGGTAGCTAGGGCACGAAAGCCGGAAATTTTAGAGGAATCATTGTCGTCCTCTACAAGGAGAGATTCTTTAATTCCGGTGAGTGTTTTTCTTTGAATAAATTTAAGTCTTACAGTGAAGTAGAGATGTACTCCAAGTAAGATGGTAATCATAGGAAAACCCCACAAAAATTCATTGATTTTGGATAAGCTCATAGACTTTATTTCCTTATGCACAATATTGCCATAGTGTTAGTACAATATATGAAAAAAACATGAAAACAGAACTATAGAACAAAATAAAATGAATGACAGTAAATAAATTAAAAAATATAATGAAAAATAAAATTTCAATAAAAAACTTGTTTTAAGGGCGTGACAGTGTGTATTTATAATGTCCCTTCCAATCACCGTTCACTTGAATCATTCGTCCGCCGTGGTTGACTGCTTTAAATCCTAACTTTTCAATGAGGTGAAGAGAGGAAGTGTTGGTATTTTGTATAAATGCGTTAATCACCTTCATACCCATATGAAAAAATGCGATATTAATGACTAAGTCTACAGCTTCATAAGCATAGCCCTGGCGTTGAAAATTTTTGTCAAACTTATAGCCGATGGAGCAGGATGGAACAGGCTCTTTGGAGACATTACCAATGGATACAGTGCCAATAATAAAGTCAGGATTGTCCTTTAAAAACACATAGAAACGGGCAAAGGATAAGGAACGGAATGCTTTGCGCTCGGCATCTAAATTGTTTTTTTGAAACGATTTTGTGTAATAGGTCTTATTTCTGAGAGGCTCATAGGGCTCAAAAATATTCTTGTTTTCTGTCAAAAAACGCAGTACCATACATCCATTGTGAAAGGAAGGCTCCAAATTTTTTAATATCAGTCTCTCAGTGGTATAAATGGTATTCAAAAACAAACACTCCTTTTTAAATCTTTAACTAACTAATTTTATGTATCAGCTCTTTATTTATGTCAGCAACCAGCAAGAGGATATGCCAGCTGTGTATATTGAGCCAATATCCCAGAGGTTGATACTCTGGCAGCTTGCTGCAAGGATGTAAATTTTAGCCATAATCGTTACATAACATCATATCAAATAATGAAGAAAAGAAAAAGGAAAAATTTTTAAGTACATAGCTGTTTGTTTCAGAGCGAAAACAAATAGCTTCTTATCAGGTCGCTCAGAAATGAGGAATTTTATGGAAACAGGTTCAGATGAATTAGTAATCAAGCAAAAGTATATGAAGGAAGCCATTCGACAGGCAAAAAAGGCATATAAGTTAGGGGAGGTGCCAATAGGATGTGTAATTGTTTGTCAAGGTAATATTGTAGCTAGAGGTTATAATCGAAGAAATACAGATAAAAATACACTGTCTCATGCAGAACTAAATGCTATAAAAAAGGCAAGTAAAAAGCTGGGAGATTGGAGATTGGACAACTGTGAGATGTATGTGACATTAGAGCCATGTCAAATGTGTTCTGGTGCAATGGTTCAAGCGAGAATAAAAAAGGTATATATTGGATGCATGAATCCAAAGGCAGGATGTGCAGGCTCAATATTAAATCTGCTGCAGATGCCTAAGTTTAATCACCAACTTCAGATTGAAAAAGGGATTTTGGAGGGAGAATGCAGCGACTTAATGAAAAGCTTTTTTCGGGAGCTGCGTTCAGGAACTATTAAACGGTCTTCTCAATATTCTAATATGGATAAAAGTGGTTGTGTTTCTAATGAAAAAATCAAAAGTGAAGTTTGACAAATGGAAAGAAATGCGATAAACTATTGAACAGCGCTATTATATATTTTTTCTATGTAAATCTTTATATATCTTTTCTTTAAATTAAAATATTAAAGGAGATAACTTTTAATTATAATAGCAAAACATTTCCGTGCAGCCGGGGAGATAGCGGTGCCCTGTACCTGCAATCCGCTCTAGCAGAGGTGATGCCTGGTTTCGGGCTGTTTTCTCGTGGAGCTGCCCTTGATAAGTGGCGTTGACGTTTGGGTCTTACGCAACAGAAATTTACGAACCGTGTCAGGTCAGGAATGAAGCAGCACTAAGTAAAACCTTCTGTGTGCCGTGAGGGCGCCTGGATTGAGTTAACTGTCAAGGTAACGTCTATGAGAACGGTTCAACGCTGGGTGCACGGATAAAAAAGTTACAAAGAGTATTTAAAGTATGTAAAGGAGGAACTATGAAAGAGCAAAAAAGTTTTAAATTAAGTACCTTGTTGGTATTGACCTTTATGTTGACAGCATTGTTTTCTATCAGTGTATTTGCAGAAGAAGTAGTAGTGCCATCTAAAGTGGAAGGTTTAAAACAGACGAAAGCAACAGAAACTACCGTTTCTGTGGAGTGGGATGCGTCTTTGATGAGTGGTGTCAAATATGAAGTGTATTTGACAGATGGACAAAATATTTATCCTCAGGGGACAACCAGTTCTCCTAGCTATTATATTGGACCTCTATCAGGAGGAAAAAGCTATTATGTATTTGTCCGCGCTTATGTTTCTGTTCGAAATGAGGAAACAAATCAATTTGAGAATGTTTACGGAGAGCCGTCTAGAATTCTTGAGATAGTGACAAGACCAGGCTACAAGACAACAATTACCCAGACGAATGCTACTGCCAGCGCCATCTCATTAAAATGGAATCCAGTTGCAGGTGCAGATGGGTATAAAATTTACATTACAACAAGTAATTTAAATTCAGCAAAATATTTAGGAATGGTTCGCAATGCTGCGGCAACGATTCAAAAATTGTCGGCAAGCGGTTCCTATACCGTATATGTATTTCCGGTTCGTATCAATGAAGACGGATTTGTAGCAGAGTCTAATTTTGGTTATTCTTATGCATATGGATTAAAAACTCTGCCAGCAAAAATCAATCAATTAGAGATTACAAGATATTGGGAAAATTCAAAGAAAGTAGTAGCAGAATGGACAGAAGTAAACGCAGATGGATATGAAATTCAGTTATATACATACAATGGCAAAAAGCCAGTTAAGAAATTTACATCAAGATCTAATTTTGTATATTTAACGAATGTAAAACAAACATCTTTCTATAAATTCCGTGTTCGTCCATATGTGATGATTGGAGTTGCTAAGAAGTATGGTAGTTGGTCTGCTTACAAAGAATTTGCACAGCCAGTAAAGTTTAGTGCAAAATCAGGAGCATTGAAAAGCAAATCTATATCAGTAAAATGGACAAAAATGAAAGGTGCAAAGAACTATACTATTTATATGTCCACAAATGAAAAGGGTGGATATAAAAAGGTTACTACAACAAAAAAGACAAGCTATAAAGTGAAAAAGTTTAAGAAAAAAGCTTTGAAATATAATAAGAATTATTATTTTTATGTAGTTGCCAATAAAAAATCCGGTAAGAAGACAATCAAGTCTCCTTTTGTAAATTACATCAGATATAGAATTACAAAAACATACACTTTTAGATAAATTAAATCAGATATGTTATATTGAAAGTAAAATAAAAAAGAGTTCTGTCAGGACAATCCTGCAGGACTCTTTTTTTATATCATATACATCATCACAAACATAAGCTTTTTACATCAGTATGACTATGTATAAAAAGCAATTGTTCTGGCATTGTGCCGACGCAGAAGCAAATACATAAAAGCAAATACATTGATTGACAACTTATGGCAAATATGCTACTCTTTTTAAGAATCTAATATAGTAAGGTGCTTAGGATGCACAATGTCTCCTTCATTGTGGATTGGCTAAGATAATAGGGAAATGAGTGAAAAGCTTATACGGTCCCGCCGCTGTAAAGGAAGAGTGAGAACCAGCAATGTCACTGTAGTGTCTGTTTGTGAACACTATGGGAAGACGGTTCAAGCGATGAAGCCTGAGTCAGAAGACCTGCCTTATTGTAGTGTATCATTTCAGTTACGGACGATGACTGACGTGATGAGAGCCGGTTTGGAAAAACCGTTTTTTGTTGCGCCTATTTTGCCTGTAAAGCTGGTAAAAGAGGTGTTTTTTATTGTATGGAATTTGTCTCCCATATAATACCCTCCCTAGGATATGAAGGGATGGGAACAAAAAAATAATTGCTCAGAATATGGCTTTTGATAATAGGAAAAGCTGTGAAGTGGAAAGGAGGAGATACTTTGATAAAATCAAACAAAGTTCAAAGAAAACAAATCGTCTTATTTTTGGCATGTATTATAATTTTAAGTCTTCCTGTGCAGACAAGTGCCATGCACATTATGGAAGGATATTTACCAGGTGGTTACTGTGTGGCTTGGGGAGTAATTTGTATTCCGTTTTTATTGTTAGGTTACAATTCTATCACTAATACGATAACCGAAAATCCTAAAACAAAGATAATATTGGCTATGACAGGCGCCTGTATCTTTGTGATTTCATCACTGAAGATTCCATCTGTTACGGGAAGTTGTTCTCATATGACAGGAACAGGACTGGGAGCATTGCTGTTTGGACCTTGTGCAGTTAGTGTACTAGGCTTAATTGTATTAATATTTCAGGCTGTTTTATTGGCCCATGGAGGCTTAACTTCTCTCGGTGCAAATACATTTTCCATGGCTGTAGCAGGGCCATTGGTTTCCTATGGTGTTTATTGGATTTGCAGAAAATGCAGGGTAAATAAAATGGTTGGTATATTTTTAGCGGCAGCTTTTGGGGATTTGTTTACCTACTGTGTGACAAGTGTTCAGCTGGCAATGGCGTATCCAGATACACAGGGCGGTGTGGCAGCATCCGCAGTAAAGTTTTTGGGGGTATTTGCCCCTACCCAGTTTCCTCTTGCCGTTATAGAAGGCATTATCACAGTGATTGTTATGATGGAATTAGAAACTTATGGTAGGACGGAATTATCAGGTTTGAAGTTTTGGAAGGGAGGAGTGATTCATGATTAAAAAAAGGAAAATAGTAATAGCTTTGATTCTTATAATGTTTTTCATTGCGTTGGTTCCGCTTTTTGCGTTAAAAAATGCAGAATTTGGGGGTTCCGATGATGCCGGCTCCCAGATGGTGGAGCAGATTAGGGGAGAGGAGTATGAGCCATGGTTTCATCCTGTTTTGGAGACCATGATAGGAGGGGAACTTCCGGGGGAGGTGGAAAGTTTATTTTTTTGTATTCAGACCGGAATTGGTGTGGGAATTTTTGCTTTCTGCATGGGAAGATTAGTGGAGAGAAGTAAATGGGAGAAGAAAAGAGATTAGCAGCTTTGCATAATGAAAAGAGGAGATAGGAATTTAAAGAGATGAGTAAAAAAGGTCTTTTGGTAGTTAGTTTTGGTTCCACCTATGCAGATACAAGAAAGAAATGTATAGAACCGTTGGAAAGAGAAATGGCACAGAATTTTGAGGATTACAACTTTTATCGTGCTTTTACCAGCCCTACGGTGAGAAAAATTATAAAGGAAAGAGATAAAATGCATGTACCATCCATTGAGGAGGCATTGGAGCAAATGTGTGTGGATGGGATTACTTATTGTGTCATTCAGCCTACCCATCTTATTTGGGGATATGAGACAGAGTATCTCCATCTAGTGGCAAATCAATTTTCAGCGCATATTCCTGAAATACATATAGGGAATCCACTTCTTGGGGAGGAGGAGGATTTTAAAGCATTGATAGATATTTTGAGTAAGGAGTGTGAATCCTCTAAAATTACATTATTTGTAGGACATGGAACTAGCCATCAAAGTCATCAGGTTTATTATAAACTGTGGAAAAAATTTAGACAGTTTGGCTGGGACAATGTGTATGTAGGAACTGTGGAGGGCAATATGGATACAGACTATGTGCTAAAGCACTTGAAGGTAAGCGGCTATCATGAGGTTGTACTTCATCCCTTGCTTTTTGTTGCAGGGGAACATGCGAAGAAGGATATAGCCGGCCCATCGTCCGATTCCTGGAAAAGTATATTGGAGGAAAATGGGTTTCAGGTAAGCTGCGTATTAAAGGGATTAGGTGAGTATGAAAGTATACGAAGCATATATATAAAACATGCATTGAAGGTGCAGCAGCAGTTGTTATAAAAAATATAATAAAATCAAAAAAGTTTGCTATTTTATGAAAAATAAGCAAACTTTTTCTTTCTAACAAATATCTAATAAGAGAAAACAAACAAAAAGGTGCCAATTTGTGAAACAAAAAATAACAACAAGAATTACAAAATTAACTAAAATGATAAAAAGGAAATGTGAGGATAGGGATATGGCTTATAGAAAAAGAAATCGCAGAAGAATGAAAAGAAGACAAGAAATGTATAAAAGAAAGGGAAGAAAAATAGCTGTCCTGCTTGGCTTGCTTTTGCTGGTGATAGGCAGCGTAGGCTGTATTGCTTCTAAGGATGGAGTGTTTACAAAGCAGCGAATAAGTAAAGCGAAGCAAGTGACGCAATCTAGTGGGGAGGAAGCTGTAACAGAGGACAGACAGAAGAATACAGTGCTGGAGGAGGGAAGTAAGAACAGAAAAAACAGCGAAAAAAATCAACAGACTGTGAGGAAGGATAATAAAAATAAGGATAATAAAAACAATAAAGATAAAAAAGATAAGAAAGATAAGGAGAGGGAGAGTACAACCAATAAAGACAAGGTAAACAAAAATCAAACAAAGAAAGATTCATGGAAAGAAAATTCATCGTCAGAATCTAAAGATAGGATTGCATTTTTGGGAGATTCCAGAACAGAGGGGTTGGCTTTGTCTAGAACTTACAAGGAGGCGGATTTCTATGCCAAATGCGGCATCTGTCTTAATCAAATACAAAACAAAAAGAATTTCATATTAAAAAACGGCAAGAGGGGTAATATGCTGGATGCTTTATTTCAGAAGGAATATGATAAAATTTATTTAATGTTTGGTTTAAATGAATTGGGTTGGCCTTATGAGGAGGAATTTGAAAGTTATTATGAGTCATTGGTAAATCAAATCAAGGAACGCTATCCAAAGGCGGAAATTTATATACAGTCCATTCTTCCGGTAGTGGAGTCGAAGGGAGACAAGATTTTTAATAATGAGAATATAGATAAGTTTAACGGGTATGTTGAGAAGGTAGCAGAAAGGACAGGGGCAGTTTATGTGGATGTTGCAAGTGCAATGAAGAAAAACGGAGGATTGCCGGAGGATGCCAGTGAGGATGGAATTCATTTAAAGAGAGAATATATGGAAAAATGGTCTGAATATTTGAAGGAAAATACATAATAATACATACAAGTGGAAGATAAAAGAAGAAAGTTATATATGAAAGTTGGAGGAAACAATGAAGGGTAAAGCAGGAGGAAGAAAGGAAAAATTTGCGGAATATGTGCGGGATAATCAACAAAGATTATATCGATTTGCTTACTCTTACATGAAAAATGAGGAGGATGCCATGGATGCTCTGCAGGAGGCTATCGTAAAGGCATTGCCGGCGCTGGATAAATTGCGGGAAGAGAGGTATCTTAGCACATGGTTTTACCGAATATTAATAAATGAATGTAATAGGATGCTAAAATTGAATCAAAAATATTGTGCCTACAATATGGAGGAGGAGTATACAGAAAATTGGGTGGACAATTATTTGCAGAAAACTCAAGTGTTGAGTCAGGTGGGAGAATTAAATGAAAAGTATAGAAGTGTTGTTTTGCTGAGATATTTTGAGGACAGAAAGATTACAGAGATTGCTCATATTTTGCAGATTAACGAAAATACAGTGAAAACTAGATTGTATAAAGCATTGAAACTTTTAAAAGATAAAATGAGGGAGGATTGATACTATGTGGAAACAAGGAAAAGAAGAGTATTATAATATCCGTATTCCAGATAATTTAGAAAGTATGGTAGAAAGTGCCTTGGAGGAAAAGGAGGAGTTTTTGCCAGAGGGGGGAAAGATGTTTATTTTTAAGAAGGCAAGAATGATAGCGGTTATAGCAGCAGTGGTATGCGTGGCGTTTTTGACAGGAGTGCGGTGCAATGAATCCTTTGCTTTAGCGGCATCGCAGATACCGTTTATCAGGGGAATTGTGGAATTGGTCACATCACAGCAGTACACAAAGGAAAATGAGCAGGAAATTTTGACGGTCTCAGTACCAAAAATAGAGGGTAAAATTACAGGCGGTTTGGAGGAGGTGATTAACAATGAGATCAGAAAAAAGATAAATGAAATTACAAAAGAGGCAGAACAGCGGGCGGCGGAATACAAGGAGGCCTACATTCAGACAGGGGGCGAAGAGCAGGATTATTGGAAGATGGAAATACAGGTAGATTATGATATAAAATGTCAAAATGAAGAGTACCTTTCCTTTAAAATTTGGAAGACGGAAAGTTTGGCTAGCTGCTACACAGAGAATTATTTTTATAATATTGATTTGGAGGTAGGCAAGGAACTGACATTGCGGGATTTATTAGGTCCTAGTTACAAGGAGATTGCCAATAAGGCTGTCAGGGAGGGAATTGAAAAACGGTTGAAGGAAGATAAAGATGCCATGTTTTATGGCTACAGTCAAGGCAAAAGTGGGGCGGATGACTTGACGGCAGATTGTGAATTTAAAAGTATAGAAGATAATCAGAGCTTTTATATCAACAATCAGGGCAAAATTGTGTTGGTTTTTGAAAAATACAGTATAGCACCTGGCTACATGGGAGAAGTGGAGTTTGAATTGGAAAATGAGCTGCAGCCATAAAATGTGATATTCTAAAGGAGGAAGATGTGATATAATAAGGAAACGTATCACTTGTAATCAACCTAGCGGTTGGTTACATGACATAATAAGGAAACGTATCACATACTTGAAATATTTTTATGGCAAGGAGAGTTATATTCATGGAGAAGGAAATCAATATATCTATTAAAGGTCTGCAATATCAAAATGGGGAGGAGAATCCGGTGGAGGTGATTTGCCCGGGAACCTACTATAAAAAAGGAGATAAACATTATGTATTATATGAGGAATTGAGCGAGAGCTTTCAGCAGCCAAACAAAAGCACTATGAAGATTGCACCAGGCTGTGTGGAGGTAATTAAAAAAGGCGAGGGAGCCTCCCATATGATATTTGAAGAAAATAAAAAGAATATGACATTTTATCAGACGCCATATGGAGAATTACTTGTTGGTGTGGCCACAGACAAAATCGAGATGAAGGAAACCCAGGAGGAAATTTTATTGGACATTACTTATGGTCTGGAAGTCAATTACCAGTATGTGTCTGATTGTCATATTACAATCAAGGTGGAAAACAAGGATAAAATTTCGTTACAGTAATGTATGCAATTAAATGAATAACTGTATCTTTAAACTTTCCTTTTGCAAGTTTTCTCAAACCTTTGATATCAGAAAATAAAACGTTTGCCCTTGTATTTGACATTAGCATTTCAATACAAGGGCAGTTATAGTAAGGGTGCTATTCTTGAAATTTTGCAAAAAGTACAATATGAATAAAATTATCCTGGCAATAACATCCTAAGTTTCCGTTGATTTTATCTGCAAAAGCTTCCACGCTTTGCATACCTAGTCCATGGTTTTTTCCTTTGTGACTTTTGGGTAAACCAGTCTTAGCATCAAAAATAATCTCGCCTTCGTATTCATTTTTTATATCAATTAAAAGATAATCTGATGCACATCGAATTTTTGTCTCCACAAGCCGCCTTTGCTTTTCTAACTCTTTTACTCCGATTATTGCATTTTCCAGGAGATTGGCAACGACCATAGCAAATGCATAGCTGTCAACAGGAAGTTCTTCGTCCACATTGATGTTGTACTGTATTTTTACGTCCAGGGACTGGGCTTTTTCCATTACTCCAGAGAACATTGTATTGACAACCAGATTGCTGCAGAATTTTGTTACCTTATTTTCATCTGCCACGGTATTTATATGTGCCGTGACTTTTTTGATTTCAGAGTATGCCCCCTGTTCCAATAGCAAGTCAATCATGCTAGAATAATGACGAATGTCGTGCCGCAGTATCCGCAGATTTTTCTCAGACTGTCCCACCAAATAATACTGGTTTTCTAAACCTTCAATGTAGGATTCAAAAAGTCTGTTCTGCCAGTAGAGACCTGTTCGTCGGGCTTCGCTTGCTACATACTGCATCATAATAATATATGACATAAACATTGCAATAATGAACATTGCCACTCCCGGGATATTTTCCGGATGCTCATCAAGTGTATAGGGGAAAAAAGCAAAGATGGAAAATCCACAATAAAAAAATACAGGAATCAAGCAAAGTTTCCACCAACTGTTCATAGTATCTTTTTTCTGATAGCCAATCCAAATATCATGAATCTTAATATATAAAATGTACAAGATGACGATATGGGTGATGATACATCCGGCGGTACAAATGTAAAGATTTCCTGTGTAGATATGTAAAACAGCCGCCATAATGCTTCCTGCAATCACATAATTAGAAGCGCTCAGGCCCACAAACAAAGCTCTGCTGTCCCGCATTTTTGATATGAAAATTCCGGAAAATTGTGTCAGAATAATTTGATAAATCGTCACTAGAAAATAACACAATTTACTGTTGGGAAAAATGTTCAGCTTCAAGATATTGGGAATGGTTATTGCAAAAAAAGAAATGATGCAGATGGCAGCCGCTTTACGTCTTGTGTAACGGGATTCCACAAACAGATAAATAAACAGCATTACAAAAATATGGCTTATCATGTAAGATATATTTTTATAGTACATTTTAAATTCGGCCCCCATTCTTTGTATGTACAGATATCACTTCTCAATAATGTTCGGAGATAAACTCAAAATAGTTTTTTTTCACGTTTGCCTTTCTTGTTTTACTTATTGGAATAATAGTGCCGCTTTCCATTAGGATATTTTCTTGTGACAGCTTATGAATACAATTCATGTTCACAAGAAACGACTTATGCACCTGCATAAAATTTTCATTTTCTGCAAGCTCATGAATTTCCTCATCAAAAGATTTTCTGATGAATATGCTTTGGATACATTTTTTGTCGGTCAAACAAACATTTAATTTTCTGGAATGACTTTCTATGTATTCTATTTGGGAATAGGGAACGGCTGTAAGTCCTTCCTTTGTCTTTACGAAATACGATGTGTCCTTCTTCTCTTTTTCTGTATGGGATAAGGCATAATCTAGTGCTTCAAAAAGTAATTCCTCTCCAACCGGTTTTAAGAGATATCGCACAGCGTGTACACCATAGGCTTCTAGAGCAAAATCATCAGAGGAGGTAATATAAATAATAACGCTTTTTTTATCTAGGCGTCGAATCAAAGTGCCAATATCGAGTCCTGATTTTTGAGACATCATCATATCTAAAATGTAAATATCCCAATGAACATTTTCCTGAATTTTGTGGTATAACTTTTCCGAATTCATAAACTGTTGTACCTCAAAAGTTTTTGCAGTATTGCTTTCCCTATATTTCTCTAACAGTCTTTCTATCTGTGTTAAGTCTTCCACGCTGTCATCACAGACTACAATGTGTATCATATGTATTCCTCCATCACAGACCAGCCCATCCGAACCATAACTGTCCATCGCAAATTTTGTCTGAAAACAGTATAACATACGTGTGCCAAAGTTTCCACCATATTCATTTTGTTTTGTGAAGCTCTCCTCATATTTTCTTTAGCATTGTTTATGGTCAATATTATGATAGCTTCCAACATATATAGGGGAATATTTATGTATGCGAAATTATAGTCATTTTTTGCGCAGAAAAGGGAAATCGGAATATCTGTAGGAATGCTATAATAAAAATATGTGATTCAGGAAATCAACAGGGGAAAGGAGAGAGAATATATGCAGAATACATTTATAAAATATACGGTATTTATTATAACATCAGCGATATGTGTCATTCTTTTCATCAATTTTCTGTTTAATAGGCATTTGTTAGAGGCCCAGCAATTTGATTCATTTAATGCCAAAACAGAACAGATGATACATACTTTGGAAAATAATCAGATGGAGCTGAATTTGTTAAAGGAAAGTTTGGATGAAGATTACTTGACAAGGGCAAAAGCAGCAGCCTATGTGATAGACAAACAGCAGGATATATCTATGAACGTGGAGCAAATGCAGTATCTTGCCGACTTGCTTAATGTAGATGAACTTCACATCATAGATGAAAAAGGTATTATTGTATCCGCCTCGGTCTCTAAATATATTGGTATCAATATGGCTGATCATGAACAGACGCGTCCATTTCTAGAACTTTTGGGACATGGGCAGGAGGATGCGTACTTGATTCAAGAAGCACAGCCCAATGCTGCGGAAAATAAAATCATGCAGTATGTAGGAGTTGCAAGAAAATCACAGGTGGGGGTAGTTCAGGTAGGTTTTACCCCTACCCGACAGATAGAGGCGCAATCCCGAAATACATATGATTATATTTTCTCTAAATTTCCTACGGATATTGGTGAAGAGCTTTTTGTGATTGATAGTTCTACCACAGATGTACTAGGACATTCCACCGGACTAGAACAGGATTTCTCAGCAGATTGTTATCAGCTGAGCCTGCTGCAAGACTGTACACAGGGCGCATACAGAAAAAATCATATGGGTAAGGCCATGTATGTAGTCAGCAGACAGTATGAGGATGTCTTGTTATGTGCAGCCCTGCCTCAAAGTATTCTTCTTGAAAAATTGTGGAAAAATACGGCGATCACGTTTGTCTACCTGCTGATTGTGGAGATAGTCATCATTCTTCTATTAAATTATCTTGTGAAGCAAAAGGTAATAAACGGAATCCATAACATACTTGGGAATTTAGAATCTATAACAAATGGTAATCTTGATACTAAGGTGGCTGTCTGTGGCAACAGAGAATTTGAAGAATTGAGCGAGGGCATTAATGCGATGGTGAAGAGTATTGTTGACCTTTCTGACCGTATCTCTGCAATTATAGACATCAGTGGTATTCCACTGGCAGCGTTCGAGTACGAGAGAGGCATTAATCATGTATTTGTCACATCAGGTTTAAGCGGGCTTCTGGGTTTATCCGAGAATAAAGCAGCAGAGCTTTACAAGGATTGTGTTCTGTTTGAACAATATATACATTCTATTACCTGCAATCCCATAAAAGGGGAAGAAGATATCTATCAGGTCGGAGAGAACAATTATATTCATATTTACCTGTCAGAATCTTCTGACGGATATTTGGGTGTACTAACGGATGTTACAAAAGATATTCAACAAAAGAGACAGCTGCATTATGAAAACATACATGATCCTCTTACCGGATTGTATAAATTAGACCATTTCAAAAAATTATCTGAAGAAATACTGGAAAAAATGAATTTGGGAGAGACTGCTGCTGCGGTTATGATTGACTTGGATTATTTCAAATCAATCAACGATACCTATGGACATGATGTAGGAGACCATTATTTAAAGAAATTTTCTGACATTATGAAGTCTATGCCTAAGGAACATTTTTTGTCTGCAAGGCGTTCAGGAGATGAATTTTGCATGATGATTTTTAATTGTAATGACAGAGAACAGATTATTGCCCTATTAGATTTGTTTTATCAGGCACTTAGGGAGAATGAGGTGGTGTTGTCTGATACAAAGACGAAGGTTATCAGTGCTTCTTGTGGATTTGCTACGGCAGATGGCACACATATTAGTATTGCAGAACTTTTAAGCCACGCAGACCAGGCTCTTTATGAGGTGAAACGAGACATAAAAGGAACGTATAGGGAATATCAAAAAATATAAAGTGGTTGCCAATACAACTATGCAATACTGCCCTTAGATGGTATTTTACAGCTTCCCTTGTGTCGCATTACAATCAATGGGAAGTGTGAACCATCATAAGGACGAATCTCAACACGGTTGTTCTGTCAATCCTTCTTTTATCAATCAAAAAAACGATTTAAAAAGGTGAGATATTTAAAGCGTATTGCAGGAGCGCCGTCATGGAGCACCGCTTCGTAGGAGTCCTCCTCCAGTGATGCATGAAGCTGCTCCTTGGAGGCGTCCGGCAATACGCCATGAGTGGCATCTATAAAACAAAGGGGCGGATACATGACACACCACCAGTTTTTTCCTTGGGAATCTCCGATTTGTATGCGGTAGGCATGATATGTGCCCTGGGGAAAGGTAGCATCCCCATAGCTTTTTTTAGGAAAATAACAATCTGTAAATTCACCAGTTACACTGTATGTGTATCCGGCTTTTTTTATAGTGGCTGCAGCAATAGACAAAATCTCATTTTCTTTTTCTGATATTATTTTTTCTGCTTTTTCTAAATCATGGCAGGCGGATAAATCTTTTTGCAGATAATCCAGCACAGCATCCCGAACCTGCAGCTTTAAAGTCTGATCCTCCTTGGAGTTGCTGTTGGCAAGCACATGAAAACGTAAAATATTTTGGGAGATATTTTTTTGTATATGTTCTTTTTTCTGTGTATGTAAGTAAGCAATACTAAAGAAGCAAATCATACCGGCAGAAAAAAGAAAACATCCTGTCCATAACAATTTTTTTAATACATTTGATAATTTCATAAAAACACCCTATTACACCTTTCTGAATATAGTGGAATGTATTACTTAGGCTATCAAATAACGAAATTTTTGCTGTTTTGGATCGGTAAAAATTTTATGATATTCCATTGCTGAAGTAATACATTTCATAAATTTGGATGTTTTGCAAAACAAAGTTTTTTTATTGATGTGCTAGCTTGTTATGGAGTATATCCTGTTGTCAATGATTTATACAAAAATTATACAGTAATATCAATTAAATGAGAGGAATGGACTCACCAAAAGAAATAGACAGAAAAATAGAAGAGGAAGAGTATGATATATAATAGCATAAACTTTCCTATAGAATTAAAAAGGCACAGCATTATATTTTCATACAATGCTGCGCTTAGTAAAGCTCTCATGGAAGCTTTTGGGTATTTATTTGCTTTTTGCCTGCTTTTTTGCTGCTTTTTTTTCTGCCCTTGTCATTTTTTTGGGAGGCTCATATACCGGACCGCGAATACGTTTTGCGGATGTGATATACAGACCGCTGATGGTCGCTTTCACCTCCTGTTTTGGCAGGATAGTTTTAAATACAGCTTCCTCACAAATCATTGTCATAATTTTAGGTCCCACCTTTACTTTTACAATAGGGAGCTTTGTTCCCCGCAAAAGCTTTGGTGTCTGTTCGAGAACAAGCTTTGGAAGTCCGGCCTCCTTTAGCTTGAGCCTTTTTTTATCAATAATATAAAGTGACATAGTCTGTGCGGCAGAAGCCATAGCCTCCTGCTGTTCTGCCTGTTTTTTTTCTGCTTTTCGGCCTAATATGTAAATAACTGTGAGTACAACAACGATTACAGCCAATACAATCAAACCTACTATTAACAATGTCTTCATTTTATCCTCCATTCATTTTTGTGATTTTAATTTTCTGATTTTTCCATTTATGCAATGAGTATTTTATCATTTTATAGGACAAAATACAATCATAAAATAGAAAGAAGCAAATGCAAAAATCAGGGTTTTTTATAATTGGTCAGGGATGTTAAATGCAAAAATGTGATTACACAGAAAGGATAAAATATGTACTGGATTCTGGCAATTAATTTCTTAGTTTCTGTCTGGATAGTATTTTTTCAAAAAAAGGAGCCGCGCTCTGTTTGGGGGTGGCTTTTGCTGCTTTATTTTGTGCCAATAATAGGATTGCTGCTGTATATCATTGTGTGTCAGGATTATCACAGACATAAAGTGTTTAAGGATAGAATGATAAAACAAAGAGATATGGCAAAGCTGGTAGAGCAGGAGGATGCTCTTTTGAAAAATTATTTTGTGCAGGAGGGGGACTCTCTGGTAAAATACCAGGATATTATTTGGTATAATATAAAAGCAGCAGGAGCTATTTATCGTAAAGCGAATCAAATAGAAATTTATACAGATGGGATGGACAAGTTTTTAAGCTTGGCAAAGGAAATTGAGAAGGCAAAAAAGACGGTTCATATTGAAACCTATATTTTGCGGGATGACGGAGCATTTCATATTTTAGAGCCTGCGTTAAAGAAGGCTGTGGACAATGGGGCAAAGGTTCGAATTCTCTATGATGGAATGGGGGGAATTGGGATGCGCAAAAGAAACAGAAAAAGATTTCATGGAATGGGCTTTGAGACAGCAGTATTTTTTCCAGCCTTTTTTAAATATGTTCAAATTCGATTAAATTACCGCAATCACAGGAAAATAGCGGTGATTGATGGGAATGTTGCGTTTGTGGGAGGCTTTAATATTGCCAAAGAATATATAGGGGAGACAAAAAAGTATGGATATTGGCGGGATACTCATTTAAAGATAACAGGGGAGAGCGCCAAGGATTTGGAGGACAGATTTATACTGGATTGGAACTGTGCCTCTAAGGATAAGATCAAGTGGGAGGAAGCCGTGGCGAAGTCGGAGAGCCAGAACATAGAACAAGACCAAGTGGGCGTTCAGATTGTATCTAGCGGACCAGATACAGAATATCCTTATATACGAGATAATTTTTTGAAAATCATTTATCAGGCAAAAAAACATTTATATATTCAAACGCCATATTTTATACCGGACGAGGCGATTTGCTCGGCTGTGAAGATAGCTGCCCTAAGCGGTGTGGAGGTAAAGTTGATGATTCCCTGCAAACCAGATCATATTTGCGTATTCTGGGCCACTCACTCTCATTTGGAGGAGATGCTTAAGGCAGGGGTACAGTGTTATTGTTATCAAAATGGATTTTTACACGCCAAGGGAATTATGGCGGACGGGGAAATCAGCAGCTATGGCACGGCAAATATGGACACACGAAGCTTTGTGCTGAATTTTGAAGTAAATGCAATCATATATAATGAAAGAATTACAAAGCAGCTGGAGGAGATATTTTTGGAGGATATTCAAAAATGTAAAAAAATAACATTATATGATTATGAGCATCGAAGTATTTGGATGCGGATCAGGGAACAAGTCTCCCGTCTGCTTTCTCCTCTTATGTAACTTATTTGATAAAATGGATGAGACAAATGGTATATTGGAAAATAAAATGTAAGAATTACTAAAATAGTGGTAGCGATATGGAAAACCCTTTGATATAATTATGGTACTAAAAAATGTATATTTTCCAATATAATTTGGTTGAGAGAAATTATAAGTGAAAAGAGAGGATTATTATGGAAATAATAAAAGTTCAAAAAGATCAAGTGATTGCTAGAAAAAATGGTAAAGTAAAATATTGGTATTTGATACAGGAAGGCTCTGTTATCCAAAAGCTTGGTATCTCAGAGTTAAAGTTAGAAAAAAATGCGATAATTGGTATTTTGGAGAGGGATATCTTTTTATGTGAGTATATGGCGGGGGAGGATACGGTTCTGGCAGCTTTCTCCTGTGAGAATGTGGATGATTTGAAAAATGTACTTATGGGACAAGAAAAAATTCGTCATGTATTTTTGAGGGCAGCTATCGAACAGCGTCACCAGCTGTTAACGCTTTACTCAGAGTTGTACAATAAGGCTCGCCAATATCATATGTTTGTTGGGACAGTCTATAATGATTATAAGACATTTTGCAGCAAATATAAGGTGGAGGAGGAGAATTTTTATGAGATGGAGCATTTTAAGCCTTTGGTAATGCAGCATAGAGCAGAGGCTTGGGAAGTGGACAACAGTGTCAGTGTTGCGAGAAAATATACACAGGAATATTTGCAGCTTATGGAGAAGGATGATTCTCTTACAGTGGGTGCCATAATGGAAGCAGCAGCCCAGATGCGCCGATTTACCCAAGGTATTGGTGAGATGGAGGCATATTTATCTTATAACAAGGATATTCTGCTCAGTGAATCCGGCAATGATTTATTTAAGCGTCTCTTTGATGCGGCCATTAAAATGTATGCGAAAAAATATGATATTGAGCCGGTTTCCAAAGAAATAAATATGATTGTTAAGATTGCCAAGAAGCTGAACATATACAAAGAAAGATTAATTATAAGACGATTTAATGAATATAACAATTATGAATTTGACAATGAGACAGCCAGTGGAGAAAATGGTGTCAGAAAAGAAATTGATATTCTGGCAGAGGATTGTCTTGGGGACATACTGGAATATGCAGGTTATGCTTCTGAGGAGGCAGAAGAAATCTGCAAGCTGATGGAGGAATATCGTGATATGCCTGAGGGCGAGGCTTCAGGAAAAGAGGCATTTGCCCTTAGGAAGAAGCTGACAAATATATTTTATGATATTTATTATAAGGTTTTTATACGTGCGGTAAAGGACGAGAGCACTTTGACACCTGTGTTGGAAATGTTTTTGAATTTTGGCTTTATGGATGTATCCTTTGTGGGAGAGGAACATGCCCAGGCGCTGTATCACTTGACAGCCCATCTTGATATTTGTCATTCAGAGAATATCTATACTATTTACGAGTGGCTGAAATGTATTTACAATGGGCAAAAGGAGCCATCTAAGAACGAGTTTGATTTGGATTATCCGGCTTATCTTGTGCAGCAGCGCAAGGAAGGCAGGATTACAGACAAACAAATTGAGGAATTTAAGCAGGATAATGAAAAGAAAGTGGAATTTGAGATTCAAAATATGTTTGCCTCTGTAAATAAAATTACATATGGCAGAATTTCCTCCTTCTGTCCTATTTTAAATAAGAATGATTTGCTTAATTCCATTGAGAAGATGCTTGTCACCGCAGAAAAAATTGAAAATTCCATGAATGAAATTAGAAAGGTGGATTATTCTGTATTTTATCGGGAGGTGGTGTTCTCGGATGCCGCTAGGGGAATCAACTGTGAATGGATTATGAAGGAGGTTATTCCGGATATTATTTTAATGCCCAATGCCGGAACAAGGGTAACTATGTGGCAGGAGACATCTGGAGTTAAGAGAGATACTCCGGGAAGAATTATGTTTCCGATTTTCACTGCTCTAGATATAGATGAGTTTATGTTGGATGCTATAGGCTGCTTTAGATGGGAAATGTGCCGCAGAATACAGGGTGTTCACTGGAACGATATCCGCGAAAAATCATTGACATCAGAGTACTGTGATTACTTGCAGTTTTACCGTAAAAATCATGAATTGTCGGCAGAGACAAAGGAAAAGGTAAAGAATATGCTTGCTCGTGCTCAGAATAAATACAGAGGAGTATTTGTGAAGGATTATATTAACTGGGTAAAATATGAATCTAAAGGAAGCTTCCGTTTGAATAAAGTATCTAGGGATATTTTAATCAAATATTGTCCTTTTGCCAAAGCCTTGCGGAAGGAATTAAAATTAAATCCTGTATATCAAAATGCTATTGAAAGATTTGATTTGGAGACAACAAAGAAGCTGCAGAGATACAATAGTGTCTATGATAAATACAAAAAGGCAGGGGGAGAAATTACTCCGGATTTAAAAGAAAATCTGTTGTTTTATCAAATGTAATTATATACAATGTAATGTCGTTATTGAATTGCTAAGCAGGAGGAAGTACGTTGGATTTTGATTGCTAGAGAAAGACATCCATGGAGGGATTTGTATAAAGGGAGGTTAATGAAGATGACTAGAAAAAAATTATTGGTATTGATGGTGTCATTTTGCATGATAATCACAGCAGTTAAGATGCCAGTGGATACACTGGCAGCACTGGATGACGTGTATTATCGAACTGGTCTTGGTACTGATCCTAAGGAGATTCTGACAGGAAGTTATTGGCAGCCAATTTTAGTAGATGGATATTACTGTGATTTAAGTGGTCCGAATAGAACGATTTATGCCACGGAATGTAAAGGAAAGGTGCTGAAATTTCCAACGGTTATTCAATACAATCATAAATTATATAAAATTACAAAAATTGATGAAAAACTGGAAGAATCAGAAGAGAGTATGTATGGTTATTTTCCTGGATACAAAAATAAGAAGTTGGTAACGAAAATAATTATTCCTAATGGTATAAAGAAAGTGGAGTTACATGATTTACATACATGGAAGAATTTAAAGGAAATCCAGATACCGGCAAGTGTGGACAAGGAATGTCTTTATTTATCACATATGAAAGGAAGAATTGTGATAGATAAAAAGAATAAAAAATATAAAACCAGTGGAAATGGAGTTTACACAAAGGATACAAAAAAGTTAAGGGCTACTTTTGGGACGAAAAAAACCTTTACTGTAAAAAAAGGAACAAAAAGTATAGAATGGGAAGCATTTTGGTATTATAAAAATTTAAAGAAAGTCACGTTTCCATCCTCTGTGAAAAGTGTGGCTTTACCTGCCTTTAGGGGGTGTAAAAATCTGAAAAGTATTACATTTCAGGGAAAAAAAGCACCATCATTTGGCAAAAAGTTAGATTTGAAATTTTATGATAATGAAGATGAAGAGGATGGATTTCATACAGAATTGACGGGTATACCCAAAAAAGTGACTGTCTATGTAAAAAATAAAGCAGTGAAAAAGTCAATAGAGAAAACACTGAAAATAGGAAATTTAAAGAAATTAAAGTGGAAGGTAAAAGTGAAGAAATAGTATAGTGCAACTAATAGAACGGTGCTCTATTTTTCAGTTCCTACACAATCTTCTCTAAAATTTGCTAGGAATAAATTTAATCGAAGCAAATTGAGAATAAAATATATTGAGCAGAAAGTATAAAAAAATGATTTCCTTTTATGCATTTTAGACAAAAATAAAATGATGTACAATTAACTGCAACAATTCCTATGTTTTTTTACACTATTAAGTGTATGAAACAATCTAATTATTACAAACTATTATTATGTGATTGAGAAGGAGGATGCAGTATGAGAAAAAAGGTATATGCAATGCTGGCTGTAGTTATGGCAGCTGGATGTTTGGCAGCATGCAGTGTAAATGACGGGAAAGAGAGCGGAAAAGACAGCACGAAAGCCAATGATATGGTGGAGATTAGTCAGAAGGAAAATGGCGTCAAGACTGTGGGAGAGGAGCCAACCAGTGGGGCGAAAAACAAGAGCCAGAAGGAAGAAAGCAGCCAGGGAGTAAATCCTGACAGGCAGGAGGAGCAGGAGAGAGATGCGAATTTGACATTACAAAAGATGGTAATGTTAGAGGGGGAGATGTATTATGGTACAGGTAAGGAGAGTGACATTAAGGGCAGATGTGGTATGATGGACGGCAGTATAGATTCCTCTGTAAAGCCAAATGAGGTTCCCCAAAAGGACAATCAGTCCAATTTTGGAAAGGGCTACAGTTTTCAGTGGGTAGGAGAGGGCAGCATAGATATATATATGAATGATTTATGGATGCGTTTTGAGAAAAAGGCAGAAAATGATACAATGTTAGATAAGGGTGAAACAAAACAGGATAAAAGTGATTTTATACAATCTGGCGAGGGTAAATGGGATAAAGAGAAGCTTCAAAAAAGTGAAAAGCTTACCACAAAAGGTTTCAGCTTGAAAATCAAGGAAAAAAAGGAAAATTCCATAACAGCAGTTCTGACTAACACTACAAAGAAGGACTTGGCATATGGAGAGTATTTTAAGATACAGGTAAAATTGGATGGGGATTGGTATGATATTCCTGTTGATTTAGGATTTCACGATTTGGCACATGAGCTGAAGGCAGGGGCTTGTGCGGAGGAAAACTATACATTAAAGGCATATGGTGATTTGCCGGCAGGTATCTATCGACTAGTTGTGGAGGAAGCTTGTGATGAATTTCAAATAAGATAGACAGTGATAGGCAGCAGTGGGATAGTGCTGCAATCATAAGGAATATTTGTTTTTTTGAGCTGTTGCAATAAGAGAATATTCACCAAATATAGAAAAGGATTTCATGCTCTATGGTAATGGAATTATATGTGGTGAAGCATTCCCTTAATGGGACAGCTCTTTTTTTGTGGCATTTTTGATGTGAAGGAATGTTGCTTGCTAGATTTCTTCTTGTATGATAGAATAAAATGACATTGGGGTTAACAAGTATTTTGCTCTTATAGGATGCTTCATTGCGTTGCAATTTTTGCAATCTTTTGTCTAAGACAATGTGATTTCCAAATTAGTAAGGAGGAGGAAATATGCTGAAGTGGCTGAATGAGAAATGGAATATCAATGTTAAGTGGGAAAATTTTATTTTGCTGACCATAGCAGGTATTATCAATGCATTTGGAGTCATTGTGTTTCTATCTCCAGTTAAGCTCTATGACAGCGGTATTTCCGGTACTGCCATGCTAGTGGCACAACAGACGCCTCATTGGTGCAGCCTGTCCTTGATTTTGATTGTACTGAACATTCCCATATTTCTATATGGATTGAAAAAGCAAGGAAAATCCTTTACCATATATGCTATTTACACGGTGGTGATTTACTCTCTTTGCGCATGGCTCATCACAGATATACTTCCTGTTGATGTGAGTATAGTTTCCCCTCTTGCAGGTTCTGATTTGTTTTTGTGTGCCCTTTTTGGAGGAATAATATCAGGAACAGGGAGCGGACTAGCTATACGATTTGGAGGTGCAATGGATGGAATGGAAGTATTTGCCGTGATTTTTGCAAAAAAATTGGGATTGACGGTAGGTACGTTTGTGATGATTTACAATGTAATTTTGTATGTGGTTTGTGGTTTTGTCATTCACAGTTGGATATTGCCTTTGTATTCCATTGTGACATATGCTGCGGCATTAAAGACAGTGGATTTCTTTATTGAAGGCTTTGACCGCTCCAAGGCGGCATTTATTATAACTACAAAACCAGAGCCCATATGTGATAGTCTGTCTGAGGAATTTGAGAATGGAATTACCATATTAGATGCAAAGGGATACTATTCTGATTCTGCAAAGACGATGATTTATTTTGTAGTCAATCGATTTCAGGTAGGAAAGATGCGGGATATTGTCCATGAGATAGATCCAAAGGCATATATTTCCATCAGTGAGGTGGCAGATATATTCGCCTCCAATATGGTGAAGTAAAGGATATAGTGGAGAAGAGAGCAAATAAAAAATGATAAATAAAATAAAAAGTGCGCAGCGCCGCAGGAAAGGTGAGATAAAAGGATATGATTAAGAGAAATAAAAGGTTTAAAATGCAGACGATAATAGCATTTATACTGTTGCTGTTGCTGCTGCCCACATGCAGGGCAGAGGCAAAGGAACAGTTTGTTGTAGGATTTGACGCTGAGTTTCCGCCTTACGGTTATATGGATGAAGATGGTGAATACATAGGATTTGATTTAGACTTGGCCCAGGAGGTCTGTAACAGAAATAACTGGGAATTGATAAAACGCCCTATTATATGGGATTCTAAAGATTCAGAGCTGGATTCAGGGGCTCTTTCTTGTATTTGGAATGGTTTTACCATGAATGGAAGGGAACAGGACTACACATGGAGTACCCCCTATATTGATAATTCCCAGGTGGTGATTGTGCGAAAGGATTCCGGTATTAAGGAATTATCGGATTTGGCAGGAAAGATAGTGATTGTGCAAAGTGACTCTTCTGCCTTAGCTGCTCTTACCGGGGAGAATGCTACAAAAGAAAACAAGAAGTTGGCAGCATCTCTAAAGGAATTACAGCAGGTGGCAGATTATAATTCTGCGTTTATGAATTTAGAGAGCGGTATGGTAGATGCTATTGCTATGGATATCGGGGTAGCTTCCTATCAGATATCAAGAAAATCAGATGTGTTTATGATGCTGGATGCCAGATTATCCTCTGAGGAATATGGAATTGGTTTTAAAAAGGGAAATACGAAGCTTCGGGACCAGGTGCAGGTTACCCTGTTGGAAATGCTCTATGATGGAACATACGAGTCCATTGCAAAAAAATGGGAGCTTACAGACAGCATATGCCTAAGTCTGGACGACAAGACTTATATAGACGGGGGACAAGTTCCGGAAATTGATACTAGCAAGCTGGAGAAGAAAAATTTTGATGAGGATACTAGCACATCATCAAACCAGTCTAATAAAAAAGCAAGTATTGGCAAAATTGTAAAGCAGCTTTTCATAGGCATGTGGGCGACCTTGAAAATCTTCGTTCTTACCTTGCTGTTTTCCATGCCTTTAGGTTTGCTGCTCTGTGCTGTTCGCATGTCAAGATTTAAAGTGCTGCAGTGGATTGCCAAAATCTATATCTCTATTATGAGAGGAACACCGCTGATGCTTCAGCTTTTGGTAGTGTTTTTTGCGCCGTACTATGTATTTCATATTTCTACGCCCTACTCCTATCGGTTCTGCGCAGTGATTATTGGATTTTCCTTGAATTATGCTGCTTATTTTGCGGAGATTTATCGAGGAGGTATTCAAAGCATATCCCAGGGACAGAGGGAGGCTGCTATGGTGATGGGCTACAATAGAGTTCAGACCTTCTTTAAAATTATTTTTCCCCAGATGGTGAAAAGAGTGCTCCCATCTGTAACAAATGAAATTATCACTCTTGTGAAAGATACATCTCTTGCTTTTGCTTTAGCCTACACGGAAATGTTTACAGTAGCAAAGCAGATTGCGGCGTCCCAGGCATCTTTAATGCCCTTGTTTGTAGCTGGTGTGTTCTATTATATCTTTAATTTTATTGTGGCTTATTTGATGGAGCTGATTGAGAAAAAATTAGATTATTATCAATAGAGATTGTCTTTTGATTTTTTAAGAATGAATAGCTGTAGAAAATAAGGAAAGAGAGGAAATGCTATGGACATTTTGCAAATGAAGCATATTAAGAAAAGCTTTGGAGATAAAACAGTGCTGCAGG
Source organism: uncultured Lachnospiraceae bacterium (assembly GCA_910578605.1). Classification (GTDB taxonomy): domain Bacteria; phylum Bacillota; class Clostridia; order Lachnospirales; family Lachnospiraceae; genus MGBC111451. The sequence continues at coordinate 14,652 of CAJTQG010000002.1, read as the reverse complement.
ATATTAATTTATCTGTTAAGGAGGGGGAGGTGGTATCTATTATCGGTCCTTCTGGTTCTGGTAAATCAACCTTGCTTCGCTGTGCCACATTTTTGGAGAAGATAGATGAGGGAAATATATCCTATGTGGGGGAGGAAGTTGTTGGGAGCAGCGAGACAAGGAAAGCTGTATATCCTCACAAAAAGCAGCTGAGGCAGTTTATTATGAATTTTGGTTTAGTATTTCAAAATTTTAACTTGTTTCCTCATTTTAATGTGATAAAAAATGTGACCGATGCTCCTATTCATATTCAAAAGAGAGATAAGGAGGAGGTTTACAGGGAGGCAAGAGGGCTGTTAAAAAAAGTAGGTTTAGAGGAAAAGGAGAAGGCTTATCCCTGTCAGCTCTCAGGAGGACAGCAGCAGAGAGTTGCCATTGCCAGGGCTTTAGCACTTCACCCGAAAATATTATATTTTGATGAGCCTACCTCTGCATTAGATCCAGAAATCACATCGGAAATATTGCGTGTAATGAAGCAGCTGGCATCAGAAAATATGACGATGGTAGTAGTAACCCACGAGATTGAATTTGCAGGAGCAGTTTCTGATAGAGTCATATTTATGGATGAGGGAATGGTGCAGGAGGAGGGCACACCCCAGGAGGTTTTGACCAACCCGAAAAATGAGAGAACAAAGGCTTTTCTAAGAAAATTGCAGGTATAAAGGATTATGAGAATCGCAATAATAGAAGATGAGGCATCCCATGGACAGCTCCTTTGCTCTTATATAGAGGAGTGGGGGAAGGACAAGGGAATGGCTTGTCATATAGAGCAGTACAAGAGTGCAAAGCAGTTTTTGTTTGTATTTGATGAAAACCAAGATTTTGATGTATTGTTTATTGATATACAAATGCCGGAAATGAACGGAATGGAAATGGCAAAGATAATTCGGCAGAAAAATCAGGAGATTGTGTTTGTCTTTACTACAGGAATAACGGATTATATGCAGGAGGGCTATGAGGTGGAGGCAATGCATTATCTTATAAAGCCCTTGGATAAAGAAAAGGTGTATGCTTGTATGGAGAAGGCTGCTCATAGGACAAAGACGGAGGAGTATCTGTTAGTGCACACTGGTGATGTAACTATAAAAATCCATATAAGAGATATCAACTATGTGGAGGCCAAGGGGCATGGATGTATTGTGAAAATCCAGGGCAAGCCATTTTTGACGGTGAAAGAAAATATGACTTGGATGGAGGAACAGCTACTTCCCTTAAGCTTTGTGAAATGTCATAGGTCTTATCTTGCAGGAATTAGAAATATTCACAAAATTGATAAGACAGATGTTTATTTTGATGATGGGAGCACTGCTCCTGTCAGCCGCAGAATGTACCGGCAGGTCAATCAAAAATTTATTCAATACTATCATAGAAGATTTTCCGGATAGGAGATGCAGGCTGTGAATATTTATGCTTTAGTGTTATGTGTTTTCATATGTTTGGTTTTGCTGACGCTGACAGTCATAGGAATCAGAAGTTATATGATAAAATTGGTAGACAGGAAAATTGGGGCATATCAAAGTGATTTGATGGAAAAGCACTGTGAAGAGGTATGGCATATGTACCAGCAGACAAGAGGCTGGCGGCATGACTACCGCAATCATATCCAGACAATGAAGGCATATTTGGCAATGGATGAATTGGATAAGCTTTCCGATTATCTAGGAGAATTGGATAAGGACCTCACCAATGTAGACACAGTGCTTAAGACAGGTAATGTTATGATAGATGCCATATTAAACAGCAAGCTGTCTCTGGCAAAATCAAAAAAGATACAGATATCTGCCAAAGCAATTGTTCCAAAGAAACTGAATATTTCGGAGGTGGACTTAAGCATTATTCTGGGCAATCTTATGGATAATGCCATGGAGGCATGCGATAAGGTGCAGGAGGAAGAGAGATTTATACGGGTATATATTGATATTTTAAAAGGACAGCTTTATATCTATGTGATGAATGCAGTCAATAATAAGCTCACAAGGAGAGGAAAAAGGTACTTATCTACAAAAAGCGGAAAACATCATGGTTTTGGGCTTATGCGCATGGATAATGTTGTAAAAAAATATGACGGATATTTGGAGAGACAGAACGAGGAGGGGGTATTTGCTACAGAAATTATGCTGCCGCTGTAGAATAGAAGAACCATTTGTGCACGAGGAAGACCATTCGTGCACTTTTTCTTTTTTTTAGAGTTTATGTGATAAGATAAAATAGAAGCAAGCAGTAAGTATGATAGTATTTTGCAGATTTGGAGGAGATTTTTATGGATGAAACGAAACACTATTCATTGCCGGGCAATGTTTTTTATTGGCTTCGGTACTATTATAAAATGAATAAAAGCATTATTGTGATGAGCGTTTTTCAAATTATTTTTTCCTGTGGGGCGCCTTTGATTGGAATTTATCTGCCAATGGTTACATTGGATATGCTGCAGAAGGGAGTGACGACAGAGAGATTTGCGTTGGTGTTAGGCTTGTTTGCCTTACTTTCCACTGCCGTTTACAGTATGGAGGCAGCTACCGAAAATGGGAAATATTATATAGCCAATGCCTGTAGAACAGATATTATAGCTGAGCTTTTTTTAAAAAGCCTGCATGTTCCCTATAGCATACCAGAATCGGGAAAAGGTAAAATTGTATATGAGAAGGCATTGGATGCCGTTTTAATGGGAGATATGTCGGCTGCCTCCACCACTTTGCGAGTATCCATTGAGCTGTCCACTAATGTAATATGCTTCTTTTTGTATTCCACAGTTCTGGGCACGTTGAGTGTTTGGATAATCGGGCTGTTAATCGGGCTGTCCCTGTTAAACTGTCTGTGGGTGTCTCTTAATATTAAGTACAGGGAAAGTGTGAGGGAGGAGGAGGCATATATCAACAGGAGATTTTATTATGTGAAATCTGCCTTGGGGGATACAAGAGCGGCAAAGGATGTACGCATTTTTGGAATGAGTTCTTGGCTTATAGGAATTAAGGATAAGGTAATCGGACAGGGAAAGGAGTTAAATAAAAGGATATATAGAAGAAACGCATGGCAGGAGCAGTTAAGCTTTTTTACGGCTATGATTCGGGATTTATGTGCCTATGGATTTTTGATTTATCAGACAACATGTGGAAATGTAACTGCCAGTGAATTTGTATTATATTTTGGAGCCATTACAGGATTTTCGGCCTTTGTCACTGGAATAGTAGAATGTGTGGGACAGCTGAGAGCGGCGGGAAATGCAACGGATTATTTCCGCACCTATATGGAACTTTCAGAGGAGGATATGGAAAATGGAAACAGACATGTGAGAGAATTGGAAATGCCTTATTCTATTGAATTTCAGGATGTAAGCTTTTCCTATGAGGAGGAGTTAGAGGAAGGAAAAGAAGAGAGTACAAAGCAAATCAAAGTGTTTGAGCATTTTAATTTGAAGATAGAGGCGGGAGAGAAGATTGCTCTTGTTGGAGTAAACGGTGCGGGAAAGACTACTTTTGTAAAGCTTCTATGCGGAATCAGTGAACCGGAGGAGGGAAATATACTGATTAACGGGGTGGATAGGAGACATTTTCCAAAGGGAGAGTGGTACAATTTATTTTCTGTAGTGTTTCAGGAGCAGCTCATTATGCCTATTTCTATAGGAGAGAATATAGGAATGGATGCAGAGGGCTTTATAGACAGGGACAGAGCATGGCTTGCCATAGAGAAGGCGGGACTGAAAGATATGTTTTTGGAAAAGGATATTACCCTAGATACTTTTTTGACAAAGGTAATTTTAAAAAGCGGAGTGGAGTTGTCAGGAGGGCAGCAGCAAAGACTGCTACTGGCGAGAGCGCTGTACAAGGATGGACCAATATTGGTATTGGATGAACCTACTGCCGCTTTAGATCCAATTGCGGAAAGTCAAGTGTATGAGCAGTATCAAAAATATACGGAGAATAAAACTGCTGTTTTTATCTCCCATCGTCTTGCCAGTACAAGATTCTCCGATAGAATCGTGATGATTGAGCAGGGAAAAATTGTGGAGATGGGAACTCACAGTGAATTGATGGAAAAGGGCGGGGCTTACGCCAAAATGTATCAGGTGCAGAGTGATTATTACAGTGATAAAAAATAGTGATGAAAAATAGTGGTGCAAAATCAAAATTAAAGAAAGGATGGATGAAAATGGAAAACGATTTGACGAGTAAGCTGCCTTTAAGAGAAAACATAAAACATATAAAGAGAATTTTAAAGATGGTGGCAGCTTTGGATAAAACTTATTTTTTCACTGCCTGCATTGTTCATATAATCAATGTAATTGTTCCCTATATAGAGCTTATTTTATCTGCTTATATATTAGATGCCATGTTGGCGAAAAAAGGCTTCGAACATATATTTACAGTGGCGGCAGCCACTACCGTTTTTGTGTTTCTGCTTCATTTTATTGCCAGCATTGTGTGGAACCATCTGGAGGTGAGAAAGGAGACAACCTATCAAATGTATGAGTGTGTGGTAGAGCAGAAAATGCTGCAGATGGATTATACATGGATAGACAGCCCTAGGGTAAAAGATTTAAAGGATAAAATCAGAGCGGATATGAACTGGGGCGCAGGGCTTTACTCTATATTTTGGCAGGTCAACGGCGTACTGTACACTTGTTTTCATTTGGTGTTTGCCATTGCCATAGGGGCATCGGTGTTTTACTATATATGGAAGTCAGGCAATTATATGTTAGGGTTTATTCTGCTCTGTATATTGGTTGTTTTTTTGGCGGCACAAAAGCTTTCTAATCATTATCAAAGGTATGTGAATCAGTTTATGTATTACAGAGAAACGGAAGATGAGAAGAGAAAGGAAAATATAGGTGCTACATGGGATTGGGCTACAGGGGACGGGTTTTCCTATCAAAATGGTAAGGATATACGTTTGTACAGAGGGTATAGGCTGCTTTGGCATTGGACCATAGGCAAAAACCATTCAAGGGATAATGAAAAAAATCTGAATTTTGCGGCGAAATCAAGCGGAATGTCAGGCTTTTATGGGAGCTTTAGCAAGGGAATACTAGAGGCGGGTTCTTACTTTGTAGTGGGAATATTAGCATTTTCCCATCTGCTTTCTATTGGAAATGTAGTGAAGATGGCGGCCTGCCTGCGGAATATTTTTATGGATGTACAGGGGCTTATTAACGGTATTTCTATGCTGTCAATCAGTTCTAGACAGGCGGCAAGCACATTGGATTTGCTGGATTTATGCGATGATATGTATAAGGGAAAACTGCCGGTGGAAAAGCGCAGTGATAACGAGTATACAATTGAGTTTAGAGATGTGTCCTTTCGGTATCCCCAGTCAAAGCAATATGCCCTGAGACATTTTTCCATAACCTTAAATATAGGAGAAAAGCTGGCCATTGTGGGAATGAACGGCTCGGGAAAAACTACAATGATTAAGCTGCTCTGCCGCCTGTATGACCCGGATGAGGGAGAAATTTTGTTAAATGGCGTTAACATCAAAAAGTTTAAGCATGATGAGTACAGCAAGTTGTTTGCCGTTGTATTTCAGGATTATCAGCTATTTTCCTTTTCTTTAGGGGAAAATGTGGCAGTGTCAAATCAGTATGACAGGGAAAGAGTAAAAAAATGTCTAAAGGCGGCCGGATTTGGAGAGCGGTTTGCAAAATTGGAGAGGGGGACAGATACTTTTTTGTATAAGGATTATGAGGACGACGGAGTGGAGATTTCAGGGGGGGAGGCGCAAAAAATTGCCATCGCCAGGGCAATATACAAGGATGCTCCTTTTGTGTTGTTGGATGAGCCAACTGCGGCATTGGACCCTCTGTCGGAATATGAGATTTATACTAGTTTTGATAAGATAGTGGGCAGTAAAACCGCAATTTATATTTCCCATAGATTGGCATCCTGCCGGTTTTGTGAGAAGATAGCTGTGTTCCATGAGGGAAGGCTGGTACAGAGCGGAACTCACCAGGAATTATTACAGGATGTGCAGGGAAAATACTATGAAATGTGGAACGCACAGGCACAGTATTACCAAGAGGAAGCTTGAGGGATTAGGATGCAAATGCATATTCTAAAAATGCCATAACATTTTCTTTGTGTTCCATATATTGGCAGATACAAAGGATTGTCTCCATCTGAAAGGTCCCGTATTTTGTTGCCAGTTTGCTTTCTTTCATATCAATGCCGATTGCCTTTCCTGTGTTTGGAGAATAGACAATTTCCTCCTGATGTTTTTTGAGAAACTCCTCCGATAAAATATCAGTAAGGTCTGTCAAATAATCTTCAAACACAATCTCACTTTGACTGCCGTCTTTATTTTCGATTCCCTTGTGGGTGATTGTCAAATCTTCCACATTGCTCAAGATAATATCTAGTGGTTCCTGTTTGATGAGCATTGCCTCAAGGGAATTATAGGCGGTATAGGCTCCCACGGCATCCTCCTCATTGGCAGCATCCCCCTGGGTAGCAACTAAATTATCATAGAAGGTAATACAATATTTTTTGGGTGAGTAGGAAGCGGCGGTTAAGTACTCCTCCTGCATAGACTGCACATCGTGACCGGCAAAGGTGCAGTTTAAAGTGGCAATATTTAACACAGACTTCTTGTCCTGTTTTATAAATTCCCCAGACAAAAGAATCACAACGGCAATGGTACATAAGACTCCCATAATTGGCAGCTTGTGATAATCCCATATATACTTTAGCTTTTCAGGAAGCGTCATCTCTCTTATCAATTTTTTGTTTGTCTCTTTATCACTCATAAATGATATTGTCCTTTCTTCATTATTTTTATACTATCATGAGCTATCGCTATTCTATCATTATTTTTATTATATTAAATAGATTCAAAATTATTGTACTGCTATGATTATACTTGACAAGGATACGCTTTATCCCACAAGTCTTCCATGCATATTTTTTTTGTTTTTTATTATTTTATTATTCTATGTTACTTTGTTTGTGTAACGGTTATCAGATATTGATTGTACCATAGAATTAATTGATATGCACGAAAATGATAAAAATATAATAGGTAAATAATATTTACAATCTGTATATGAAGTGGTATGATTAAAATGATTGTATTTGCCCAATGTTGGCAGGCTAAGCTTGCTTGTGTATTGAATTAAGCCAAATATCAAGGTTTCAATGATAATACGGCTGTAAATGTTAATGCACATGGGAATAAATTATACAACAGGGAGGAATTTTATGTCATTAGAAGTGAAAAATTTAGTAAAAAAGTATGGAGAGAAAACGGTAGTGAATCATCTAAGCTTTCAGATGGAGCAGCCGGGGGTGTATGCACTTTTGGGAACTAACGGTGCAGGAAAGACAACAACAATCCGAATTATGCTTGGAATGTTGTCATATGATGAGGGGGAAGTGTTGTGGGATGGACAGACACTAGACCCAATGAAATTGAATGTAGGTTATTTGGCGGAGGAGAGAGGCTTGTATCCAAAGTATACACTGATGGATCAGCTTCTCTATTTTGCTAAGTTAAAAAAAGTGGAGAAGCAGGATGCTTTGAATCGCATTAAAAATTGGGCAGAACGTCTAGAGGTGGAGGAGTATATTTATCCTTCCAAGGATGCAAAGGGAAAAGCAGCAAAGGGAAAGACCGCTGACCAGTTATCAAAAGGTAATCAGCAGAAAATTCAGTTGATGGCGGCGTTGATTTCTGATCCTGAGCTTATTGTGCTAGACGAGCCTATGAGCGGACTTGATCCGGTAAATTCCGACTTGTTCAAGGGGATTATTAAGGAGCAGATTGCCAAGGGAAAATATGTGATTATGTCTAGTCATCAGATGGCAACCATCGAGGAATTTTGTGAGGACATCACTATATTAAACAAGGGAAATGCGGTGCTTCAAGGTAATCTGAATGAGATTAAAAAGGGATATGGCCGTGTGAATATGATGCTGAAGTGCGAGCAGGATATTTCTTCTTATATTAAACAGCACAATCTTCAAGTGTTAGACCAAACTCCTGACGGCTATCAGATTAAAGTGGCACAGGAAGAGCAGGCAGATGAATTTTTAAAGCAGCTTGTGGCAAATCAGATTAAGATTGTGCGCTATGAGCTGAGAGAGCCGTCTCTGCATGAAATTTTTGTAGAAAAGGTGGGAAATGCACATGAATAAAGGTCAGTATACAGGCTGGCAGGATGTGTTTTCTTTTTCCTTTGTCCAGTCTATGAAAAGTAAATCAAATCGAATCGCCATCGGAGTTATGTGTATTGTGTTGATTCTTTCTATGCCTGTGATGTCCCTGATTTCCGGCAAGGGAAGCAAGAGAGAGGCACAGGATTTTGTGAAGACACTGAAAGTGTATGGGGCAGACCAAGGGCTTTGGGAGATGACCGACAGGGAAAACTGGATGAATGGTTTTCAGGATTGGCTCTTAGAACAGCCACATTATAAAAATATTGCAGTGGAATTGGTGGAGACAGAGGAGGCAGCAAAGGAGCTGGAGAAGGATTTGGAAGAATCCAAGGATAAAGTGCTCTTGATGAAAATCGGTATGAAGGATGGCATGCTGCAGCTTCAATATGTCTATAGCAAGGAAAGTGGTATTAAAACCACAGAGATAGGAACTTTTGCCGATGATGTCCAGGATAGTTTTCAGGAAATCTGCGAAAAAAGTGAAGGGTTAACGGATGAGCAGCTCAAGCTTCTTCAGACGCCTGTCAAGACAGAGATTCAGTCCAATGTAAAGTACAGCGGAGGAGAGCAGGAGAAGGAGAATACAAGCGGAATTGGAATGGAGGACTATAATATTTTATTGGCATTGTTGATGGTTTCCGTATTGATGAGCTCTATTATGGGTGAGTCGGTGGCCTCCTCCATTATCACGGAAAAATCCAGCAAGGTCATCGAATACCTTATGACATCTATACGTCCTATGGCAATTATATTAGGTAAAGTTGGAGCGGCGGTTGCGGTAGTGTTGGTGCAGCTTTGCTGTTATATTGTCAGCGGAGGGATTTCCGTTGTATTAGACAGCGTAATATTTTACAGCAATGACGGAGGCTTTCAGGTGTCAGACAATGTGGCGAAGGTTTTGGAAATGCCGTCGCTGCAGCATTTGTCGGCAAGCAGGATAGGAATTGCGCTGATTGCCATTTTGCTTGGTGTTAGTATGTATGGTGTGATTGCCAGTATTTTTGCTTCTGGTGTGAGCAAAATTGAAGAGATGGCGGAGGGTATGAAGTTTTATAATGTTCTTTTAATATTATGTGCCTATGCAACTATTGGAATTACTCTTGTAGCGCTGGCTGGTGAAAAGGATGTATCTACTTTACAGGTAGTGCTGTCTCTATTTCCCCTTTCTGCCCCTTTTATGGTGCCAGGCTATATTATGATTGGCAAGATTTCCCTGCTGATTGGGGCGCTCAGCCTTGTGGTACAGATTGCAACTATTTTTCTGATTTTAAAATTGGTGTCCGGCATTTATGAGATGGTAATTTATCATCAGGGAAATACCATGCAGTGGAAAGACTTTGTCAGCTTATGGAAACTAAATCGAAAGGGGGAGAAGTAGATGAACAATAACAATTGGAAAAATGTATTTTGTTTTACCGTATCACAGGTTGTGAAGGGTAAAAATTTTATGGCTCTTTCCATTGGAACAGCGCTTCTTCTGTTTGCAGGATTATTTGGAATTAATGTATTTGTAGCCAGTATGGATAAAAAGAACGAGGATAAGTCGGATGCTATTCAGAAGGTATATTACAGCGGCTCACAGGAGCTGCCTCAGATGGAGGATGAATTTTTCCAGTCTGTCAGTGAGCAGACAAATATTACCTTTGAGGAGGTAAAAGAGGAAGAATTTGATGTGGACAGTATTAACACAAAGGATGAAAATGCTATCTATGTAAAAGGCAGCATAGGCGAGGATGGCGCATGGAAGCTGGATATTGTGTACGGGGAAGATTCCAATGTGGACAATGATATGTGTGAAAAATTCTCTGAAGACTGTGAGGTCTATATAAAACAGATTAAAATGGGAACATTAAACTTGTCACAGGAACAAATTTTGCTGTTCAATACGCCGGTTCTGTATGATATTTTAGAGGCGGGGGGAAATGAGCGCAGTATTGGTGAGACAATGTTTAAAATGTTTGCGCCTATGATTGTATGTTTTGTTATGTATATGATGGTTATTATTTATGGTCAGAGTATTACTAAGGTAGTAATTGCAGAGAAAACATCAAAATTGATGGAGACAATGTTAACAACGGCAAAACCCTATGACATTATTGCAGGAAAAATATTAGGAATGGTTTGTGTGGCTTTAGTGCAGATGTCTGTTTGGGTAGGCTGCGGTGTAGGTGGTTTCTTTCTCGGAGATAAGGTGGCAAGAGGGATATCCGACTCCTATCACAACGTAATTATAGATATCGGAAAAGTGATACAGGAAAGCTCAAAAGATGCATTTAGCGTGTCTACAATCTTGTGTGCTGTGCTGGCTTTTTGTCTTGGATTTATTTTCTTCAGCGTTATTGCAGGCTGGGCGGCTTCCCGTCTGGAGAAGGTGGAGGATTTATCTGGAGCGATTACTGTATTTCAGGTGCCGGTTATTATCAGTTTCCTGGCAGCCTACATGATACCCCTGCAGGAAAATGCTTTTCTGTCACGGATCATTCGATTTATACCATTTACGGGGGCCTTTTGCCTTCCGGCAGATTGTTTGATTGGAAGTGCAAAGTTGTGGGAGGGGATAATAGGAATCGGCATTTTACTGGCGGCAATTATTGTAATGATATACATTACAGGAAAAAGCTACAAGAAAAATGTATTCTAAAATGAAGCCCAAATGGGACAATAGATTTCAGTGTTTCATTTGCAGTTGAGAGATTTCTCAATTCCTCATTGTTTTACAATACTCTGTCTGTGGATTAAAATATTTTTAACAGTATACAAAAAGGATGAGACTTTTATTGTAATGAAAAATCCTTTGATAAGTGTGTATTGAATAAAATCAATAGAGGAGGACTGCAAATGAATATTACAGATTTTGGAGAAAAAATATCCAGATGTCGTCAAAATCAAAATCTTACACAGGAGGAGTTTGCTGCAAAGCTTTGTGTGACACCTCAGGCGGTTTCACGCTGGGAAAGAAATCAGAGCCTGCCGGACATTACCATCATGCAGGACATATGCAGAATCTTAAACATTAGTGCAGATTATTTGCTGAATATTGAGGGAGGACAGATATCAGAGAATTATGACACAAGGATATACCAGCAAGTAATGGCAATTTTGAGGAACTGCGATGAACCGGTCTGCATCCAGTTTGGAGAGAGTTTTTTGAAGCTATTTATGGAAAATACTTGGAAGGAATATGTGGAAGAGCAGAGGAGGCATCTTGCAGAGGAAGGATTTCTGCTTCCGGCAGTGAAGGTGATGGACCAGTTAAGTTTGGAAAAAAATGAAATACAAATTGTTTCTTACCAAAAAATACTTTATCAAGAGAAAACAAAAAAGATTACAGAAAATACCAGCAGGGATATTATGGAAAAGCTTGGCAGTGTAGTGAAAGAAAATTATGCACATATTTTAAATGCTCAGATAGTGAAAATATTGACGGATAATTTAAAAATTGCATATCCTGCACAGATAGAGGGCATCGTACCGGAGAAAATATCTTACAGTCTGCTTTTGGAGGTTTTAAAAATCTTTGTAAGCAGAGGAAATACAATGCTTCATCTTATGAAGTTAATAGAGTTTATCGAGGGTGAATTAAGAAATCAACCGAATTTGACGGCAGCAGAGTTGGCAGAAGGAGCAGAAAATTGTCTGATATGATATTTATTTCATAAGCAACTGCAAGTAATGAGGTCTTTGCATGTTTTATGAGTGGAACAGCCATGAATGATGTAATAAAACAAATGGAGAAGGATTCCCCTTCCAAATTTAATGCTATGGATTGGAACAATCTCCATTACTCAACTATGGTAAAGATTTTATATATAGGGAAAATATAGGAATAAAATAAATTTTCCATTATTTGAGAAGCTGGGGCTTTAAGCGGACGGTGGATAAAGGGAGGAATGTAGCATGGGTGCAATAATGGAATTTGCTGACAGAGAAGAATTCAGGAAATGGCTAAGTGAGAATTGTCTTTCCCATGAAGGAATCTGGCTTTTATTTGGTAAAGCCGGCGGCCCCAAAACAGTAAAAGCAAAAGAAGCGCTAGAAGAGGCTCTCTGCTTTGGATGGATTGACGGACAGATGAAAAGCATAGACGATAAAACCTACAAGAAATATTTTTCTATGCGGAGGGAGAAGAGCAAGTGGTCTGAGAAAAATAAGGCATTGGTTAAAACCCTTGAGGAACAAGGACTTATGACCGATTTTGGCAGAAGAAAAATAGAGGAAGCCAAAAAAAATGGTCAGTGGGATGCCCAAAAACCTATGGAAATTACCAAGGAGCAAATTGCTCAGCTATCTGCACTGTTAGAAGGCTATGAACCTGCCTGTACAAATTTTGGCGGTATGTCATTATCAGTGAAAAAAACATATACCAGGGCATATTTTGATGCAAAGACAGATGCCGGCCGTGAAAAGCGATTTGCCTGGATGGTGAATAGGCTCAATAAAAATTTAAAACCTATGTGACAATTTTGTGTTTCTTTTGTTGTGGGATATATTTATCATTATTGCTTTCTATTGTAGGAGAGCAGAAAATGATAGGTATATCCCACTATATTTTTACATGTTATTGAATGGATAGTGTAGTGATAGACAGGGGCGGGATTGTTAAGGATTCTTTTACAGCGCTGTCATAAGTACATTCTAAGCTGTGTGTGTTATCGGTAGTATATACTGCAAGCTGTTGAAAGCCTGACAGGAATTGTGTCTCAAGGTCAATAGATTTTTCGGAGGAATTTACACATACAATAATAAGCTCTTCTTTGTTGGTTTCTTTTCCTTCATAAGCTGATATTTTTAAAGAGGGCAATGTGCTGTTCAATTCCCGCCGCACATATCCGGGCCGTATAAATTTACTGTAATGTCCCATAGCATAGAAGCGCTTTGGAATGGTGACAGTTTGGGTGGATGGATTGATATACAGAAGTCCATCTCTATAATCATAGCAGCTTAGGGCAATCCAGTATTGCCATGAGGTGACATTTAAAATGGTAAGGTCGTCATGAATTTCCTGTGCCAGATGAATGGCGGAATCCATGGAGTAGTCCTTGCCATTTGTCATCTCACACCATTCGCTTGTCTTGCATGTAAGCTGTTCATAGCCCTGTGCCAAAAGCCAAGCGGCAAAATGCTGCTTTGCACTAGCATTAGTCCAGTAAGAATGTATATCAAGTGTGTGAAAATAGGAGGACAGGAAATCGTCTTCCATAATCGCCTGAATATACTTATAGTTTGTATTTCCCCACTCTCCGCTTTCAGGCCCGCTGATAGATAGATGTTTCAGTTTGTTTCTCTCGTTTTTTTGTGTGATAATCTCCTTTAAGCAGGCGGTCATTTCCTCTGGTTCATAGTGGCAGCCCTCCTGCCCTCCGGTCCAGTCCCATTGAGGTTCATTGATTGGTGAAAGGTAGCGCACAGGGATTCCTTCTTCTATAAAATGTTCTGTTACATCCAAAATATATTCGGCAAATTCTTTATAATGTTCAGGAGCCAAATTAGATGTATTTTTTGGGGTTTTATCTCCGTGGGCTTTTTTGTTTTTTGTCAAATGAACTGGAGGACTGTTGACAAAAAATGTAATATCTTCAATACCATAGCGGACGGCTTCTTTTAAGAACCAAACAGCATTGGCATCCTTATTCCAGTCATAGGATGTTTGTGTGTTTGATTTTACAAAGTTATCTGCTCTTCGCCATGAATCTGAAATATCGCTGCCTCCGTCGGTGCTGCCGGCACCTATATTATATCGGTAAGCGCTAAGACCAATTCCCCCTTCTGTGTCAAAAAGTAAACTTGCCACATAATCACGAACAGTGCTCCCATTTTGAGCGGGTTTTGTATATCCGCCTACTGCCTGCGCCCACCATCCACCGCTTGCCCCAAAGCTTTCTATCGTTTGGTATTTTTTTTCAGTGAGTGTAATAGAGCAGGTTATGTTATCTTGTTTTGTTTTCATAGTCACTTTCTCCTCCTTTTTTCTATTTGCAACATAAAAATGACTGACGGAAAGAATCAATAACACAATAATAATAAATATTATCCATATAAATTTAATGTGTTTTTTATGCATAATAATCACCCATTCCTTTCGGTTCACCTAGGTCCTAGGCGCAGATAACAATGAAAACCTTATTTTCCACAAGAATCCTCTTTTTTACAACTTTTGTTGTGAAGGTAAAAGGAAATGCTTATGAATTATTATGGAAAATATTGCAATTGCTGTCAAGACATAGAGGAAAAAAGGAAATATTTTTTGGAGCATGTTTAAGGAATGAAAGAGGTTGTATATAATGTTTAGAAAAATACAAAAAACAGGTTCAACGTTATGGAATTGTTATAATTAAGTAATAATATGCAATGTAAATTTATACAAAAATAGATAAATTCATCCATTGTTTATTGGGAGATTTGTATTGACAAGTAATAAAATAAAAAATATAATGAAAACATTCAACATGAAATGTTCAACATAAAACAT
>CAJTQG010000001.1:85523-139777 GCA_910578605.1 uncultured Lachnospiraceae bacterium | reverse complement strand
TATCAGCACTCATTGACCTTACAAGGCTGATATCATATAATTAAATTTTATAAGGATTGAAAATTTTATAAAGGTTCATGTTAATATTAGATAAATGAAAAGAAAGGATAAAGCGCAAATATAAGCTATGAAAGGAAATCTAGAAAATTATAAAGCTTTTTATTATGTGGCGGTATATGGCAGTTTTACTCAAGCTGCTGGTGCCATGTGTCTATCTCAGCCGGCAGTAAGTCAATCTGTAAAATTACTGGAGCAGGAGCTTCAGGTGAGTTTATTTGTGCGCACGTCAAAGGGAGTTCGGCTGACAGTGGAGGGGGAGATGATATTTGTGCAGATAAAAGCTGCGTTTGAACATATTGAGAAGGGGGAACAGCAGCTGCGGCAAATGCTGGGATTGGATTTGGGAGAAATTCGTATAGGTGCAAGTGATATGACATTGCAATTTTATTTGCTGCCCTTTTTAGAAAAATTTCATGAGCAGTATCCTGATATAAAGGTGATTGTCACCAATGCACCTACACCGGAGACTATGGAAAATTTAGAGAGAGGAAGTATTGATTTTGGGGTAATCAGCACACCATTTTCGGCTGCACCCCATATGCTGTCAAAGAAGGTGCGAAGGATACAAGATATCTTTGTGGCAGGAGAAAAATTTAAACATTTGAGTGGAAAGAGAATATCTTATCAAGCTTTAGAGCAGCTTCCTCTCATTTGCCTAGAACAAAATACAAGTACCCGAAAATATATTGATTCTTTTTTGAGTGAAAAAGGTGTAGCATTGTCACCGGAATTTGAGCTGGCAACCAGCGATATTATTGTACAGTTTGTCAGAAGAAATATGGGGATAGGAAGTGTGGTAGAAGATTTTGCAATGGAATATATAAATAGTCAGGAGATTTTTGTGTTGTCATTTCAGGAGAAAATTCCCAATCGATTTATCAGTATTGTTCGTAATGATAAATATCCTCTGTCGGTGGCAGCAAAAAGCTTGTGGAATATGTTGTGTGAAGAAAAAACGAATATACTGTGACATGCTATAAGAAAAAATTATATAAAATATAATGATTATTGATTTTACTTATGCATACATATATGGTATAAATAATAGTGGAAATTGTAATACAAATAATAACAAAGTAAGATAATAAAGACAAAGAAGTCTGGAGCAATGAAAAATGGAGGTAACATATGGTTAGAGCAGTAGTAGGTGCAAACTGGGGAGATGAGGGAAAAGGCAAAATTACAGATATGCTGGGAGAAACGTCAGATATTATCGTTCGTTTTCAAGGTGGAAGCAATGCAGGACATACCATTGTCAATGATTATGGTAAATTTGCACTGCATATTTTGCCGTCTGGAGTATTCTATAATCACACAACCAGCATTATTGGTAATGGCGTGGCATTCAGCATACCTGCACTTTTCCAGGAGGTCAATGAGATTGTAAAGAAAGGTGTGCCTAAACCCAAAATATTAGTATCAGATAGAGCACAGATTGTAATGCCTTATCATATTTTATTTGACCAGTATGAGGAGGAACGATTGGGGGGCAAATCTTTTGGCTCAACGAAATCAGGTATTGCTCCATTTTATTCCGATAAATATTCTAAGATTGGATTTCAAGTTTCTGAATTATTTGATGAGGAACTATTAGTAGAAAAAGTGGAGAGAGTTTGTGAACTGAAAAATGTTATTTTGGAGCATTTATATCATAAGCCGCCTATTGATAAAATAGAACTGTTAGACACATTGCATGAATATGGAGAGATGGTAAAACCTTATGTATGCGACACTGCTGCCTATTTGCAGGAGGCCATCAAACAGGGCAAAAACATATTGCTGGAGGGACAGCTTGGAACATTGAAGGATCCGGATTTTGGAATTTATCCTATGGTAACCTCCTCCTCCACATTGGCATCCTACGGAGCAATTGGAGCAGGGATTCCTCCATATGAAATCAAGGAGATTATTACAGTAGTAAAGGCATATTCTAGTGCAGTGGGTGCAGGAGAGTTTGTCAGCGAGATTTTTGGGGACGAGGCAGATGAGTTAAGAAAACGTGGTGGTGACGGCGGAGAATTTGGCGCTACCACAGGACGGCCAAGACGTATGGGATGGTTTGACGCAGTGGCAAGCAGATACGGCTGTAAAATGCAGGGAGCTACCCAGGCAGTCATTACTGTGTTGGATGTACTTGGCTATTTGGACGAAATTCCAGTCTGTGTAGGCTATGAGATAGACGGCCAGGTTACTAAAGATTTTCCAACTACTACAAAGCTGAAAAAAGCAAAACCTGTGTATAAAGTGCTTCCGGGATGGAAGACGGATATTCGGGGTATTAAAAAGTACGAGGATTTGCCGCAGAATTGCAGGGCTTATATTGAATTTATAGAGAAGGAGCTGGAGGTGCCGGTAAAGATGGTATCAAACGGCCCGAAGAGAAGTGATATTATTTTACGGTAAAACAAATTAATCACAGGTTAATAGCTGCTCTTGTGGGGTAAAGCAATGAAAGGATGGCAGAATGGCGCGAATACTGCTTGTAGAAGACAATTCCTCCATAATTATGGGATTGGAATATTTTTTAAAGGAGGAGCAGTTTGAAGTTTTAACGGCTACAAATATAACGCTGGCAAAGAGGGAGCTGGAGCGGACAATGGTAGATTTAGTGTTGTTGGATATTGGGCTTCCTGATGGGAGCGGCTATGACCTGTGCAAATATTTGCAGGAAAAGGATTTGGCTCCGGTTATTTTTCTCACAGCCAAGGATGAGGAGAAAGATGTGGTCAATGGCTTTGAACTGGGGGCGGAGGACTATATTATCAAACCTTTTAGAAACAGAGAACTGCTGGCTAGAATCAAAAACGTTCTGCGGCGAAGCGGAAAGGAAGAACAGCTTGTTTGGGGACAGCTCAGGCTTGACGTGGAGGCTGTAAAGGTTTACAGGGGCAGGGAGGAAATTAAGGTGACAAAGCTGGAATTTCAGATTTTACAGATGATGTTCTCCTACCCGAAAAAGCTGTTTACCCGTGAGGAAATACTTGCAAATGTATGGGATTTTTCAGGCAATTTTGTGAATGATAATACTTTGACAGTGACAATGAAGCGGCTGCGGGAGAAAATTGGAGATGTGGATAATTCCATTATTGAGACAGTGCGGGGTGTGGGCTACAGGCTGGGGGAAGGAAAATGAATACTTATCAAAATAAACAAGCAAAAAAATATATTGTTGCTATGGCAATAAGCTCCTGCATTGTAATGCTTAGCTTTATTGTAATGATGAGCCTATTTGACAGCTGGTGGAAGAAAAGAGAAAATGAAGCTGTCCTATATATGCTGGAGTCTGTGGCGGAGCAGTACCCACAGGTGGATTTAGCAGAATTGGTGCGGGCATTAAATTATGACAAGGAGATATCTGACAGAAAACAAGCAGACTTGAAAGCGGAATTGGAGAAGTATGGCATTGACAATTCCGTCTATTATATGAAAGAAATGCAATCGGCCCACAGGCTGGCTATATTTGCCGGAGTGGGCCTTTTTCTTATGGTTGAAATAATATTGATAACCATTTTTGTTTTATACTTGAAAAAAAGACAGAAAGAATTGTTTTATTTGGAAAATTATATGGATAGGATTTCTGATGGAGACTATAATCTGGATTTGTCAGATAATTCCGAGGACGAGCTGAGCAGCCTGAAGAATCATATGTATAAGCTTACCATTATGCTGAAGGAGCAGGCTAGAATTGCCGGAAATAGAAAGGTGGCCTTGGCGGAGTCGGTGTCTGATATTTCTCATCAATTAAAGACACCTCTCACCTCGGCGCAAATCTTGCTTGACAATATTATGGACAATCCAGATATGGACAAGATTACAAAAGATAAGTTTATCAAAGAGATAGCAAAGCAGGTAACAGGAATGAGGTGGATGATTATTGCTATGCTCAAGCTCTCAAGACTAGACGCAGGAGTGGTGAACTTTGAGAGGGTGGAAATTTCCTTGGATAAGATGATTTGCCAGGCGATTGAAAATCTTGAGGTAATGGCAGAGTTAAAGGGGATAACAGTAAAGTACGAATCTAAGGATAAAGCTATTTTTATTGTGGGGGACTTCAATTGGAACAGGGAGGCGCTGCAAAATATTTTGAAAAATGCCATTGAGCACAGTGAAAGCGGTGAGAGTGTTTGGATACAATTGCAGCAGAACGATGTATATACATCCATTACCGTGACCAACAAGGGAGAGCCTCTCACTCAAAAGCAGCAGCAGCAAATTTTTGAGAGGTATTACAGTGAAGGAAAATTTGAGGAGAACAGTATTGGAATCGGGCTGCCATTAGCAAAGGCCATTTTAGAAAAGCAGGGGGCTTATTTGTCAGTATTATCAAAAAATGGATATAATTCTTTTATCATAAAATATATTTTGTCACCATAATGTCATTTTCCAGGGGTAAGATAAAGACAAATCAATATCTGTAACTGGTATCTTGCGAAGATTTGAGATCTGGGAGCAGATAAAAAAATCTTAAAAAGAAAAGGAGTATGGAAAATGGAAATTTTACGAACAGAACATCTTACAAAGCAATATGGCAGCGGTGACAACAGGGTAATGGCGGTAAATGATGTATCTCTAAGTGTGGAGCAGGGAGAATTTGTGGCAATTGTGGGAGCTTCCGGAAGCGGAAAATCAACATTGTTACATTTGCTTGGAGGCGTGGATTATCCTACAAGCGGTAAGGTATTTATACAGGGGGAAGATATTTATAAGTTAAATCATGATAAGCTGGCAGTGTTTAGGCGCAGACAGGTGGGATTGATTTATCAGTTTTATAATCTGATTCCCATTTTAAACGTCAAGGAAAATATAACACTTCCCTGTGAGCTGGACGGAAAGATAGTGGATGAAAAAAGACTGACCGATTTAATAAGGGATTTGGGTTTGTCAGATAGAATCCAGCACCTTCCCAATCAATTATCTGGAGGACAGCAACAGAGAGTTTCCATAGGCAGAGCGCTGATCAATCATCCGGCTATCGTGCTGGCAGACGAGCCAACAGGTAATCTTGACAGTAAGTCAAGCGATGAGATTGTAGAGCTGTTGAAAATTTCTAACAAGAAATATAAACAGACGATTATTATGATTACCCATAATTTGGAAATTGCAAAGATTGCCGACAGAGTTCTTCACATTGAAGATGGACGGCTTGCATAGGAGGAGGGAGAACTATGAAGCTGATGAATAGATTGACAAAAAATAATTTAAAATGCAACAAGAAGAGAACTGTGGTGACCATCATAGGAATTATTCTTGCCACCTCCCTGCTGACAGCAGTGGCAACCTTTGTCACAAGCTTTCAGAAAAGTATGATTTTATATGAAAAGGAAAATACAGGAGACTGGCATTATAGCTTCCTGCAGGTGCCTGCAGATGAGCTGGATAAAATAAGAGAGAACCGCAACGTGGAAAGCTTCTATGAGATGGTAGGGCTCGGCTACGCAAAATTGGAGGGGGGAGTAAATAAGGAGAAGCCTTATCTGTATGTGGAGGCTATGGATAAAAACGCTTTCCATAATTCCAGTCTTACCTTAAAGGCAGGGCGTCTTCCTCAAAATGAAAAGGAGTTAGTGATTTCCTCTCATATTAAATCAAATGGGGGCGTGTCCTATGAAATTGGCAATACACTCACGTTGAAGATTGGCAAACGATACAGTGGAGGGGATGTGCTGAACCAGCAAAATCCTTATCTTCCAGAAGAAACATGGAAGGAGACAGGCACACAGACTTATACTATTGTTGGGGTTTGTGAAAGATTATCTTACAGCGAGGAGAACAGAACTGCACCAGGATATACAGTGGTGACCTGCTTGTCTGACACCCTTTTTCAAAATAGTGAGAATTTTTATGACGGGGTGGATATCTACACCCGTTTCACAAAAGCAGGAATAAAAAAACAAGAGAAAGCGCTAAGTCAAATATTAGGCATAGACCCAGAGCTGTTGGAAAAGCAGCAAAACAATACCTATCTTTTTAATGACCATAAGCGATTAATTCAATACGAAACATTAAGCTTTGATTCTGGAATCTTGTCAGTGATTTTTAAAATGTCTCTTGTTGTAATGGCAATTATTGTTTTTACATCGGCATTTTGTATCAGCAACAGTTTTTCCATTTCTATTACAGAAAAAATGAAGCAATATGGAATGTTGGCATCTGTGGGAGCAACCCCTAGACAGATATTAAATAATGTTTATTATGAAGCCTTTTTGCTAGGTACAGTAAGTATTCCTATAGGTATCATATGCGGAAGTGCAGCTTGCTATATTCTGTTGAAGGTTGTTGGTGCATTGATTGGAGAAGCTTTAGAACTTACCTTGCTATTCAGTCCTTCCCTGTTAGGAATTTTGGCAGCCTTTGTTCTCTCTGTTGTTACTATTTATTTTTCGGCCAGAAGACCGGCGAAAAAGGCTGCCAAAGTATCGCCTATTATAGCCATAAGCGGAGCGGGAGATGTGCCGTTACATCCAAAGAAATTAAAGTCTCCAAAGGTGATAAACAAACTTTTTGGTATAGGTGGTGTGCTTGCCTATAAAAATAGAAAAAGGAATAAGCGAAAATATCGGGTGTCTGTCATTTCCATAGCTGCCAGCGTTACTATGTTTGTGGCACTATATGGATTTATGAATTTGATTTTTAAGAGTGCCCAGTTTTACAACAGTACAAACTACAGCTTAAGTATTTATTTTGATGAGGAATCCGGCGGGGATGATATGATGGAGGAGGTAATAAAAATTCTTGAGAATACGGAGAGAGTCAATAGATTTTCTGTCTTGAATTCCTGCAGCTTTGAAATTGTCGGGGGCGCAAAATTGTCATCTGAATATAGGTATGAAGAGAAGTATAGTAATTATATTAACGTGTATTCTATTGGAAATCGAGAATATGAAAAATATACGAAAAAGCTAGGTATATCTCTAGATGATGCAAAAGAAGGAGCAATTTTAATTAACAATGGGCTGTACTATGATGAGGAAAGCAATAAAAATATCTTTTTTAAGATATTTGACTATCATGTGGGTGATGTGATAGAGGTGAAGGAAGTTGGGGAGAAGATTGAGTCCTCATCTGGAAATGAGTCTCAAAGGCAGATTAAGGTGACAGGGATTACCCAGGAACGTCCCTTTGGTTTAGAAAAAAATTATTATTCAAATGGATGTTTTATTGTCTGTGATGAGTGGTTGGAGAAAAATATTCCCAATACCACATCAGATGTGAGACAAATATTTATTGACTGTGAAAATGCCGATGAGCTTCAGGAGCTTTTTGTGGAGCAGCTTAATATTTCTAATTCCGTGATTCATAATGTGGAACAGCAAAAACGGGAAGAACAGTCTCTTTATTTAGTAATTGAGATATTTTTATATGGTTTTATGACAGTCATTTCTCTGATTGGCATAACCAATATTTTTAATACAATTACAACAAGTATGGAGCTTAGAAGTATGGAATTTGCCATGTTATCCTCCATTGGAATGACAAAGAGAGAATTTAATCGGATGATAGGGCTGGAAAGTGTCTTCTATGGCGGATTTGCTCTACTAACGGGGCTTCTTGCAGGCAATGCTCTATGTTATATTTTTTATAAAATGCTTGCAAAGGAACTGTCACTGAAGTTTCAGCCTCCGATTGGAGGAATGCTGCTGGCATCGGCGGCAGTGATTTTGCTTTTGTTTGGGATTATGAAATATTCTATAGCAAGAATTAGAAAACAAAATATTATTGAAACCATTCGGCAGGAAAATATATAAATAATGTATACGGCACCTTTAAACAGGTGCCGTATATTTTCGTTGAATCCACATTTGGAAAATAAACAATAGTAATCCTGTACAGCAAAGCAAAATACCAAGCTTTAAGCCAGGAGCGTGGTATACTAGCCGGATTTGATGGGTTCCCTTTGTCAGCTTTGTTCCGATAAAGGCGGTGTCCATCTTTTCATATTCTGTCTCTTTGCCGTCCACATATAAGGTAAAATGCTTATCATAAGGTATTGTCATCATAAAGGTTCTATTCTCATCACAGGTAATCGTTCCTGTAATTTCGTTATCTCCCTTGATTTTTACATTTTCCATCTGGGTGTGCTCCTTGCCGGCAGCCAGAAGGTCGGCATAATTGCAGCCATGAATTGTGAAATTGCTGATGTAATAATCACCGGCAGAAAAGGTTACAGATAACTCTTTTAATTGGTCACTGTCAGAAATTGGATAAGAAAATGCAAAGTTTTCATTTGGAAAGGGAGCAGCCTTGTTGCTGAGAGAGTTGCTTGTTCCGTTTATTGTAATGTTGATTCGTTTTTTCGTTCTCTCCCGGACGTGGAATTGAATGATATAAATATCTTTCTTTTGCTCTGGCAGCGGCAGAGTAATAGTTTTATCCTCATCTAACGCTATGTGATAAAAATTGTCTTCCCTTTGAAAAGAATTGGACAAAAGTGATTGGTCAAAGGCTATGTCTTCAAAGGGTGAGGTATATACATGCTCTTTCGTCTCATTTGTTATAATATATTTTAAGGCAGCATAATTTCTGTCATAGGAGTTTAAGGATAAAAATTCCTCAATGCCCATAGTTTCCTTGGCAGTAAAGCCAAGGGAGTATACATTTTTATTTTGATAAAGCGAGAAGGAGCCGGATTGGTCTATAAGGGTATAGCCCACAGGAGCAACTTCGCCTGTTTTTGTCAAAATATATTTCACTCCCATAAGCTGTGCAAAAAATATATCATTGCAGTTATTAACCGAAAAGTCATTGTTAGTGGACATTGGCTGATTCAGCATTCTGTGGCAGAAATTAACATAATCAATATTATACACAGAGGAGTAGAAGCCTGTTTGATAATAGCGATTGTGATAAATAATATTTTCTGTAACCCGCACAGTAGTGTAATCATTGGAGCGATAAAAGCTATCATCCTTCTCTAGTGCATTTTGTATTAAAGAATATTTATCAGGGCTGTACACTTTTTTTACACTTGCTCTCTCTACTAGTGTTTCGTCACGATTTACAACAAAACACATAAAATAAGAAACAGCCAACAGGGGATATACAATCCATTTTCTTGTTTTATAGTGTTTTCCCACATAAAGCAGGATTCCCGTGAGCAGAACGTCTGCCACAACTACCCATGTGACGGAGGAAAACAAAGAGAAAAAAATAACTGCCACTCCCAGTATGGAATAAAATCTTTTTGAAAAGTGAAATACTTGAAAATTCTTTATAAAAAATGCCACCATCAGCAGTGCTAGGGGGAGAAAAGGAATCAATGCCTTTCCCCGGATGTACAGTGCACCGTTTAAAATATATACAAGAAAAGGCAGACATGTACATACGCCGATGGAGCTGCACAAAAATAAGTAGGATTTTTTATGCACAAAAAAACCGCAGACTACTGAGACGATTGCTAAAAAAGTCAATCCTAAGCCATAGGAGCCATATAAAATAAAATCAACATGAAAATTTGGTATCATGAGCTTGCTTAAAGTAACATTGGCAGAGCCCGCCGGATTTTCTCCCCGCCCATTCATCAGCGCCATAAATGCAGGCACATAAAGCAGGCAACATAAAAGAACGGCGTTTATCATGCTAAGTGCAAAGCCCACTCCCCAGTCCAAAAAGCTTTTAAAGGAGGGCTTCTTCACAATGCCCAGATATTTGTAAATGCCATATACCGTTGTCACAATGGCAAGAGAAAAGCAAAAAAAGTAACTGACCTGCAGTGCTAAAAACATACTCCAAATAAACAGTCCTCTTCTGCGGGTGGCAAAATATCGGTCAATGCCAATCAATGCCATAATAAGAAAGGGCATATAATTGACAAACATAATCTGTTTGTGAAAATGATAGAGCATAGGACCGCTGAAGGCAAATAAAAAGGTGACGCAAAAAGCAATATTTGCCGGTGTGTGATTGTTCTTTAACCAAATGTACATTAAATATACTGCAGCAAGGTACAGCCCAATGCTGGATATAATCATATATAGATACATGGGTACATGGGGCAAAAAATAGCTTAGGAGAATAACAGGATTCAAATAGCCATAGTAGGCAAAGTTAAATGCATTTTCTCCGGCCCCTAAGTGCATATTAAACTGAGGCAGCAAATCCCCGGTCTTGTAGAATTGTCTGCGAAAGTAATCTGGTATAACACTGTGCTGAGAATACCAATCTGTGACAGCGGCAAAATAGTGACTTTTTCCACATAACAAAATGATAAATATAAAGATAAAAAATGTAAGGATAGTTAAGTGAAAAATAGACTGTCTAGTTGAAGCTTTTACGTTTTTCATGAATCTCATCCCTTTCTGTATATATTGCCCTATCCTATAATATTACTCGATTATGAAATATGGCAATTTTCGTTGGCTATATGTTCATCGGATATAAAATTATCATATTGCATAGCCGGAGTAATACGCAAGCATACAATATTTTATCAGATTCATCAAAAAAGTAAAGGGAATTAAAGAGAATATTTTATGGAAGTATTTTTACAAAAGTATGGTATAATAATGTAACGTATCACTTGTAATCATCCTGGGGATGGTTACATGGTAATATAATAATAAAGGAATCATTGGGTTCTAAGTTGTAGTGATTATGACCTATATAATTATAGTTAGGATTCGCCATTACAACAGATATGCAGTACATGGAATATGAGATAACATAAGTAGAAGTACAAGCAGGAAAGGGTTAGATTGAGATGAAAAAAAAGAAATGGATAGGGAAAGCCGGAAGCATAGTAGGAATTATGCTTGTTTTGGCTTTGGTGGTATTTGGTGTAAAAAAGGTTGTGGCGTTGATGCCATATTTAAATTTGCCGGAGATTACAAAAGAACAATTGGACGATTTGAAGCTTGATAAATGCAAAAAGCTGATGATTGTGGCACATCCTGACGACGAGACTCTTTGGGGAGGATTTGGTCTGATAGAGGATGATTATTTCGTTTTGTGTATCACAAATGGGGATAATGAAGTGCGTTCTGGTGAATTTAAAAAAATTATGGAAACAACAGGGGATGTAGGTTTAATTTTATCCTATCCAGATAAAATAGGGGGCAAGCGAAGTGACTGGAGGCTTTGGAAAAAGCAAATTCAAACGGATATAGAAACGGTATTAAACTATAAGGATTGGGAGTCGGTAGTGACTCACAATGAAAAGGGAGAGTATGGACACCAGCATCATATTATGACTCATGAGTTGGAGGTTGCCGCTTTTCGGCAGTCAAATTGTAAGGCACAGCAATACTTTTTTGGGAAATATTATAAGAAAAAAGATTTGCCAGAGGATTTGGAGGGAAAAGTGGTAAACGAAAAATTAAACCAAAAATATCAGCTCTATAAGATATATGAAAGCCAAAAGAGAACGATTAAGAAGCTTTCCCATATGACACCATATGAAAATTGGATAACAGCGGATTAGTATCAACCTTTTTTATGAAAAGGGTGGCTTACATCCATCCCCCATCCATTGTGATAATCTGTCCGGTGAGATAGGCGGGGCAGTGTGCAAGCTGATAAAGGAAGCTGCCTGCCTCCTTTGGGGTTCCCATACGCCCTGCAGGGATTTCCTCACAGAGTATATCTTTTTCGGCAGATGTGAGATGATTGTTCATGGTTGTGTCGATGGCGCCGAAAGCAACGGCGTTTACTTGGATATTGCTTGGGGCAAGCTCCTTGGCAAGTGCTTTTGTAAAGCTATTTAATCCCCCCTTAGAGGCAGAGTAAGCGGCCTCGCAGGAGGCACCCCAGTTGCCCCACACAGAGGATACAAATACAATTTTTCCGCTGTTTTTGCGCAAAAAGTGAGGAATAAAAAACTTGGAAAGATAAAAGGCGGAAGATAGATTAGTGTCAATTATTTCGTGCCAGGCTTCAAAAGGCATATCTTGTAAAAGTCCTACATAAGATATCCCTGCATTGTGGATTAGAATATCAGGAAATAATTTCTTTTCTTCTATGTAAGAAAAAAATTTATTTTGTAAAGAAAGGTGGTCACTGATATCCGCCTGAATTAGATAGCATTGTCTTCCGTAGTCGGAACGTATTTTCAGTTCTAACTCCTGCAATTTTGAAAAATGAGTTTTACACAGAAGTATTAGGTCATAGCCCCCTGCAGCAAATTCCAGTGCGGTTTCATAACCGATACCTCTGCTGGCACCGGTGATACATACAAGTTTGCTCATCGTTCCTTCCTTTCCATTATTGCATTTTGTGCTTTTAGGTGTTACAAAAGTATTGCATTTGGGGATTTTTGGCGTTTTTAGTATTATATACCAGAATGTTCATAATATACAATAAAAAAGTAGATGTTGCATCTACAATTTTTATACAATGTGGATAAAATTGTTTTTTTTGTGTACAGTTCGTTGACAAAGCAGATAGCCTTTGTTATAATTTGTACTTGATAGATTTAACAATTTTGTAACAAATCTAGTATTTCGATTTTAGCTGTTATAGCTTATAATTTGGAATTAGGGGTTACTATTCAATACTGCAAAAAGTCAGCAGGCAGATTTGCCAAGCTTGCTTATATATAAGAAGCAGGAAGGTTTCATACATGTAGGAATGTGGTTAGAGATAGTAACAATTAGGAAAGAAACAGGAAAAGCACGACTATAACTATGGAGGTTATTTAGTTATGAGAAAGATTATTCTGAAAGCTGCAGCCGGTTGTCTGTTTGGCATTATAACAATGAGTGTATCACAGCTTCATGTGGAAGGTGCAACCATTGGTACAGAGATGGCTAGTGCTGGTATTTCTGTTGCGTTGGAGAACTATTGTGAAGAAAGCCAAGATCCACAGACAGAGATTGTGGCCATGTTACAGCCGATTGTCACAGCAGCGCAGGAGGATGATACAGATAGCATATATGATAATGTGGCAATTGCAAAAGTAGATGATTATGTTAATGTTAGAAAAAAGCCAAATGTGGAAAGTAAGATTGTTGGAAAAATATATGATGGATGTGCGGCAACTATTGTCTCCACAGAAGGTGACTGGTATAAAATAGAGTCCGGAAATGTAAAGGGATATATTAAAGCAGAATATTTCCTTACTGGAAAAGAAGGACGGAAGGCTGCCATCAAAGCGGGCTTTGTAGTTGGTACTGTCAATACAGAAACCTTGAATGTGCGTGAGACACAGAGTACAGAAAGCACAATTCTTACACAAATTCCAGAAGGTGGAGAGTATGATGTTATCAAATATGGCGACGGCTGGGTGAAGGTAAATATTGACGGGGATGTTCAAGGATGGGTATCTCAGGAGTACATGAATATATCAGTTGATTATGACACTGCTCTCACTCTGAAGGAAGAGAAAAAGATGATTGAAGAAAAAGAGCGCAGGGAGAGAGAGGCAGCAGAAGCGGAAGAGCGGATGCGCCAGGCAGAAGAAGAATCCAGAAGAGCTGCGCAGGAAGCAGCGAACAGCTATTCTAACGATACAAGCAGCAGTGATAACAACTATAATAGTTATAATGATACAACTCAGGATGAAACACAGGCTCCGTCCTACGACTCTTCTAGTTCAAGTGCAACAAGAGAAGCATTAGTAGCATATGCTTGCCAGTTCATTGGCAATCCTTATGTGTATGGTGGGACAAGCTTGACAAATGGAGCAGATTGTTCCGGATTCACTATGGGCGTGTATGCAAAATTTGGATATTCACTGCCTCATTCCTCATCGGCACAGTCAGGATATGGTTCTAGTGTATCATTAGACAGTTTGTTGCCAGGTGATTTGCTGTTCTACTCAAATGGCGGCGGAATCGGACATGTGGCAATCTACATGGGCGGCGGACAAATTGTACATGCCAGCACCGAGAGAACAGGTATTACAGTAAGTAATGCATTTTATCGTACACCTGTATGTGCAAGACGTTTAATTGGTTAAGCATAAAAATGAGAACATATTAAAACATTATTAAATCAAACATAAGTCATTCATCTGAATGTATTTCAGGTGAATGACTTTTTTGCAAGTATCCATATCCCAGAAGCTATTGTGTGAAAACTTTTTGACAATTGGTAAAATTTATTGAAAATTTTCCGTTTTATGTTATAATATTTTTAGGTGCAAGCCGTATTTCAAAATAAAGGAGTTGGACATCATGCGTTATATAATTACAGGCAGAAACATTGAGGTAACCGAGGGGTTAAAATCAGCAGTATATGAGAAGATCGGAAAATTAGAAAAATATTTTACTGCGGATACGGAAATTCATGTAACATTCAGTGTGGAGAAAGAAAGGCAGAAGATTGAGGTCACCATTCCTGTTAAAGGCAATATTATACGTTCTGAGCAGGTAAGCAGTGATATGTATGTATCTATTGATTTGGTAGAGGAAGTAATTGAGCGTCAATTAAAGAAATATAAGAACAAATTGACAGGAAAGAAGCAGGCAAAGGAAAGTTTTACATCAGAGTACATGGATAATGATTATGATGAGGATGATACCATCAAGATTATCCGCACAAAGAAGTTTGGTATTAAACCCATGGATCCGGAGGAAGCATGCATACAGATGGAATTATTGGGACATAACTTCTATGTATTCAGCAACTCACAGACAGATGAAGTGAACGTTGTATATAAGAGAAAAGGAAATACATACGGATTGATTGAGCCGGAATTTTAATTTTTATATCGGAAAAAATGGAAGGTTTACATAGTGCAGGCATGACACTTGCTTCAATGCCAAAAGGAATAAAGAGGAACCATATCAGGAGAAGGGTATGGTTCCTCTTTTTGTGAAATCTTGTATAAAAAGGTTGAACTGCCAATGGTTAAGTGTTAAAATGTATTTTGGTGTACAATGACATTTTTGAAAAAACGTAGGAGATTATGAAAAAATGAGTATAATAACAGGTATTTTTGGTACCCACAGCGAGAGGGAAATTAAGAGAATTATGCCAATCGTAAAGAAGATAGAAGCTTTGCGTGACAGCATGATGGCTTTGAGTGATGAAGAGTTAAGAGGAAAGACAGAGGAATTTAAAGAGAGATTACACAAAGGTGATGATTTAGAGGATATTATGCCGGAGGCATATGCAGTAGTTCGTGAGGCGGCAAGACGTGTGCTTCAAACAGAACATTATGAGGTGCAGTTAATTGGTGGTATTGTGCTGCACCAAGGACGAATTGCCGAGATGAGAACCGGTGAAGGTAAGACGCAGACATGTCTGCTGCCGGCCTATCTCAATGCTCTGGAGGGAAAAGGAGTTCATGTAGTGACAGTCAACGACTATCTGGCAAAGCGTGATGCGGAGTGGATGGGACAAGTTCACAGATTCCTTGGCTTGACAGTGGGATGTGTGCTGAACAGTATGGACAATGACGAGAGAAGAGAAGCATATAAGTGTGATATCACCTACATTACCAATAATGAATTGGGTTTTGATTATCTAAGAGATAATATGGTGATTTACAAGGAACAGCTTGTGCAAAGAGAGCTTCACTATGCCATCGTGGATGAGGTGGACTCGGTCTTAATTGACGAGGCGAGAACCCCGCTTATTATATCCGGTGAGAGCGGCAAATCTACCAAACTGTACGATGCATGTGATATTTTGGCAAAGCAGTTAGTGAAAGGTACGTACAGGGGAGAATTGTCCAAGATTGATGCCATTATGAAGGAGGAAATAGAGGAGGACGGTGATTTCATTGTAAATGAGAAGGATAAAATTGTCACTCTCACAGAGGAGGGTGTCCACAAGGTAGAGAAGTTCTTTCATTTAGAAAATCTGTCTGATCCGGAGAATTTAGAAATTCAGCATAATATCAATCTTGCCCTGCGGGCCCACAATTTAATGTTTAAAGATCAGGACTATGTGGTAACCAGCGATGGCGAAGTTATGATTGTAGATGAGTTTACCGGACGTATTATGCCTGGGCGTCGTTATTCTGATGGCCTTCACCAGGCAATTGAGGCGAAGGAGCATGTGAAGGTAAAGAGGGAAAGTAAGACGTTAGCTACGATTACCTTCCAGAATTTCTTTAATAAATACAAGAAAAAAGCCGGAATGACTGGTACTGCACTGACAGAGGAAAAGGAGTTTCGTGATATATATGGCATGGACGTGGTGGCCATTCCCACAAACAAACCAATTGCCAGAATTGATATGCACGATGCAGTATATAAGACGAAAAAAGAAAAGCTCTATGCGGTAGTGGAGGACATTAAGGAGTGCCATGAAAAAGGACAGCCTGTGCTTGTTGGTACAATTACAATAGAGTCATCCGAGGAGATTAGCGGTCTGTTGAAGAAACAGGGAATTCCCCATAAGGTGTTGAATGCTAAGTTTCATGAGCTGGAGGCGGAGATTGTGGCAGATGCCGGACAGCATGGCGCAGTCACCATTGCCACCAACATGGCTGGTCGTGGTACGGATATTAAGCTGGACCAGGCGGCAAAGGAGGCCGGCGGACTGAAAATTATCGGTACAGAGCGCCACGAATCAAGACGTATTGATAATCAGTTAAGAGGGCGTTCTGGACGTCAGGGTGATCCTGGTGCCTCCCGCTTTTATATCAGTCTGGAGGACGATATTATGCGTCTGTTTGGTTCAGAGAAGCTTATGGGTATCTTTAATGCCTTAGGTGTCCCGGAAAATGAGCAGATTGAGCATAAAATGCTGACAAATGCTATTGAGAAGGCCCAGACGAAGATAGAGGGAAACAACTTTGGCATTCGTAAAAATTTGTTAGAATATGACGAGGTGATGAACGAACAGAGAGAAATTATCTACAGAGAGAGGCTGCGTGTGTTAAATGGAGAAAATATGTATGACTCCATCTTAAATATGATTGAGCAGACTGTGGGAAGAAAAGTGGATATGGCGATTTCTGATGATGTTCCTTTTGAGGATTGGGATATGGGAGAATTAATAGAAATTCTTTCTCCTATTGTACCGATTGGCAATATTGAGCTTCCGGCAGACAGCACCATGAAGAAAAAAGAGCTAAAGGAGCTGTTAATCAATGCCTCCAAGGATATGTATAAAAAGAAGGAAAAGGAATTTCCCGAGCCTGAGCAGATGCGTGAGGTGGAGCGAGTGATTCTGCTGAAGGTGATTGACCGGAAATGGATGGACCATATTGATGATATGGATCAGCTTCGTCAAGGTATTGGACTGCAGGCATATGGACAGAGAGATCCGTTGGTGGAATACAAGATGAGCGGATATGATATGTTTGATGAGATGTCCGAGAATATCCAGGAGGATACAGTTAAGACATTGTTCCACATTCGTGTAGAGCAGAAGGTGGAGAGAGAGCAAGTAGCCAAAGTAACAGGAACCAACAAGGATGAATCTGCCGTAAAGGCACCAAAAAAGAGGGATGTTGCAAAGGTTTATCCCAATGATCCTTGTCCTTGCGGCAGTGGAAAAAAATATAAACAGTGCTGTGGAAGAAAGATGTAGACGTGAGGCTTAATGACGGATTAAAATAATAAAAATAAAGGCTGGTGAGTAATGTGGTAGAGTTAGATTCTTTTAAATTTACACTTGGAAACTATGAACAACCGCTTATGGAAGTAAGGGATTCACTTTGACTTAGCGAATAAGGAAATTCGCATTCGTGAGTTAGAGACGGATATGGAAGCCCCAAACTTCTGGGATAACAATGAAAACTCTCAGAAAGTAATGAAGGAATTGAAAGGACTTAAAGACAGTATAGAAAAGTACCATGAATTGGAAAATAAGTTTCAAGATACAAAAGCATTTATTGAGATGGGATATGAGGAGAATGATGAGAGTCTGATACCGGAAATCAAGGAGTCCTTAGATGATTTTGTGGAGTCATTTGAGGAGTTTCGCATTCAGACATTATTGTCGGAGGAATATGACAAAAATAATGCCATTCTCACTCTTCATGCAGGTGCAGGGGGTACGGAAGCCTGTGACTGGGTAAGTATGCTCTCCCGAATGTATCAGCGTTTTGCCGATAAGATGGGCTTTGGTGTGACAATACTGGACTTTCTGGATGGGGACGAGGCGGGGCTTAAGACGATAACAATGGAGATAGCAGGGGATAACGCTTACGGTTATTTAAAGTCGGAGAGAGGTGTGCACCGTCTTGTGCGTATCTCGCCTTTTAATGCGGCAGGTAAGAGACAGACATCCTTTGCATCCTGTGATGTGATGCCTGATATTGAGGAGGATTTGGATATCACCATTAATGAGGATGAGTTGAGAATTGACACATATCGCTCCAGCGGAGCAGGAGGTCAGCATATCAACAAGACATCCTCTGCGGTGCGAATCACCCATTTGCCTACCAATATTGTCGTTCAATGTCAAAATGAGCGCTCTCAGCATATGAATAAGGACAAGGCAATGCAGATGTTGAAGTCAAAGCTGTACTTGTTAAAACAGCAGGAGAATGCAGAGAAAATCTCGGACATTCGCGGTGAGGTGAAGGACATTGGATGGGGCAATCAGATTCGCTCTTATGTCATGCAGCCATATACAATGGTGAAAGACCACAGGACAAATGAGGAATCAGGAAATGTGAATCATGTGATGGATGGTAATATTGAATGTTTTGTCAGTGCTTATCTCAAGTGGATAAACACCCGGCAGGATTAAAAAGAAAAGGAGGAACATATGGCACAGTTCAAACCGGTAGTATTTCAAGTAGGAAGTGAGTTATATGCAGTGGACATAGGCATCGTGCAGGGAATTGAGCGTAAGCAGAATATTGTAGGTATTCCTAATTCCGTTCCCTATGTAAAGGGAATCATGAATTTGCGGGGGGATATTGTACCTGTCCTAAGTCTAAGGGTAAAATTTAATATGGAGGATGTAGTTTCGGACCAGGTAGAGTATGTCGTCGTCCGCATTCAGGATTTGCTGATTGCTTTGGAGACAGACGGAGTAAAGGAAATTCATGAGATAGAAAATACATCTCTCTATGATATTCCACCTATTATTCTTGATGAGAATACAGGATATATTAAAAATATTATGAATGTGGACAATAAGCTGATTATCCTGCTAAATGTCATGAATATTTTGACGAAAAAAGAACAAGTGGCAATAGAACAAATGGTAAAAGAAGCAGAAAAATAGTTGCAACAATGAAATAATTATGATAATATCTTCCATGTGCAAACAAATGTGTGTCGGAGAAATACAGACAGAGGGACAGTTGGTTGCAGAATGGAGGATATTTTTATTTATATTAGGAAGCCATATGAAATATAACGAAGAACAAAACCAAAAAGCAGAATATTATGTAGTGAAAAAGAAAGCGGTTCCTGAAACTCTGTTAAAAGTAGTTCAGGTAAAGCGCCTTTTGGAGATAAATAAAGGAATGACGGTGCAGGAGGCCACAGACCAGATTGGCTTAAGCCGCAGCTCCTTTTATAAATATAAAGAAGATATTTTTCCTTTTCATGATAATGCTAGAGGAAGGAATATTACATTTATGCTGCAGATGGAGGATGAGCCAGGGCTTTTGTCAAGGGTACTTGGCAAGATTGCTGAGTATCGGGCAAATGTCCTGACGATTCATCAGACCATTCCCATCAACGGAGTGGCTTCACTTACATTGAGTACAGAGGTTCTTCCCACGACGAAAGATGTATCTTCTATGATAGATGACATTGAGAAGATGGAGGGAATCTATTACTTAAAGATATTAGGCAGAGAATGAGAGAGAAAGGAAGTATAACAATGGTAAAAGTAGCAGTATTAGGATATGGTACAGTTGGTTCAGGCGTAGTGGAGGTATTGCATACCAATGGGGAAAGCATCAACAAAAAGGCAGGGGAGGAAATTGAAGTAAAATATGTGCTTGACTTGCGTGATTTCCCTGGTGACCCGATTCAGGAAAAAATCGTTCATGAGTTTGATATAATATTAAACGATCCGGAAATTCAAGTGATTGCCGAGGTGATGGGCGGAGTAAACCCAGCCTATCAGTATGTCAAGGCGGCATTGGAGGCAGGGAAAAGTGTATGTACCTCCAACAAGGAGTTGGTGGCAAAGCATGGTCCAGAGCTGCTGAATATTGCCAGGGAGCATAACCACAACTTTTTGTTTGAGGCGTCCGTAGGAGGAGGAATTCCCATTATTCGGCCTTTAAATCAATCTCTGACGGCAGATGAGATTTGTGAAATTACAGGAATATTAAACGGTACAACAAACTATATTCTTACAAAGATGAATAAAGAGGGGTTAGGATTTGATGAGGTTTTAAAGCAGGCTCAAGATTTAGGCTATGCGGAGAGAAATCCCGAGGCTGACGTGGAGGGATATGATGCGTGCCGTAAAATTGCTATATTGGCATCCCTTGCTTTTGGCAATCATGTGGATTTTCAGGAGATTTATACAGAGGGTATTACAAAAATAAGCGCTGATGATTTTAAATATGCAAACAAGATGGGCAATTCCATTAAATTGTTTGGAAAGACAAAGAAGGTGGAGGATAAGTTTTATGCTATGGTTGCACCTGTGATGATTAGCGATACTCATCCCCTGTATGCTGTGAATGACGTATTTAATGGAATATTAGTGAAGGGAAATGTTCTAGGTGATGTAATGTTCTATGGAAGCGGAGCGGGAAAGCTTCCTACAGCCAGTGCGGTTGTGTCGGATATGATAGATGCCGTTAAGCATAAAAATACTACAGTGGTACAGCAGTGGAGCAGTAAGAAGCTGGAATTAACTGATATTATGCTTTCCCAGAAAGCATTTTTTGTTCGTGTACAGGGAACCGTGGAAGAGAAGCTTTCCCAGGTGGAGAAGGCATTTGGCAATGTACAGGTGATTAAGGTGGAGGATTTAAAACAGGAGTTTGGATTTATTACTCAAGTGATGAGTGAGGAAAACTTTGAGAGGGCACAAGCCTGTGTGGAGGGAATCATCACAAGAATTCGTGTAGAAATGTAAAAACTGCTGTGGGGGATGTACAGGTAAATTTATCAGTATATCTATAACCAAGTATAAGAATGGAGGAACGGTTGAAAGAAATATAGGATAAAGAAAGGATAATATGTATACTGCCCCTTCTTTCAATCTATTTATTTGGGCAGTATCACAAGCAGGCTTGTGATATGCATGGGTATAAAAATGAAATATATAGTTATATTAGGTGACGGAATGGCAGATGAGCCGATGGAAGCTCTGGGAAATCAAACCCCTTTAGAGTATGCCAAGACACCTGCAATGGATGAATTATCAAAGCTGTCAGAAATTGGTTTATGCCACACAATTCCTGAGGGAATGAAGCCGGGAAGCGATACGGCTAACTTGTCTGTGCTTGGTTATGATCCAAAGAAGTATTATACTGGACGTTCACCCCTGGAGGCTTTAAGCATTGGGGTGGATATGAAGCCGGAGGATATTGCGATTCGCGCCAATATAGTTACGGTATCCGTGGATGATAAACCATATGAGGAAAAGACAATTATTGATCACAGTGCCAGTGAAATCAGCACAGGGGATGCGGCTGTTTTGTTGGATGCAGTGAAAAAGGAATTGGAAAATGATATTTATCAGTTTTATTTAGGAACCTCCTACCGTCATCTTTTGATTTGGAATCAGGGGGAGGTGGTGGAATTGACTCCGCCTCATGATGTTTTAGGTCAGGTGGTTGGCCAGTATCTTCCTCAAGATGAGAAATTGAGAGATATGATGAAAAAGAGCTATGAAATTTTAGTAAATCATCCGATTAACAAAGAGAGAATGGAGAAGGGCTTAAATCCTGCAAATTCTTTGTGGTTCTGGGGAGCAGGAACAAAGCCATGTCTGTCTTCTTTTCAGGAGAAGACACACAAAAAGGGTGCTATGATTTCCGCTGTGGATTTGCTTAAGGGTATAGCAGTGGGTGCCCAGATGAAAAATATTGATGTGGAGGGCGCTAA
Source organism: uncultured Lachnospiraceae bacterium (assembly GCA_910578605.1). Classification (GTDB taxonomy): domain Bacteria; phylum Bacillota; class Clostridia; order Lachnospirales; family Lachnospiraceae; genus MGBC111451. The sequence goes on along the minus strand of CAJTQG010000001.1, from coordinate 117,848 downwards.
CGGCACATTGCATACAAATTATGAAGGAAAGGCGAGAGCCGGCGTGGAGGTATTGACTAAGGATGACTTTGATTTTGTTTATATACATGTGGAGGCACCAGACGAGATGGGACATCAGGGAAGTGTGGAGAGAAAAATTCAGGCGATTGAATTTTTGGACGAAAAGGTAATTCGCATTGTGAGGGAGGAGATGGAGAGAGCAGGAGAAGATTATCGTATGCTTGTGATGCCGGATCATCCTACTCCCATTTGTGTGAGAACGCACACGGCAGAGCCGGTTCCATATATGCTCTATGACAGCACGAAAGAGCTTGCTAAAAATTGGAATTACAATGAAAGGGAAGCAAAGTTGTGCGGTAATGATGTGGCACATGGATATGAGATGATAGAAAAATTATTTAAAAATTGATTATTAGAATTGTAGGAAAGATGTTCTATCCAAAAAATAAAGCTGGAGTAGTAGGATTGGTATAACAGGAAAAATAGTGCAACAGAAGGAATGGGAATTTTGAATTATTACCATGATGCTTAGAAAGGAATGGCAATAAAAATTCAGGCATGATTCTTGGGTTGTGGTCTAATGATAGAAGATTAGAATAAAACAATAGAGGTGGTGCTTGTATAACAGTAAATAATTTGGTAAAATATTAGTATTGACAGAAAATAACAAAATAAATATCTTTTTTGGGAAAACAAAATCAATATTATATAAAATTGGAAATGAATATAGGATAAAGGAGGCTTGACAGATGGTACAAGGAATTTCGGTAGGATTAGGTTTTTATTCTTCCTATTCTGGGGGAAATGCCGGCAGCAATGCTAGCGGTGTTCATCGTCTTACAGTTCAGGAGGCGAAGGAGCTGGATAATAAAAATGTTCAAAATCCCCAGATTGATGCTATGAAGAGAAGCGGTCAGATTGAATGTGAGACATGTAAAAACCGCAAATATCAAGACGGTTCTGATGAGATGGTTTCCTTTAAGGCGGCTGGACATATTTCACCAGAGGCATCTGCTTCTAAGGTGAGGGCTCATGAACAGGAGCATGTAAGCAACGCATTTGAAAAGGCAGCTAAAAATGACGGGCGTGTAGTATCAGCCAATGTATCTTTAAAAACAGCAGTTTGTCCTGAATGCGGCAAAAGTTATGTATCGGGAGGATTGACTACAACACAGATTCAATATGATGAAAGTAATCCTTACAGTAAAAATCAAAAAAGCTTGGATAATATGTTTCTGTTAGGACAAAATGTAGATTTGTCAGCATAATATTACTTTGGTAATTCAATATTGTAAGTATTTTATGCCGGATAAACAGCTTATATATAAGTTTAGACAAACAAAAATTATAATATTAGATAGCCGAAGTAAGCAATACATATAATGTTAAGACAAATGAAAATGTATAAAATAAGAAACTTTATGGTGCCAATTTGAAACCGAAAATCGGATTCAGATTGGCACCGTTGGGCTAAGCTAGTAAGCATAGACGAAAATAAAACCGGAGGGCATTATGGATATTATTCAAAAAATAACACAGGAGCTGCAGGTGAAGGCATGGCAGGTGGAGGCGGCCGTACAATTAATAGATGAGGGAAATACGATTCCGTTTATTTCTAGATATCGAAAAGAAGCAACAGGCTCCCTCAATGATGAGCAGCTTCGAAATCTAGATGAGAGATTAAAATATCTTCGCAATTTGGAGGATAGAAAAGAATCTGTAATAGGAAGTATTGAGGAGCAGGGAAAGTTAACGGAGGAGCTGAAGGCGGCCATATTGTCGGCGGAGTCTTTAGTGGTAGTGGAAGATTTGTATCGCCCATATAAGCAGAAAAAGAGAACCCGAGCTACTATTGCCAAGGAGAAGGGGTTAGAGCCCCTGGCAAATTTGATACTGCTTCAAATGCTGGACAAGCCATTAGAGGAAGCAGCGGTTGAGTATATAGACCAGGAGAAGGAAGTACATACAGCTCAGGAGGCCATTGACGGGGCGAAGGATATTATTGCTGAGATGATTTCCGATGAGGCGGACTATCGCATTTATATTCGAAATGTAACAATGAATCAAGGTGAGTTGGTTTCTAAGGCAAAGGATGAGGAAGCAGAGTCTGTGTATGAGATGTATTATGATTATGCAGAAAAGATTTTAAAAGTGGCAGGGCACAGAACTCTTGCTATTAACAGGGGTGAGGATGAAAAGTTTCTCACAGTAAAGGTGGAGGCTCCTGTAGATAGAATTCTTCAATATTTAGAGAAAAAAACCATTGTTAGAGATAATTCTTACACAGTCCCTGTGCTGAGAGAGGTGGTGGAGGATTCCTACAAGCGTTTGATTGCGCCTGCCATTGAGCGTGAAATCAGAAATGACTTGACGGAGAAGGCAGAGGATGGCGCTATTAAAGTATTTGGTAAGAACTTGAATCAATTGCTGATGCAGCCTCCGATTACCGGAAGGGTAGTTCTTGGATGGGATCCGGCATTTCGTACAGGCTGCAAGTTGGCAGTTGTGGACGAGACGGGAAAAGTGCTTGATACGGTGGTGGTATATCCAACAGCTCCTCAATTCAAGGTGGAGCAGGCAAAGAAAACCGTAAAAAAATTGATAGAGAAATATAATGTATCTTTGATTTCTGTAGGAAATGGAACGGCATCGAGAGAGTCGGAGCAGGTGATAGTGGATATGATTAAGGAGATGAACAAACCTGTTCAGTATATTATTGTCAATGAGGCAGGCGCATCGGTATATTCAGCCAGTAAGTTGGCAACGGAAGAATTTCCCGAATTTGATGTGGGGCAGAGAAGTGCTGTTTCCATTGCTAGAAGATTGCAGGATCCCTTGGCGGAGTTAGTTAAAATTGACCCAAAATCCATTGGTGTGGGACAGTATCAGCATGATATGAACCAGAAAAAATTGAGTGAGGCGCTCACAGGGGTAGTGGAGGATTGCGTGAATAGGGTTGGCGTAGATTTAAACACAGCATCTGCCAGTTTGTTGGAGTATATTTCTGGTATTTCTAAGGCGGTGGCAAAAAATATTGTCACTTACAGGGAGGAGAACGGAAAGTTTACTGACAGAAAACAATTGTTAAAGGTAGCCAAATTAGGGCCAAAGGCCTTTCTGCAGTGTGCAGGTTTTTTGCGGATTGGAGATGGCAAAAATCCATTGGACAAGACCAGTGTCCATCCGGAATCCTATGAGGCGTGTGGAAAGCTATTGAAAAAGTTAGGCTTTACCCCTGAGGATTTAAGGGAGGGAAGATTGACTGGTATTAGTCTTATGGTTAAGGATTATGCCAAGGTGGCGGAGGAGTTAGAGATTGGAGAAATTACCTTGCGGGATATTGTAAAGGAATTAGAGAAGCCAGGGAGAGATCCAAGAGATGAGATGCCAAAGCCTATTCTCCGCACAGATGTATTAGAGATGGAAGATTTAACACCAGGTATGATTTTAAAGGGAACAGTGAGAAACGTAATTGATTTTGGCGCTTTTGTGGATATAGGAGTACATCAGGATGGCTTAGTGCATATTTCTCAGATTTCAGATAGATATATTAAGCATCCATTAGAGGCTGTCAGTGTTGGGGATATTGTGGAGGTAAAGGTAATGAGTGTGGATGTAAATAAAAAAAGAATCCAGCTGACTATGAAGCTGTAAACATCTAAAAGCTTTGGTTTGCTTACGGAGATAATGGAGTAATTCAATTAGGAGAGAATATGTATAAAATGAGATTGTTATATGGTACAGGAAATCCTGCAAAATTAAGTGCTATGAAGAAAAGATTAGGGCAAATAGGCATTGAACTGATAGGATTAAAGGACTTGACGTATGACATCCCTATTGTGCCAGAGGATGGCAGCACGCCCTTAGAAAACGCCAGGCAAAAGGCAATGGCGTATTATAAGGCTTTTCACATGCCAGTATTTTCTTGTGATTCAGGATTGTATTTTGAGAACGTGCCCCAGTCCATTCAACCAGGTGTTCATGTTAGGACAGTAGGCGGAAAATGTTTATCAGATAATGAAATGGGTGATTACTATGCAAATCTTGCGGAACAATACGGAGATTTAGTAGCTAAATATAAAAATGCTATTTGTCTTGTGATGGATGAAGCTCATATATACGAAGCAATGGAGCCCTCTATGGAAAGTGAAACATTTATCATTACAAAAAAGCCTCATCCTAATTTGCAAAAGAGGCAAGAGGGGTTTCCTCTGGACTGCTTATCCATACATATAAAAACTGGCAAGTATTATTATGATTTGGAGGAGGAGAAGTTGGACAATGTAGCAGTGGAGGATGGTTTTTTGGAATTCTTTCAAAAAATTCTGTAGATGCATGCTTGTGTAAAATGGCATTTGAAAATGGAAGCTTTTCTTCTTATGCCATTTTACACAGTATAATTTTATTTTTACTTGTTTTGTGCTGATTGTTCTGCACAGATTTCATTAGGAGGAAAAATAGTTTGTAAATTATTTTGATACATAAAGCAAAACCTCCATTTTTAATTTGCTGTGTAAAGGAAATAGTTGCTTGGGATAAATAATCAAAGTAATGATCAGCATAGAACACGACCAAATGTTTTCAGGGAAGCTTCATTTTCCACTTTGATTGGCTTGTATTTTTCGTTTAAGGATATTAGATAAGTGCCCTCATTGGTGCTTTGGAGTTTTTTGCAGTAGGCGTTGCCATTCAGATAGAAAATGCCGATCTCTCCATTTAAAAGAACGTCTGTCTGCTCAATACATACCATCTGACCATCTACAAAGCGCGGCATCATGCTGTCGCCGCTGATTCTCACTCCGAAGTCTGCATTGTCAGGAACCTCGGCTCCGACTTGAATGATTTCATAATCCTCACGGTCCAAAAATTCTCCGGTACCGGCGGACACCGGAAGCTGAAATAACTTAAATTCCCTCCACTTCTGCGGTATTACAGTACTTTCTTTTCTTTTGTATTCTTCAGATAAAGTCAAGAGCCGGATATATTCCAATGCCTTCTGTCTGCCAGCCTCGTTTAACTGTGAATAGGCATCATCGGGGCGAATACCTATAAATTCATCATAAATATCTGTAATTTTAAGTATCTTACATAAACAAAGAAATACTCTGGCACTTGGGGAATTTGTATTTTTCTCCCATGCGCTGATGCCGGCAGCGCTTATTTGAAAGCCATATTTCTTAAGTTCATCCGCAAGTGTCTGTTGGTTCATTTTTGATTCTTTTCTGTGTTTGGCAAGGGTTTGTCCAAAATCCATCTTCATACACCTCTTTCTGCTCCATATCCCGTCCAAAAGCTGCGGGAGGACTAGTCTGTTTATCATTTGTAATGTATTACTGTGAGCAATAAGCCAAGAGCATCATTGGCCTTTTGACCTTGGTAATATAATATTACTATAATATAAAAGCAACAATAAATCAATATAAAATTTAAAAAAGAACAAAAAAATCTCTTGAAATCAATTTAAAATTGAATTATAATAATATAGCAGGGGAAAGACAGGCTATCATTATGCAGTTGGATTATGATATAGTGGCATTATAGGCATTATGGGTAGTGTAGCGAAGAGGTTTGAAGGGGGAAAGTGGGCGCAGGACATTGCCTGTTAAGGGAACCCTTCTAGCAGGCTGATATGTTGCATGGAGGTTAGTAATTTTATATGGATAAGGAGGGAACTCATGTGGAGAAGACAAAGAAAGAGATTGAGCTGCATTGTAAGAAATGCAATCAAAGGTTAATGGATTATACATTACAATACAACAGCGAAGCGATTGTAATACAGGGTATTACAATGAAATGCCATAGATGTAAAAGAGTTTTTATAATGAAAAAATACACGGAAGGATTATTGACAGGCCATGCTTGCGGTAATATATTGAAAGTGTAATATTCTTTTAGGACTAGTTTAAGATGGATGAGGTTGCTGATATAATTATTGAAAAGTTTGCTCTTGCGGCGAATCATAATGAGGAGAGAGAATATGGATTTGGAGTGTGAATTGGCAAGTAGTACATAAAGTGAATAAACAGAAAAAGGCCCACCTGATATGGACACATCAATAAAGATGTAAGTACCAGAGACGCAGGGGAAAGAGAACCGGAAATATCCGGGCTTTCCTCTGTGTCTTTTTTATTTTTATGTTATAGAAAAGACCTTGTCACGCTAAAGCGTGCAAGTCAATCCCCCATGAATGAGGGAAAAGCCAGCAAAGTCGGAAAAGTCAACAAAATTGGTTTGGGATTATGTGGTAGTTTACAAGTATCAAATAATTTAGAAGGAAAGGATATAATGTATATCACAAGCGTATTTTGATATACATTGGGTATGAATATGAGAAGTTTAGTAGAATTAGGAAATCATATTGCGAAGGTGAGAGAACAAAAAGAGTACACACAGGAAGGATTGGCAGAAAAATTAGGATGTCAGCCCAATTCCCTTAGCCGCTGGGAAAATGGAAATACAGCAATGAAAATTGATACATTTGCAGCCATTATAGATGTCTTGGGTGTATCAGCAGATGAATTGCTGGGAACGAAAGCAAGCTTGAAAAATCAAAATATGCAAAATATGGGTGCGTTGCTGCAGGATGTATCTGACATATCTGTTGAAAATTTGTATATGCTGCAGAGCATTGTCAAAGCAGTATTGGAAGCATTAAAATCTCAACAGAACTGATGTTCGATTCAACAGCTTTGTTGTTCATAAAATAGTTGTATTTAGGTAGAATATACACATAGCAAAGAAAGCTTACCGGTAAACAATTTGCTAGGGATGCTAAAAGGCGTCAGAGAAAGTAAAACAACAAAAATAAGAAATAATGGAATGGAGGAATTATTATGAAATATTATTTTCAAGTAAAAACAGGGGACGAGTATTTAGCTGGGACAGATTCTAATATATTTATTATATTAGAGGGAGAGAAGGGAATGAGTGAGGAGAAGCGGATGAACGGCTATATAAGCGGTAACGCTTTTGAGAGAAATCAGATGGATAAATTCACAATTGATTTTGACACAGATGTAGGAAGAGTGTTTCAAATAAAATTAAGAAGTGACATGAGATATGCAGGAGCCGGATGGCTATTATCCTACATTACAATCGAGAGAAAGGGAAGCGATGCCCCTCTTAGCAATGTAGTGTCCAGATTTAACGTCAATGAGTGGATTGAGGACAAAAAAACCCGCCAGTATACAGTTCCATATGAAGATTGGAGCCGCAATCTGCTTTCCTATGAAACGGAAGTGAGAGAGTACAAGGTATATCCTATCACAGTTCCCGCAAACGGAACCTTTCAGTATAAGCACACAGAAAAGAAGACAACAGAATTTACTTATGCCAGCAGCAAAACAAAAACCACAACAAAGGAATTTAACGAGAGCTTAGACTTGAAGGCTAGTTATCAGAAAAATAAGCAGATTGCTGAAAAGCTGACAGACGTAAAAAATTATGAGGGATATTTAAAGTTTGCTTTTAAGCAGGGAGTGTCTGACAGTGAAGTAAATGAGATGATTCAAAAAGAAAATAAGGAGATTATCAAAGAAGTGACAAGCACATTGACTAATCCTGATAACCATGAAAGAAAGTATGAAGCTGTCTTTTATGCGGTAAAGGTGAATGCCATTGTGAGCACAGGAGGAGTGGCCGCCTTGTTCAGCGGCGACAGGTCGATAGAATTCGGAGGGTTCCGCAAGATATCTTCTTAAAACAAATAATATTATGATGCATGGAATTGTAATATAAAAGAAATATGAAAAATGGAAAAAGGAAATGAATCTGCTGATATTTATAATCATGTAGTACATATAACATGAGCCCATAAAAGCTTCGGGAATACAAAAGGGTATTCCCGGGGCTTTTAATTTTCACTTTATGAGGTGGGAGAACTGTGGTAAAATGTAACTATTCAGAGACATGTAGACATAAAAAACAGTTTTTATGAAGCAGGTATGTGATACATGATACATTATAGGGGTAGTGTGAAAATATGCTGGATAGTTTATTTTTACATGACTATTTGTGCGGGAGTATCACAAATAAGCCTTAATGGCAGAGAAGAACCCGCCTTTGCGGATTTCATCTCACCCCGTCTCATACGCTTTGGTATGGAGATTAAGGTTGAAGGAAATATATGATAAAGAAAGGATATAATGTAGGCTGCCTGTTCTTTCAACCTATTGATTGGGGCAGTATCACAAGCAGTCTTGTGATATGCATGGGTATAAAAATGAAATTATTACATTTAGGTGATCTTCATATAGGAAAATCGGTGTGTGATTTTTCAATGATTGCAGACCAGAAATATATGTTAGAACAAATTTTAGAGATGATTTCCAATGAGCAGATAGATATGGTTTTAATCGCTGGTGATGTTTATGATAAGGCGATTCCCAGTGAGGAGTCGGTCAAGCTTTTGGATTATTTTTTGTGCCGTCTGTCAGCTCTGGGTACAGAAACCTTTATGATTAGCGGCAACCACGATTCTCATGAGAGATTAAATTTTGGCAGCAGTTTATTTGAGAACAATAAAATACACATTTGTGCGAAATACAATGGCAGTCTCTATAAAAAAGTATGTCAAGATGGGTTGGGAAAAATCAATGTTTATCTGCTTCCCTTTATAAAAGCATCCCAGGTTGTCCATTTTTATCCGGATGTGGGGATTGCCTCCTATGAAGATGCAGTCAGAACAGTTTTGGCACAATCTAAGATTGACACCTCTGAGAGAAATATTATAGTAGCCCATCAATTTGTGGCAGGCAAAAGCCAAGAGCCCTTGCTGGCAGGTTCGGAGGGAGCAGGGGTAGTGAATGTGGGTGCAGTGGAAAAAATAGGCGTTGACTGTTTTGATTATTTTGACTATGTGGCGTTGGGGCATATTCATTGTCCGCAGAAAATCGGAAGGGAGACAGTCAGGTATTCTGGTTCTCTTTTGAAATATTCTCTAAGCGAGGTGAACAATGAAAAATCTTTTCCTGTTGTCACATTTGGAAAAAAGGGAGATGTAACAGTTGAGCTTTTAAAGCTTAAACCTCGTCGGGAGATGAGGCATTTAAAGGGGAAGCTTAAGCAGCTTTTAGATAGGAACAATATTAAGTCACCAGAGGATTATGTTTATGTGACATTGACAGATGAGGAGCCGATTCCCGATGTAATGGGTATTTTTCAGCAATATTATCCCAATACAATGAAAATCAGTTATGATAATGCCCATACAAGGGAAGGGGAGCAGAAGGATATCACTAAGGCGGTAAAGGAAAAGTCATTTCCTCAGTTGATTTCTGATTTTTATGAGATGATGTATGGATGTGAAATAAGTTCGGAAGAATTACAGATTATGATAGATTTGGCGGGGGAGGCAGGTGTGGCAGATGAAGCCGATTAAGTTGGTTATAAGTGCATTTGGACCATATGGGGACAAAATGCCGGAAATAGAATTTGAACAATTTGAAAATAAAGGTCTTTTTTTAATTTGCGGGGATACAGGAGCCGGAAAAACTACTATTTTTGATGCCATATGTTTTGCTCTGTACGGTGAGACAAGCGGTGCATATCGGGATACAAAAAATCTGCGCAGCGAATACGCAAAATCATCAGAGGAAAGCTTTGTAGATTTTTATTTTTCCCACCAGGGGAAATACTATCATGTGTATCGCCAACCTTCCTTTAACAGGCCGAAGCACCGGGGGGAGGGGGTGATTACCCAGAAGGAGAGGGCAGTATTTTATTGCCAGGGGGAGCTGCCCCAAGAAGGAACCGCAGTGGTCAACAATAGGGTGAGAGAGCTTTTGCAAATAGATTTTAGGCAGTTTAAACAAATTGCCATGATTGCCCAGGGGGAATTTTGGGAGCTTCTCAATGCATCAACGGAGGACAGAACGAAAATTCTCAGAACCATATTTATGACATCCGGCTATCAAAATATAGTATATAAGCTAAAGGATAAAAAAGATAACAGCCATGGGAAGTGGAAGAATGCTCAGGACAGTATGATTCAATATTTTGGTGATGTAAAGCCGCCGGAGGATAAGGAATTAGAACAAAATTTGCTGCTATTGCAGAAGGAGGCAAAGGGGAGCAACAGTACATGGAATATAGAAGATATGCTGAAGCTTTTGACTCAGATTATCTCAAAGGATGAGGAGGAGGGAAGGGAAAAGCAGAAAATCTATCAGAGGGAAAACAAAAAATTGGAGGAGAAGAGAAAAGAACTTCACAATGCTCAAATCAATAATGAATTTTTAAGCCGATTGGAAAAATTTCAAAGGGAGAGAGAAGAACTGGAGGAGAGACGGGAGGAGATAGAGGAGTTGGAGCAGCTTACTAGGCGCCAAAGGCAAGCCCTGCACTATGTAAAGCCTGCCTATGATTTGCTGCAGAAGGAAGAGAGGGAGATAGAAGAAACCAGGGGGAAAATGATACAGAAAAAAGAGGAGGCAGCAGAGGCGGCAAGGAATCTTGCAATAGCACAGGAGAGCTTGGAAAAAGCAATGGAAGAGAAACCTAAGGGGGAGTGGTATCAGCAAAAGGTGCAAAAGCTTCAGGAGGATATTGAAAAATATAAAGAACGAGATGGATTGATTTTGGATATTCAGGTGCTAGAAAAGCAAGAGCGGGCGCTGTTGGAAGAAGAAGCAATTCTAGATGGGGAGGAGAGGGCATTAAAGGAAAAAATCAAGGGATTGGACGAAAGAATCAAGGAGCTTCAAAATTGTAAGGCTGAGGGGATAAGGGCACAAAATCAAGGAAAGGAGCTGGCTGCTTTTCAATGGGAGCTGAGGGATATAGCAGAGCATACGGCGGCAGAATATAAACAAGCAATGAGGGAGTTGGCTGAGAAGCAGGCTGATTTTGAACGTGCACTGTGCCAATATAACGAGGCAATGGAGGGGCGCAGGAGATGTGAAAATATATTGGACAGTTGTCGGGCGGGAATCCTGGCACAGGGATTGGAGGAGGGCAGTATGTGTCCTGTCTGTGGCTCTCTTCATCATCCAAAGCTTGCAATGCTTCCTGGGGAGACGGCATCGGAGGAGGACTATAAAAAATGGCGCAAACAGGAGGAGCATGCAAAACAGGTAAAGGAAGACAGACTTGTGGAGGCGGAAAGAGCAAAATTGTCTTTGGAGGAAAAAGACAGACAAATAAAAAACAAAATAGAAAGGGTTAGAGAAGGGGAGTGGGTTTCTGCGTCTTTTTTGCAAGCTTTTGATAAAGATTATTTGGAAAAAGATTTTTCCATGGATAAAGTGACAGAGTTGATTCATTTGGAGCTGGAAAATTTGAAAAAAATTGTGAGGGAAAATAAAAAGGAGCAAAAAAGTCTCCAGCAGGACTGCATTGCTTATGACAAGGCCATGGAGGATGTGGAGCAGGCAAGGGGCAGGGAGACGGAGGCCCTTTTGGAAAGGAAGGGTAAGCATGATGTCAAGAAAGAGAATAATCGGACAAGCCTTACGGAAAAGAAAACAGCACTGAAGGCATTTGCGGTACTTGAGTTTCCAGATTGTGACACGGCCAGAAGGGAATTGGAGAAAGCCAGAAGGGAGTCGGAGAAGATTATTCGGGCGATAGAAAAGGCCCAGGAGAAGGAGGAAAACATTCAGAGGGAGAGGGCAAGGGCGGATGCCGCCGTCAGCACACTGCAGGAGGCGCTGGAGACACAGAAGAACAGAGCAGAACAGATGAGAATAAGCTTTCAGCAGATATTGACTGAAAAGGAATTTGCATCCAGAGAGGAATTTTTGCAATTTCTTGCGAAGGAGGAAGCAATTGGGGCTCAGGAGAAGAAGGTTCTGAAATACAAACAGGACGTTCAGATAAATGCACAGCAGCTTGAGCAGGCCAGGGAAGATGCTAAGGGCAAGGTAAAGTCAGATGAAAATCGATTACGAGAGGAGTTGAAAGAACAAAGCATACTGGTAGAACAGCTGAGGGAGAACAATAACCAGAGAGAACATAGGATACAGAACAATCAAGAAAAGAGAAACAAGATTTCTGCACAGAGGGAAAATGTAGAAACATATAAAAAGGAATATACTCTTTGTGACAGACTGTATCGCTTGGTGATAGGGGACATTAAAAACAAGGCGAAAATCACACTGGAACAATATATACAGGCCGCCGGCTTTGACAAAATAATTGCCGCGGCAAACAAGCGGCTGCTGCCAATGAGTGATGGGCAGTATGAGCTATTTAGAATGGATGATTCTCAAGATAAAAAAAGCAAAAATATATTAAATCTTCAGGTACAGGATAATTTTACCGGACACAGAAGACCAGTAGGAAATCTATCAGGGGGGGAGAGCTTTAAGGCATCCTTAAGTCTGGCTCTTGGCTTGTCGGATACCGTGTCCTCCAATCTTGGGGGCGTGCAGATGGATGCCCTGTTTGTAGATGAGGGTTTTGGAACATTGGACAAAAAATCTATAGAAAATGCATTGGATATTTTGATTCATCTGTCTAAGGCCAATAAGCTAGTTGGGATTATCAGTCATCGGGAAGAGCTGATGGAGAGCATCCCACAGCAGATTCAAGTAAAAAAGACAAAAGAGGGAAGTGAAATAAAGATTGATACAGGATTTTAAGAGAAAGATTTCTTATGACAAATAAGCTATAATATATAAATAAGCTATAATGACAAGAAGAAAGGAAATAATGTAGAAATGAAAATTGCAGATTTATACGAAAAAAACAAAACCGTCTTATCCTTTGAGATTTTTCCGCCAAAGAAGGACAGTGAATTAAAAAATATTGATGCCACATTAGAAATTTTGTGTGAGCAAAAGCCTGATTTTATCAGCGTTACCTTCGGGGCAGGGGGGAGTTCTAACTGCAACCGTACCATTGAGCTTGCAAAAAAAATCAAATATGACTACAAGGTGGAGCCGGTTGTACATTTAACTTGTCTAAGCTATGACAGAGGAGAGATTGATGAATTTTCTAAGCTTCTGAAGGGGGAGGGCATTGAAAATATATTGGCTCTTAGAGGGGACAGAAATCCTAATATTCCGGAGAAATCCGATTTTTCTCACGCTTCGGACTTAGTTGGCTATTTAAAGGAGACAGCCGACTTTTGTATTGCGGGAGCCTGCTACCCTGAGTGCCATCCGGAATCGGAAAATCGGGTAAGTGAGATGAAAAATCTAAAAAGAAAAGTAGATGCGGGGGCACAGGTGCTGCTGTCCCAACTGTTTTTTGACAATGAATGTTTTTATCGCTTTGAGGAGGATTGCCGTATTGCGGGAATTGATGTTCCTGTTATTCCGGGTATTATGCCGGTAATCAATGCCGCGCAAATCAAAAGGATGGTGACTATGTGCGGCGCGTCCTTTCCCACACGTTTTCAAAAGATTATTCATAAGTTTGAAGGAAAGAAGGAAGCCCTCTTTGATGCGGGAATGTCCTATGCATTAAGTCAAATTATTGAACTGCTGACAAATAATGTGCAGGGTATTCATCTGTACACTATGAACAATCCTGTGGTGGCAGGGAGAATCTGCCAGGGAATAAAAAATATTCTTTTATAAATTTTACGGAATCGGACGAATTGGTTATACAAAAAGGAGTGGGCCAGAGTGAAAGAAAAGTGCAGATATAAGGAGTGAGGCAGAGTGAGAAAGCAGAATAGGAATAAAGATTGGGCAAAGTGAAATAGCAGGACAGAAATGAGGATTCTATATGGAAATTAAAAAAATTCGTCTTGGAAATCTGCTGCTGCCTTCTAATGTGTTGATGGCCCCTCTTGCAGGATACACTTGTTTTCCTTTTCGAATGCTAGCATATGAGCAGGGGGCAGGTTTGTGTTTTACGGAGATGGTCAGTGCCAATGCCTTGAAATATGATGATAGGGCTACAAAGCGTCTTTTAATTACGTCGGAGGAGGAGAAGATAAAAGCAGTCCAGCTTCTAGGAGGAAATCCCGCAGTGATGGGACAGATGGCAGAGAGTGAGCTCTTGAAATGTTTTGACATTATTGATATTAATATGGGCTGTCCGGTTCCCAATGTGTTTAAGAGTGGGGAGGGAAGCGGGCTGATGCTTGATTTAAAAAGGGCGGAGGCAGTTATTCGAAGCTGTAAGAAGAGCGGCAAGTTGATAACAGTAAAATTCCGCACTGGGATTGAGGAGGAGAATATGTTTGCGGCAGAATTTGCCCGCATGTGTGAGGCGGCGGGGGCAGATATGATAACGGTACATGGCAGAAGCAGGAGCATGATGTATGACGGAAAGCCGCACATGGAGGAGATTGCCCATGCAAAGGCGGCGGTGTCCATACCAGTGATTGCCAATGGGGGAATCTTTTCGGCGGAGGATGCAAAGAGGATGATGGAGCGCACAGGAGCTGACGGGGTAATGATTGCCAGATATGGGTTGGCAAATCCTTTTATTTTCAGTGAGCTTACAGGAAAAGAGTGTAAAAAGACAGCCCTTCAGATTTTGACAGAGCAGATGAAACTAACTTTACAGTATTATGATGAGACTTATACTTTAGTTTACATGAAAAAATTGGCATCTTATATGATGAAAAAGAAAAAGGGGACAAAGAAATATAAAGAGAGCCTGCATAGGAGCGGAAGTATGACACAGCTGCAGCAGGTTATCAAAATGATATTTGACGAAAATGATTTCATGTAATGCTGTTGACCATTGCTTCATTGCTTTACAATTACTTATTTAGCAGGGGTGGAAAGGAATATACGATGAAGGATTTTTTTCATATAAAAGATGGAATATTAGTTGCCTACACCGGCCGTGAGGAGGAAGTGATTGTACCTAATCAGGTACATACCATCGGTGAGGGAGCGTTCAAGGCATGTGTTTCCCTGAAAAGGGTAGTGCTGCCCACGGGGCTTAAGCGTATTATGGACGGCGCATTTAAGGGATGCCGCATGCTTGAGGAGGCGGAGATTCCCCAGGGAGTATGTTACATTGGCGCTTATGGATTTCATCGCTGCCACAGCCTGAAAAGGATTGTTCTTCCGCCTTCGGTGGAGTCACTGGGGGATTGTGTATTTCTCTATTGTGACAGCTTAACACAGGTTTGTATGCCTGGTGTTAGAAAGTTGGGCAGGCAGGTTTTTGTCAATGATGTGTGCTTAGAAAGCTTGGAAATTTCACCGGAATTGGAGGAGAACTGTATATGTGAAGTTTTTACTGGCTGCGGCAGACTTGGGGAAATTACTTTTGCAGGGGGAGAGAGCTGGCATATTCCCAATATGGTAGATGTGTTGGCAGGTGAAATACAGGTGCCCTCTCTTGTTCGTGTGATTGCAGGGGATGCCTTGCGTATGATAGAACTGGAGGGCAGATGTCTCATTCGTTATTTAATCAATTTAAAACATGTAGAGATTCCTGAGGGGATAGAAAGTCTGGGAACAGGCTGTTTTTTTGACAAGCGGGGAATTTTGTCTGTTAAGCTTCCTAAGTCTGTAAGGGAGATTGGCAGCAGGGCTTTTTGCAACTGCATTAATTTGGAAGAGATAAGCTTTGAGGGGGAGGAGCCAAATATTTGTGAGGATGCCTTTAAAAACTGTACCTCCTTAAAGCATATTAAAACAAAGGATGGGAAAGAATATTCTTTCTCTGGAATTGCAAATCTGGAGGGAGATCATGTGCCTCATGTTGTGCATGTAATTCAAAAACAGATTATGGGAAATTTTCGGATTAGCGGGACAATCCTTTTACAATATTTAGGGGAGGAGTCTAGAGTTGTAATACCGGAGGGAATTACTGTCATTGCAGGGGAGGCATTTTCGGGAAATGAAGCGGTAGACAGAGTGATACTGCCGGAAAGTATTCAGGAGATTGGACAAGGCGCCTTTCGGGATTGTGTGCTTTTGCAGAATATTTCATTTCCCAAAGGTCTAATCAGAATAGGAGCAGGGGCTTTTGAAAATTGTGTTAAGTTAATTCGTGTTCATCTGCCATGTACAGTTACCGCAATAGAGGAGAGGACATTTCGCCATTGCAGGGCCTTGCGGGAGCTGAGTTTCCCTTCAGGCTTTGTGGAGATAGGAGATAGTGCATTCTATGGCTGCACTGCCCTTCAAAAAGTAGAGTTTCCAACAAGTCTTGTGTCTGTGGGTCAGCTGGCATTTTACCGTTGCAGTGGATTAAAGGAGGTAAAGCTTGGGGCCCAGCTTAAATATGTGAAAAATCTTGCTTTTGCCAAGAGTGGCATAGGAACAGCATGGATGGCAGGAAGAGGCACCGACTATGGTTCGGATGTATTTGGCGGTTGCGAAAGGCTGAAGCTGCTTGTACTGGAGGAGGGAGTGAGGCACATTCCCAGCAAGCTTGCTTATGGCTGTAAGGCGCTGGAGAGGGTGATTTTGCCTTCTTCTATTGTGTCAGTGGGAAGACATCCCCTGGAGGGAACTCCTTTTCTAAAGGGCTGGGTGGAGAATCAGCAGGTATTAACGGATGGTATCTTTTGGGATGGGCGCAGTCTGGAGGGAGAGGTACAGCTCTCATCTTCAGTGAAAATAGTAGCTGGAGGCGCTTTTTATGGAAACAAAAAGATAACAGAAGTATATTTTGCGGACAGCGTAAAGTGGATTGGGCAGGGAGCATTCAAAGGCTGCAGCTGCCTGAAAAAAGTATGGCTGCCTTCTCATATTAGAGATTTGGAGGCGGAGGTGTTTTCAGGGTGTCATGAGCTGCAAACAGTGGCAGTATTACAGGGGCAGGCTCCCTCATGGCATTCCTTGGGAGAACGGGCTTTTTATCATTGTAGTAAGCTTGAGAAAATACAACTAGAAGATATAAAGCATTTGGGAAAGGAAAGCTTAGCCGGCTGCTGTCGGCTTGAGGGATGTGTGGTGCCAAGGGGAGTGGGCATAGAAGACCGCGCTCTGGAGGATACTTGCTTTTTGCGGGAGAGAGAGGATAGGCTTTGTGTGGCAGGGGATATGGTAGTATCCGGTGAAAAGTGCGAAGGTGTTGTGAAATTGCCAAAAGGAGTGAGAGGCATTGCCAGCTATGCATTTGCAGGAAATCAAAATATTAGGAAAATTATGCTGCCAAAGGGACTGCAGTATATAGGGGAGGGAGCATTTTTTGGCTGCAGCAGCCTTGTGGAAATAGAGTTACAGGGCATTCAAGTAATAGAGAAATGTGCATTTGAGAAATGTATTTCACTAAAAACAGTGGATACAGATGCACTGCAGGTGGGAGATTGTGCTTTTGCTTTTTGTACGGCTCTTCAAAAAGCAAAGCTTACAAAGATTCAAACATTAGAGTCAGGGGTGTTTCAGGGCTGCAGGATGCTTGAGACTTGTATTTGCAATCATGTACAGACTGTGGGGGAGAAAAGTTTTTGCGGCTGCGTGAGCCTAAAGGAGTTTGATTTCAGTCAACTTAGTCAGTTGGGCTCCTACGCCTTTGAGGGCTGTGACAGCCTGAATCGGGCAGTGTTTGGGGTACAGGTGAGATTGGATTCCTATGCCTTAAAGGATTGTGGGAATTTAGAGGAAATCTGTATCCAGGGGAAAAGAGAGGGGAAGGTTTTGGAATGGAGAGAATATGCCCTTTCCGGTTGCACAGCCGTCAGAAAGGTAATATGGGGTGATGAGAGTTTCCAGCTATGTTGTTATAATGATATTTTTGCTCCCCAGATACCGGAGCAGATAAGGCTGATATTCTGCAGTGCCCTTAGCTGCTTTGATGTGGATGGAGCTGTGCTTTTCGGGTACCAGGGGGCGGGGCATGTGGTGAAAATCCCCAATGGTATTCGCAGAATCGAATCGGAGGTATTTCGGAATGTAACGATGCTTGAGGAGGTGGAGATTCCTCCCAGTGTGGAATTTATCGGTTCTAGGGCTTTTCATTCAACAGCGTGGATGGAGAGGCAGCAGAGGAAATCTCCTATGGTGATTATCAATCACATGCTTTTAGATGCTTCCGGATGTGTGGGAAATGTGGTAGTGCCACAGGATGTCCGCCTTGTGTGCGGTTGGGCATTTGCAAATGGTTTGGCTATCGAGAGCATTCGGTTTTTGTCCTCCCATGTGAAGGTGGAGGAATATGCTTTTCGGAATTGTATCTTTTTGAAACAAATGATATTGCCCGACGGAACAAATGTGGAATTTGCAGGTTTGCAGGATAGGGAGAGAGAATTGCCCCCCATAGCAAAGCAGGCAGCTCTTGACAGTTTGAATTGTTTTAAGACAAATCAGGCAGGGGTGCTTTTGGAGTGTACAGGAAATATTGCAAGGCTTCGTTTGGCTTACGGCATACATGCTATTGGGAACAGTGCATTTGAGAACTCAAATTTATTGACTCACATTATTTTTTCAGAGTCGGTAAAAAGTATTGGCAAGCGTGCCTTTGCGGGATGTAAATGGCTGAAAGAGGTTCGCAGCGCCCAAGGTGTCAAGACAGTTGGTGAGATGGCATTTTCCGGCTGCGGCAGGCTGGAGCGTGTGGAATTGTCAGCAAATTTATGTAAAATAGAGGCAAGGGCATTTGAAAATTGCACTTCTCTTTTGGAAATTATTGTGCCGGAAGGGGTGGAGGAAATTCCTGAGAGAACCTTTTATCGCTGTCACAGCCTGAAAAGTATAAAGCTTCCAACCACCTTAAAGAGAATTGGAAAAGAGGCGTTTGCATTTTGCAGCAGCCTTCCTCCCCTGCAGCTTCCCGGTGGAGTTTGGATGGATGAGTGAGAGCTGTCTGGCGCCCAATGGGGTTTTCGCTGTGCGTATGATTATGACGGAAGCTAGGAGGAAAAGGTTATATGAAATATCGTTCATTGGGCACTACCGGCTTGACAGTGTCGGAGATTGGTTTTGGGACAATTCCCATTTTACAGGGCAGTGTGCCGGTGCTGCCGGATTATTTTAATTTAGATGAAAAAGCTGCTCTTAAGGTGATGGAGCACGCTTTTATGCTTGGGTGTAATCTATATGACACGGCAATTGTGCCGGAATATGGTGATGCGGAGATAAAGCTTGGGCGGTTTGCAGGGCAGGTAGGAAGAGAAAAAATTGTGATATCAGATAAAGCACGGTTTTATGACGGCAATGAAATGTACAGGGCGGTGTTGACCTCCTGTGAAAATTTGGATACCTATCCTGATGTGTATTTTGTTCATCAGGTGGATAGTCAGCACCAAGAAGAGGTATTTGGAAAGGGGGGAGCGCTGGACGCTCTTGTTGAGTTGAAAGAGGAGGGGAAAATAGGGTTTGTGGGAATTGCATCCCATTACTATGATATACTGCTTCGAGGGGCAAAGGACAACAGAGTAGATGTTCTGCAGGGAAGCGGCAATATTTTGGAGAGGGGGATGTTGGAGCGAATGGGGAAGGAGCCCCTTTTTCGGGATAAAGGATTTCTTGTCAACAAGGTATATGCCGCAGGGATTCTTCCGGCTTTTTTTTCCATTCCTGTCTTGATAGAGGGGGTACTTTCCTATCCGGTGTCCAGCGCTCTTATAGGCTTAGGAACTGTAGAGCAGACGGAGGAGGCTATGGGAGGGAAGGTGAATCATAAACCCAGCAGACTGCCATCCTTTGAGGAGGTGCTGTCTGTGTTGGAGCAAGAGTATGAGCCCATTCCCTGTGATAGATGCCAGAGATGCCGCTGTCCATTTGGGACAGAGATTCATACTATCTTTAGACAGTACCAGTATTATTATATGGGGAAGGATTTTTGGGCCTTGAAAAAGCTTGGGATGGATATTGAGGAGAGCGCCCAATATTGCCGAAACTGTACCCAAATGACATGCTTAAAGATGTGTCCCTACAAGCTTCGGATTCCCTATGAGATACAAAAGGTGGAAAAGCTGGTAAAGACACATCTTCCTATTTAACAAAGCATATTTAAATGTAAAGTATTTATGTATATTTATAAAATCAAACCTTATAAAATCCAAAGGAACCAGCAGGGACAGTAATAATGCCATCACAGGCAGTAACCTCGCCCCCAAAGCTATAGAGCTTGTCCGATAAAGAATAGGTACACTTAAAATCTGCATCGCTGCAAGAGGGGTTTAGCAGAATAAGTATTTTTTCATCCCGAGAGCTGCGCAGGTAGGCAAGAGGGTAAGTATTGCTTTCTGCATAAATAAAATCAATCTCGCCGTTGCTCTGCAGCACTGGGTGAGCTTGTCTGACGGCAATCAATCTCTTGATTTCGTGGAACAAAGAGTTCTCATCTTGCATTTGGTCTTCCGCGGTGGGGCGGTCAGCGCCGTCGTCTAAAGGAATATAAAGTTTTTCTTTGCAAGCCTTGCTAAAGCCTGCATTTTTAGTGTTATCCCACTGCATTGGAGAGCGGGAGCCGGTTCTATCATATCCTCCCTCCACAGAGGTGAGATTTTCTACATAGCGCATGCCGATTTCGTCGCCATAATAGATAAATGGGGCTCCAGGCATAGTGAGGAGGAAGGCAAAGGCTATTTTTAGTTCGTCCCCATGAAGATACTTGGCAAGACGTTCCATATCATGGTTGCCGGATGGAATACAAATCAGACCTTTGCGTGTAGTTTTTTCATAATTTTCCTTGTATTTTTTCACAAATTTTCCTATATCTCCATTACCCTTGCCGGAGAAATAAGGATTTTCGCAGCGAAACAGATCATTGTAATGGGAGGGGCCAAAATGAAGCAGAAAGTCCATATGGAAGCCGCCGAGAAGAGATTTGTCAGGCTCGCCCCACTCGGACACCATGGCGGCCTGGGGAAATTCTGTATCTAAAAACAAGCGTATCTCCTGCCACAGCTTTATTGTGCCTTTTCCCTCCTCATCATGCTTTACCAAAGAGCCTGCCATATCTACCCGAAATCCATCGCAGCCCATATTTAGCCAAAAACGCATAATATTTTTTAGCTCCTCCAAAGTTGCTCTCGGGCCAGGTTCGTCGGCAGATTGCTGCCAGGGGCGATTAGGCTTGTAGAAACCGTAATTGAGGGCAGGCTGATGGGAAAAGAAATTCACCCCTACACAGCCGTTTCGGTCAGAGATTCCCCTTAGGCAGCCCATCCCTGAAGGCTCCTCCCATATATTGTCTGTCCACACATAGCGGTCTGAAAATTCATTTTTTTCTGCCTTTATGGATTCTTTAAACCACCTGTGCTCCACAGAGGTGTGCCCTGGAACAAGGTCAAGCAAAATATGCATATCTCGCTTGTGAATCTCATCAAATAATTGCTTTAAATCTTCGTTGGTCCCGTATCGGGGGGCTGCCTTGTAATAATCAGATACATCATAGCCGGCATCTCCGAAGGGGGATTCAAAGCAGGGGTTCATCCATATGGAATTGCAGCCCAATTCTTTTATGTAGTCTAGTTTTTCAATAATTCCTTTAAAATCTCCGATACCATCATCATTAGTATCCTTGAAGGATTGAGGATAAATTTCGTAAAAAATTGCATTGTCTAGCCATTTTGCCATAGTAACACTCCTTTCTTATGTGTTAATGTGTTAAGATTCATAGCTGTTGGATTTACGTGGGCAAATTCAGCAGCTTTCTACTAAAAAATTGTCGCAGCTGACTGCCAATTCTTATGTGTCGGTGAATTATAATGATGATTCCTCAATCATCTATACTAGATTATAACAAAAGTTTTATTATTTGTATGCTGTTTTTTATATAAAACGAATATAGAATATGTGCTTTTCGCTTAAAGTAGTTGTGATTTTTGAAGAAATATGTTACTATTAAAAATCAATGGGAATTTCATTGAGAATATAATATATATAATAATAAGCATTCACATGTTGATAAAAAGAAGAATAATGACAAAATATAGTCATAGATACAAGAGAAATGAAAGGTGGAGAGGGAAAAATGGATAAAAAGGCAATTAGAAAATTTTTTAGTAGAAGCTGCATCAGTGTAAGTATTTGCTGCGTAGTGTTATTTTATTTTCTGATTATGTATATGTCTGCCAAAACACAGGATACCATTTTTAGAATCAGTAATATTTATATGTTAGAAGTAAATAATCAGGAAAAACAAAAGTTTGATTCCATTGTTCAGCTATGGTTATCACAGGTAGATGGTGTGATTAAACGTACGCCTTTTGATTCCAATGAGAATAGAGATAAAATAGTGCAGGAGTTAAAAATCAGCGCACAGGTTAGAAATTTTTCTTATTTAGGTTTGTACTCTGAGGATGGCGATCTGGAAACTATTTTTGGGGAAGAGATTAGTGGATTAGAGCACAATATGACAATTGACGATTCCGGAAATATTATGAGCCGAGGCACCGGCAAGAATGGGGAGACGATGCTTGTCTTTGGAAAGCAGGCGGAATATGAGATGAAGAACGGAAAGAAAAGCGCGGCTATTATAGCGTCCCTGCCTATGGAAAATTTAAATCAGCTTTTGTTTTTGTATGAGACAGAGGATAGAATGTATTCTCATGTTGTTAACAAAGAAGGTGAATTTGTAATACGAAATGGAGATGCATTTCGAGAAAATTATTTTGAACGTATTAAGCATGAATATGAAGAGTTAGATGGAAGAACACCAGAGGATTACGCAGAAGAGTTAAGGAGAGCCCTAGAAAACGAGGAGGATTACTCCGCTGTATTTTTGCGAAAGGGAGAAAAAAGCGTTGTGTACTGCTCTAAGCTCTCAGATGATTTGGATTGGTATTTGATTACCATTATGCCGGAGAAGCTTATGAGCGATGAGATGGCAAATCTGGAGAGGACTCGTATTGTCGTTATTTTCAGCGTGATGTTTGCCGTGTTGTTTTTAATGTCCATTGTGCTCATATTATATTATAGACTGTCACAGAAACAGATGAGGGAATTGAATTTAGCAAGAAAAGAAGCTATAGAGGCCAACCAGGCCAAGAGTGAATTTTTGTCTAGTATGAGCCATGATATCCGGACTCCGATGAATGCCATTATAGGAATGACGGAGATTGCCTTGAAAAATATCCAGGATGGGGTTCGCATAGAGGATTGTCTTCACAAAGTAAAACTGTCTAGCAAGCATTTGCTTGGCTTGATTAATGATGTGTTGGATATGTCCAAAATTGAGAGCGGCAAAATGATTTTAAATATGCAGCCAATGTCTATAAAGGACGCTATGGACGATATTGTGAGCATAATGCAGCCTCAGGTAAAAAAGAACAATCAATTTTTTGATATTTTTATTAAAAATATTATCTCGGAGAATATACTTTGTGACAATGTAAGAATCAACCAAGTGCTTTTAAATCTTCTCTCCAATGCCGTTAAATTTACACCGGAGGGCGGAAGGATTGACGTATATTTGTTTCAGGAAACATCACTGCTTGGGGAGGATTATGTGAGAACCCATTTTCGTGTAGTGGATACTGGAATTGGAATGTCAGAGGAGTTTCAGAAAAAGATTTTTGAGAGTTTTTCTAGGGAAGAGACGGATCAGGTGCGCCATATAGTGGGAACTGGTCTTGGTATGGCAATCACAAAGAGTATAGTGGAGATGATGGGCGGCACGATAGAAATTGAGAGTGAGCTTGACAAAGGAAGCTCCTTCCATGTTATTTTAGATTTGAAGAAGGCAGATGTGGAGGAACAGGTTATGGAGCTGCCTGATTGGAATATTCTTGTGATTGATGATAATGAGGAGTTATGTTTAAGTGCAGTAAGTATTTTGGAGGAGCTTGGGGTTAACGCTGAATGGACAACTGACGGCAGGGAAGGGGTGCATATGATAGAAGAGCACCACAAGATAGGCATGGATTATCATTTTGTGTTGGTAGACTGGAGAATGCCGGGCTTTAATGGTGTTCAGACTATACAGGAGATACGAAATAAAATGGGACATTATATTCCGTCGTTCTTGATTTCTGCCTATGATTGGAGTGACATTGAGGAGGAAGCACGTTCCGTGAAAATAGAGGGCTTTATTTCTAAGCCGCTGTTCAAGTCAACCTTATACACACGCTTAAGTCAGTATGTGGAAGGTTTTCAGCCAGAGGAGAAAAAGGGCAAGGGCAGTGAGCAAGTGGATTTTCATGGAAAAAGAATTTTGCTGGCGGAAGATATTGATATTAACTATGAGGTGGCATATGAGATTCTCACAGAGGTAGGCTTGAAGATTGAACGTGCGGAGAATGGCCAGATTTGTGTGAATAAGTTTAATGAGTCACAGATTGGATATTATAATGCTATACTGATGGATATTCGAATGCCGATAATGGACGGATATGATGCGACAAAAGCAATTAGGAAATTAGATAGAAAAGACAAGGATTTGCCGATTATCGCCATGACAGCGGACGCCTTTTCTGGTGATATACAGGTTTGTATAGAGTGCGGTATGAATGCTCATATTGCAAAGCCAATAGATATTGCGGATTGTCTGAGAGTTTTAGGTGAACACTTGTAAAAAAGCAGGAAAAAGAAACAAATGGATAGATAAACAGTAAAGTCAGCCTGTAGAGCTTGGGAAAATAGATTCTAAGCTTTATGGGCTTTTTGTTTTAGAATGGATGGTTTGGTTTATCCTATGTTTTAGATGGAACTATTGACATCTTTTGTATTATCCAATAAAATTGGTTTGGTTCAATTTGTTAATGGAGGATTAGGTATGAAATATATAAAACAATTTACAATAATATTGGCGATTACCTTTATTGGGGAGGGATTAAATCACTGGATTCCCCTTCCTATTCCCGGAAGCATATATGGCATGATTTTGCTGTATGTTTCACTGTACTTTGGATTGATTAAGCTTTCTTGGATAAAAGAGACAGGTAAATTTTTGATTGATATCATGCCGCTGATGTTTATTCCGGCAGGAGTTGGATTGATGGATTCCTGGGGAATTCTGCAGCCTGTGTGGGTTCCGTTTTTTGTCATTACATGTATCTCCACTGTGGCGGTGATGGCAGTTTCAGGAAAAGTGACGCAATGCCTTGTCAAGCCGTCTTTAGAGGATGAGGAAGAGAAAATAAATGGTAAGAAGGAAGGGAAACTATAATGGCGCAAATGATGGAAGAATCTGTATATTTTGGTGTGACAATAAGTTTTCTTGCCTATTTGGCAGGAGTTTGTTTAAAGAAAAAATGGAAGATGGCTATATGCAACCCTCTTCTGATTTCCATTTTGTTTACAATCTTATTGCTTGTAGTATTCCGTGTGGATTATAACAGCTATTATGCAGGGGCAAAATATTTAAGTTATCTGCTTACACCGGCAACGGTCTGTCTTGCCATCCCGCTGTATGAGCAGACAGAATTGTTAAAGAAAAACGCTGGGGCCATTGCGGCAGGAATTTTGTCTGGTGTTCTCACAAGCTTGCTCTGTGTGTTGGCCTTGGCTGTTTTGTTTCGACTAAACCATGAGGAGTATGTCACTCTTCTTCCAAAGTCAATCACAACAGCAATCGGCATGGGCATATCTCAGGAGCTGGGAGGGTATGTAAATATAACCGTTGCTGTGATTATTATTACGGGGGTGCTTGGCAATATAATAGCTCAGACAGTATGTGATTTATTTCATATCACACATCCTATGGCAAAGGGAATTGGCATTGGCTGTGCGTCACATGCAGTTGGAACAGCAAAAGCTATGGAGCTTGGGGAGGTTGAGGGAGCAATGAGCAGCCTTTCTATTGCAGTAGCTGGATTGATGACCGTGCTTGGCTCTATAATTTTTGCGGAATTTTTCTAGAGTTTCCTTGTTTCTTTGCCTGCATTATCAATAAAAAAGCAGGAGGAGGTCAGGTTAAGAAATCTGACCTTCTGCTTGTTTTAGCAGGTGCTCCACAGCAATTTCATAGTCGGAAAAATGGTTTGCTTTTCGAATTTTTTTAATATCTCTTTGGGCATCGGTGAAATAATGAACAAAGAATGCCCACAAATCTTTCATTTTAAAGAGTACAGGGGCTTGACCGGACATAATCCTCCTATAATTCTCATAGATTTCATTGTGAAATGCCCGAAAGGTAGGAATATCTTGTTTCGATTCGCCTAAGCGCAGTTCCTTTGCCAATCCAGGGTTTTGTATGATGCCCCGTCCAAGCATGACATGCTTTAAGTCGGGGAATTGAGCTAGAAGCTGTGCATAGCTCTTTTGGGAAGTGATATCTCCGTTGTAGCAAAGAGGAAACGATAGACAATTGGCAGCTTGGCAGAAAGCCTCTATGTGAGGTGAACCTTTATAATATTCCCCCAGCAGCCTAGGATGTATTATCAGTTCCTCCATAGGGTATTTTTTGTATATGGAAAGCAATTCCTCCCATTCGTCTGTGGAGGTGACGCCAATTCGGGTTTTAACAGATATATGGAGAGGGCATTTTGTAAAAATAGTATCAAGAAAGGCATCCAATTCCTGTGGGACACTCAGGAAGCCGGCTCCCCGCTTCTTTGCAGTGACAGTGCCAAAAGGACATCCAAGATTTAAGTTGACGCTAGTGTATCCGTAATCGGCAATTTGCCTGGCGATGGCAAGAAAAGTATCTGGGTTATTTGATAATATTTGGGGTACAAGGGAAATGTTTTTGTTGTTTTCAGGGAGAATATCATTGCGCTCTCGACTGCACAGCTTTTTGTTGGACAGGAAGGGAGTAAAATATTTATCTATTTCTCCATAATAATGAGCATAGGCATTTCTGAAAATATAGGTGGTGATACCCTCCATGGGGGCAAGATAAAATTGCATAGTTTTGTCTCCTTTCCGTTATATTAGCCAGCAATGAGCGGGGCATGCCGGAATATATATCTGTAAAAATATAGCATGATGTTAAGAAGGATGCAAGAACATTTTATTTGCATATGCCGCGCAAATTGTGATAGAATATGCACATAAGCAAACAAATCTGATGCCTGCAAGGAGAAGGGAAGGAACGGGTATGTCTTTATATGCAATCGGTGATTTGCATTTATCTTTTGGGGTAGATAAGCCCATGGATAGATTTGGTGATGTGTGGAAATATCATGAGCAGAAAATTCAATGGCACTGGCAAAATAAAATCCGGCAGGAGGATACCATTGTGATTACGGGAGATCACTCCTGGGGACATAATCTGAAGGAATCTAAGGAGGATTTAGAGTTTATTGCCAGATTGCCGGGGAGAAAAATATTGCTTAGGGGCAATCATGATATGTTTTGGGATGTAAAAAAAACAGCAAAGTTAAATGAAATATATGAGGGAAGGCTTCAGTTTCTGCAAAATAATTTTTATGTATATGAGGATTATGCTCTTGTGGGGACAAAGGGATATTGCTATGAGGGGAAAGATACGGTTGAACATTTTGAAAAGATACGAAACCGAGAGCTTGCCAGGCTCCAAACTTCCTTTGAGATGGCTTTGGAGGCAGGTTATCATAAATTTATTATGTTTTTACATTATCCTCCAACGAGTATTGGGGAGGAGGAAAGCTTATTTACACAGATGGCAAAGGAATATCAAGTAAAAAAAGTAGTGTACTCACACTGTCATGGAAAAGAGAGATTTTCGGACAGCTATGTTGGCATGGTAGATGGCATAGAATACAAGTTGGTATCAGGAGACTATTTATTTTTTAAACCAGAGTTGATTGTGAGAGATAAAAGCAGGTGGTGGGAGAGATATTTCAAATGGTGAAATGGTGAAATTCGGGAGTGATGAGGGCCAGTGAAGAAAAGCAGAAAAAGGAGAAATGGTATGATAGCAGGATTTTTTATTAAGGCTGCAGCAGTGATGGCATCTCTCTATGGGATGATAAAAATGTATGATGGGTGGATGTTTTTTACGTATTTTACGAATATATCCAATATATTGATTGATATTATATTGGTATTATTTTTAGTTTTAGATGTGAAAATGTTTTTGAATCAAGAGGTAAAGAGGCAGGTAAGAAGCCAAAGGTTGTATATAATAAAATATTTGTTTACAATTTCTATTACACTGACATTTTTGGTTTATTTGTGTATTTTAGCTCCCACATCGGAGGGGGGATTTTTTCACTCCTATTTTAGAAATGGAGCTGCCAGCTTTTGCGTGCATTTTATCACCCCAGTGCTGGCAATATTGGATTTTTTTCTGTTTGACCACGAATATCAATCTACAACAAGGCATGTGGTTTATGCAACATTTGTGCCTCTTTGTTATGTGGCGGCAGTTTTGATTCTTGCAAATGTATTTCATGTGAGATGGGATGAAGGTATGATGGCGCCCTATAATTTTATAAATTACGGAGCTGAGGCCGGATGGTTTGGATTGGAGCTAGGAACAGTGAATTCCCAGACAGTGGGAGTTGGCGCTGCCTACATGATTCTAATTTTGCTGTTTATTTTTATTGTCCTTGGAGAATTGTATCTGCTGGGGAAAAATGTAAGGCATAAATCTATCAATAAAAAACAGTAGATAATAGTTAACATAGCAAACTAATGAAAATAAATGACAACAGTAGGCAGAGGGAAAGAAAAGACAAGAGAGAAGAAACAGGAGAGAAGAAACAGAGGAAGATGGGATAACATGGAAAAATCAACAAATACAAAAAAGGCTATTTTGTACGACAAAGATATACGGGAGCCGCTGTTTGAATTTTTAGAAGAATTATATGATAAAATGCGCATTATAGAAGAAAAGCAGATGGGGAAATCCAGGGCAGATATTGTGATGATACTTACAGAATGCATTGTAGGTATTGAAATTAAAAGTGACGCTGACACATATGCTAGATTGGCAAGGCAGGTAAAGGATTACAACATGTATTTTGACTATAATTATGTAGTGATAGGTTCCCGTCACGGGAAACATATTAAGGAGCATGTGCCGCCGTGGTGGGGGATTATCTCCGTGGAACTGGTAGACCAGAAGATTGATTTCTATGTGATGCGCCAGGCACAGATGAATCCTCACAGGGATATGAATCGAAAAATTAGTATTCTCTGGCGTCCGGAGCTGGCCCATATACAGGAAATCAATCATATGCCCAGATACCCTCAAAAAAGCAAAGCTTTTGTTGCCCAGAAAATATTAAATACAGTACCGGAAAAGATATTGAATAGGCAGATTAGCGATGAATTGTTTGAGCGGGACTACACATTGATTGAAAATACAATTAAGGAATATAAGAGAGACAGAAGAGGTAAGGGCAGCAGGGGAAGAAAAAGGAAATCATTTTAATGCCATAGGCAAAATAAAATGATTTCCTTTTTTGCATTGTTCTGATTTGTTAATCCAGCACAAGCATATACCATTTGGTGAACCAACAATACATTTGTTGCACTTTATCTATAACAACCGGCTGTCCGGCAATTACAGGATAAAAATAGAGGAATAACAATAGGGCTAAAATACAATAGACGCCTACTGCAACTTGAAAGCTTTTCTTCTTTTTTTCATCTCTGTTCTTGTAAAGTTGACAGATGCTATACCCTATTGCCAAAATGACAAATGGTACGCTTGTAAAGTAGTGGTAAATAAATGTAGTTCTGCTTACCAATACCCACGGTAAATATTGAGATAAAAATCCGATTGTCAAAAATCCGGCAACACCCTCTCTGTTTTTGATGGCACGATAGGCAACATAAAGCAGTGCAATGGCGCCAACCCACCATACAAGCGGATTTCCCATTGAGGATATGGCCTCTGCTGTCGTATCCGTTACAGAACGGGAGTAGTAGAGAATGGGTTTTACAATCATAGGCCATTCATACCATTTGCTGGAGTAGCCATGAGTATCTGTTAACTGAGAGTGGTAATCAAACATATATTGCTGATTTTCAATTATTTTTTGAATCAAGTTAGTTTCTCCGCTAGGGCTGACAAAGGGAATATAGGAAAGGACATAAATAAGCCCAGGAATACAGATAAAAAACACAATGCAAAATAATAATGTTTTTATCATATGGGGCATAAACACGGATTTAACATAGTCATGTTCAACACCGTTGGTTGTCAGTCCCGGATGGTCCTTTGCGTAATTGTATTCCACATAGCGGTTAAACAGGTGCCAGAAGAAAATAACCGCAAGTCCCACTCCGGCATAGGCACCTGTCCATTTGCTGGCAACCCCAAGTCCCATGGAAATACCACAAAGCCCAAGGGGAATCCAGGTTTTTGTCAGCTTGCTGGTGTAGAAGCTCATGCTTGTATAGCGATACATAAAATAATACATCAATATAATAAAGAAGGTAATGTATACATCAATGGTAGCGATGCGAGTCTGAGTAAAATGCATAAAATCAAAGGCAAACAACAGGCAGACAACAGCGCCAATCCATGTCCGCTTAAACATCCTCTTAGCAAAAATATACAGCAGGGGCAGCATCAACACACCAAACAGTGTGCCCATAAAGCGCCATCCAAAAGGATTAAATCCAAATATTTTAATTCCCAATGCGATTAATATTTTTCCGAGAGGAGGGTGGGTAGTCTCATAAGTAGTTCTGTCAGTAATATACTCGTATGCGGTGCGGGCATGATAGATTTCGTCAAAATAAGTCTCATCTCGGTAGGTAACCTGCTCCTTGTACATATCAGCCTCATCAAACAACGTTTTATAATCGGAAGAATTAACAGGAACAATTTGATTGCCATCAGAGTCTATAAATACTAATTCTAAAAGCTCGCTTGGATAGAATGTGGCAGATAGTTTAAGGTATTGCATGGAAGTGTTCAAATTATAATGATTCCACTTATATACATCTCCTGCATTCATGATGGGGGTGCTTGTCCAGGAGGCACTGTCTGGCTGCTGCATGGAGGTGTAAGATAATTCATAGGTGCAATTGTCGTATCCGCCTACAAAATAATGTAGTTCTTTTATATCTACCTTCTTGCCAAAATCCAACACAATTTCGTAGTCCTGGTCAGTTGCCTCCCAACCGGTGTTTGGCATTTTATGACTGCCTAAATCATGGAAGGCAAAGCAGGCATATACAACGGTGATGATTAGCATAATAAGGAAATCCCATTTTGTAAGGCTGCCATTTTCTCTTCCTGTAAAGAAATGAAACTCTTTTTCGGATGTATCTTCTCTTTTGTGTTTTTTGTTTGTGTCTTTTTTTTGTTTGCTTGTTTTCTTTTTAGTATGCTCTTTGTTTTGTGAGTTTTGTAAATCTTTTATATACTGGCTGTCTGTTTCTAAAATAAAAGGGGTGTCATTCCAAAAGTATTGCTTAATTGTGAATAACATATAAAACCAGACGGCTATGGTCAGTGCAGACAGAAAAATTGGAATCATATTTTTAGAGTATTGCGGTGTCCCTGGACGAATAAATAAAATATAAGCGACATTAGCAAATTGCAGGGCGCTTAAATAGCCAAAGGTTTTTAATATTTCTTTTTTTGGTGTCAGAATATAGGACAGCAGCAGTAAAATTAAAGCTGGAAATAAATATCGCTCATGCATACGGACGGAGAAAAGAAATAAGGTAGTAATGATGTATGCGCCAATATATGAATATTTAGCTGTGTTTTTTTTGCATTTCCAGCTGATAAGAACAGCGCCTATTGTCAAGAGCACAATGGATAGGTATCCCCATACTACTGCAGGTAAAAATAGGAAGGTAGTATTTTGGTCGGTTATGTTCATTCCAACCATAGTCCAAAAGTTAAAGGCATTGACAGAAGCGTAGGCAAAGGCATTCAGTGAGCTGATAAATTGCTTTACGGCATCCACTAAATTGGAGTGGGAGTTTCCCCCCAGTACAAAGGGAAGATATATTAAAAGGATAATACCAACTGCCCCTATACCTCCCAGCAAATATTTGCGAAGCTTTTTGAAGGAAAAGTTGTCTAAAAAAACCAAATCTATAAAACCACAGATAAGTATGGGAGTGAATATAATAGTCTGGCTTTTTAAAAGAAAGGAAATTGCAAATGCAATGCAGGCAGGTATAAGTTTTTTCTTATATAAAAGATAACACATAACAGCGATGGCAAAGCTGTAAAAAACGTCTACCTGTCCCCAAATAGTGGAGTTGATAATGACAGCAGGGTTAAACCAATAAAAACATGCCAATAAAATAGCTGTTATATGAGTAAATTTGCTGCGGGCTATTTTGTAAATAAATATTCCAGCTGCTATATCCATAATGATAGAGGGAAGTTTTAACAGGATAATATGTTGTATTGACATATCTGCAATGCCAAATAAATTTTTAATGGCTCCTATAATATACAAAATAAAAATATATAAAGGAGGATAGGTAGTCGCTCCGTGGTTTGAATAAAATTTGGTGAAGCCCTCCTTAAATACAGTGTTGCTCCAAGAAGCAAAAGCTGACATATCTCCAACTTCCTGATAGCTTCCGCACAATAGCATACGAAAGGCAAAAGCAATACATACAAATACAATTAGATAAGCATGATAATCCTTTAATTCCGATTGTTTACGGTTAAAATTGCACTCAAAGTGCATCCAGTTGGTGCTTGCATAATGGATGATTC
>CAJTQG010000001.1:71953-85513 GCA_910578605.1 uncultured Lachnospiraceae bacterium | reverse complement strand
ATATAAATTGCTTTCATTTATTAAATGAAAATAAAAATATAGGTTATTTGATTTGTAAATGAACAGCATTTATGGTATGGATACTAAAACATAATTATTATGGTGTATTTGTTGAGTTTCGTCAAGATGAAAAAAGTTTTTAGTTATATCAATTGCGGAAGTATATTAAAAGTATATTAAAATTAAGTAGAATGAGAAAGTGTTCTTAACTTCATAATATTTGTTTTCATAATAAAGATAAATCTTAAAACCTTAGTGATGATGCAGGGGAATTTAACAAGTGATTCAGATTAAAATATAGGACGATAAGAAGAGATGCGTCAAATAATAAAAAATAATAATTGGCATCTTAGACAAAAAAGAAAAAAATATTTGGAAAAATTCGTTAGTATAATAATAGGAAAACAAGTTTACAAAAATAATTTTACTGTGTATAATGAATACAGTATTTTATATTTTAATTGTGAAGATTGGGGACGGCAAAGGCAGTATGACGATACAAGATGGGGTTCTCAAGTTGGATTTTGTTTTTCTTTTTATACAAAAAAAGTATTGACGAAATCTTCACTTTGAATTAGAATGATAAAATGCAATGAATGTAGTGCAATAAATAACAAGGAGGAAGAAAAAAACTATGAGAAAAAATGTAGTAAAAAAGGTTACAGCCGTATCCTTGGCTGCAACATTAGCATTTGGTAGTTTGATTTCTGCATTTGCAGATTTAGGAATTACTGGAGGAGCTAATACATATGGTGTGGCAACAGCAGCCGTAACACCATCAACAGCTCCAAGTACAGCTCCAACACCTGGAACAGGAATCGTTGTGGATGGTACAAATGGATGGAATTCACAGGGCGCTGGACTTCAAGAGATTCGTGATAATTACAGCACAAATGTAACATTTATTAATGAGCCATTTTTAAGAGATCAGGATAATTGGTCAAACTTCGTAATGGAGACAAATCAAGTAGGCGATGTTAAGGGTGTGACTATGAGAGCAGATGCATACTCTTGGACTTACGGTGATGGCGCTACAGTTGTTCCAACTGTTACAGTTGAGACTTCTTGGGGCGATGATTGGGCTGCATTTAGAGAAGCATGTGCTGGCGAAGTAGTTCTTTCTGTTTACAAGCTCAATACTAAAACATTAAAATTTGACATTAAATTTAAAAATGATCTTACAGAATCATATACAATTACTTATCCAACAGCAATTCCTACTGGTTTAGGTTTCTATGTAGGAGCAGATGGAGCTAGAATTACTATTACAGACATCTCTTATTCTGAGAAGAAAATGGAAGCTGATCCAACAACAAAGCCAACAGTTAAGCCAACAGTTAAGCCAACAGTTAAACCTACTGTTAAACCAACAGTTAAGCCAACAACAAAGCCAGGCGTTGTAAAACCAGTTGTTCCAGCTAAATTAACTGTGAAAGAGACAGCAGGATATGATAAGGCTACATCTTACACATTGGTTAAAGGTAAGAAGGTTACAATTGCAACATCTATCTCTCCAGCAAAAGCTAGTCAGAAGATCAAAGCTACTGTTAAAGGAAAAGTTGTAACAGCTAAGGTTAAAGGCAACAAGGTTACAATTACAGCTAAGAAGCCAGGTACAGCTAAGGTTACAATTGCATCTACAGCAAAAGCAAGTGTAAAGAAGGTTGTAACAGTTAAGGTTGTTAAGAAAGCAGTTAAGGCTAAGAAAGTAACAGTTAAGAAGGCTACATTGTCTATTAAGAGAGGCAAGACAGGTCAGATTAACATTAAGAAGATTACACCTGCCAACACAACTGATAAGGTAACATATAAAGTAACTAAGAAGTTAAATGGCGTTTCTGTAGACAAATTTGGTAAGGTAAAAGTTACCAAAAAAGCTAAGAAGGGCAAAAAAGCTACAGTTACTGTAAAGGTTGGTAAGAAAGCTTCTAAGAAGGTTACAATCAAAGTTAAATAGTCATAATAATTATAATTTGTATAGTTTTTGAATATTGCAACTACATGGAAGAAGAATCGGAGTTTTCTCCGATTCTTCTTTTGATGTTTGGGTGAGTGTTCGGGGGATAATATCTTTTTATTTAAAAATTAAAATGTATTTAATAAAATACAAAAACTAAAATAAAAAAAGAAAAAAAGCCTTGCAATCCAGCAAACAATAGTATATACTAATTTTTGCTGTGACATTGATAGTGTTGATGCACGAGGTTGCTGCTTTTGTATAGCAGGTTTTCGTGAGGAGCGAATGTCAAGTTAGGAAACTGGCGACAAGTCACTGTACCAAAATAGTCCATCATTATGATGGAAACGACGTGTGAAAGTCTGCAATGTATTGTGTATTCATGTATGACACACACGGGAACGTGTACAGTCACCACTTGTTGTGCTAATGTATAGTACGAAAAGGAGGCGGCTTTTTTTATGGCAAGTCAAGTAATGAGAATCACATTGAAGGCATATGATCACAAGTTGATTGATCAGTCTGCTGGAAAAATTATCGAAACTGTTAAGAAGACAGGTTCCAAGGTAAGCGGACCAGTACCTCTTCCCACAAAGAAAGAGGTAGTTACTATTCTGAGAGCAGTACACAAGTACAAAGATTCCAGAGAGCAGTTCGAGCAGAGAACTCATAAGAGACTTATCGATATCATAACACCATCCCAGAAGACAGTGGATGCATTGTCCAGATTGGAAATGCCAGCTGGTGTTTACATTGATATCAAAATGAAGACAAAATAATTGTCTTGGTTCATTTTTCAATGAGGTAATCCTGAAGGGTTTTATATAGAAGCAACACATTTCTTTGATTAGTGTTCCACTTATATGGACTGTTCTAGGATGATTGCAGCAAACATATTTCAAGTGCAAAACAGCAATAAAGAAATGTTTGTTGGAGGGAAGCAAAACACAAGCTTCTTTCATATAGATGCTTCACTGTTTGGTGAATATGGGTCTATATCAATCCGCTGTAGATTAACAGGAGGTAAAGGAATGAAGAAAGCTATTTTAGCAACAAAAGTCGGAATGACTCAAATCTTCGCAGAAGACGGTGCCTTAGTACCGGTTACTGTACTTCAGGCTGGTCCATGTGTTGTAACACAGGTTAAGACACAGGAAAATGATGGATACAGCGCAATTCAGGTAGGTTTTGTTGACAAGAGAGAAAAATTAGTGAACAAGCCGGTGAAAGGTATGTTTGACAAAGCAGGAGTTTCTTATAAAAGATTTGTAAGAGAGTTCCGTTTTGAGAATGCAGAGGAATACTCTGTAAAAGATGAAATTAAAGCAGATGTGTTTGAGGCAGGCGAGAAAATCGACGCCACAGCTATTTCCAAAGGTAAAGGATTCCAAGGTGCTATTAAGAGACACGGACAATCCAGAGGACCTATGGCTCATGGTTCTAAGTATCATCGTCATGCAGGTTCTAACGGTGCTTGTTCTGATCCAAGTAAAGTGTTTAAGGGCAAAAAGATGCCAGGACATATGGGAGCAAAGCAGGTGACGGTTCAGAATTTGGAGATCGTGAAGGTGGATGCCGAGAACAATTTGATTTTGGTAAAAGGTGCTGTACCAGGACCTAAGAAAGCCTTAGTTACTATTAAAGAAACTGTAAAGTGCGGTAAATAACAGGCTTGAGAAAGGAGGAACACACAGATGTCAAAAGTATCTGTTTACAATATGGAAGGTAATCAGGTTGGCGATATAGAATTAAACGATGCTGTATTTGGTGTGGATGTAAATGAGCACTTAGTACACATGGCAGTAGTAAACCAACTTGCAAATAATCGTCAGGGAACACAGAGCGCTAAGACACGTTCAGAAGTTCGCGGCGGCGGAAGAAAACCATGGAGACAAAAGGGAACAGGTCATGCAAGACAGGGCTCAACTAGATCTCCACAGTGGACTGGCGGTGGAGTGGTATTTGCTCCAAAGCCAAGAGACTACTCTTTTAGCATGAACAAAAAAGAAAAGAGAGCAGCTTTAAAGTCTGCTTTAACATCCAGAGTGCAGGAGAACAAATTTATTGTGGTAGATGCCATTACAATGGATGAAATCAAGACAAAGAAGTTTGCAGAGAGCTTAGATAAATTAAAAGTAGCAAAAGCATTGGTAGTATTAAATGAGAAGAATGAAAATGTTATCAATTCAGCAAAAAATATTCCTACAGTGAAGACTGCTTTGACAAATACAATCAATGTATACGATATTATGAAATATGACACAGTTGTGATTGACAAAGCTGCTGTGGCAACAATCGAGGAGGTGTACGCATAATGGCAAGCCTTAGATATTATGATGTAATCTTAAAACCAGTGATTACAGAAAAAAGTATGGATGCTATGACAGACAAGAAATATACTTTCTTAGTACATCCTGAGGCAAATAAAACACAGATTAAAGAAGCTGTGGAAAAAATGTTCGAGGGAACAAAAGTAAAAAGCGTGAACACCATGAATTTAGAAGGAAAGAAACGCAGAAGAGGCAACGTGGTAGGAAAGACAGCAAAGAAAAAGAAAGCTATCGTTGCATTGACAGAGGACAGCAAGGATATTGAAATTTTTGAAAGTCTATAAAAACTGTCTGATATAAGAAACAGGGCTGTGTGATGAAAGACTCAAGTATACGCAGCACATTGAAAGGAGAGAAATCAATGGGAATTAAGACATATAACCCATATACACCTTCCAGAAGACATATGACCGGTCTGGATTTCAGCGAGATTACAAAAAGCACTCCTGAGAAATCCTTGGTAGTGAAGATGAAAAAGAATTCCGGTCGTAATAATCAAGGTAAAATCACAGTAAGACATCGCGGAGGCGGTGCAGCTAAGAAATATAGAATTATTGATTTTAAGAGAAATAAAGATAATGTTCTAGCTAAAGTGGCTGCCATTGAATATGACCCAAACAGAACAGCAAACATTGCACTTCTTCACTATGCAGACGGTGCAAAGGCTTATATTATTGCTCCGAACGGATTGAAGCCAGGTATGATGGTGGAGAGCGGTGAGAATGTAGAAGTTAAGGTTGGTAACTGCCTTCCATTATCTTCCATCCCAGTTGGTACGGAAGTACACAACATTGAGCTGTATCCTGGAAGAGGAGGACAGTTGGTTCGTTCCGCAGGTAATTCTGCTCAGTTAATGGCTAAAGAAGGTAAATATGCAACATTGAGACTTCCTTCAGGAGAGATGAGAATGGTGCCTATTATCTGCAGAGCAACAGTAGGTACTGTTGGCAACATTGAGCATGGTCTTGTAACAATTGGTAAAGCCGGTCGTAAACGTCACATGGGTATTCGTCCTACTGTTCGTGGTTCCGTTATGAACCCTAACGATCACCCACACGGTGGTGGTGAAGGTAAGACTAGTGTTGGTCGTCCAGGACCATGTACTCCTTGGGGTAAACCTGCACTTGGTTTAAAGACAAGAAAGAAGAACAAGCAATCCAATAAATTGATCGTTAGAAGAAGAGACGGCAAGAATATGAAGTAAGGAGGTAAAAACCTATGGCACGTTCACTTAAAAAAGGTCCTTTCGCGGATGCAAGCTTATTGAAGAAGGTAGATGCACTGAATGCTTCCGGTGACAAGTCTGTGATTAAGACATGGTCCCGCCGTTCCACTATCTTCCCATCATTCGTAGGACACACATTTGCAGTACATGATGGTAGAAGACATGTTCCGGTATATGTTACCGAGGATATGGTTGGACATAAATTAGGAGAATTTGTATCTACCAGAACTTATAGAGGACATGGAAAAGACGAGAAGAAGAGTAAAGCTCGTTAGTAGGAAGGATTTGAAAGGAGGTTTCATCCATGGCTAAAGGACATAGATCCCAGATTAAAAGAGAGAGAAATGCGAATAAGGATACCAGACCATCCGCAAAAATCTCTTACGCTAGAGTTTCTGTTCAGAAAGCATGTTTTGTATTAGATGCCATCAGAGGGAAGGATGTAAAAAGTGCACTTGGTATTTTAATGTACAATCCCAGATATGCATCTACTGTTATAGAGAAATTATTAAAATCAGCGATTGCCAATGCTGAAAACAATAATGGAATGAACGTTGATGATCTTTATATTGCTGAGTGTTATGCAAATAAAGGACCTACAATGAAACGAATCAGACCAAGAGCCCAGGGCAGAGCTTACAGAATCGAGAAGAGAATGAGTCACATCACAATCGTATTAGATCAAAGATAATAAGCCAGCCTGGCAAGAAAGGAGATTAGAATGGGACAGAAAGTTAATCCTCATGGTTTAAGAGTCGGCATTATCAAAGACTGGGATTCCAAATGGTATGCAGAAGCAGATTTTGCTGATAACTTAGTAGAAGATAATAAAATCAGAAAATATCTGAAAAAGAGATTATATAATGCCGGAATTGCAAAGGTAGAAATCGAGAGAGCATCCGACAGAGTAAAAGCCATTATCTACACAGCTAAGCCTGGTGTTGTAATTGGTAAGGGCGGAGAAGAAATCGAGAAAGTGAAAAAGGAAGTTCAGAAGCTGACTGACAAGAAAATCATAATCGATGTCAAGGAAGTAAAGAGACCAGATAAGGATGCTCAGTTAGTAGCAGAGAGCATTGCTCAGCAGTTAGAGAATCGTATCTCTTTCCGCCGTGCTATGAAGTCCACTATGAGCAGAAGCTTAAAAGCAGGCGCAAAGGGAATTAAGACATCTGTATCAGGACGTCTTGGCGGAGCAGATATGGCTCGTACAGAGTTCTACTCTGAGGGAAATATTCCTCTGCAGACACTTCGTGCAGACATTGACTATGGATTTGCTGAGGCGGACACAACCTACGGCAAGTTAGGTGTTAAAGTGTGGATTTACAAAGGAGAAGTTCTTCCAACAAAAAATGCTGAAAAGGAAGGGAGCGATAAATCATGTTAATGCCAAAAAGAGTAAAACGTCGTAAACAATTTCGTGGCTCCATGAAAGGGAAAGCGTTAAGAGGAAATAAAATCTCCAATGGTGAATATGGTATCGTAGCTTTAGAGCCTTGCTGGATTAAGTCAAACCAGATTGAGGCAGCTCGTATTGCCATGACACGTTATATTAAGCGTGGCGGTAAAGTTTGGATTAAAATTTTCCCAGATAAACCTGTAACAGCAAAACCAGCAGAAACTCGTATGGGTTCCGGTAAAGGCTCCTTAGAATACTGGGTAGCAGTTGTCAAGCCAGGACGTGTATTGTTTGAGATTTCCGGCGTTCCTGAGGAGACAGCTAAGGAAGCATTGCGTCTTGCAACACATAAGTTACCGGTGAAATGTAAAATCGTTTCTCGCGCAGATTTAGAAGGCGGTGATAACAGTGAAAACTAATGAATATGTAAAAGAATTAAAAGCAAAATCCCTTG
Organism: uncultured Lachnospiraceae bacterium; assembly: GCA_910578605.1. GTDB lineage: Bacteria > Bacillota > Clostridia > Lachnospirales > Lachnospiraceae > MGBC111451. Next base: position 78,148 of record CAJTQG010000001.1, on the reverse strand, counting down.
CAGAATTAGGGGAAGAATTAGTAGCTGCTAAGAAGGAACTCTTTAATTTGAGATTCCAGAACGCAACCAATCAACTGGATAACACAAGCAGAATTAAGGAAGTAAGAAAAAATATTGCAAGAATCCAGACCGTTATCGCACAGCAGTCAAAATAATTTAAGTGGTGAATCTGAGAAAGGAGATTAACACTGTGGAAAGAAATTTAAGGAAAACACGTACAGGTAAGGTTGTAAGTGATAAAATGAATAAAACAATCGTTGTAGCTGTAGAAGACCACGTAAAGCATCCTTTATACAAGAAAATTGTAAAAAGAACTTACAAGTTAAAAGCTCACGATGAAAATAATGAATGCGGCATTGGCGATACAGTAAAAGTAATGGAGACAAGACCATTATCTAAGGACAAGAGATGGAGACTTGTTGAGATTATTGAGAAAGCTCGCTAAATTTAATTGAAGGAGGAATACCAGCATGATTCAACAGGAAAGTAGACTTAAAGTAGCTGATAACACAGGCGCTAAAGAGCTGCTTTGTATCAGAGTAATGGGCGGTTCTACTAGAAGATATGCAAACATCGGTGATGTGATCGTTGCTACGGTCAAAGATGCAACACCAGGCGGTGTTGTAAAAAAAGGTGATGTAGTGAAGGCCGTTGTTGTTCGTACTGTAAAAGGTGCTCGTCGTAAAGACGGTTCATATATTAGATTCGATGAGAATGCAGCTGTAATCATTAAAGAAGACAAGAACCCTAGAGGAACACGTATTTTTGGACCGGTAGCGAGAGAATTGAGAGAAAAACAGTTTATGAAAATTGTTTCCTTAGCTCCGGAAGTATTATAGGAGGTAGAGTCGATGGCAACAGCTAAAATTAAAAAGGGCGATATGGTAAAAGTTATCGCTGGTAAGGACAAAGGCAAAGAAGGAAAAGTGGCTTCCGTTAATGCAAAGAAAAAGACTGTCATTGTGGAAGGCGTGAATATGGTTTCTAAACATACAAAGCCAAACGCAAAAAATCAGACAGGCGGAATTGTCAGCCAGGAAAGCCCACTGGATGTATCTAATGTAATGCTTTTATATAAAGGTCAGCCTACAAGAGTAGGATTCAAAGTAGAAGACGGTAAGAAAGTGCGTTTTGCAAAGAAAACCGGCGACGTGATTGATTAACCCGAAGAGAGGAGGTCCAAAAGTTGAGTAGATTAAAAGAAGCTTATTTAAACGAAATTGCTCCGGCAATGCAGAAAAAATTTGAATATAAAAACCCGATGGAAACCCCTAAGATTGATAAAATCGTAATCAACATGGGCGTTGGTGAGGCAAAGGACAATGCCAAGGTATTAGATGCCGCAGTGAACGACATGACAATTATCTCTGGTCAGAAGCCGGTTGTGACAAGAGCAAAGAACTCTGTTGCTAACTTCAAACTTCGTGAGGGCATGCCAATCGGATGTAAAGTTACGTTGAGAGGAGAAAAGATGTATGAGTTCTTAGACAGATTAGTGAACCTTGCATTGCCTCGTGTGCGTGACTTTAGAGGTGTAAATCCAAACGCATTTGACGGAAGAGGAAATTACGCTCTTGGAATTAAAGAACAATTGATTTTCCCTGAAATTGAATATGATAAAGTGGACAAAGTAAGAGGTATGGATGTTATTATTGTAACAACAGCCAAGACTGATGAAGAAGCCCGTGAACTGTTAACCTTATTCAATATGCCATTTAAAAAATAGTAAGGAGGGAAATGCCATGGCTAAGACCGCTTTAAAAGTAAAGCAGCAGCGTAAAGCAAAGTTCTCCACACAGGAGTACAGCCGCTGCAGAATTTGTGGTAGACCACATGCTTATCTTAGAAAATACGGAATTTGCAGAATCTGCTTCCGTGAGTTAGCATATAAAGGACAAATTCCAGGAGTTAAAAAGGCATCCTGGTAATATAGAAAGGATTAACTATGGAATATATTTGTCGAGTGAATAATACGAGGAGGAACGATTAAAATGACAATGAGTGATCCAATCGCAGATATGCTTACAAGAATTCGTAATGCGAATACTGCTAAACATGATACTGTTGATATTCCTGCTTCTAAGATGAAAATTTCTATTGCAGAGATCCTTTTCAACGAAGGATATATTAAAAAATTTGAAATATTAGAAGACGGAAACTTTAAGACAATCCGTGTAACATTAAAATACGGTCAGGATAAAAACGAAAAGATCATCACAGGTCTTAAGAGAATTTCTAAACCAGGTCTTCGCGTATATGCCGGCAAGGATGAATTGCCAAAGGTATTGGGCGGATTGGGAATTGCTATTATTTCCACCAACAATGGTGTAGTAACAGATAAAGAAGCTAGAAAAATGAATGTTGGCGGCGAAGTGCTGGCGTTTGTTTGGTAGAAAACGGCGACAGTAAAAATTATGCTGTTGTAAGTAAATCACATAAAATTTAGGAGGTGCGGGCATGTCACGTATAGGAAGATTGCCTATCGCTGTTCCTGCAGGTGTAACTGTAGAGATAGCAGAAAATAACAAAGTGACGGTAAAAGGTCCTAAGGGAACACTAGAGAGAGTGCTGCCGGAGGAAATGACAATCAAATTGGAAGACAACCAGGTGGTTGTTACAAGACCAAATGATTTGAAGAAAATGAAATCTTTGCACGGTTTGACAAGAACACTGATTAACAATATGGTAATTGGTGTTGTGGATGGATACCAGAAGGTTTTGGAAGTAAATGGTGTCGGTTATAGATGTGCAAAGCAGGGAAATAAATTAGTTTTGAACTTAGGTTATTCTCATCCAGTAGAGATGGAAGACCCAGCTGGACTTGAGGTAGTAGTAGAAGGACAGAACAAGATTATCGTAAAAGGTATCGATAAGGAAAAAGTTGGCCAGTATGCAGCAGAAATCAGAACTAAGAGACCACCAGAGCCTTATAAGGGTAAAGGTATTAAGTACGAAGATGAAGTAATCAGACGTAAAGTTGGTAAGACTGGTAAAAAATAATTAGGAGGATATAAGAATGGTTAGCAAGAAATCAAGAAGCGAAGTTCGCGCAAAAAAGCATTACAGAATACGTAACCGTTTCAGCGGCACAGCCCAGAAACCACGTTTAGCTGTATTTAGAAGTAATAATCATATGTATGCTCAAATTATTGATGATACAGTCGGAAATACTTTAGTTGCAGCATCTACAGTTGAAAAGGCTGTAAAGGCTGAATTGGAGAAGACAAACGACGTTGAGGCAGCAGCATACGTTGGAAAGTTAATCGCACAGAGAGCAGTAGAAAAAGGTATCAAAGAAGTAGTCTTTGATAGAGGCGGTTTTATTTATCAAGGTAAAATTCAAGCATTAGCAGACGCAGCTCGTGAAGCCGGTCTGCAATTCTAGTCAAGGAGGAAAACACATGAAACGTACAATCATTGATGCTAGTCAGTTAGAATTAGAAGAAAAAGTAGTATCAATCAAACGTGTAACCAAGGTGGTAAAAGGTGGACGTAACATGCGGTTCACAGCTTTGGTAGTCGTTGGTGATCACAATGGTCATGTTGGTGCCGGTTTAGGTAAAGCTGCTGAAATTCCTGAAGCGATTCGTAAAGGTAAAGAGGATGCCATGAAGAAATTGGTGAGTGTGCCAACAGATACAGTAGCAAGCATCCCACATGATGCAATTGGTAAATTCGGAAGTGCTTCCGTGTTGTTAAAGAGAGCTGCAGATGGTACCGGTGTTATTGCTGGCGGTCCTGCACGTAACGTGCTGGAGTTGGCAGGTATCAAAAATATCCGTACAAAATCTTTAGGTTCCAACAACAAGCAGAATGTTGTTTTGGCTACTATAGAAGGTTTGTCACAGTTAAAGACTCCAGAGGAAGTAGCTAGACTTCGCGGAAAATCTGTAGAAGAGATTCTGAATTAGGAGGATAGAGAGATGGCAGATAAGTTAAAAGTTACATTAGTAAAATCCACAATCGGTGCTATTCCAAAGCATAAAGCTACTGTGGAGGCACTTGGCTTAAGAAAATTAAACAAGAGTGTGGAATTACCTAACAACGCAGCTACAAAAGGTATGGTACAGCAGGTAAGACACTTAGTAAAAGTAGAGGAAATCTAGTTGAACGGATAAGGAGGTGCGAAAAATGGATTTATCAACATTAAAACCGGCAGAGGGTTCTAAACACAGCAATAATTTCAGAAGAGGCCGCGGTCATGGTTCCGGTAACGGAAAAACCGCAGGTAAAGGTCATAAAGGTCAGAAGGCTCGTTCAGGCGGCGGTGTAAGACCAGGTTTTGAGGGCGGACAGATGCCTTTATACAGACGTATTCCTAAGAGAGGTTTTACAAACAGAAATTCTAAAGATATTGTGGGAATCAATGTGGATATGCTGGAGAGATTTGACAATGGAACAACGGTTACAGTTGATACATTGATGGAAGCTGGTGTGATTAAAAATCCTAGAGATGGTGTTAAGATTCTTGGAAATGGAGAATTAACAAAGAAACTCGATGTGAAGGTCAACGCATTCAGCGCAGGTGCCAAGGAAAAAATCGAGGCTCTTGGTGGAACCTGTGAGGTGATTTAATGTTTAAAACGCTTGTCAATGCATTTAAAATAAAAGACATAAGAAAGCGTATTTTCTATACATTTTTTATGTTAATTATCGTAAGACTTGGCTGTCAGATTCCGGTACCGGGCACTGACGCCAGTGTTGTTGCGGAAACGTTATCTAAATTAGGCTCCGGTGGTGCATTTGGATTTTTTGATGCCCTTACCGGCGGTTCTTTTAGTGAGGTTTCCATTTTCGCATTAAATATTACGCCATATATTACGTCATCTATTATTGTGCAGTTATTGACGATTGCCATTCCAAAATTGGAGGAGATGCAGCGTGACGGGGAGGACGGCAGAAAGAAATTAGCAGAGATTACCCGTTACCTTACAGTAGTTCTTGCGATAGTTGAGGCAACAGCAATGTCAATCGGTTTTGGTAATCAGGGCTTGTTTGGTGACCTGACAGGTATGCAGAAGACAACGGCAATTATTACGGCAGTGGTAGCAATGACAGCCGGTTCCACATTCTTAATGTGGATGGGTGAGCAGATTACGGAGAAGGGTGTAGGAAATGGTATCTCCATTATCCTGTTAATCAATATTATTGCAAGAATCCCTAGTGATTTTGCCACATTATTTAATAAATTCGTTGTAATTACCGATTCTAACGGACGTTCTGTAGGTGGAGCAGCAGTAGGTGCTATATGTATTGTTGTTGCAATTCTTGCAGTGGTGGCATTTGTAGTTCTTCTTCAGGATGGTGAGAGAAGAATCAATGTACAATATGCTAAGAAAATGGCAGGAAGAAAAATGATAGGCGGACAATCTAGCTATATTCCTTTAAAGGTAAATACAGCCGGAGTTATTCCTATTATCTTTGCCTCTTCCTTAATGCAATTCCCTGTTGTGATTTCCCAGTTCTTTAACGCAGATGGAAGTTCAGTGTGGGGAAAGATAGTGAAAGGATTGTCCACCAACAATTGGTGTGATCCTGATAATCCAATTTATTCTATAGGATTTTTAGTATATATTTTATTAGTGATTGGTTTTGCTTATTTTTATACTTCCATTACCTTTAATCCAATGGAGGTATCTAACAATATTAAGAAGCAAGGCGGTTTTGTGCCGGGTATTCGTCCTGGTAAGCCAACAACCGATTACTTCACAAAAATCTTAAATTATATTATTTTCATTGGAGCATGCGGACTGATTATAGTAGCAGCAGTGCCGATTATTCTGTCCGGTGTGTTTGATGCGGACGTATCCTTCGGAGGAACCTCACTGATTATTATTGTAGGTGTTGTTCTCGAGACAATGAAAAAGATAGAATCTATGATGTTAGTGCGCAACTATAAAGGATTTTTATCTGAATAGTGAAAATAAAATAATATAGTAACACTAAACAAGATGCCGATACTTACAATGCAAAATAGTGTTGTAGGTATCGGCATCAATCGAAGTAAATTTAAAGAATAATGGAAAAAATCCAATAATCAAATAATATAGATACAAAAATATAAAAGAAAGATATCAATAAACTACCAGAGATATTAAAGTAAGATATAAAACAATAAGAGTCAATATAAAAGAAAAATCTAAAAGAATCAAAATAAAAGAATCAATTATATAAAGAAAAAATCAAGAAGAGTAA
>CAJTQG010000001.1:15842-71943 GCA_910578605.1 uncultured Lachnospiraceae bacterium | reverse complement strand
AGTAAATTAAGAAAGTAAATTTAAGAAGAAAGGTGGTTTTACTATGAAGATTATTATGTTAGGCGCACCAGGTGCAGGAAAAGGCACACAGGCAAAAATGATTGCTGACAAATATGGAATTCCTCATATTTCCACGGGGGATATTTTCCGCGCTAATATTAAAGAGGGAACAGAGCTGGGACAGAAGGCAAAAACATATATGGACCAGGGCTTACTTGTTCCTGATGAGTTGGTAGTGGATTTGGTAGTGGACAGAGTGGGAAAAGAGGATTGTGCCAACGGTTATGTGTTAGATGGTTTTCCTCGTACGATTCCTCAGGCAGAAAGTTTAGATGCTGCTTTGGATAAATTAGGTGAGAAAATTGATTTTGCTTTAAATGTGGAAGTTCCTGATGAAAATATTGTCAACAGAATGTCTGGTAGAAGAGCTTGTGTTTCCTGTGGTGCAACTTACCATATTGTACATATTCCTACTAAGGTGGAGGGAATATGTGACAGATGCGGCAGCGAGCTGATTTTGAGAGATGATGATAAGCCAGAGACAGTGCAAAAGAGATTAGGTGTGTACCATGAACAGACACAGCCGTTAATTGACTATTATAAGGCAAAGGAAGTGTTGGTGGAAGTGGATGGCACAAAGGATATGCAGGACGTATTTACTGATATTGTAAATATTTTAGGAGCATAAAACTATGTCAATATCCATAAAATCACATAGAGAAATTGAGATTATGCGGGAAGCGGGAAAAATTCTCGCTTTCGTGCATGAGGAACTTGGAAAAAGCTTACATCCGGGTATGACCACATGGGAGATAGACAGGATTGGGAGAGAACTGATACACTCTAAAGGATGTGAACCATCCTTTTTCAATTATCAGGGATATCCCGCATCTATTTGTGTCTCTGTAAATGATGAGGTGGTACACGGAATTCCAAGTAAAAAGCGCATCATCAAGGAAGGCGATATCGTAAGTCTGGATGCCGGTGTATATTATAACGGCTATCATTCGGATGCTGCCCGCACCCATGCCATCGGCAAGGTGAATGACCAGGCGGCAAAGTTGATAGAAGTAACCAGACAAAGCTTTTTTGAAGGTATTAAATTTGCAAAAGAAGGCTATCATTTAAATGATATTTCCCGGGCAATCGGAGAATATGCAGAAAGCTTTGGCTTTGGCGTAGTATTGGATTTGGTAGGTCATGGAATCGGCAGTGAACTCCATGAAGAGCCACAAGTGCCAAACAAGGCGCAGGAAAAAAGAGGGCCTAAGCTTCGGGCAGGAATGACCCTTGCCATAGAACCTATGATTAATGCAGGTGATTATCGGGTAAACTGGCAGGAGGATAAGTGGACAGTGACTACATTGGACGGCTCCCTCTCGGCTCATTATGAAAATACGATACTGATTACCGACGGTGAGCCGGAAATTTTAAGCCTCAGTCAATAACCTTGCAGGAATGAAACATTTTAGTGGGATACGCTAAACAGAGAAGATAGATAAGGATGAGCGTTGCAATGAAAGGAAATAGATTTGAGGTTGGCACCTTTGCCGTATCTCTTGCAGGACACGATGTTGGAGAAACTTTTCTAATAATAGAAGAGAGAGAAAAAGAAGTGTTGATTGCAGACGGCAAATCAAGAACGATTCAGAAGCCGAAAAGAAAGAAAAAAAAGCATTTAATGCCAATAAAATTAAAAAGCGGATTAGCCGAAAAATGTAAAGACAAAACAATCCGCAATGAAGAAGTAAAAAAAGAAATTAAAAAAGCAATACAATATTGTCACAATGAAAATGTGTAGGAGGATTTTAAATATGTCAAAAGCAGATGTGATTGAAATTGAAGGAAAGGTAATTGAAAAGCTTCCCAATGCTATGTTTCAGGTGGAATTAGAGAATGGTCACCAAGTGTTGGCGCACATTAGCGGAAAGCTGAGAATGAATTTTATTCGAATCCTTCCAGGAGATACAGTAACAATTGAATTGTCACCGTATGACTTGACAAAGGGAAGAATTATCTGGAGAGATAAATAGAAAAAGTAGTTACTATTCACGGCCACTTCAAACCGAATCTGGCTAATTGTTCTTATGTGGCTGTGAATAGTAACAGTAAAAGACAAAATATGAAATAAAATGCAAAAATGCACTTGACAGGCCTAGAATGCAAGTGTTACAATGTAAAACGGACTTTTTTGAAAGGAGGATTCTGCTGTGAAGGTAAGGTCATCAGTTAAACCTATTTGCGAAAAATGCAAAATAATCAAAAGAAAAGGAAGCATCAGAGTAATCTGTGAGAATCCAAAACACAAACAGAGACAGGGTTAATTTGCCAAAAGGCTGAAAAAACCTGGATTTTTGGTTTTGTAAAATTACTTACCAATGTATAGAATAATAAATTTTGATAGAGCTGAGAATGTTGGTAAGGGCTATGACACTCGTGGGAGTGTTGCAAAGTAATTTTGCGGCTGCAGTGATAGGCAAATTTGTTTATCACTTAAAAAATAAATGATATTTTATCTATTTTTGAAACAAATTGGATTGAGGAAAGTGAGAGTGCGTTCTACATTTCAGACGCGGGAGTGATTCTGCGGGCTACGTAGTCTTTCTAACCTTAAAAAAGAATTAACTATGGAGGTGCAAACACACATGGCTCGTATTTCAGGTGTTGATTTACCAAGAGAAAAACGTGTTGAAATTGGTTTGACTTACATCTATGGAATAGGAAGAGTAAGTGCAAATCGTATCTTAGCAGAAGCAAAGGTTAATCCTGACACTCGTGTCAGAGATTTGACAGACGATGAAGTTAAGGCTATCAGCGCAGTGATTGATGCGACTCAAACTGTAGAAGGTGATTTGAGAAGAGAAATCGCTATGAACATCAAGAGATTGCAGGAAATCGGATGCTATAGAGGAATCCGTCACAGAAAAGGACTGCCTGTTCGTGGTCAGAAGACAAAGACCAACGCAAGAACAAGAAAAGGTCCTAAGAGAACAGTTGCAAACAAGAAAAAATAACAATCATTGATATTATAGATATTAAGATATAATGAATGATAGTTAACAGTATTAAGATTGTATAATACAATATTTGAAACAATGAAATTCACCCGCAAGACGGGAACCCATAAGGGAGGTTAGTTTTAAAATGGCTAAAAAAGTTACAAAAAAAGTGACAAAAAAGCGTGTAAAGAAAAACGTTGAACGCGGACAGGCACATATTCAGTCATCTTTTAATAATACAATTGTCACATTGACAGATGCACAGGGAAATGCATTGTCTTGGGCAAGTGCCGGAGGTCTGGGATTTAGAGGTTCAAGGAAATCTACTCCTTATGCAGCTCAGATGGCAGCGGAAACTGCAACTAAAGCAGCTCTTGTACACGGTTTGAAATCAGTTGATGTATTCGTAAAAGGTCCAGGCTCAGGAAGAGAGGCAGCAATTCGTGCTCTTTCAGCATGCGGACTTGAAGTAATCAGTATCAAGGACGTGACACCAGTTCCACATAACGGATGTCGTCCGCCAAAACGTAGAAGAGTCTAATAGGAGGTGCAATTAGATGGCAGTCAATAGAGTTCCTGTTCTTAAGAGATGCAGATCACTTGAATTAGATCCGGTTTTTTTAGGAATAGATAAAAAATCAAACAGACAATTAAAAAGAGCAAATAGAAAATTAAGTGAATATGGTTTACAGTTAAGAGAAAAACAGAAAGCCAAATTCATTTATGGTGTGTTAGAAAAGCCTTTTAGAAATTACTACAAAAAAGCTAGTAAAATGAATGGTATGACAGGTCATAACCTGATGACATTACTTGAGTTAAGACTTGATAATGTAATGTTCCGTTTAGGATATGCAAGAACTAGAAGAGAAGCCAGACAGATTGTAGATCACAAGCATGTGCTGGTAAATGGAAAATGTGTAAACATTCCGTCTTACTTAGTGAAGGCTGGCGATGTTATCGAAATCAGAGAGAAGAGCAAAGGTTCTCAGAGATATAAAGATATTCTGGAGGTTACAGGCGGAAGGTTAGTTCCGGAATGGCTTGAGGCAGATCAGGAAGCTCTGAAGGGAACCATTAAAGAAATCCCTACTAGAGAAGTAATTGATGTTCCTGTAAATGAGATGCTTATCGTCGAGTTGTATTCTAAATAATTGATTTGACGACCCAAACCCAAATAAAGGAGGGGCTTGCTAGTGTTCGATTTTGAAAAACCAAATATTGAGATTGTAGAAATCTCAGAAGATAATAAATATGGTAAATTTGTAGTGGAACCGTTAGAAAGAGGATATGGTACTACTCTTGGTAATTCATTGAGAAGAATTATGCTTTCTTCTTTACCAGGGGCTGCTGTGAGCCAGGTTAAGATTGAAGGGGTTTTACATGAATTCAGTTCCATCCCCGGTGTGAAGGAAGATGTGACGGAAATTATTATGAACTTAAAGAATCTGGCAATTAAAAATACAAGCAGTACAAATGAGCCAAAAGTTGCCTATGTTGAATTTTACGGCGAGGGAGTGGTAACCGCCGCAGATATTCAGGCAGACCAGGATATTGAAATATTAAATAAGGATTTGGTTATTGCGACACTTAACGGTGGTGCGGATAGCAAATTATATATGGAACTTACCATCACAAAGGGAAGAGGATATATAAGTGCAGATAAGAATAAGAGCGATGAACTGCCAATCGGGGTGATTGCTATTGATTCTATCTATACGCCGGTAGAGCGTGTAAATTTATCTATCCAGAACACCCGTGTTGGTCAGATTACAGATTTTGATAAGCTCACATTAGATGTATATACAAACGGTACTCTAGTTCCAGATGAAGCTGTCAGCTTGGCAGCGAAGGTGCTCAGCGAACACTTAAGTCTGTTTATTGATTTGTCCGAAAATGCCAAGACTGCAGAAGTTATGGTAGAGAAAGAGGATAATCAAAAAGAAAAAGTGTTGGAAATGAACATTGATGAATTGGAGTTATCGGTTCGTTCTTACAACTGCTTGAAGAGAGCAGGCATCAACACGGTGGAAGAGTTAACAAACAGAACACCGGAGGATATGATGAAGGTAAGAAACTTAGGACGTAAATCATTAGAAGAAGTCCTTGGTAAATTAAAGGAATTAGGGTTGTCCCTGAATCCAAATGAAGACTAGGAATTTAGATAATGAGATAGAGAAGCGGAACTTTTATCAAGTTAGGAGGTAACGAAATGGCAGGATATAGAAAGCTTTCCAGAACCTCTAGCCAGAGAAAGGCATTAATTAGAGGTCAGGTAACAAGCTTACTGCAGCATGGTAAGATTGTGACAACACAGGCAAAAGCAAAAGAAATCAGTAAAGTTGCTGAAGGCCTGATTGCCTTAGCAATCAAAGAAAAAGATAATTATGAAGAAGTAACTGTAAAAGCAAAGGTTGCCCGCAAGGATGCAGACGGCAGAAGAGTGAAGGAAGTTGTAGATGGTAAGAAGGTTGACGTGTATGATGAAGTTGACAAGACTATCAAGAAAGATATGCCTTCCCGTCTTCATGCCAGAAGACAGATGAATAAGGTTCTTTACAAGGTAACAGTAGTTCCGAAGGAGAATGCAGGCAAGAAAAAGAACACAAAAACTGTGGATTTGGCCCAGAAGTTATTTGACGAGATTGCTCCAAAGTATGCGGACAGAAAAGGCGGTTACACAAGAATCATAAAAATCGGCCAGCGCAAAGGCGATGCAGCTATGGAAGTTGTATTGGAATTGGTCTAATATCTTTATTATAATCAATAAAAATGAAAATATAGTGCGCTAGGCGCAGGTAGGTCATAAGGAAGCTTCTCAGCAATGCTGGGTTCTCCTTATGACAAATAAAATGTGTTTTAGTGGAAGCAGAGGAAAGGTAAAATTTCTTCTGCTTTTTTACTATAAAGGGTTCAGGTGTTAAGATGCTTTTGCCATCCTAAGTATTATGGAATGTGAGTCATATGCAGTAAAAGTATATTGCAGGAAGTGGTATGGAAAAAGAAGTTTGCTGTAAGATTATTAACTCTATTTAGATTGGAAATTATTTTGAAAGGCACTTGAAAGAGAGTATATGGAAAAGCATGAACAGGTGATTCATAAAAAACAAACAGAATATGAAATAGAATCTGAAATTTCGAATAAGCTTATCCGAGTGGAGGATGTCAGTCATTATTTTTATAGGAAAAACCAGGATGGAGAGGTGACACAGACGCAACAGGTTTTAAATAAGCTGTCTTTGCATGTGAGCAGGGGGGATTTTATCTGTATTCTTGGCAGAAATGGCAGTGGAAAATCTACATTGGCAAAAATGCTTAATGCCCTTTTAATACCAAGTGAAGGTACAATTTGGGTTGGGGATATTGCCACGGCCAAGGAGGAGAGATGGTATGAGATTCGCCAAATTACAGGCATGGTATTTCAAAATCCTGACAATCAGCTTGTCAGTCCGGTGGTGGAGGAGGATGTAGGATTTGGGCCGGAAAATTTAGGATTGCCCAGAGAGGAAATATGGGAGAGAGTAGAGCAGGCACTTCGCAGTGTGGATATGTGGGAATATAGAAAATGCTCCCCCAATCAGTTGTCAGGAGGACAGAAGCAACGGGTGGCAATTGCAGGTATTTTGGCAATGAAGCCGGTTTGTATTGTGATGGATGAGCCAACGGCTATGCTGGACCCTGTAGGGCGGGATGAAATTATTCATACCTTGCATCAGCTAAATAAAATGGAAGGGGTTACTGTTATTTTAATTACACACAATATGGAGGAAGTAATTGGGTCTGACTATGTGTATTGTATGGATGCCGGCAAGATTGTGGTGGAAGGTACACCAAAGGAAATATTTTCACAGGAGGAAATAGTGGAACAGATAGGCTTAGAGCTGCCAGTGGTGACAAAGCTTGCCTGGGAACTGAGAAAACAGGGGATGGATTTAGAGAGGGGGATATTGACAAAAGAGGATTTGTACCATTCTTTAAATAAGAAAGGTTATATAAATAAAATAAAAGAGAAAAAAACAAAAGACAAAAAAACAAAAGTTGCAAAACAAGATTTGGACAAAGATACTATAGATATAGATGAAAATAAAACACAGGAAATAAAAATAAAAGAAAATACAATAGATAGAGAAGTATTGCTGCAATTAAAACATATATCTTATCAATATAACAAAAATTCAAAGGTGAAAGATTATGCAATTAAAAATATTTCAATGAAAATCTATCAGGGTGAATTTTTAGGCATTATTGGTGAGACAGGTTCCGGCAAGTCTACTTTGATGCAGCATTTAAACGGGCTGATTAAACCAAAAGAAGGAGAGGTTTTATATAGGGGGAAAAATATATTTCATAAAAGCATTAAATTGTCCCAAGTTCGATTTTCTGTAGGTTTAGTTTTTCAATATCCAGAATATCAATTGTTTAAGGAGACTGTGCTGGAGGATGTTATGTTTGGGCCTGAGCATCAAGGCATCCCAGTTGAGAAGGCAAAAAAAAGAGCAATATGGGCATTAGAGCAGGTGCAGCTTTCAAGAGAATGCTGGGACAAGTCACCATTTGTTTTATCAGGAGGTCAAAAGAGAAAAGCGGCTTTAGCAGGGATATTGGCTCTGAAGCCGGAAATTTTAGTACTGGATGAACCAACGGCAGGTTTAGACCCCCAGGGTAGAAAGCAGATATTACAGTTATTAAAAAGGCTGCAGTTAGAAGAGAATATGACTATAGTGATGGTATCACATAGTATGGACCAGATGGCAGAGTATGCCGACCGAATTATCTGTATGAGGAAAGGCAGCATTGCGATGGAAGGCACGCCAAATCAGATATTTGGATGTGAAGAAAAAATAAGGAAATGTGGTCTAGATGTGCCTCAGATTATAAAAATTATAAAACATTTGTGTGGTGGTATTCATATGGATGGCACAGATTGTATTCGCATGTGTGACGGAGTAAAATTGCTTTCAGAGAATTAAAAAATGGATTGGAAATGCAGGGAGGAAGGAATTACTGTGGCAGATATCACATTAGGACAATATTATAAAGTGGATTCCTGTATACATCGTTTAGATGCACGAGTAAAATTATTTTGTGTTTTTAGTTATATGATTCTGCTCTTTTTCTGTAATCATATTTTGGGGTTTGCAGCTGCTATAATGGCATTAGCAAGTGTGATTTTATGTTCTAAAGTACCAGTTGCTTTTATTATGAGGGGACTGAAATCTATTTTGTTTTTATTGCTGTTTAGTATGGTTATCAATGGATTTTGTGTTCCTGGGGAGATATTGTGGGAGTGGAGATTTCTAAGACTTACAAGAGAAGGTATCTACTATGCTGTAGTGATTGGAATACGATTGGTATTGTTAGTGTTGGCCTCCAGCATGCTTACATTGACTACAACTCCTATGGCGTTGTGCGATGGATTAGAAAAGGGATTAGGATTTTTAAAGAGAGTGGGCATTCCCGTTCATGAGACAGCCATGATGATTTCTATCGCATTGCGGTTTATCCCTATATTGATGGAAGAGACAAATAAAATTATGAAGGCGCAAACTGCCAGAGGAGCAAGCTTTCACGAGGGCAGTCTGTGGAAAAAGTTAATGTCTATGCTACCCTTGTTGATTCCTCTATTTATCAGCGCAATCAGAAGAGCAGGAGAGCTTGCAAATGCCATGGAAGCCAGATGTTATCGGGGGGGAGAGGGTAGAAGCAAAATGTATCCCTTAGAATATAAAAGTAGGGATTACATTGGATATATAATGCTGGTTATATACGGAGCAGTAATATTGTTTATTTGGTATAGATACAAGTAGAGAGATAAAACGACAGAAGGAAATTGTTTTCATAGAATAGTGTTAAGTTTTGTATAGTGTGTTTGTCGTCTTTAGAGGCGTGACTGAAAGGTTGAAATCATGAAGAGAGTAAAAATAGTTGTTGCCTATGATGGTACAATGTATTGCGGTTGGCAGGTGCAGGAGAATGGAATTACAGTGGAGGAGATACTTAATAAAAAGCTTTCAGAGCTGTTGAGGGAGGACATTATCATTATTGGTGCAAGCAGGACAGATTCCGGTGTACATGCCTTAGGAAATGTAGCTGTTTTTGATACCGAGAGCCGTATACCACCAGAAAAAATGTCTTATGCGCTGAATCAAAGGCTGCCGGAGGATATAGTGATTCAGCATTCCTGTGAAGTGCCTTTAGATTGGCATCCTAGGTATCAAGACTGCAGTAAAACCTATGAATATAAAATTTATAATCATCATTTTCCCAATCCTTTAGCGAGGAGGTATTCTCATTTTGTCTACTATCCATTGGATATAGAAAAGATGCAGCAGGCGGCAGACTTTTTAAAGGGGGAACATGATTTTAAAAGTTTTTGTTCTAAAAGAGGACAACAGCTGACATCAGTGAGAGAAATATATGAGCTTACTGTGACTAAAAAAGAAGATATGATTACCATTCATATTCGTGGCAATGGATTTTTGTATAACATGGTAAGAATTATTGCAGGTACTTTAATCAAAGTAGGTCTTGGAGTCTATCCACCTGATTATGTGAAGGAAATTTTACAGGGGTTGGACAGGAATTTAGCAGGCCCCAAAGCACCTGCTTGCGGTTTAACATTAGTGGGAATTAACTATGGAAAAAATTCATAAAAAATCGTGGGAAATTCAGGGAAAATCGTTGACACGTAAGACAAATTATAATATAATGTTTTACTGTGACATCGTATGACAGAGAAGTGTTTCGACCAAAGCCCCGGTAAGAACATTTCTATTTCATAAATTCATATAAATCATAAATAATATATTTATTTTTATTATTATGAAATCAAATATTAAAGATTATTCAGAAAATTCAGTATCAATCATAGGAGGTAAACCAATGAAAACTTACATGGCTAGTCCTGAAAAAGTAGAAAGAAAATGGTATGTAGTTGATGCAGCAGGATATACATTAGGTCGTTTAGCATCTGAGATTGCTAACGTTTTAAGAGGAAAAAATAAACCAATTTATACACCTCATATTGACACAGGTGATTATGTGATTGTAGTCAATGCAGATAAAGTAAAAGTAACAGGTAAAAAATTAGACCAGAAGATTTACTATCGTCATTCCGATTATGTTGGCGGCATGAAGGAAACTACATTAAGAGAAATGATGAATAAGAAGCCGGAAAGAGTAATTGAATTGGCAGTAAAGGGTATGCTTCCAAAGGGACCTTTAGGAAGATCCATGTACACAAAACTTCATGTGTATGCTGGTCCAGAACATGATCATGCAGCACAGAAACCGGAAGAGTTGAAGTTTTAGTCAGGAACTGAAAGGAGGAAAATAAAATGGCAAGTAATAAATTTTATGGAACAGGTAGAAGAAAAAAAAGTATTGCAAGAGTATATTTAGTACCAGGAACTGGTAAAATTACTATTAATAAAAGAGATATCGATAATTATTTAGGTTTAGAGACATTGAAGGTTATCGTTCGTCAGCCATTAGTGTTGACAAATACAGTTGATAAATATGATGTTATTGTTAATGTACATGGCGGTGGTTATACAGGTCAGGCAGGAGCAATTCGTCATGGAATTTCCAGAGCTTTGCTTCAGGCAGATGGCGATTTCCGTCCTGCATTAAAGAAGGAAGGTTATCTGACAAGAGATCCAAGAATGAAAGAGAGAAAGAAATACGGTCTCAAAGCAGCAAGACGTGCTCCACAGTTCAGCAAGAGATAATTCCAAGAAGAATAATGAAATTAGTGAAACCCTTGAAAGTCCAGTATTTTCAAGGGTTTTCTTTATTTTCTAAGAGTTCAATAGTTTTCAAAAAATGATACAAATTTTACTACATAGCACCAGTACAGCACAATTTATTATATATAGTTTCTGTGCTGTGTCTTTTGAAGACTTTGCTAAATGCTTAAAAGCCAGTAAACAA
Source organism: uncultured Lachnospiraceae bacterium (assembly GCA_910578605.1). GTDB lineage: Bacteria > Bacillota > Clostridia > Lachnospirales > Lachnospiraceae > MGBC111451. The sequence continues at coordinate 61,015 of CAJTQG010000001.1, read as the reverse complement.
AGGAATTTGCAGTTGAAATATCTGTTTTCTTATTATTCAGGTTCTCAAAAAATCCCATGGGTAGCAAAAGGAGCGAAGCTATGACGCGAACAGTATATAAAAATCAACATATCAAAGAGCATTACGATAGGATAAACCTTGTTATTCCCACAGGCGAAAAGGCAGGATAAAGAAAATATATTCTGAAATGATAGAAGATTTGTCCTATACCAAAGACAAGGGATATTTTATGTATCTGAAAAGGGGCTATATAAATGACGTAGCAGGCAGCAGGAACATACATTGCATGAAAACATCAGAAGTAAGGCGGATTATTGGGAAAACGCATAAACAGTAATTTCCTGAAGATTTGGAGATACAGTTTATTTTTTAATTGTATTCTCTGCTAACCGCAGTTAAAGAGAGTGAATATAGGAAGTAGAAAAAAAGAATGCCGAGAAATGGCTGGGTTTTATGGTTTTTCCAATCAAGTATGTGCCCATTAAGCGTCTATTACACAACCATTATTGAACTTATAACGGACTGTTATAAGTTCCTTTTAATTTGCGTAGTGGCTTATTACTGGGTAGCGGCTCTATGATATTTGTGGTACTGTAGAGCCAAAGAGGGCAGCAGTCTATTACTCCCTAACGGTTTGCATTAACAGAAATTTTTCTTGAATTTATCCGGGCATTATGCTATATTAAAGATACAAAAAGAGGAAACAACCGCCCACAAAGTGGTTGACCTCCGCTATAGGTTATAAGCCTACCTGCATCCGCCAAGATTACAAGGTAGGCTTATTTATTTTCGCTTGTTCCTCTTATCGAGAAAGGCAAGCAACGCTATAACAAAACTACCAAAGGCAATTAGCAAAGCCAATATACCTATGAAAATCGAAATGATTTCAAAAGCTGTCATTTGCGTCACCTCCCTTCATATGTACTCCGGCAAACCGGGCATGAAGTTTTGGGAGGCTACCGCCTTGCAATACGATTGTTCCTCTCTGACATTTTATCATATTTTTTCTTTTATAACAATCTTAATTGTTTCTACAGATTCTATTTTCCGATTCGTGCATCAAAAATAGTCTAAAAATATTATTGATTAAATTATATTATTTTTATTTAAAAGTATAACAAAAGGAAAAGAAATAGAGTAAGGAAAAAAGTGTATTAGATAAATCAGTAAAAAAGATGATACAGAAATTATTGGAAATAAAGATAGGAGGTGCAGTATATGTTAGCAGTATTGTTTATTGAAATGGAATGGCTGAAGGGGAGCCGCACATCTGCTGCAGCCGCCTTCAGGCAGCCATACTATAAGCCTGTAAGAATAGAAGATGGGGTAAAGCTTTCGGGGGAGGGGGTATTTTTGAAGAAATGCAGTTATTATCAACAGGGGGATTGTATTGTTTCATCTCAGGGGATTTCCCATCAATTAGATAAAAGACTATATGAAGAAAACAAGGGAAAAGCTTTTACTAAAAGTGATGAGAGGGAGCAAAGATTGGCCATGCTGCGCGCAAAAAGGGTACAGTTAGAGCAAGGTTCCTTTTGGGATATGGATAAAATAGATATTCCATGTATCACTATTTTGGAGGAAGCCAATCATTCTTTTCGCATTAAATGGTTCGATTATGAAAAAGGAATGCCTAGACGCAGAGGAGGAAATGAAGATTTTTATAAAAAGGGCGCTAAGTTAGGGGGAAAATGTAATATATTAAATGAAACAGCTTTTATTTTAGAGGAGGGAAAGGCAGGAGTGTTAAAATATAATTACCGCTATACTTCTTATGAGGGACAATGGTATAAATGTTTTTACACTTATATTGTTTATGCAAAAGCATTAACTCAAGATATTTTTTTAAGAGAATATGATTATGAATACAATCAATTAGCCGATTTATTTTAAAAGATAGAAAGAAAAGTAACGTGTGAAGCAGATGTATTCTAGTTAAATATTAGTGTGCAAATGTTTTTTGTATATAGAAAAGATAAAAAGAATAGAAAAGATAAAAATATAGATAAAATAGAGAAAGGGCTGCATAGAATGTATTACAAAAGATTGCCAAAAATACTAGAAAAGAGTATACTAGGGCTGTACGATATTTTGTATGTATAAGCTAAAAAATGAAACATACAGAATAGTGCAGGCAGCAGAGTTTCTCTTTTTATTTTATAAAGCTATAGTGTTTATAGGTTTCCCATTGAAAAACCTAAATACATATAAAAGGATGGTTTTTATGTTTCAGTTTACGGACGACTGTAAAATAGGAATAGAACAAATTGATGATGAGCATAGTTATCTTTTTGAATTGTTGAATAAAGCATACAATTTAGTGGCAGAAGATTATCATAATGATTATTATCACCAATTAAAAGAAATTATTGCTGAGTTGGATGAATATGCCCAGCAGCATTTTACTCACGAGGAAGAGTATATGACAAAGATATGTGATCCGGAATTGATTCTTCAGCGTTCCCAACATGCTTTTTTTCGTGAAAAAATATTGGAGTTTGATTTTATTAACATTGATTCCCTAGAGGAGCAGCAGCGTGTACTAATGGAGCTGGTAAATTTTCTTGCCAAATGGCTTTACCGCCATATTCTCAGCAGCGATATTTTAATTGGAAAGCTTCCGCCTTTGGAGGAGTGGATGATAAAAGAAAATCCCTGTGAATTTACAGAGGAGTATCTTGTGGGAGTGGAACTGATTGATAGGGAGCACAGAGAGCTATTTTCCATTGTGGACAGAGCCAATCAATTGGTGAAGTCATATGATTTTTCCTCAGGATATGATAAGATTATGGACCTATTAGGAGAGCTTGAGATTTATACAAAGGAGCATTTTCGAGATGAGGAGGAGTATATGGAGAGTATTGGATATGAGGAGTTAGCGCCCCAGAAGAGGGCTCACGAGGCATTTATTGATAAGCTGGAAAATATTGATTTAAATGAGATTGAAAATAATCCCCAGGAATATCTTCAAAAATTATTAGAATTTTTGCTTGGCTGGCTTATCAACCATATTTTATATACCGATAAAAAAATTCCCTCCCAATTATAGTACGCTATGGAATTAGCCGCCTCTTTTATTTAATCACATTGGGTGCACACGCAAAAACAGATACAGTATGTTTTACATGTCATAAGCTGTGGGGGCCTGCTTATGGTGTGCAACCTGGTCAGTGTGGGAAAAACAGCCAATGTAGCTGGCTTGAGGGAGGGGATGTGAGTTTGCCCATGTTGTACTTAAAGGGAAAGTATGACACCACAGCCAATTTTATCTCCAGAGCTGCCGGAAGGCTGACTAGTAAAATCATCGCGTATGCGGTGAATAACTATGGATTTACCAAGGATATCCCTAAGATGAAAGCGCTTGTCATAGAATGCCGTCCAACCATAGCCATTGTTGCCAAGCAATGGGGGAAGGTCGCCTGCATGAAAAGGATGTATGGTATTTTCGGGGTTGTAGTGTTCTCCCGTTTGGTCAAAGGGAGGGGTGCAATCACCGTGCTCATGAATGTGCATACCATAAAAGCACGAGAAAAGCAATTTTTCGGAAAAATTATTTTTTCTGGAATCTTGGGAATTATTATAGGTGGCAGCGGGGGAACACTGAATGTCAGGAAGGCCCCATATTTCCACATTTATGATGACACCTCCAAATGGCACATCATAGAAATATCCATGCCCGCTTAGGGAGGGATAGGCAGCACTGCCATGTATAACAGCGGCAGCAGTTGGTTCGTCTGTTTTCATAATAGAGATAAATGGATTATCACATAATTGATTTTTCATAAAAATCCTTTTTCTTTTCAGTATATTCTATATTTTTATTTTGTTACAATATTTTTGTTTTTCCTTCAAATACATTTATATTTTCCCGATTATTTAATATCATAAAATTTTGTGCCGAATCAATATTTATATGCAAGCAAGAAGAGGGAACTGTAATATTGCTGCAGGCATTGATAATGTAATTATGTTCTAAAAACATAAGAGTGAGCCATGTTGAGTAAACAGCTGGAAATAACACAACATTTATGATAAAATATGTGTTGTCAAAGATTTGTGCCGGTTTTGTCGGCATGTTTGAAAGGTTGAAGGAAATATAAAAAAGAAAGGAAAAATGTATACTGCCCTTACTTTCAACCTGTTAATTTAAAAATAGAAGGTAAGTGAAAGATACTTTCTATAGCATGGGCAGAACTGCAAGTAAGCTTGCGAAATACATGGGTGTTAATATGAAAAAAGTGTTAAGATTGAGACAGTGGAGTATTTTAGGGTTATTATTTATTTTCTTTGCGGTGACAGCAGCAGGGTGTTCTAATGGGGATGATAAAAAAGATTCCTCGGATGATAAAAAAAAGGGAGTAATTTACCCTATTTCCATTAATGGGACTGAGATACGAGTAGGTGAGACTACAGTGCAGACATTATTAGATAAAGGCTTTAAAGTTACAGTGTCAGAGATGACAAGTGATAACAAGATTAATCAGTATGAGGTTGACCCTGAGGCAGAGCTAGAGGCAAATACATACTATTCTGGAGGTTCTGTTTGGATTACCGACAAGACCTTTGCTCATGTTTCCATGATTACAGGTGAGGAGAGCGTAAAAATGGGGGAGGCAGTTATTGCCCGCATAGAAGTTTCTGTGAGCCATGATGAGTTAAAGAGCTTAAAGAATATTTTGTTTAACGGAGTACCTATCACAGAGATTTCTAGGGAAAAAGCGGGAGAAATGTTTCCTGATTTTTCCGGTGATGACAATATGTGGTTTTCTCCTGCTACTATGACAGATTACAAATATTTTATGTCTTTTAGCGCAGAGGAGAAAATATTAAATAATTTTTATGCTGAGAAGAAATATGATGTTGATTGGAGCAGCAAGAAGTAACAACATAAAGAGTAATAAATAAAAAGAAAAAGAATCCTAGTTTGCAGGATTCTTTTTCTTTTATGTTATTCTTGTGAAAAGCGATAATCTGTCACACGTTTTGTTTTCTTTTCACTTCTAGGTAAAGTGCCAATTGGAACGATTGTAATTTTTGGGGTGACGCCAATTCGAGATTTAAAGAGCTCTCGGATTTTTTTGCCAGTATCCTCAAAATCTACACGTCCTTCTGCCTCCACAGTGACAATCATAATATCTCGGTTTTTATCATCATCATGAGCAATAGTTACAGCATATTCGCTAGATGCTCCGTCTACATTTTGAAGCAGGTCTTCCACTTGGCTTGGGAACATATTTACCCCATGTACTTTAAACATATCATCGCTTCGGCCTTTAATAATATCTATTCGAGGAAAATGGCTGCCGCAGGAGCATTTCTCGGGGATAATACGGGAGATATCGTGGGTTCGGAAGCGAATCAGAGGTGCCCCCTCCTTGACAAGGGTGGTAATAACAATTTCACCTTCCTCACCGTCAGCAACATTCTCCCCTGTTTTAGGATCAATGATCTCGATGTAAATAAAATCATCCCAATAATGAATGCCTGCCTCCTCCTGACAATTAACACCTATGCCAGGGCCATAGATTTCCGTTAATCCGTAGATATCATAAAGCTCTATTCCCAGTCCTTTTTGAATATAATTTCTCATTTTTTCGCTCCAGCGCTCAGAGCCGATGACACCTTTTTTCAGACAAATCTGGTCTTGCAGCCCTCTCTTGTTTACCTCCTCTGCCAAGAGCAGAGCATAGGAGGAGGTGGCGGTAATAACCGTGGATTTTAAATCTACCATCATTTGTAATTGCTTGTCTGTATTGCCGGGGCCCATAGGAATTGCCATGGCTCCTAGCTTTTCACAGCCTGCCTGAAAGCCAATGCCGGCAGTCCAAAGACCATAGCCTGGAGTGATTTGTATTCTGTCCTCATTTGTAATACCTGCGGTTTCATAGCAGCGTGCAAACATAACCGCCCAGTCTTCCACATCCTTGGCGGTGTAAGGAATAATCACCGGCTTTCCTGTAGTACCGGAGGAAGAGTGAATGCGCACTACCTCCTTGTCAGGCACAGCCTGAATGCCAAGGGGATATGCGTTTCTCAAGTCCTCCTTGCTGGAGAAGGGCAGCTTTTCAAAGTCCTCCTGGCTGTTAATTCCTTCAATTCCCATTTCTTGATATATTTTTCCGTAATAACTGTCTGTCTGCAAAAGTCGTTTAATTTGTTCATTTACCTGCTGCAGCTGTGTATTATTTAGTTTCATAAGTTCCTCCAATCTGCATTCCTGCCCGGAAAGCTTTTTTATTTATTTCAACAAACTTGGAATTTACATTTTTTTCAATTTCCTGCAGTAGGGTATCGGCGCATATACCTAGCTTTTGGGCGCCTGCCGCCACTCCTAAAATTGCTGTGTTAAAATAGCGTGGGGAGCCGAAGGATGCACAGAGCTTCTTAGCATCTACCACTATACAATTACAATGATTTTTTAAATAGGCAATCATTTCTGTTCCATCATAACCGCTGTTATGCAGTGATTCTGTTGTAGGCTTTACCGGAACACTGCTTACAATGACAGTACCGTTCTCTTTTAAATATGGAAGATTGCGGACTGCCTCCCCTGGCTCAAAAGCCAGAATCAGGTCTGCCTCTCCCTTTGGAATTAATGGGGAAAAGGCATTTTTGCCGATTCGCACATGGCTGGTGACGCTGCCTCCCCGCTGAGCCATACCGATTGTCTCGGCAGAATGTACGATTTGGTTTTCATTCATGGCCGCCGCAGCGATTAATTTGGAGGCAAGGACAGTGCCTTGTCCGCCTACACCACAAATTAAAATATCTTTATTTATTGGTTTATCCATAGATATTTTTTCAGTGATGATTTTTTCCTGTTCCTCGTTAGCTAATGCTTTTTGTCTGCCTGTTTTTATGGCTGTGCCTTCAGATGTAGAAACAGTGCCTATGGATGTTCTCTCGCCGCCTTCTATTGCATGGACAGGGCAAATCTGACTGCAAAGTCCGCAGCCGGTACACAATGTTTTGTCTATTGTTACTTTGTCATCTGTGATGACAAGGGCAGGACAGCCAATCTCACGGATACATTTCTTACACTGTATACATGCATCGCTGATATTTGGTGAGGGAGACGGCTTGCTGAGGGCAATACAGGGTGATTGGAAGATAATGGCCTTCACTCCCGTCAGCTTAGCACATTCTCTAACGGCGTCCATGCTTGCCTGCAGGTCAAGAGGGTTTACCTTGATCAGCTTTGTAACTCCTGATGCTAACAGTATTTTTTCAATGCTTACTTTATCAATTATATTACCCATCATATTCTGTCCTGTGCCAGGATGAGGCTGATGCCCTGTCATGGCGGTAGTAGAGTTATCCAATATACATAAAATAATATTTGCCTCATTGTAAACAGCGTTTATCACACCGGTCATGCCGGAAGCAAAAAAAGTGGAATCACCCACGAAGGCAAAACAGATGGCATCCTTATCTGTGTGGTAAAAGCCCTGGGCCATTGTAATGCCGGCTCCCATACACAGACAGGTATCTACCATATCTAACGGCATGGCGTTTCCTAGTGTATAACACCCAATATCACCGCAGAAATAGGTTTTTACTCCCTCCATTGCTTTTTTGACGGCATAGAAGGAAGCACGATGGGGACAGCCTGCACATAATACCGGTGGGCGCACAGGAAGAGAGGGCATGTCCGGCAATGCCAATCCCTTGTTTACGGAGCCGGTGTTCAGAAAATCACTTAATATGGAAGATACAGATTCCACAGAATTTTCTCCGGCAGCGCTCACATGTCCGGTCAGCTTTCCATATACGCTTACAGAAAGATTATGGGAGCCGATAACCTTTAAGAGCGCCCCCTCCAAGTAAGGACTTAGTTCTTCTATACACATAACCTCCTCCACCCCTTCTAAACAGGAGAGTACAAAGCGTTCTGGAAAAGGGTGAGGGGTTGCTATTTTACAGAGCTTTACATCAGGATAAGCTTTTAAATATTCTTTCACATAGGAATAACTGATGCCGGATGTAAAGATTGCTTTTTTACCGGTTCCGGTTACCATATTCTTCGAATAATCGGAAAAATCATCACCAATTCTAGGGTTTCGCTTTTCAATCATATTGTGATTCTGATAGGAAAGGCGAGGGAAAATGACCCATTTTTCGGAATCCTTCACGAATCCCTCATAGGCAGCAGGCTTGGTAGACTGGTCTGCCTCAATGGAAGCATAGGCATGGCAGATGCGGGTAGTCGGTCGAAACAACACAGGGGTGTTGTATTTCTCCGAGTAATCAAAAGCATCTATTATCATCTCATAAGCTTCCTCCGGTGAAGAAGGATCAAACACGGGAATGCGGCAAAAATCAGCAAACATTCTTGTATCCTGCTCTGTCTGGGAGGAAATAGGACCAGGGTCATCGGCGGAGACGATAACCATACCTCCCTTGATTCCCACATAAGCAAGAGACATTAGAGGGTCTGAGGCCACATTTAAGCCGACCTGTTTCATAGTAACCAATGCTCTAGCGCCGGTATAGGCAGCAGCAGCAGCTACTTCCATAGCTGCTTTTTCATTTACAGACCATTCAATATGTATATTTTCATGGCTGTATTTGCTGAGAGTTTCAATGATTTCGGAAGATGGAGTTCCCGGATAGCCGGCAGCCACATTGACTCCGGCAGCCAACGCTCCTAGTGCAATTGCACCATTTCCCATAACGTATTCTTTTTTCATGGCAAACCTCATTTCTGTGTTTATTTCTGCGAGCAATAAGCCAAGAGGCATACTTGCCCGACTGTTGCAAATGTCTTACACAAACGATTATATACGATTTTGTAAGGTGGGGCAATTCTTTTGTGAATGAAATAAATGTGAATATTGAGGGTTGAAATGAAAAGGAGAAAATTAAAATGAATTTTGGAAATAATCTGCAATTATTGAGAAAGATGATGATTTATGGTTCTTTCTTAAGCTTGGGTATATATAGATAAATTTATTGTGTATCAATACCCCAATGTAAGAAAGAACCAGTTTTTTCTATGCACTCTAGTTTATTCTGTTTTCTTTGTAAAACGAAAATATTTCTTGTAAGTAAAATAAAATAATACAGCAGAAAGCGCCGTAGCCAAATAATCCGTAATAGGCTGAGCGAGCACAAGCATACGGGGAGTGCCGAATAATGTATGAATGGTAAGCAGGATTGGAATGTACAAAAGTCCCTGTCTGCTGATTGATAAAATCAGGGAGGGGATTGCCGCTCCTGTAGATTGTATGGCGTTGATAAATACAAACATTATTCCAAGTATTGGTCCGGAATATATGAAAATGCGGGCAAAGGACATACCAAATTCATAGGCATTTTTATCTCCGTCCAGAAATGCTTTTGTAAGGGGGGATGCCCCGCAATAGCAGATGACCGTCATAACAAGACTCATGCAAAAGGCAAGAATCAGGGAAAAACGAAGAACAGCAAAATAACGCTTTGTATTTTTGGCGCCGTAGCAATAGCCAAGCAGCGGTTGTATTCCAGTTCCCAAACCAATCAACAGCATAACCACAATCATGTTGACCTTCATGGCAACTCCTAAGCCGGCTACTGCCATATCTCCGTGGTGCTTCATAAGATTGTTGATGATAATATTGGAGGTACTCATCAAAATGCTGTTGAGGGAGGCGGGAACTCCAATGGAAAATACACCGGAGGCAATGCGCTCACCTGCCTTGTAGTCTTTCGGATGGATGGACAGCATGGAGTTTTTAGATAGCAGATGGAACAAATAGAAGCCGCTGGCAAATACATTTCCCAGTACGGTTGCAATGGCAGCTCCGGCTATATTCCACTTAAATCCTAAAATCATAATAGGATCTAATACAATGTTAATCATATTTCCGATAATCATGCCCATCATAGCTTTTTGTGCCTGCCCCTCTGCTCGGATAATATTGCTGAACATGTTGCTGATAATTAAAAAAGGTATCCCTACAGCTACTATGTTTAAATATTGAGAGGCATATTTGATAGTATCATCGCTGGCGCCGATAGCCCTGCATATAGGCTGTACAAATATCCAAATAAAAATCATGGATATGATACCAATAATTAAGCCTGTCCAAAAACAGAAGGAGGAGGTATTTTTTGCCCTCTGAGGCTTGCCTTCTCCAAGCATTCTAGAAATCAAGGAGGTACCGCCGATACCAAACAGCATACCTACTGCCATAAAAAGTAAAAAGGCAGGGGTAGCTACAGAAACAGCAGCAACCATAAAGGCATCTCTTGTTTTTCCTATAAAAAAGGTGTCGGCCAGATTGTAGGCAAGCACCATAATCATACTGATAATAGATGGAATCACGTTTGTGAGCACTGCTTTTGGAACTGGTGCATTTTTAAAAATTTCAGTAGTCTTATCTTTCATTTGATTCACTCTCCTTTGCTGTGTTTTCAATATTAAGTAATGTCTTAGGGATTAATACTTCCTCCGGCTTAAATTCATGAATATTTTCATAGATTTGTTCAAGCATAGATAGAAGTAATTGCTGATCATGGCTGGAAATACCGTGAAAAAACTGTTCGTCTACACTGGAAATAATATAATCTAAGCATTGAATAATTTTTATGCCGGCCTCTGTCAAGTATATATGCTTACATCGGCAATTGTGATGTGAGGATTTTTTGTAGATGTAGTCTTTTTCCTCTAAATTTTTCAATACGTGGATAACACTTGTGTGCTTAATGCCAAAATATGCCGCAATATCCGCTAAAATAATTTCCTCCTGGCGATGTCGGTATAAATAAGCCAAAAAGTCTAATTGAGTTCCGGTGAGATTAAATTGCTTTAAGGTGCGGTTTCTGCCGGCTTCTAGGCAGTTGGTAATTTTCTTCATTAGAAGACTGATTTCAGACATAGACACCTCATAATTGGTACAATAAATAAGTGACAGATTTTACTATAGCTTGTCTGCCATGTATTGCACGGACTTAGAAAAATTGTAGCATGCTACATAATAACTCTATTTCCAATAAAATGCAAGTACAAATATGGAATCTGTCTGAATGCACAAAAATATTTAAAAAAAACAAAAAAAATATACAAAATAGACAAAAATTCAGTGACATAGGAAGGAAAATTTAGTATACTTATAAGTGCGTTATATAATAGAATTTTTGAAGGGGATTTAGTGAACATGTAGGCATTTCCCCTTGGCTCATTATTCATAGGAATAAAAACAGGATATGGAACAAGTGGAAGAGGAGGCTGGTTAGATGGCATACGAAAGTCAGACAGGGTTAGTGTTTACAAATGAGAAATGTATCGGGTGCAATAAATGCATTGCGGCTTGTCCGGTAATAACAGCAAATAAAGCGGTGGTGACAGATGGGCAGAGCAGAATAGAGGTAGATGGAGAACGATGTGTGGCTTGCGGTGCCTGTTTTGATGTGTGTGAACATGATGCAAGAGAATTTAGAGATGATACACAGCGTTTTTTTGAGGATTTAAAAAAGGGAGAAAAGATTTCTGTTTTGTGGGCTCCTGCTTTTGCGGCAAATTATCCCGGGGAATACAGGCAGATTTTAGGGGGATTGAAAAAGCTTGGAGTAAACAGAATTATTAGTGTCAGCTTTGGGGCTGACATTACTACATGGGGATATATTAAATACATAACGGAGCACAATTTTAAGGGGGGAATTTCCCAGCCCTGTCCTGCGATTGTCAATTATATAGAAAAATATATTCCAAAGCTGCTTGATAAGCTGATGCCTATACAAAGTCCTTTAATGTGCGGGGCTATTTACGCAAAAAAATATATGAAGCTTGAGGATAAGCTGGCATTTATCAGTCCTTGCATCGCAAAGAAATATGAAATCAATGATGAGAAAAATAAGGGCTATGTGAGCTACAATATTACCTTTGATCATTTGATGGAGTATGTACGCAGGGAAAATATAAAAGCGGAGCCGGCTCCCAATGAAATTGAGTATGGTCTTGGCTCAATTTATCCTATGCCAGGGGGACTAAAAGAAAATGTATATTGGTTTTGCGGGGAGGATATATTTATCCGTCAAATAGAGGGAGAAAAGCATGCCTATCATTTTCTTCAGGAATATAAGAGCAGAATTTTAAAAGGAAAAGAGCTTCCCTTTATGGTGGATGCCCTGAATTGTTCCAATGGATGTATTTACGGAACTGGCATAGAGGAGGAGAAGGCAAAGGAGGAGGATATTCTCTATGAGCTGCAGCGAATTAAGGAGGCAAGCAAGAGAACGGTGCGAAGCAGTGCATGGGGAAGAAATTTATCTCCCAAGGCAAGGCTGCGCAATCTAAACAGGCAGTTTGCCCATCTGGATATTCGGGATTTTATGAGAACCTATACAGATCGTTCCAAAGGAAATGAGCTTGTCAGGCCGCAAGAGCAACAGCTTCGGGAAATCTATGCAAGTATGAATAAGCTTACTGCAAAGGAGCAAAGTATTAACTGCAGCGCCTGCGGCTACAATACATGTAGGGATATGGCAACTGCCATTCACAATGGCTGCAACAATAAAAGTAACTGTATCCATTATATGAAAGGCGTGATTGAAGAAGAAAAGAACCAGGTAGAGAAAATCTCGAGGGAGGTAGATGCTAACAATATTAGAATTAATAAGCAAAACCAAGTGATTTCTAATATGGTATCACAGGCCAATGAGGAGTTTAATTCTCTGAATCGTTCTATTTCCGAGATGGTCAGCGGCAACAGCAGTAATGCGGAGGAGAGCAGCAGTATCAGCGCTTCTATGGTGGAGGTAATGAATTTTTGTGATAAGATGAAGAAATCCTTTGCCCGAATAGAGGAGCTGCTTATTCAACTGGGCAGCAATAATCAGGCTATAACAGATGTGGCGGAGGAGACAAGTCTTTTATCCCTAAATGCATCTATTGAGGCAGCCAGAGCAGGAGAGGCGGGACGTGGCTTTTGTGTAGTGGCGGAGGAGATTAGAAAATTAAGCGAATCCAGCAATTTGACGGCAGCGGACAGCGACCATAATAAGGAGGAGATAGCGATAGCCATGAAGGTGCTGACGGAGGAAGCAGACAAGCTGATTGGGATTGTGGACGAGGTTAATATTCGGATTGGCAATTTAGCTGCCAGCACTGAGGAAATAGCAGCATCTGCAAATATGATAGAAGATATTTCCAAGGATTTACAGGAAAAATTTGAAGGGATTAATCAATTGTAGGAGGATATAAAGGTTGAAAGAAATATATGATAGAAAGGATGTTATGTGTACTGCCCTTACTTTCAACCTGTTTATTTAAGAAAATAGAAAGTACAAGCATGGTACGTTCTGTTAAATGGGCAGTATCACAAGCAAGCTTGTGATATGCATGGGTATAGAAATGGAAAAATGGCAAAGAATTAAGTATCAGCCGGGTACCCCTATAGGAGAGGAAGGACAGAGAGTGACAGCCTGCAAGGCACATAGAGAGCTTTCCTTGAGGGCGGCAAAAGAGGGAATGGTGTTACTGAAAAATGAGAGGAGGCTTCTGCCGCTGGCAAAGGGAACGAAGCTGGCTCTGTTTGGAAAGGGCAGTATAGATTATGTAAAGGGCGGCGGCGGAAGCGGTGATGTTACAGTGGAGTACACGAAAAATCTATATGACGGCTTGAAGGAGTTGAAGGATTATGTGCAGATATTTGAGCCGTTATCAGATTTTTACCGGAAAAATATAAAGCATCAATATGGTGGGGGAAAGCTGCCGGGAATGACAGTGGAACCACAGGTGTCGGAGGAATTGTATCAGTCTGCCAGAGCGTATACGGATACGGCGATTATCAGCATTTGCCGTTTTTCAGGGGAAGGCTGGGACAGAAAAAGTCAATATGACGACAAGAAGGAATTAAGCGCAGACCCGCTGCTTAAAACTGCCCAGGAGATATTTGAGAGAGGAGATTTTTACTTGACCAAGGGGGAGGAAGCCATGGTGGAAAAAGTAAAAGAATTGTTTGACAATATTGTTGTTGTGCTGAATGTAGGGGGTATGGTAGATACTCAGTGGTTTGCCAGAGAAAATAAAATCAGCAGTGTACTGATGGCATGGCAGGGGGGCATGGAAGGAGGAAGGGCGGCAGCACAGCTTTTGTGCGGTTTGGGAAATCCATGCGGCAAGCTTTCAGACACTTTTGCCAAAAGTTTAGAGGTATACCCCTCCTCTCCCAATTTTCATGAATCGGAAGATTATGTGGATTACACGGAAGATATTTATGTAGGATATCGTTATTTTGAGACGATTCCAAAAGCAAAGGAGCAGGTAAATTATCCCTTTGGCTACGGCAAATCCTACACAAAGTTCCAGTGGAACGTGGATAATGCAGAGTGCAGAGGAACATTGGGGGACGCTGCCTGCAGGTTATATGTGAAGGTTACCAATATAGGTACATATGCGGGTAAGGAGGTCATGCAGCTCTATGTAAAGGCGCCCCAGGGAGCTTTGGGAAAGCCAGCAAAAGTGTTGGCGGCATTTTCTAAGACTAGACTGCTGCAGCCGGGGGAAAGTCAGCTGTTAACCTTGGAATATAACTTCAAAGACATAGCATCCTATGATGATTTAGGAAAGCTCTATCCTTCTGCTTATGTGTTGGAGGAGGGAGAATATCAGATTTATGTTGGCAATTCTGTGGCAAGTGCAACCTTGGTGTTTTCCTTTACAATGGAAAAAAATGTTTTGGTAAAACAGTTAAGACCAAAGCTGGTGCCAACTTCCCTCTCAAAGAGAATGCTCTCAGACGGCAGCTATGAGGAATTGTCTTTGGCAGAGCCAAATGATCCCAATGCCAGCTTAATTGAGCGAAAGCCTCCTGAAAGCTTAGACGGCTTAACTCCTACAGGAAAGGCAGTAAACAGTGTGTGCCTGTGGAAGTATCCTTACAAGGAGGGGGTTCGTCCCTTGATAGATGTGGCCCAGGGAAAGATATCTTTGGATGAATTTGTGAATCAGATGACAGATGAGGAGGCGGCCTTTTTGTTGGGGGGCCAGCCAAACACTGGAGTGGCAAATACATTTGGAATGGGCAATATGCCGGAGTATGGGATTCCCAATGTGATGACGGCAGATGGACCGGCGGGACTGCGCATTGCCCCTGAATGTGGGGTGTGTACTACTGCATGGCCGTGTTCTACCTTGCTTGCCTGCACATGGGATGAAGATTTGGTTTTCCAGGTAGGGGAAGCAGGTGCAAAGGAAGTGAAGGAGAACAACATCGGCATGTGGCTTACACCTGCCATTAATATCCACCGAAGTCCAATGTGCGGAAGAAACTTTGAGTATTATTCCGAGGACCCATATTTGACAGGTAAGCTGGCAGGAGCTATGGTAAGAGGAATCCAGTCACAGCATATCAGTGCAGCGGTAAAACATTTTGCCTTTAACAATAAGGAGACAAACAGGAAGAACAGTGATTCAAGAGTTTCCGAGAGAGCCGCCAGGGAAATTTACCTAAAAGCATTTGAAATAATTGTCAGGGAGGCAAAACCATGGTGTATCATGTCCTCCTACAATATTGTCAACGGATACCGGACTTCGGAAAACAGGGAGCTTCTTTGGGATATTCTTCGGGAGGAATGGGGATATGATGGTATGGTAACATCAGACTGGTGGACCTTTGGGGAGCATTACAAGGAAGTAAAGGCAGGAAATGATTTGAAGATGGCTCTTGGTTTTCCTGACAGCCTGTTAAAGGCATTGGAGGCGGGAGCTCTCACAAGAGAAGAAATGAATGTCTGTGTAAAAAGAATTTTACAGTTGATATTAAAGATGGATTAGTGTTATTGTTGATTTAGAAAATGTTTATGTATTATTTAGGATATTGAACTGCCTGTGAAATATTTAGGCAAGTAAAAATATTGACATTTAATCATCATAGTAATATGATGGCAGCAGTGGGGCCAAGTGCAGAGTGACTTGGCTTCTGGCTGCTTTTTTTGTTTTATAGGAAAACTGTGTTTTTGCAAAATAAAATGTCAAACGGAGGGATGGGAATGGAAAAGGTAATTATTGTGGAGGATGATGAAAAGCTGAGAAATGAAGTGGCTATCTTTTTGGAGAGAAACGGGTATCAGGTTGTACAGGTGGAGCAGTTTGACAACACCCTTGAGAGAATAATAGAGGCCCAGGGGGACCTTGTGCTGCTTGATATTAACCTGCCCAATATGGACGGAGAGTTTATTCTCAGGGAATTTCGCAAGGTTTCCGATATACCGGTGATTATGATTACCAGCCGTGATAATGAATTGGATGAACTGATGTCCATGAATTATGGCGCAGACCATTATGTGACAAAACCCTTTCACATTCAAATATTATTGGCAAAAATGGTTGCCATTTTAAGGCGGGCAGGGGGATTGGCTGTAAGGGAGCAAGTTTATTACAAGGATTGTATGATGGATTTTTCTAAGGGAAGAATGGAGAAGGGGGAGGTTCAGATAGAACTGACGGGGAATGAGAGCAAGATTATGAAAATTCTTTTGAAAAATAAAGGGAAAATTGTGTTGAGAGACGATTTGATGGAAGAACTGTGGGACAGTGAAGCCTTTATAGATGACAATACGTTGACGGTGAATATAACAAGAATCCGAAATAAGTTAAATAAGCTGGGGTTGTCGGAAGTAATTGAGACAAAAAGAGGACAAGGTTATAGATTGGCAGAGGATTGATGAAAATGAGTTTTGTAAAATATATGTTGGACAGGTGGAAAACTACTTGTTTACTTTTGTTTGCTTTGTTTACAGTACAGATATTTATGCTGCTCTATCAGGTGGGAGCATGGCTTAGGTGGTATATGATAATAAGCATGGGAGGAGCCTACCTGTTGGGCAATGGATTGGAATATTACAACAAGAAAAGATTTTATGTGGACATCTATAATAAGCTAGAGGGGTTGGACCAAAAATATTTGATTATGGAGCTTCTTGAAAATACGGAGACAATGGAGGAGGAGCAGCTAAGTGAAATACTGAGGGAGGCGGGGAAATCTATGTTGGAAAATGTAAATGTTTATCGCTTCCGGCAGGAAGAGTACAAGGAATATATTGAAATGTGGATTCATGAAGTGAAGCTTCCTATTGCCACAGCAAAGATGATCATGGAAAACAATAAAAGTGAAGTGACAAGAAAAATGGAAGAGGAATTGAATGAAATTGAAAATTATACCCAGCAGGCTTTGTATTATGCCAGAAGCAATCATACACAAAAAGATTATTTTGTTGCAAAAACCAGTCTTGCAGATATGGTGAACGAAACCGTAAAACAAAATAAGAGAGCGCTGATAGGGCAAAAAATAAAAATTGAAATTCATTTGGACAAGGAAGAGCTATTTGTATATACAGATGCAAAGTGGTGTCACTTTATTTTAAATCAAGTGGTACAAAATGCTATCAAATATAAAAGAGAAGAAAATGCAGTGCTTATCTTTCGGGCAGAGGAGATGCCGGAACGAGTAGTGCTGTCCATAACAGACAATGGAATTGGAATTAAGGAGGGGGAGATTAGCCGAGTGTTTGATAAAGGTTTTTGCGGTACAAACGGGCGGAGTACAAAGAGAGCTACAGGAATCGGCCTGTATCTTTGCAAAAAATTATGTCAAAGGCTGGGGTTGGGTATTACGATTCAGTCAAAGGAGGGGGAGGGAACTTCTGTGTCCATTATATTTCCCAGGGGCAGTTATATAAGAGATTCAATAATGTAGAGAATTGGTAGGAAATCAGCCCCATTCATGAGCAATAGGAAAGCTGCTTTGCAGCTGAATATAGCAGCTGCAGTGGAGGAGTAATAACGATATGTATACTGTTTGTGAGAACAAATTTCAATGAAATAGAAAACTTATTTATGTTTCATTTATGTTTTATTGAAAGAATAAGTGGACTGAAATAGATAGTTTTGATACAATAGAAAAAAAATTTAACGAAGGGAATGTATAACAATATGATTACTTTTAAGCCAGGTGTTCGCCTTTAGAGTTTTATTGGTAAACAAAGATACAAAAATAAATGTATAGTATTTCTCTTTTTAATCAGTGTTTATGGTTGAAAGGAGAATATATGAGTTATATCAATGCAAAATCGGTATTGCCAAAAGAGATGATAGAAAAAATTCAAAAATATGTAAACGGTGTAAATCTATATATACCCAAAGTGCCTGAAACAAATAGTATTTGCAGCGACTATCAACTTGAGTTATATAAAAGAAACCAAGAGATATATGAACTGTTTCTGCAAGGCGAAAAGGTTTCAAAATTGGCTGAAAAATATTATCTTTCAGATAAAAGTGTATATCGAATTTTAGGCGAAATGAAAAAGAAATAAAATAATAGGAAACGAGAGAAATGGATTTTATGTGTTTCTCTCGTTTTTTTCAATTATCATATGAGAATGACAAACCAATATGCATATGATATATTGAAAATAAAAAAGGAATGGTAAAGAATATGAAAAAATATGAAAAAGAATATGAAAAAGGAAGAATTATTTTTTTGAATGGTGTTACTAGTGCAGGAAAAACTTCTATTGTGGAATCTCTTCAAGCTCAGGAGGATATCTTTTTTTATGTTGTCGCTAATGACTTGTTTCAGGAAATGGTTGGAGAGAATTATCTGCGCAAAGATTACTGGAAGTATCTTAGCGAAATCATCATTATGATGTATCACACAGCAAAACTATATTCTGATATGGGGAAGAATGTACTAATAGATGGAATTTTAGTTGAGAGGGAAGAGATAAGGCCTCACTACCATCAGTTATTAGAAATATTAAGAAATAATCCACTTGATATAGTAGAAGTGTATTGCCCATTGGATATTTGCAGACAGCGTAATATTATTCGCGGAGACAGAGAAGAAACACAATCCCAGGAACAGTATGATTTAATGGCTGAAAACATTAAGTATAGTACCAAGGTTGACACAAGTATATATAGTCCAGAGGAGTGTGCAAAAATGATTATTAGAGAATTATTTCATTAACAAAATATGCAGCATTCCGGCAAACTAAATTCCAATTGCAAATTAGACGTTCGGAAACACCCTCCCGCCTAGTCTTAGCAGGAGGTGGATTATGGTGCAGTTGTACCGCATCTTTCCATTGCTTAAACGAATATATGTAAAATCTGTACACCATATTTTATTTTTTGCATCTGCCTTAAAGGTTTGTTTTAGAAGATTGGGAAATATCTTCATCCCCTTGTGTCTGATTATCCTGTTATTGTTATAGTAAATATTTTTTATTTCCTCTATTATTTGCTGTTTATGGTATCTGACTTTTTTTAAGAAAAGGTTCTTCTTCTCCAGTTCAGTAATTTTTTTGACATAATGGTACTCTCCTAGTTTGCTTTATTATACATTATCCAAACATGGTGTTACAAGATTAGTATATCACTACGCTAATATATTGGTGCATCATGTTTGGTTCATAGATTTGCAATGTTTCTTATGAGCCTTTAGTTTCTTCATAGCCCAATCGTAATGACTTGATGTAGCACTGATAAAGTATGAACCCAATGTACTGCCGCCCACCCATTTATAGATTCCTTTAGAAAATAGTTCTTCATTAGAGAAAGTTTTCGCTAGATTTACCACTTGGCAATGAGATTCCTGCAGCATTTCTTTTGCTGATTCCAATGAAGTATTTTGATGTTTCTTCCAAAAATTCAGATTCATTTGTGAGTATGTTTTCCAATTATAGGGTGCAGGAATAAACGGTTTCATATCACCGTTTTGATTTTTTTGTACCCATCTAAGTAAGAGTTGGTGCCACTCGTACAGGTGAATAAGAATGTCTCTGAGATTATAATCTCTTTTCCAGTGAGCTTCTTTCTTTTTCTCATCAGCAGTAAAATCAAAGGGTGTTGACAATTCCTGTTCCGTTAAGTTTAAGATAAGCGTGTTCATTTTATCATAATTTTCAGTGGCTTGGGTGATTAAATCTGTTTTTGTTGTTGGTCTGCTCATAGTTTCTCCTTTTTGAAAATTAAAATTTCAAGATTACGAATTATATTTTATCAAAGTATTACTGACACCTTGTGTCAAGGTTTGTTTTTTTCATATATTAATTTTGCCTGTTGTGCCAATGTTTCTTTTAAATAAGCAGGTGAGATAATATCAACTTGTGTTCCAAATGACAATAAGAATCCAGTAAGCCATTTGTCCTCCGGCATATTTGCACATACAATCAAATCACCATTTTCCTGTCTTTGCACTTGTGTTCTGTCAAATTCATCGTAAACCCGATAGGCCATTTCCTTTGGAAATTGAAGTACTATTTCTTTATATTGTTTTTCAGAATTATCAAGTGGATGCGGATAATTATGATAGAGAAATGATTCATTTAACACTTCTAAATCTAATATGCGATTTAATTTGAATATTCGGTAATCTTGTTTTTCAGTACAGAACGCTTTTAAATACCATGCCTTTGATTTGTAAACAAGCTTTAGCGGATGTATCTTTCTTTGACTTACCATCTCATAGGAGCTGGCATAGCGAATTTTAACGGTCTTACATTGGATGATGGCTGTTTTCAGCATTTCAAATTTTTCATTATCAGATTCCGCATTTCCCCACCTGGAAAAATCCACCTCAATCCAATTGTCTGTTTGGATATGGAATACAGCAGAAAGCTTCTGTAATATATTGTCGCTGTCTACATTGGGTGCAGCGTTAAGGCTTTGTAATGCCGCAAGGATTTCCTGTTTTTCCTCTTCCGATAATATTGCCCTGTCTAAAACAAAGCCATTTAATAAATGGATACCTCCGTTTCTCCCTGCCTCTGCATAGATGGGGATGCCGGCTTCGCTCAGGGCGTCAATATCTCTATATATAGTTCTTACTGATACTTCAAACTTTTTTGCTAATTCAGGTGCACTAGCTTTTCCCTTATCAAGTAAATAGTAAATAATTTTAAATAACCTGCTTTCCTTCATCGATATTCCCTCCTTTGAAAAAAACGGTGCTTAAAACTTGTCATATTATGACAAAAATTATTATATCTATTTGTTTTGTCTATATCAATAATTAACATTCCAAAATCGGAAAAAGGATTTATAGGTTTAATAGAATGTTTATGTCTGCATAAAAGTAATTGGCAAATTATGAGTTAAGAAATATAATTTTTGTGTTATGATGTAGGTGTATATTTATGATGTCTAATATATTTGTTGATGATAATTTGTGCAAGTTATGAAAAATTTAGGAGGATGTGTTTTGGTGAAGAGGAAGCAGACAAAATGATGAAGTCTATAATGGAGGCATTAGAGAAAGAGGATAAAGATGCACTAAAAGAATTATTTTCTGATTATGCTTTGGAAAATGCAGAGACTCTCGATGAAAATATAGATGAGCTGATAAACTTTTTTCCAGGCTGTGAGGATGGCTATAAGGGCAACGTGAGCACACATCGGACTTCAGATTACGGGGAAATAACTAATGTGATAATGTCACAAAATATACAGTCACCAACGGTGATGATACTTATGAGCTGCATATAACATTTTATGTAGAAAATGATAAAAAACCGGAAAAAATAGGTCTGTATATTATAGAGGTTATGACAGAGGAGGGGAAGCCGGAGGGGTTTAAGTGGAGAGATGAGGAGGATGCTCCTGGTATTTATGTTTTAGAGTAAGAAATCATGTATCTGGCAAAAAATACTTAAGATATTTAATCGTCAGAGTAATAGGAAAAGGATGAGCGAAATGAAAATATATATAGATGGGGACGCCTGTCCCGTGATTTCCATTGTGGAACAGGAGGCGAAGAAGTACAATATTCCGGTTATGCTTTTATGTGACACCAATCATGTGCTCACATCCGATTACAGCGAAGTGAAAATAATTGGTGCGGGAGCAGATGCCGTTGATTTTGCATTGATAAATCTTTGCAAAAAGGATGATATTGTGGTAACCCAAGATTATGGTGTGGCGGCAATGGCTCTGGAAAAGGGAGCATACGCTATACATCAATCGGGAAAATGGTATACCAATGAAAATATTGATTTGATGCTTATGGAAAGGCATTTAGGTAAAAAGGCAAGAAGGACGTCCAATAAAAATCATCTGAAAGGGCCTAAAAAGAGAACGGAGGAAGATGATGATAAATTTAGGAAGTCTTTTCAGAATTTGTTGAACATATCAATAACAAGTTTGCAAAAAATGATAAGATAGAAATAATTGCTCATAAAAATGTACAAATAAAGGAAAGATTTGATAATATAAACTAACATAAGCAAACCTGAAAATAAAAATCAATTTTACAAAAAATGAAACAGCTTTGTATTAAAAATTTATTTACTTAAACTGTTTAGTATTATGGAATATTAGCACAGGATGTCTGCACATATTTTTTTGGAGTCATTCCACTGTGCTTTTTGAAGGTAGTAATAAAATGATTATAATCATTAAATCCCGCGTCAAAGCATACTTCCGTTAAGCTGTGGCCTTCTGCCAGCAGCCGTTTGGCGAGGGCTATTCTTTTTAATTGGATATAATGATAAACGGTTGAGTTTGTCTCTGTCTTAAAAATATGGCATAAATGATATTTATCAATAGAAAAATGTTTCGCAATTGATTCTAATGTTAAGTTTTCGCTTAAATGTTCTTCAATGTAATGAATCATATCACAGATGCGCCTAGAGTATTGTTCTGAAAATTGGTTTTCTGTATTACTTTGACATAGTGAATTTGCTGATACGAGAATTTTCAGTAACTCAGAATGAATCATAATATCATGTCCAAATTCTTTGTTTTTTTCTAAGTGAATCATATTTTGTACGGTGTTGAAAAAAAGGTCTCCCTGTTTTTGGCTCAGTTGAAAAAACTGCCCAAAGGAAGAGTGAAAGCAACCAGACAAGTTGGTAAGAGGGCTGGAACAGGAAGTGATAAGGGCTGGGGGGATGTGTATAAAAGCCCGCTCATAAATGTCGTCAGAGATAAGTATACTTTTATGAATGTCTTGATCTGTGATAAATACCATAGTTCCAGGCACAATATGTCTTTTTGTGTTATTCATGTAAAAATCTATATTTCCTTGGCGCAGAAAAAATATTTCATAAAAATTATGCATATGAAAATCGGGATTCCAGTGATTGTAGTCTCTGTAAATCTTAAATTCTAGTTGATCTGAGTATAATTGTATCATATCATCAATCCTCCATTTTGAGAACATTTGTGTGGATTTTTCTAATCTTATGTAGTTTCCATTCTCTCTTTTCTATTCTGTTATCATTTATAAATTTATATAAATCTATATGAATCTAGTATATAGACTTATTGATATTCAGCATAGTTCAATTACAAATCAACAGGTCAGTACATTAGTAATTTTTCCCAATCGCAACTTTGCAAAGAAAAATCACAATATAGCAAAAGAATATAGGAAAATATAGTGATATTCTATAGTAAAAAGAAAGCAAAGTCAATATAAGTAATGAATGCTCAAAATGCAAGTGAGGTGGGAAAAAATGAAAAAAGAACATATATTAACACAGACAGCAAAAGTAAAACTTTGCTATTCTAAACAAGAAAATAAAGCAGTAGTCAGAAGTATAGAACAGCTAAAGATAGATATTGAAAAAGTGGTTGGCTGTGCTTGTGTCATCAACTGTTCCGAAGTGACGAAAGATAAAACTAAAGCAAATCAAGTAAATCAAGAAATACAATCAGTTCAAACCATAAAAGAAATACAAACAAATCTTCATATTGTGGTTGGAACCATTGGGAAAAATAAAACAATAGACAGCAAGATAGACCAGGGTATTTTAAAGGTGGGCGCCATATTGGACGATGCAGGTAACTACCGCTGGGAAGGGTATATTATTCAGGAGATAGAGGGAGATTTGTATATTGCTGGCTCAGACCGCAGGGGAACCATTTTTGGGGTATATGAGTTTTCAAGGTGGATGGGAGTTTCCCCCTGGTATTACTTTGGAGATGTGCCAGTAAAAAGACAAGAGCTTCACATTCCGGCAGAATTTTACAGGGCGGATTACCCTTGCGTACAGTACAGGGGAATTTTTATCAATGATGAGGAGGAGCTGGAGGCTTGGGCAAAGAAGCACACAAGTGATAAAACTATCGGCCCTAAGCTTTACGAAAAAGTATTTGAGTTATTGCTTCGGTTAAAAGCAAACTATATTTGGCCCGCAATGCATGTGAATTATTTTAATGAAAATCCACGAAACGGAGAGCTGGCAGAGGAGATGGGTATAGTGGTGGGGACCTCCCACTGTGATATGCTTCTTAGAAGTAATCAAAATGAGTGGAAGCCCTGGGTGGAGAAGAAGGGATATGAAAATTTGCAATATGATTATTCCATAGACGGTGAAAACAGGGAGCGAATACAAGAGTATTGGAAAGAAAGCTTGGAGCAAAACAGGGACTATGAGAATACATATACAATGGGAATGAGAGGGATTCATGATTACGGATTTGTAACAAAAAAAATTGATGAGGATACATCGTTAAATGACGAACAGCGTTTAAGAGAAAAAATAAATTTGATGCAGACAATTTTTCGTGACCAGCGTAAACTTATGAGCCAAGTGTTAGGTGAGGAAAAAGCAAAACAGGCTGTGAAGATTTTTATTCCCTACAAAGAAGTTTTGGACATATATGACGGAGGGCTTACAGTGCCGGAGGATGTAACTCTTATGTGGGTGGATGATAATTTCGGTCACATGAGGAGATATCCAGATGCCAAGGAAGCTGCCAGAGAGGGAGGGTGCGGTCTTTATTTTCACAATTCTTACTGGGCGCACCCAGAAATGAGCTACCTGTTTATCAATTCCATTCCTTTAGCCCAGACGGGAAATGAGTTGGAAAAATCCTATCAAAAGGGAATCAGAAAAATATGGATATTAAATGTAGGGGCCATAAAACCATTGGAGATGGATATAGAATATTTTATACAGTATGGATGGGAAGCGGGAAAAAAAGAGGCGATTACCAGACAGCCGGACAGGTTTGTGCAGGAGTGGATGGATTTTAATTTTTCAGGGGATATTGGCAGGGAAGCGGCAGAACTATATGAAAAATATGCCCAGCTTACCAATGTGAGAAAAGTTGAACATATGGTTTCAGATGTATTTATGCAGGAAGGGTATGGGGACGAGGCGGGAAGAAGGCTTGTCTGTCTAAAAGAGCTGTATGACAGGGGAAATGCAATGATGCTCTCCATACCAAAAGAGGAGAGGGATGCTTTTTTTGAACTATTTTTGATGAAAATACATGCCTCCTTCTTTAGCAACGGGGAATATTATTTTGCCGACCGCAGCAGGTTGTCCTTTGCTCGGGGACTTGGAAGAGCAGCAGACCAATATATTGAGTATTCACGGGTGATGATGGACTGCCGAAGACAAATGCTGCATTTTTATAACAATATTATGCAGGATGGAAAATGGAGCCATATTCTTACACCGGAGGCCTTTCCACCACCTGGGCTTCCCCTGTATCCGGCAGGAAAGCCAGCGTTGATTATTGAAAAATCCCCTTGTATGAGTGTTGTCACTTGGAACGGAATACAGATTGTACAGCTGGGGGAGCTGGTTTTCTTTGACTCAGGGATACAGAGAAAATGGATTGAGATTGGCAATATGGGGGGAGGGGAAGTGGATTATGAAATTCACGGTCATGAAAATACATGGCTTACCTTGTCTGAAACAGAGGGCGCAGTCAAAACAGAACAACGCATTTATATGTGTGTGTCAAGAGAATGGGGAGATAAATTTGATGACATTTTATTGGAGATATGTGAAAAAAATACAGGAATAAAAAAGTATTTGTCCATTAGGAAGAGGACTGTGAACGGCAGGCAGCAAGGAATTTTTGGAGCTGTGGAAGCAGATGGGGGAGTCAGCATGAGCGCCGATGGATTCAAAAGAGCAGAGAATGTAAAAGTGATACCGGGGCTTGGGCGTATGAGCGGCAGTGCTGTGATGGCTGTGCCCAGAAAGGATAAGCCGGCAATATTGGAATATGTATTTTACACATCCTCCCAGGGGGAGTATGAGGTGGAGATACAGCGCTATGTGACACTGAATTCAAAAGGAAAAATTCGCATGGAGGTAAAGCTTGACGATTTTCCCGCCGTATTGTTGGAATCCTGCATTACAGACGAATGGAGGGGAGAGTGGAAGGAGAGCATATTAAACAATGGTGAAAAGCTTTCCGGCACATGGAGAGGAGTAAAAGAGGGCAGGCATACATTAAGGATAACAATAAAGGATGAATTTGTGACAATTGACAAAATTACTGTGTACACAACTAAGAAGATGAAAAATAATCTTGGAATTCCCAACATAGCTGAAAACGGTTTGTTTCCTGAGGATTGGCTTCGGATGGATTGGAATCAGCTTAAGGAGCAGACGGAGGAATTTTACAGGGTAGGGCAGAAAGAAGTTCCCCTTCCAAATCAAGTGTATGGGGGAAAAGATTTTTGGAAAATAGACCGACTGTATGCCCACAATGAGGAATACAGTCAGAAAAAAAGAGGAAAAAGAAGGGAATACTGTCAGGGGGATAGGGGCACAAAAAATGTACTGATGGAAATCGCAAAAATGGATTTTATGGAGAAAAACGGAAAACTGGGTATTGAGGCGGAATGTGTGTTGGCACAGAGCAAGAGGGCATGGACTGGCAATGCAAAGGACGGAAGATGCAGATGGGAGCATTTGCAGTCGGAGACGGCAGGTCGTACTGGTCTTGCCATGCAGGTGGAGCCAGGGGGCATTTATTATGAGAAGCCCCTGGATGCGCCCAGTCTTAACTACAAAATAAAGATACAGGAAAAGGGAATCTACCATGTGTGGCTATTAATGTATGTTCCCGACTGCCGTTCGGATTTGATTGCGCTGGCATTGGACGGCAGCGTGCAGCCGGTGGAGGAACAATTTTCCCATGGAGGGCAGTTTACCTACGGCACTTCCCATATTTATTACTGGAATCTGCTGTCGGATATAGAATTGACAAAAAAGGAGCATATTCTCAGCATCCTTCCTCTAAAGACAGGATTTCGGGTGGACAGAATTTATTTGACAAAGGGAGATGAGCTTCCGCCGGCTGATGATAGCTGGGATGAGGCAATCGGATGATTTGGGCAATGCTTACGGTTGTATTTTATGCCATAACCGCCTATGGAGATAAATATATCTCGGTTCGGCTGAAATGCAGCCCGGGTGAATACACATTTCTTGTATCCTCTGCAACGGTTCTTTGGCTGTTAATATGCCTTCCCTTTACAGGGTGGAATATGCAGCTTAAGACGCAAAGCCTGTTTTTATTAGTTTTTCTGGTGATATGGAAGGTTTTGGAGTTTTATACTACCGCAGTTTTGCTGAAAACCATGGAACCCTATGAACTGAAGGCTTGGCTTGGAATCAATGTAGTGCTGTCCTACGGCATCAATCTGTGGGAGGGAAGGAGCAGAATGCAAATATCCATGTTTGTGTTTGCCCTGGCTCTGATAATTGGAATTTATCTCATTGTCACAAGCCAAAAAGGAAAGAAAATATCAAAAAGCATAACCGTGTGCCTGTTGTACATTTTTTCAAAGTTTATGTACGGAGTTCATATGGGAGATATGTCCTCATATGGAAATTCCACTACAGTGCTGATTATTGTGTTATCTATTGTTGCTCTGCTGCAGCTTCCTAAGCTTCGGATGAAGGTCATACCAAAGAAAAAGGAACTGGCAGCTGCGGCAATGTCTAGACTTACAAATGCAGCAGGGCTTATCACAGAGGCGGAGGCTGCGGTAACCAATATCTATTTTTACACATTGATTCAGCCATTGCAGTTATTTGTGCTATTTGTGATTTCAATTCTCACAAAAAGTTCTATGAATCGAAAAAAACGAGTGGGAAGTGTTCTATGTGTAGCAGCAGTTTTAATGATGACAATTGCCTTTGGCAATGACATATAAATGACATACAAAAAAAATAAAGGAGTGAAGCTTATGAAATGTAAAGTCTACAAAAGAGTATTGGCATGTATCACGGCAGCCACGCTGCTTATGAATCCTGCCATGTCCTATGCAAATGAGCAAAGCGGTAATTTGGGAAATGAAAAAGAAACCGCAAAACAGGGATATGAGTATAAAGAAGGGGATTTTATTTTATTCCAGGATAATACTATTGTAAATGTATATCTGGATTCGGAAAAGGAATATCCACAGGTGGAGCGGGCAGCCCAGGATTTGCTGAAGGATATGGAGGCTGTGACGGGAAGGAAACCTCAGTTGAAACAGGGGAAGGATGGTTACGATAAAAATATAATAATCGTTGGCACTGTGGGACAGGGAGGAATGGTAGATGAGCTGGCAGCTGCGGGAAAATTAGACATATCCGGTGTGAAAAACCAGTGGGAAGCATTCACTATGCAGAGCGTTAGCAGTCCCCTTGCAGGAGTGGAACAGGCGTTAGTCATTGCCGGCGGCGACAAGAGAGGAACGATTTATGG
Organism: uncultured Lachnospiraceae bacterium; assembly: GCA_910578605.1. Taxonomy (GTDB): domain Bacteria; phylum Bacillota; class Clostridia; order Lachnospirales; family Lachnospiraceae; genus MGBC111451. The sequence continues at coordinate 32,583 of CAJTQG010000001.1, read as the reverse complement.
AATCTATGAGTTGTCAGAGATGATAGGCGTATCTCCTTGGTATTGGTGGGGGGATGTTCCCATTGAGAAGAAAAGCCAGGTAATTTTACCAAAGGAGGACATTACAAAAACAGAAAAACCAGATGTGAAATACAGAGGTATTTTTATCAATGATGAGGAAAACTTTACTTTATGGTCCGAAAAGTTTGAGGATGAGAGTAACAGTCCGGGAACTCCTAATTCCAATACATATGCCCATGTATTTGAGTTAATGCTGAGATTAAAGGCCAATACTCTCTGGCCGGCTATGCATGAAAAATCCGATGCCTTCAATGCATATATAGATGAGAAGACAGGGGTGTCTTACAATGCACAGATGGCGGAGAAATATGGAGTGATTATGGGCTCCTCCCACGCAGAGATGCTTCTTTGCTGTAACCCAACAGAGTGGGTTCCCTGGTGTGAAAAGAATCAGGGAAAATACAATTTAAAGAAATTGGGGAATGATTGGAAGCAATCATATGACTATACGGTAAATTCTGAGGCAATGAACGCATACTGGGAAGACAGGGTGGCCTCCAATTATAAATTTGAAAACACCTACACAATCGGCTTGAGAGCAGTCCATGATGCTGGTATATTACATTCTGCTCTGGGAACTTCTCCCACCTTTGAACAGAAGGCGGCGGTAGTGAAGAAGGCTATTTTAGCACAGCTTGCTATATTGGAGAAATATGAAAAGAAATATGAGGAGGAGATGGGGAAAGCCATCTCATTTCCAAAAGTATTTTGTCCATACAAGGAGGCAGCAGAATATTATAAATATGATTTAGGTCTGCCGGATGACACAATTATTTTATGGTGTGATGACAACTATGGATATGTGAGACAGTACCCAACGGAGGGGGAGCAGCAAAAATACGCAGGGGGCGGTGTATATTACCATGTATCCTACTGGGGATGGCCATGCAGCTACCTGTGGATGGCAACAACCCCGTTGAGCTTGATGTATGAGGAAATGTATAAATCTTATACCGCAGGCTCCGATGATTATTGGATATTGAATGTAGGGGATTTGAAGCCATCGGAAATTCCTATGGAATTTTTCCTGGATATGGGATGGGATGTGGATTCTGTGGACAAGGACAGCCTTGATAATTATATGGCAAAGAAATTTCAGAGAGATTTTACATTGACAGACCAGGAGGCGCAAAAGCTTGCAGAGCTTGTAACCGAAGCTTACCAGCTTGGCTTTATTAAAAAGCCGGAGTTTGCAGGATTAAATCAGGGTACAGAATTTAATATTACAGATTTTGGGGATGAAGGTCAAAAGTTTGTGAATCAGTGGGAAAAATTGAATCAGGAATCCTATGAGATATACAAGAAGCTGCCGGACAAGGAAAAGGATTCTTACTATCAGATGATACATTATATGATTCGGTCCTCCATGCTCACAGCGAAGAAGACGGTGTATGCTCAGAAGAGTAGACTTTATAAACAGCAGGGACGATTTTTAAGTGTCAATGCATATGCAAATCTGGCTAATGGAGCATATGAACAGATATTAGAGGATATAGATTACTTTAATTATCAGTTGTCCTCCGGCAAATGGAAAAATATTTTAGACCCCTACACCAATGTAAACGGATTGCCCAAAATCCAGACGGAGCCTGACGTTGCCGCTGTGTACTCCCAGATGGCAGAGGAAGGAATAGATGGGGTGTGCGAAGGACAGATAACAGGTGATGAAACAGTAACTCTGCAGTTTCATTCTCTAGAAGATAATGCACGTTTTATCGACATTTTTACAACGGGTTACAAGAAACAGACAGCACAGGTGGAAATAGGAGAAGAATTGCTGTTGGTGGATTCCGAAGGAAAAGAGTTGGAATTTCAGTCAGAAGCTTCCACAAAACGTTATCAGGTGCCTGTAGAGGTGGAAAAACGTTTGTGGATTAAAGTGGACTGGACTAAAGTGCAGGGAGAAGGAACCTCCAAGGTAAGAATCTGGAATGGGGAGGAAACAGTGAAGGAATTTGACGTTTCCTACACAAAATCCTCTATGGCAGGTACTGTGGAATCCGATGGAAAAGCAGGATACTATGAAGCAAACGGAATCCTTTCCATTGAGGCGGAGCACTATAGCGCCAATACGGCAGTGGATGGAAAGAAATGGGAGTTGGTAAAGAACTTGGGTGTATCAGGCGATTTGATGAAGGTGTACCCAGACACAAACAGCTCCAATCCATGTCTGTTTTCTGCTGATACGCCGGTTGAGACTGCAATGGAGAAGGCGCCATATCTGGAATATCATGTATATTTTGAGACAACAGGAAAATACAACGGTGTGCTGTATCGTCTTCCTACTCTAAATGAGGGAAAATATGATAATGGAACAGCAAAAAGTGCAAGAATACTTGTAGGCATGAACAATGGGACTGCTAAGCTCCTGCGGGGAAATACAGTGGTGGAGGAAAAGGGCGGCTCTGCTTGGTCAGTGAACATTCAGGAAAGTATGGAAAAGCTCAGCTTTACTATGGATGTACCTACAAAAGGATGGCATACTATACGAGTGCTTCAGGCAGATGCAGGAATTGCTTTTGATAAAATAGATTTCATTCACAATAGTGTTGCCAATCCTGTGACAAGAACAGGCGCTCTAGAAAGCTATCAGACAATATCCGTCTGGGAGAAAAAGGCAATAGCTGCTGTACCTGAAATTACGTCAAGTAATATAACGGTTGATGACGGTGATGTGGAAGATATGTATTTGTTTGATTTTACATTACAGCCAATTAGCGCCCAGAAAGGTTATACTGGTGTTTCGGCAAATGCAGGAAACAAAAAATATAAATGGCAGACAAATGACCAGTCTGACAGACAGGCAGTATATAGAAGCAATGCCTCTAAATGTTCTGACAGGGACAAAGGACTTGTCTATGGAACAACAAGTGATACATTTATATTGAAGACTCAGACGAAGAATCCATACCGAATCGGAATTGCAGTGGGAGACAGAGTTTCAAACGGCATATCTGTATCTGATATGGCAGTCACAGCCAACGGTAAAAAGGTTTTGGAAAATATATCTGTAAAACCAGGTACTACAATGGAATATACATTTGTGGCAGTGCCAAATGAAAACAGAGAAATTGCACTTACCTTCTCAGGAAATCCATGGTCAGTGGTCAGCATTGAGGCATGGCAGGAAAAGCAGCCTGTCAAGGATGACGGAAAAGGTGCATTTATAAAGGATATCAAGGGGTACATCAATATAGAAGCGGAAAGCGCTCTTGAGAACAGTAAATATGCACAAATAATCGCTGCGAAGGATGATTCAGGAAGAAACTGGTTTGAAACAAACGGAAAAAGCGGCAGCGCATTGTTTTTCGGACCAAACGATGTAAGCGCCTATACAAGTACCACATATGACACAAATAAGGGACCGAAAGCAGAATATGTGATAGATTTTAAACAGACAGGAAACTACAATGTATGGCTGTTAGTAAAGGCGGAATCCGTAGAAGACGACTCCATTCTTATCTTCTTCGATGAACAATATAAAGCGGTGTTGAATGATATCGGTGCAACAAACGGAGATTATGTCTGGAAAAAGGCAGCTACATTGAATGTGGCGGCGCTAGGAGAACATAAGCTAAGCCTGGGAGGAAGAGAGGACGGACTTGCAGTAGATAAAATTGTTGTCTCACAAAATGCCCAAGCCCCAACCGGACAGGCAGGAAAAATGGTAAGGAACGGTGCAAGCAGCTATGATAAGGAGGAGACAGGCAATCAGGCGGAGAGCCAAGCAGAAAAAGTGCAGAAGTTAAGACAGGCGCTGCTTTTGGCAAATCAGACAGGTTTATCCGAGGCAAAGAGATTAGAGATTATCCATACACTGTCTCAATACTTGACGTTAATAGAGGATAAGGTCTTGTCTGCCGATACAAATCAGTCCATGCAGGCTTGGTATTCCTTTGAAAACGGTTTTAAGGATTCGGTGGACAAAACTCAGGAGGCAAATCCAACCCATACAGGAAACAATTCCAATCCAAGCATTCAGAAGGATAGTGAGCGCGGTCAGGTTCTGAAAGTAAACAGTGGAAGTGTGGGAAGCTCATCCATAGTTTCTGTCACCAACCCGTTAAAGGATAAGGCGCTAGATAAAGGGGCTTCCATTTCCATATGGGTGAAGAGTCCGGCAATTGATAACTATGGGTTTATCTGGTCTTTTGCCACCAAATACAACTATGCATGGTTAGCGGGAGCGCCCTACTTTGGATATGATGGCAGCAGAGGTTTTGTGGATTTGAATTGCCCCCACAATCTGCCGGGACCAAGCGATATGCAGGGCTATTTAAAAAATAGCAGATGGAATTTGATTACCACCACTATGACAGACAAGGAGATTTGTGTCTATGTCAATGGGGAGAAGAAGCTATCAACGTTAGATAAAAATTATGCCGCAGGGCAGAACATCAGCAATGTGGGGAGAGTGATACAGCTCTTAAATGAAGTGAGCACCATTCAGATTGGAGGAAACAACTTATATTGGGGTTCTGCAAATATGTTGGCAGATGATTTTATGATTTTTGATGAAGCAATCAGCCAGGAGCAGATTAAGCATATGTATGTTGGGCGTGTTGAGAAATCCATTGTTTCACTGATCTTACAACAGGCACAGGCAGAAATAAACAAGAATATTTATACATCAGAAAGTGTGAAGCTGCTGCAGGCAGAGATGGAGAATGCAAGGAAGGTATATAACAATGGAGGCTCCAAGGAAAAGGATTATGTGGGAGCATTCCAAAAAATGAAAGCGGCTCTTGGTAAATTGGTAAAGAAAAGCACATCAGGAACGCCTTCTATTGGAGATAAAAAGGCGGCTCCCTCCAAGCTTACTTTGGCGGTTAAAAATTACGCCGGAAATAAGATTTATCTGGCAAAGAGCAATAAAAAACAGACATTGCAGATAAAAGCAAAAATTTCTCCGGCTAAGGCAAGTCAAAAGGTGAAATTTAGCAATTCCAACAAAAAGCTGGCTTCAGTATCCAATAAGGGTAAGGTGACAATTAAGAAGAAAAAGACAGGAACCACCAAAATAACCGTGACTACAATAGATAAATCAGCAAAGGGAAAGACACTGAAAAAGGTAATCACTATACATGTTGTGAAAAAGAAAAAGACAAATAAACAACTAACTCTTACCTCTAAGAAGAAGCTGACACTAAAAAAGAAAAATGCTGTTTCTCAGATTAAGATTAAGAAGCGTACAAGCAAGACAACAGAGAAAATAACTTATAAAGTAACAAAAGGAGCAAAATTTATTAAGGTGGACCAGTATGGAGTGATTACCTGCAAGGTTGCACCAAGCAATAAGAAAAAGGAGGGACTGGTTAGAGTTTCTTGCGGAAAGAAAAAAATCATGATTCGAGTTACTGTAAAAAAATAACAAAGTACTTTTAGAGAAAGGAAGGATTACATATGAGAAAGAGATTCAATCAATCTTTAGCAGTAGTTCTCTCTGCTGTCATGACTGTCTCATCCCCCCTTGCCGTTTATACGGCAAGGGCAGAGCAAAAACAAACAGAAATTGAAGTTCCCCAGCCGGCATATGTGTATGATTTTGAGGGAGACACATCATGGCAGAGCAAGGGAACCGTGTCAGGTGCAAACAGCGCCATGACTCCAGTGGTAGAAGGAGGAGCAGTAGAAATCATACAGGATGGTGAAAATAATAATCATGTTCTTAGAATCAGTGATGGGGGCGCAGAATTATTTGGTAAAAATTTTGCAAAGCTGCCGGAAAATGTTTTCGGAGGGATTACTGCCGAGAGTGGTTTGACCGTTTCTATGAAAGTGAATATTGATGCTCAGAAAAACTTGGATGCATCTAGTATTATTTACTCTACTCCGGAAAAGTATGGTACATGGGGCTTGTTTAAGATGAAGGCAAATCTTGTGATGAATATCAATGCCGGCAATCCCCAAGTGTACGGCGATACGCCGGAATCCCAAAAGACAACAGAACATTTCGGAAGTTGGCATACTGTAACCATTACACTGAAAAAAGAAGGAGCAGTGGTATATTTAGATGGTGTGGAGAAGACAAACACTGCCGCAACGGGAGGTGACAAGGCCAACGGATTTACATCAGCCATTACAGCTATTGCAGCTAACAAATACAATGTGTTAGGTGGAGGAGGTTTTCCCAGCGGTGACAAGACGTCAACAAAAGATATCAGCGAGATTATGTATGATGATGTAGAGATTTATACAAGTGCGCTGACATCGGAGCAGGTTTATAAGATGGTAACAGGAGGAGAGGCTGTAGATACGGATAAAACAGCATTGGCAAAGACTATTGAAGCTGCACAGAAGATAGGAAGGTTGGAGATTTACACACAAGACTCAACTTTGGAATTTAAAAGAAAACTGGAAGCTGCTGTCACTGTAAATGCAGATATAGGAGCAGATCAGGACGCGGTAGATACGGCGAATAGCGAGCTGGCTGGGGCGCTTGCAGGGCTTGTGAAGAAGGATATCAATTTACTGTCAGGGCTACGTTTAAATGCAGACTTTACAAATCCATCTGTTATGGACAGTGAAAAAGGAATTGCTGTATCTGGCGGATATCAAATTACCCCTCTGGGAAATTCCACTTTAGGAGAGAGCAGCATCCAGTCCTCTGTGGATGGGGAGTCAGGTAAGGCAGGCGTCTCCCTTGATAAGGATTTACTGTTAAATACTTCTCTGGAGGAGGGCTTGACTTTCCATGTGAAATGGAAATTCAGCAGTATATATACGGAAAAAGAAGCAGATTTTTGGAATTTGATTGCTATAACCGATTCTAGCGGCGGCGCACTGCTGAGAAATACCATTGGCTATATTACTGCATTTGTAAATACAGACAGCGATAAGGCCACATGGCTATATCCAAATCCTGACTGTAAAAATGGATTTGCGTGGGATAGCTGTAAAAAATATTCTACGGGAGAAATTAAGAACTTAACATTTACTATTGACAAAACAGGATGCCGCTCATATGTGGACGGAGTGTTGGCATGTGTTAAGACAAGTGTATCTAATGTGGATTATGCAAGAATTTTGGCGGAAGCAGAGGATATTACAATCGGAAGGGACAGCGGAGGAACCCATGGTGATATAATGGGTGAGCTCTGTGGCGTTCAAGTGTATAATCGTGCACTGAATGAAGCTGAGGTAGATGAACTGGCAAAGACTGGTCTTGCCAACAATGAAGTGACCTACTCAGCTGAGATTAACGCAAAAAAAGGCTCTAAGATTGAATTAAAGAAAGCTCAAACAAGCCTCTATACAATTATGGCGGATGAGAATGGAAAAGCTGTCCTGAAAGGTTTGAAAAAAGGAGAGGAATACAACTATGTAGTAACTCTTGAGGGATGTATGGATGTGACAGGCGCCTTTACTGTAGATGAAACTAATACCCAAGATGTGACAGAGCAGCAAATAGAGTATCTATTTGCTTTGGATAAAACTCAATTGGAAATAAATAAAGGAGAGACAGGAGAAATTGGAATAAAAGCAGACGCAGTAATTCCAGAAGGCACTACTATTGAGTCTGCAGTATCCTCTGACACGAACATAGCAACTGTTTTGATGAAGGAAGGAAAGGTTGTAATTACAGGTGTGGCTCCAGGCGAGGCAAGGATTACGGTTACTGGTTCCAATAAAAAGACAGCTGTCGTTATTGTCAATGTAAAATCACCTTTAACTGGAATTGTATTTAAACAGGAAGCAGTTACTGTTGAAAACAAAAAATTATTGTCGGACAACAATAAAATTATATATGGTAAGGCAGCATTGGAGATAGGCTATATTCCCGAAGATACAACAGATGATAAAACTATTAACTACACCTCCTCCAATATAAAGGTTGCCACAGTAGATGCCAATGGTGTTGTTACAGCAGCGGCTGAGAGCGGCACAGCGGTTATCACAGCAAAGACAGTAAATGGAAAGACAGCAGAGTGTACTGTGACAGTGAAAACTAGGGAGATTACCGGAGCGCTGGTAGATAATATAACATTAAATAAAACAGAGGCACAGGTGGAAGAGGGAAAGACAATTCAGTTGACAGCGGTAATTACACCAGAGGATGCGGCGATCAAGGAATGTGAATGGAAATCCTCCAACCCTGATGTTGCAAAGGTAGATGCCTCTGGCTTAGTGACAGCTCTTATGCAGGGAACAGCAACGATTACGGCAACTACAACAGACGGTACAGAAAAGAGCGCTTCATGCACAGTAACTGTGAATCCAGCAAAAATAGCAGTGACAGATATTAGTCTAGATAAAACTACATTGTCTTTAGAGGAAGGAGCAGAGGGAAGGCTGACAGCTCTTATATATCCAACAAATGCCACTGTGAAAGCTGTAACATGGAGCACAGACGCCCCGTCTGTGGCAACGGTAGATAAAGATGGAAATGTGAAAGCGATAGGAGAAGGTACTGCAAAAATAAAAGTGATAAGCAATGATAATCCAAATATTTCTGCAGTTTGTAATGTGACTGTGACGGCAAAGAAAACAGAGGAGCCAGAACCAGACAAGCCTAATCCAGATCAACCAGGTAAGGATGATAACAATAATAATGATGGAACAACAATGGTGAAGCCAACACTAAAATTGAGCAAATCAAAGGTTACCCTTTACACCGGAAAGGCATCAAAGAGCATTAACGTGAAAGCAACTGTAACGGGAATTTCTAAGACAGTGAGGTGGACATCCAAAAATCCAAAGGTTGCCAAGGTGTTGGGTGGTAAGATTGCAGCAGTGAAAGCCGGCAAAACAACAGTAACCGCTTCTGCTAACGGAATTACCAGAACAGTGAATGTAACCGTGAAAAACCCAACAATGACAATCAAAAATGGAAAGAAGAAATTTACAAAGAGCAAGCTGACAGTAAAGAAAAACAAGAAAATTGTGCTGAAGATTAGTGTAAAACCAGCTAAGTCAGGTATCAGTATTTCTAAATTCAATAAGAAACAAAAGAAGATTGCTTCTGTTACTCTGAAGAAAGGTAAACTTACCATTAAGGGTAAGAAAAAAGGAAAATTTACTATTACTTTAAAAAGCGGAAAGGCAGTTAAAAAAATCAAGCTTACCATAAAATAATTTGTCATACAATAAAGAAATAGGTAAGATATAATTAATGAGATGACTATTCGTCATATAGATTTATAAAAACAGTTTTCAGCAAACTTGCACAGTCTGTGTTATATAAATCTGTGTGGCTCTGAATGGTTACAAATGAATATAGTAAATGAAACAATAAACAGCCCTGTGAAGGAATAATTACTTCACAGGGCTGTTTAGCCATTCTTCTTAGCTTATAAAACCGTAAGTGGAGGATGTGGTGAGGGAATATTGAAATTTAGGGAGTTTGTGAGGACATGGGAGGGAAATTTACACCAGTTTTACACCAAATGAGGGAGCTTTGGGACGATGATGTGAAATGGAATTTTAAGAGGGGCAACAATGCCAGTGGTTTTGTGATGAAACATTAAGAAGTGAGGATTGGAAATTACTCGGGAAAGGACGGATGATAATGCAACTGATATATGCAAGGTACAATAAGTATCACAATAGCATTGATATTACAACATTTAATGGCTATTTGCTGCGGATTGACTGTGGTAAGGCGGAGCATGGGTTTGAAGGTAACCCCCAATTCACAGTGTGCTTTGAATGCACTGGCGATTGATGAGCCACTAGAATATGCGAGACTGTATTTGGATGGAGAGATGCAGGCTTGGGTAGATGAGGAAGATAGTTTGGAGGTGTGGTAATAGTGTTTGATGGGAACTTCCGTAGGTCTTGGGTTGGGCTTGCGGGGGTTCTTTTGACAAAATTTAAGTTATAGTGGATAATTTTGGTAAGGATTGTTATAATGAAATAAATGTGTATGTTGATTTTACAAATAGTATGTAGATTCGGGGGTGCCTGTATGAATGATATAAAAACAACGGATACTACAAAAGAATATAAAGTACTTGTTGATAAGATAGCGAAACGGATAGAACAGGGTGTAGCAAAAGCAGCAACAGAGGTAAAGAAAAGCCAGTTAGAGACTTATTGGGATAATGGCAGATATATTGTAGAATTTGAGCAGCAGGGGAAAGAACATGCGGAATATGGATTGAATCTATTAAAATCCCTTGCAAACGATTTGACTTTGAGAATGGGAAAAGGCTATAGCAGACCTAATCTCTATAACATGAGAAAATTTTATCAGACATATCCAAATGGATATGAAAATGTGGAAAAGTTGACATGGTCACATATATGTGAATTAATTCGTATTGATGATGAAATGGAACGGGAATTTTATTCTAAACAATGTATTGCAGAGCATTGGGATGTCCGCACATTAAAAAGGCAGAAAAAGAGTGCGTTATTTTTGCGGCTGGCAGCCAGTAAGGATAAAAAAGGGATTTTAGAGCTTGCAAACAAGGGCGCTATAATAGAAAAGCCACAGGACATTATAAAAGATGTTTATACACTTGAGTTTTTAAATCTTAATGCAGATAGTCATTATGATGAGAGCGAATTAGAGCGCAAAATATGTGCTAATTTGCAGGAGTTTTTGTTAGAACTGGGGAAAGGTTTTACTTTTGTCAAAGAACAGTTTCCCATGAATATCAATAATCATATTTACAAATGTGATTTAGTGTTTTATCACCGCATTTTGAAGTGTTTTGTTTTAATTGATTTAAAGGTAAATGCAGTTCAATATGATGATATCGGGCAAATGAATATGTACATGGGATATTTTGCAGAAGAAGAAAATGAACCAGATGATAACCCGCCTATTGGTATTGTATTAGCGAGGGATAAGGACGAATTATTAGTAAAATATGCTACTTATGGAATGGATACAAATTTGTTTGTTTCAAAATATGAGTTGTATTTACCCAATAGGGAAGAATTAAAGCAGTTAGTGGATAAGATTATGTTTGATGAAGAGAATTAGAAAAATGCATTTGTCTAGATTTTTTGATTGCAGGATGCTTGAAAATAAAGGATTTGCAATTATGACAAGAGAATTTTGTCTAGATTTTTTGTATAAGAACTTCCGATAATACAAAATTATCTATAGAATACCAATTTGCTTATACTAATATTATAGGGATTTAGGGGATTTTTCCTAACCAGAAGCATTTTTCAGACGTTGTCTGACAAAATGCCTCTGGCAATGTTCAACCATGCTGTTTCTGAAGACTATATCCGTAGGAATTATGCCCACGGCAGTACAAAAGAGCTTGGCATTTACAACAATAAAAGGGAAGCACTTACACTGGGGTGCATAGACAAGAAAAACGGTGGAATGAACACATATACAGGTGTGATGATTCCGCTGTTTTTCTTATTATTAAATTCTATTAAAAACTGTTCCTTTAGACATTTCAATGAAAAAGTATGCAAAATTATAAAAAAATAATCCCTACTGGCACATTCCCTGACTTCTTGTAATCCCTCTATTTACAGTCTCTTGCAGACTTTTGGTAAGAGACTGGACTCCCCCCAAAAAACCTTACAAAATTGTAAGCTTGTTGTAAGATAAATCTATGGCATCCCATGAAAAAAATAGATATAATTCATATTGTCACCAAGATTTTATGAAAATTACAACGAAAATTTTTACAAAATTATTAGACTGTGGTTGACAGACCAGATATGGTGATAGAAAAATATATATTATGGAGGATTCGTATGAAACAGGTATTGCAGGTTCAGCAGATTGAAAAATATTATGGGAGTAAGGCAAATCTCACCAAAGCAATTGATGATATTAGTTTTGGTGTGGATGAGGGGGAATTTATCGGTATTATGGGGTCTAGCGGCAGCGGAAAGACAACTCTTTTAAATTGTATCTCCACTATTGACAGGGTGACGGCAGGACATATACTGCTCAATGGTCAGGATATTACAAAACTGAAGGGAAAGCAGTTAAATGCCTTTCGCCGTCAGGAGTTGGGATTTATTTTTCAGGACTTTAATTTGTTGGATACTTTGACTGCCTATGAAAATATTGCGCTGGCATTGACCATTCAGAAAGTGAAGGCTGCTGAGATTGACGAGAGGGTGCTAGAAATTGCTGAAAAATTAGATATTAAAAGTATTTTACAAAAGTATCCTTATCAAATATCCGGCGGGCAAAAACAGAGGGTGGCATCCGCTAGAGCCATTATTACCAATCCAAAGCTTGTATTGGCAGATGAGCCCACAGGTGCATTGGACTCCAAGTCTGCAAGACAATTGTTAGACAGCTTCAGTGTGCTGAATCAATATATGGGAGCAACGATATTGATGGTGACACATGACGCCTTCACGGCAAGTTATGCCAATCGCATTTTATTTATTAAGGACGGAAAAATCTTTAATGAAATTCACAAGGGAGACAGCTCAAGAAAACAGTTTTTTGAAAAAATCATTGATGTAGTGACGCTGTTAGGAGGTGCGCTGAACGATGTTATATAAGCTATCCATTAAAAATATTCAAAAAAGTATAAAGGATTACACCATCTATTTTTTAACTTTAATTTTTGGTGTGGCAGTATTTTATATGTTTAATTCTCTTGACAGTCAGCAGGCAATGATGGAAGTGAGCAAAAACACAAGAGATATCATTAAGCTGATGGTGGAGACGCTAGGATACATTTCCGTCGGTGTGGCAGTAGTGTTAGGATTTCTCATAGTATATGCCAACAATTTTTTGATTAAGAGAAGAAAAAAAGAATTTGGTTTATATATGACATTGGGTATGGGAAAAAGTCAGATATCAAAAATTTTATTGTTTGAAACAATTTGGATTGGCTTGTTTTCCTTAATTGTTGGTTTGCTTATCGGGGTGTTTTGCTCCCAGCTCATGTCTGTGCTTGTTGTAAAGCTGTTTAAAGCAGATATGAGCAAATACGAATTTGTATTTTCCGGAGCGGCGCTGAGTAAAACAATTGTGTGCTTTGGTGTGATGTATGGGGCGGTTATGTTTTTTAATACCTTCACTATATCCCGATATAAATTGATTGACTTGCTCACTGCCGTTCGCAAAAACGAAAAAATAAAGATGAAAAATCCTATTGCATGTGTGTTTATTTTTTTAGCATCTGCAGTGCTGCTAGGTTGGGCCTATTACATGGTGACAGGGAATTTTGAAAATATAAAATTAAATAACCTTTGGATTCCTATTCTGATGGGCATTGTAGCAACTTTTTTCATTTTTTGGTCATTGTCTGGTTTTATCTTAAAAGTTGTTCAATCCAGAAAGGGAATCTATTTAAAAGGAAATAATATGTTTGTGCTCCGCCAGATTCACAATAAAATTAACACAACAGTTTTTAGCATTACCATCATCTGCTTACTTTTGTTTATGACAATATCCCTTTTGTCTTCTGGTTTGTCAATCAATCGCTATCTTACAAAAGATTTAGAAGAGATGACACCAGTAGATATCAATTTAATAAAACAGGCAAATTTATCCAATGATAAAAATAAAAAACAATCAAATAGTCAGTGGACAAAGGAGCAGATGAAAGATTCTCACAGAGAGATTAGCCAGACGCTTAAGAATTGCAATATGGATATGAATATACTTCGGGATGTGGTGGAGTTAAAATACTATACAGTGGAAGGGCTGACATGGGAGCGCACGTTGGATAGTGTTTTTGACAGCATTTCTGAGCAATATCCTTATTTAAGGTATGAAACCTTAGAGCAGATTGTAAAAGTGTCAGATTATAATCGGATAGCTAAATTGTACGGGATAAAGGAATATGAGCTAAAGGATGAGGAGTATATTGTCCTTTGTGATTTTGACAGCATGGTAGAATTTAGGAATATGGCATTACAGGAAGCTCCTGAGATTACCATTAACGGCAAGACATATAAAAGTAAATATGACAAGTGTCAGGAAGGTTATATAAATATGGGTACATCTCATATGAATACTGGAATTTATCTTGTGCCGGACAGCTGTGAATTGAAGGACAGCCAGATACAATATTATTTTTTGGCAGCAAACTATAATGGAGATACACAAGAGGAGAAAAAGGAAATTGAAAAAATCTTTGCAGATGAGGAGGAATCTAAGTTATTAAAGGAACTGAAGAAAAAATCATCTATAGGAGAGCTGGATGGCATTACAAAAATTGCTACTATAGAATCTAGTGTAGGCATTACAAATATTATTACATTTATTGCCATATATCTAGGATTTATTTTCCTCATCGCCAGTGCTGCAATCTTGGCATTAAAGGAATTGACGGAAACTTCAGATAATAAGCAGAGATATGGCATTTTGAGAAAAATAGGTATGGATGACAGTATGATTCACCAGTCCCTCTTTAAGCAAATTGGAATCTTCTTTTTGGTACCTCTGTGCCTGGCTATATTGCACTCAGTGTTTGGCATTCAGTTTGCATTGAAATTATTGTCAGTTCATATAAAAACAAAGGATTTGCTTCCATCTATACTTGCAACTGCGGGATTTCTGGTAATTATATATGGAGGATATTTTTTGGCAACCTTTATACAAAGCAAAAACATGATTAAAGATTAGTTCACTGGAAAAATACAAGATTCATATATTGGGAAAATATTTGACTGTTAGAATATTGGGATGCAAAACTATGTGCTTGTGAGTAGTTGTGAACTTGACATCCTGTTGTGATGAAATGTATAATCATACTTGTCAAAAGGTCAATGGTATTTGTGCTTATGTATATTTATGGTTACAAGACGAAAGAGGTGTTTAAGTTTGGAATGTTCTATTAGAGAGTGGCATATAGAGGATGCTGATAATCTGGCAGAATTATTAAATAATAAAAATATTCTGAACAATCTGCGGGATGGACTGCCATATCCTTACACAAAAAAGGATGCCCAGGAATTTATAAGAGCAATGCTCTTGGAAGATAAAACAAGAACCTTTGCATTTGCAATCACTGTCCATGATAGGGTGGTGGGCAGTATCGGTGTTTTTAGATGCGGCAATATTCATTTCAGAACTGCCGAAATGGGTTATTATATTGGCGAGCCATATTGGGGGAAGGGAATTATGACAAGTGCAGTGAAGAAAACTTGCCGTTATATATTTGAAAATACGGATATTATTAGGATATTTGCAGAACCTTTTAGCTTTAATATTTCCTCCTGTCGGGTTCTTGAAAAGGCAGGCTTCCAATATGAGGGACTTCTTAGAAATAATGCCGTTAAAAATGGTAAAGTATTGGATATGAAAATGTATGCTCTTTTAAGAGAAAACGAGGATGACTAGCAAGCAGTCTCCTCGTTTTTTTAGTTTTATAAGCTTTTCTTTATTTTTATATTTCTTGACTGTTTGGTGTATAGTAATATAATAAAATACAATAGTAAAGTTTTTGGGTTAGACCGACTATTACAATAGCCTAAAAAACACATTATGACAGATAGGAGCAGTATATGAGATGAGATTAGACAAGCATATAATAGATACCATTAAAGAGTGGCACTTGAAAATTGGGTATCAAGAAGAAAGTATAAGATTATATTACCCTCTGGATTCAGTGAAGGATTTTTTTGATATAGATATCAATGAAAAGGAGGACGCAGAACAGTTTTGCAGAATAGTCCAAAATTATTTGTCAGAAAAAATGAGTGAAATGGGAGAGGTGAAGGTGTCACTTGAGAAACACCGTTTTTGTATAGAAATATCAAAGGAATTAAATCAATATATAGCAAATTTTATAGAAGCTTCGGATTTTCTTCGGGATTTTCTTGAGACATTATTAACAGGTGAAATAGAAGCTGTGAGAACATTGTTTCAGAGTTATGCAGAGAAAAACCACGGGGATTATACGGAGAACCCCCACCATGGGGAGGGGGGTATCGCCTTCTCTTTTCTGGAGGAGGAGATAGACCCCTATGTGTATTGCGTGGAGCAGGATGCGTTTGGATTAACTTATCACAGGTTTGTAAAGACAGAATACGAAAAATTGTTTTTATAAGGAGGGGAGGGAGATTATTTTTGTGGCAATGACATCTCGAAAGGCGCTGTCATGTTCCACAAATATCATGGTTGGTGAATATTCTTGTAGTAGCTGTTCGATTTGCATGCGTGAGTAAATATCAATAAAATTTAAGGGTTCATCCCAAATATACAAATGTGCTCTTGTACAAAGACTTTTTGCCAGCAATACTTTTTTCTTTTGTCCCTCTGAAAAATCCTCAATATTTTTTTCAAACTGTACCCGCTCAAGAGCAAGCTTTCGCAAAATAGCTTTAAATAAACTTTCGTCTATATGACTAATTTCGGCAAGCTTTGAGAGTGTTCCCTTTAGCTTTGAAGTGTCCTGCGGCACATAGGATAAAATAAGACCGGAGGCAGTAGTTATTGTCCCTGTGTGTTCAATGTGTTCTCCCATTAAGAGCTTTAGCAGGCTGCTCTTGCCGCTTCCGTTTTTGCCTTCAAGCACAATTCGATCTCCCTGCTGCACATGAAAGGATACTGGCTCACATATAGTATGGTTTTGGTAACGTATTGACACATTGCAAAAGGTGAGGAGAGGATTGCTGTGATGGGTTAGTGGATATAATTTTAAGCTCTCGGCGGATTCTATATTTTTCAGTAAAGCTGACTTTTGTTCTAATGCTTTTTGCTGTCGTGCTTCTATAGATTTGGAACGCTTCATCATTTTGGCGGCTTTATGTCCCACAAATCCTTTGTCGGCAGCGCCAATTTTAG
>CAJTQG010000001.1:6189-15832 GCA_910578605.1 uncultured Lachnospiraceae bacterium | reverse complement strand
TGCCTCCACTCTGTCAGACCAGTTTTCAGTTCTTTTTGCAGCCTGCTGCAGCCGTCTTATATCCTTTTTTAAGTGCTCGTTTTGAGCTAGTTCATATTCTTGTTGGTGTTCAAAGTTTGTCATCCAGGAGGAGAAGTTACCTTTTTGCACCTCTATATTTGTTCTGTTGAGAGATAATATGTGGTCAACACAGCCATCCAAAAAGTTTCGGTCGTGAGAAACTAATATAAAGCCTTTTTTCTTTTTTAGGTATTGAGATACTAGCTTTCGTGCCTGTGAATCCAGATGATTGGTAGGTTCATCAATCAGCAGAAAATGTCCTTCATTTAAGAAAAGAGCGGCAAGCATTGCTTTTGTCTGTTCCCCGTTTGAAAGAGTGTAAAAGGGGCGGTAAAGGACATCGGTCTCCACGTTTAAGTAGGACAATTCACGAATAAATTCCCAATCTTGAGCAAGAGGGCAGACGTCTTGCAGTATCTCTATTGTCAGTTGATTTGTATCTGTCACGGAGTACGGAAAATAATCAAATTGAACAGAACGGATTATTTTTCCGCTATATTTGTATTTTCCTAGCAGAAGATTTAAAAATGTTGTTTTACCTCTGCCATTTCTTCCAACAAAACCCAGTTTCCAATCGGTATCTATCTGAAAACTCACATTTTCAAATATATTCTCATAGTTAGTTGGATAGGAAAATGTAAGATTTTCTATTTTAATAATGGACATAGTTCATTTCCTCCTTTAGTTATAAACAATCATTTTTATTCATAATTTTGTACAATATTGCCTTTTGACCTTGTTAATAAAAAATAAAAGCTGCAAGAAAGTTTTTTCTTGCAGCTCACCAAAGATACAACAATACTGCTTAACTAATAAGCAGTAAATTCGTTATAATAAAGCCGGATAGATATAATACTTTCTTGCAATAGGCGCAAAAATACTTCATAAACAATATTTTTGCGTGTTAAATTTTATTTGCAAGAAAAGTAAAACATCCTTCCACCTCTTTTTTTATGAATTTTAATTTTTTTGAATAATTTTTAACCAAAGCTAGTATAACATATAGATTTGAAAGAAGCAAGCAGCATCTTCCATTATTTATTTGTAAAACCAGTTGCAATATACCCCCGAAGGGTATATAATAGTCAACACAATATATACCCTATCGGGGTATGCTGTGCAAAAATACAAGCTATTTTACAGGCAACACTATAAATGTAAGTATAATTGGTGAAGCAGTTTATTGTTAACTGTCCGAAAGTTTATTTATCATTGTGTGTGCTTGAGAAGCTGGTATGCCTGAAAAAATGCAGAAAAATCTTAGCAAGCATCAAAAAAGAATGGAGATAACTATGGAAGAGAATAAATCTTGTTGTCACAAAACAAAGGAGCGGCCGCCTAAAGAATACAGGGACTTAATTAACAGATTAAATCGCATTGAAGGACAAATTCGTGGAATTAAAGGAATGGTAGAAAAAGATGTCTATTGCCCAGACATTCTTATCCAGGTGGCAGCTGTCAATGCTGCTTTAAACAGCTTTAATAAAGTTCTTCTTGCCAATCATATTAAAACATGTGTCACAAAGGATATTAGGGAGGGAAAAGAAGATACGGTAGACGAATTGTTGGCAACCTTGCAAAAGCTGATGAAATAAAAAGGAAAAAATGCAACGAATTAGATAAATGATTGAAAATATTGGGAATACTGTAAATAGTAAGAAAGGAGTCAAGATGGAGCAATATAATGTAACAGGAATGAGCTGTGCTGCCTGCAGCAGCAGAGTGGAAAAAGCGGTTGGCAAGGTGGAGGGGGTGACCTCCTGCTCCGTGAGCCTGCTGACGAATTCCATGGGAGTGGAGGGGAGCGCAAGTTCAGATGAGATTATAAAAGCGGTGGAGGATGCAGGCTATGGTGCAGCATTGAAGGGAAAAGACCAGGGATATGTAAATGGTAGTAACACCAGCGCAGGCGCCAGTGCACAGGAGGAGTGGCGGGATAGGCATACGCCTGTTCTTTTCAAAAGATTTATTGTGTCCCTCCTATTTTTAATTCCCCTTATGTACATTTCAATGGGACATATGATGTGGAATTGGCCAGTGCCAAAGGTTTTGGAGGAGAATCATGTGGCAATGGGGCTGATACAGCTTTTGTTTACTATCATTATTATGATAATCAACCAGAAATTTTTTGAAAGCGGTTTCAAGAGTTTGTTTCACGGCGCTCCCAATATGGATACTTTAGTGGCGTTGGGTTCTGGCGCAGCTTTTATTTACAGTACCTATGCTCTTTTTGCTATGACAGATGCACAGCTTCATATGGATAGAGAGAGAATTATGGTGTATATGCATGAGTTTTATTTTGAGTCGGCAGCCATGATTTTAACCTTAATTACTCTTGGAAAAACATTAGAATCCAAATCAAAGGGTAAAACAACCAATGCACTGAAAAGCTTGATGAAATTAGCGCCAAAGACTGCCTGGGTTTTGCGGGGAGATAGCCAGGAGGAACAAGAGATACCTGTGGAGCAGGTAAAATCAGGAGATATATTTGTAGTACATCCAGGGGAGGACATGCCAACAGATGGGGTAGTGTTAGAGGGAGAGAGTGCAGTGAATGAGGCGTCCTTGACAGGGGAGAGTATTCCTGTAGACAAACAGGCTGGAGATACAGTAAATGGTGCTACTATGAATCAGTCCGGATTTTTGAAATGTCGGGCAACTAGAGTGGGGGAGGACACTACATTGTCCCAGATTATCCGCATGGTAAGTGATGCGGCTGCTACAAAAGCACCTATTGCCAAGGTGGCGGACAGGGTATCAGGAATATTTGTACCAGTTGTGATTGGACTGGCGCTTGCAACTATGATTGTCTGGCTTCTTGTAGGAAAAGAAATCGGTTTCGCATTGGCAAGGGGAATCACCGTGCTTGTCATTAGCTGTCCCTGTGCTCTTGGTTTAGCTACTCCCGTAGCCATTATGGTGGGAAATGGAATAGGCGCTAAAAATGGTATGATGTTTAAAACAGCAGTATCCTTGGAGGAGACAGGAAAGGTAGATATTGTAGCATTGGACAAAACTGGAACTATAACAACAGGGGAGCCAAGGGTGACAAATATTTTGCATGGATCCCAGATAACAGAAAAAGAATTGCTGTCAGTGGCCTATTCACTGGAGAAAAAAAGTGAGCATCCTCTAGCAAAAGCAATTGTGGCATATGCAAAGGAGAGCAATGTCCAGCCGTGGGAGCTTAGCGGATTTGCGGCATTAGCGGGAAATGGGGTAATAGGTGAGCTTGACAGAAATGCATGTGGAATTAGTTTGTTTCGTCAAAACCAGAACCAGCAAGAAAAAGCACAAGGAGGGGAGGAAAATTCTTTAAAAGGAAATGATAAGATCAAGGTTATAGGAGGAAACGAGAAATTTATATCCAAGTATGCCAAAATACCATCGGAGTATAGCGTTGAGGCGACGGCTTGGGCCAATGAGGGAAAAACTCCTCTATATTTTGCAGGAGATCATCAATTGTTAGGTATCATTGGTGTGGCAGATGTAATGAAGGAGGATAGTCCTGCCGCAATTGCCCAATTGCAAAGTATGGGCCTCTATGTAGTTATGCTCACGGGAGATAATGTGCGCACTGCCAATGCGATAGGAGAATTAGCGGGAGTAGATAAGGTGGTGGCTGGAGTGCTGCCAGATGGAAAGGAAAATGTAGTGCGCCAACTGCAGGCTAATGGTAAAGTGGCAATGGTAGGGGACGGCATCAATGATGCACCGGCACTCACAAGGGCGGATGTGGGAATTGCTATAGGAGCAGGAACGGATATTGCTATCGATGCGGCAGATGTGGTATTGATGAAAAGTCAACTTAGGGATGTCCCGGCAGCGATACGCCTTAGCCGTTATACTTTATCTAATATTCATGGCAATTTATTTTGGGCATTTTTTTACAATGTAATAGGGATTCCTCTGGCAGCAGGAGTTTGGATACCTATCTTTGGGTGGCAGCTCAATCCTATGTTTGCCGCGGCAGCTATGAGTTTATCCAGCTTTTGTGTAGTCACCAATGCATTGCGGCTAAATCTGGCAGATATATACAGTATAAAAAAAGACAAAAAAAGAAGGAGCAAAAAATGCAGGGATAGTGTAAAATGGAAAGAGGAAAGTGAAACAAAGCAAGTAGTTGAAAAGGAAAGGAAGGAAGAAAAAATGGAGAAAATAATGACAATTGAAGGAATGATGTGCGGTCACTGTGAGGCAACAGTGAAAAAATGTTTAGAGGCATTAGAGCAGGTGGAGAGGGCAGAAGTGAGTCATGAGAAAAACAGGGCTATTGTCACATTAAAGGCAGATATTTCTGATGAAGAGTTGAAAAAAACAGTGGAGGACCAGGATTACAAGGTAACGGCAATTCAATAATAAAAAGAAAAATTAAATATATGATTCTGCAATAAATATTTAAAAGTATGCATTTTTCTGTGTGAAGGTGATGTATATGAGGTAATATATGTTGTGCTTCAAAAGGCTTTCAGTAAATTCTATTTGATATTTGGTGAATTTAGTGATAGGAAGGAGATGAGATATGAGTAAAAAATGGAAAGGAGTTTTAGTTGTCAGTGCAGCCTTTATTGTTCTGTTTGCGTCAGGAAGAAATAGGGATATGGTGTATGCAGATACGTCCAAGGAAGCTTTGGTGGGCAATGATGTGGGGAAGCTTGTGTTAGACGAGAAATGTATGGAAATAGAAGTCAGCAAGGAAAAAAGGTATGGCAATATTTTTGCACCAAGTTATGATCCAAGAGAAAAAGGGATGGTTACCAGTGTAAAAAATCAAGGTTCGGCAGATACTTGCTGGGCATTTTCCACAATGGCTGCCATGGAGTCCGCAGCTATTCGACAAGGTCTAGCTGATAATACCATTGATTTATCAGAAAATCATTTTGCGTACTTTTTTTATCATCGTCAAAATGATCCTCTAGGCTTGACAGCAGGTGATAAAAATTTAATCAAAGATAAAAGCAAGAATTATCTTATGAACGGCGGCAGTACGTGGATGGCGAGCTATGCCCTTGCTACATGGTCTGGAGCTGCGTTAGAGCAGGTGTCTCCTTATTTGATTTCCCCCAATTATAACGGAGGACACACAGTTAGTATTAATATACCGGCTCATTCTTTGGCCTATCAAAATGAATGGATCGTAAAAAATGCGTATTTTTTAAGCAATGATAGTCCAACTGTGGATGTGCAGGAGGTAAAGAACGCCATAGTGCAGTGGGGAGGCGTTGCTGCCGGATATCTCCATTCCTCTGTTTATTATAATGAAGGCACAGGGGCTTATTCTAGTCCAAAGACAGGTGGAAATCATGCAGTAGCTATTGTAGGATGGGATGACAATTATAAAAAAGAAAATTTTTCTTCCGCCAGCAATGTAAAAAAAGATGGAGCATGGATTGCCAAAAATAGCTGGGGGGAAGAATGGGGAGACAAGGGTTATTTCTATCTGTCCTATGAAGATAAAAGTGTGGGGAATATGGTAGCTTACCAGCTTCAAAGTCCCAGTACATACCAACACAATTATCAGTATGATGGAAGCGCTGTCACTGGATACATGGAAAAACTAGATTATGGAACTAAGGTGGCAAATATATTCAGGGCAAAAGGCTCTAAGTCAGGAATGGATGAGATTATCTCAGCAGTAGGTTTGAATCTTTGGGAGACAGATGTAAATTACAGCGTGCAGATTTATCGCAATCTAAAGGATTTATCCAACCCATGCAGCGGAACGAAAGTATTTGCAACAGAAAAAAAAGGAAAAACCAATGCAGCAGGTATTTTCACAATCGAGCTGGGGCAAGAAGTAACTGTGGCAAACGGAGAATATTACTCTGTTGTAATTACATTAAAAAAACCAGGGGGAACGAGTGTAGGGATAGAATATTCCAGTGATTCCATTAGCTGGTTTGGAATACAGGCACAGATTGACCAAAATCAAAGCTTTGTTTATGAAAATGGAAGATGGATGGACGTGGCAAAATATTTGGACCCATACACTTATGAAAGAATCCCTATTTGTTTTAGGGTGAAGGCTTACACCAATGATGGAACAACCCGTTCTGTTAGAAGCATTGCATTGAATAAGCAAAAAGCAATATTGTACAAAGGACAGAGCTTGCAGCTTGCCTCTGACATAAGGCCGGCGGAGCTGTCAGGTTCAAAGGTTACATGGAGCAGCTCTAACCCAAAAGTAGCGGCTGTGGACGAAAAGGGGAGAGTAACAGCAAAAAATACGGGAAAAGTCAATGTTCAGGCAGCAGTCAGGGATGCCGCAGGCACTAAGACGGCAGTTTGCACAATTACGGTGGAGGAGAAGGTAAACTTAAGCAAGGTGACAGGCTGGAAGGCTTCCTCTCAAAAGGCAGGAAGGGTGGATTTTTCCTGGAAATCACAAAAAGGAGCAGATGGCTATGTGCTGTATTATAAAACATCTGCAGGAGGACAATATAAAAGGCTTCACAAAATTGTTTCTGGGAAAAAGACTGTATTTTCTAAAACTGGATTGAAGAAAGGAAAAAAGTATTACTTTAAAATAAAAGCTTTCAAGAAGGCAAATGGGAAAATTTATTATAGTGAGGATTCCTCTGTTATCATGGTTGTTGTTCGTCTAAATAAGGTGACAGGAATAAAAAAACTTCAGGTACAAAAAACAAGGATAAAGATAGGCTGGAAGAAAAACAGCAATGCCTCAGGTTATATTGTATATTTCCGAGCAGAAAAAGATGGACAGTATCAAAAGTGCAAAACAATTACTAATAAAAATAAACTTTTCTGCACAAAGGGGAATTTGAAAAGAGGAAAAACCTATTATTTTAAAATCAAGGCATATAAAACAATAGGCGGCAGCAAATATTTCAGCTCTGACTCTAAGGTGCTGAAAGTGAAAACAAAAAAGTAACCTAAAACATAGAGTGATTAAATAAAAGAACGGATAAAAGCTTCTTCAATTTTAAAAAGCCCACAGTAATAATTTTACTGTGGGCCTTTTTTTATTCGATTTAACACAAGATCATATCCGTCTGTGCCATAATTTAAACATTTGTTTACCCGACTTATGGTTGCTGTGGATGCCCCTGTTTTTTCTGAAATTTCTATGTAGGTCTTTTTTTCACGAAGCATTTTTGCCACCTCGTATCTCTGTGAGATGGATAGCATTTCGTTGACAGTACATATATCTTCAAAAAATTGATAACATTCCTCTTTGCTTTTCAGACAAAGAATTGCCTCAAAAAGATGATCTACTTCCTCACATTGAATATTTTTGCTCATAGTGTCTCCTTTCGGTGATTTAGGATTTTGCATATAATAATTTAGAATGCAATGGAATAGGAATAGTTGGCAGAGAGTGTGATATTATGGAATACTATTCACAGCCTCCTTCCTCCCCATGATTGAAACCAGCCAGGTTTCCATGTTTATATTTATTTAAAAACGGACGAACTAAGTCGGGAAAATAATTATAAACCAACTCCTTTGGGAAACCGGTTTCATCAAGTATTTTTGCAGCATATTGGTGATTGCCCACTTTTGTCATGAAATGGGCATCACTGCCAATTACAACAGGAACATTGTAGTGACGGCATAAATTTAAAATAGTCACATCGTTGGCGGCAGCATTTTTTCGAAAGCCTTGAGGGGATATGGAGCTGTTGTTAATTTCTATTAAAGTTTGGGTATCCCTGGCAGCCTTGATAACGGTTTCATAATGAAGTGGATAGGTGCTGTCATCTGGATGCCCCAGTACATTAATATATGGATTTTTGCATGCTTGCACTAGACTGTTTGTATTTTCCTCCATAGTTCCAGGGCGAATGCATGGGGTGTGAAAGCTGGCAATTGCAATATCCATATCTTTGAGGATGTGTGATTCCATATCTACTTTGCCATCATAGTCAATCAAGTTTAGTTCAACTCCCAAAAGTATCTCAACACCAAACAGACGCCGTTCTACGGTTTTTAGATTACTGAAATAAAAATCACTACATGTGCCTGGCATAGAACGTGCATGTTCTGTAATGCCTAAAATATCCAGATTTAGTTTGCTTGCCGCTTTTGCCATTTCCAATATAGTATTGTATGCGTGTCCGCTTGCCAATGTGTGCGTGTGTAAATCTAATGCATATTTCAATGTTATTCCTTCCTTTCACAATATATTTCAATTAGTCATTTGGTAACTTCTTCAAAAAATTAAGACATTAAAAAAGTTGCCTTATAGCATAAGCTATACCATCCTGGTCATTGCTCTTGGTGACAAAATCCGCAGCCTTTTTCACCTCAGATTGGGCATTTCCCATGGCGATTCCCATTCCCGCATAGGAGAGCATAGTTATGTCATTAAAACCATCTCCGAAGGCGGCCATATCCTCTCTATTTAAGTGAAGATGTTTTAACAGGTGGGATAAGCCTTCTGCTTTGTCCACTTCTTTTGGCACTATTTCCAGGAAAAAAGGTTCTGACCGAAATATGTTGGCTTGTTTTCCGAAGGCATGTACAAAGTCAGGCTCTAAAGCGGCAAGATAATCTCCCTGTTCCACTACCATACATTTATTCAGAGGAGTGGAGGCATAATCTGTAAAGCTCTTAATTTCCTCCAGCTGCAGACCATTGACACCAGCTTCCAAAATGGCAAATTCATTGTCCTTGTGGTTTGTCAGCACCTTATCGTCTACATGAATTAAGGTGGTGCATTGACAGGAGTCAGCCATATCTGCAATCTGGGTGACAATTCCTTTCGGGAGTATCTGTTCGTAGATAACCTCATTTGTTTTTAAATTAGTGATTTTTCCTCCATTAAAGGAGAGAATATAGCCACCGTATTCTTCTAGATGAAGTTTAGATGCAATAGGAAGACCGCCTGCAGTTGGGCGGCCGCTGGCGATGACAACAATAACACCTTGCCGCTGCAGCTCCATGATGGCATTGTAAGTAGCAGGTGAAATTTCTTTGTTTGTATTTGTCAAGGTACCGTCAATATCAAATGCAACAATTTTATATTTCATAGCTTTCACGCAAGTTATCCTTTCTGTGTAAAGTATGGTTTCATACTATAATTTTTATATAGTTATAAACTATAAAGTTTATAAAGCTATATAGTTTATATAATTTTTATATTATTAAAGTTTTTTAAGTATTTTATTTATAAAACACAACATAATTTATAAAATACTACATAGTTTATAAAACACTACAGATTATAACATATCTTTATTTGTTTTTCTATATACATAGGCAATGAAAAATATGAAAACGGTTTCAAATCAAATGAAAGGGACTGAGGTACTAAGGCGCGACAAAAAAATACAAAAAATTGAAAAAAATTGCAATTTTATGTTGTATGAAAAATTGTACTGTGCTAAAATCTAACAGTGAGTATAAATTGTTAGAAAAATAATTTGTCATTACATAATGACGAGAAGGATAGATAGTACAGGCACCCACTGAACAGTTCCATAGGAATTGGCGAAGGATTTAAGAGAGTGGGGAAGTTTTAGGAGTTATAAAAGCAGGAGATATAAATATAGTATATGGTTTTATAAATTTTTATAAATGAATGAATATGACAGAAATAAAAAGACAGAGTGAAATAATG
>CAJTQG010000001.1:0-6179 GCA_910578605.1 uncultured Lachnospiraceae bacterium | reverse complement strand
ATGAATTATTCATGAAGAGATATGAAAAGATAAGAAATAGTAATGATTTAGTGTAAGTAATTGAGTAAGTAGTAAGTATAAAGTATAAATAGTTACATAAGTATTTTATCAGTTGTATTTTATCAGTAAGTAATAAGCAGTCTATTAGTAGTATTCTATCAGTAACAAGTAGTCAATTAGTAATAAGTATTGCATAAGTAATAGAACATGTATAAGGTGTTATGAAAGAAAAGATATTGATTGAAGAACTGTAATAGGCAAACAGATTTTAAAAAATGGATTTTAGTTTAAATATTCAATGAGATAAGCAGATAGTATGAAGTGTATAAATGAAAATGAGCTTAATGGAGTTTAATATGAAATATATCCGTTTGTCGGCATTGAGATAATTTAGATAAAATAGAAGAATAAAGTAAGGCACATAGGGAGATAATAGAGAACGGAAAATACCTTGTGCACCAGGAAGGAAAGGAAAATTTTAGGTAAAAGAATGAAAAATAGAATAAAATGGATGGCAATGGTAACAATGTTGGCAACGGCATGTGTTTTTTCAGCATGCCAAAAAAGTGTCGATGTGGAAAATACAACAGCACCATCAGATGTGGAGATGGTTTCCACTCAGGATATAGGTGTGGATGCTATTGCACAGGAGGTAAAGCTGGCTTACGGCGCCTCCTTTGTTCCCACAGAGCAGTTAAGTGCAACCCAGATAGAGCAGAAGTTTTCTATTGGAACTGGCATGTACGAGGAGGCATATGTGATAACTGCAAAGGGTGATACTCCAGAGGTATGTGCCGTGTTTTCCGGCTCCAAGGATATGGCTGACCAGATTGAGGTGGCTTTAAATAAATACCGCAACAGTTTGGTGAATCGGGCATCGGAAGGGAAAAAGAATGATTGGATGGTGCAGGGTTCCAAAGTGATTCGATATGATTCCTATGTGGCTTTGTTTATTCTGGGAGATAAAGAGGAGATTACGGATTTGAATACAGCTAGAGAGCAAAATGATATTGGCTGTAATACAATGAAAAGGGTTTTGCAAAAATAAAAATGAGTGAAACAGAGTGTTGTCCCCTACATAGTATAGTATTGAAGTTTTTGAAATGGGAAAGCCTTGGTAGGTCATAGGGAATGAATGGGGTTTCCTCTGCCAATGCAAATATAGGAGAAGAATATGGAGCGTTTATTATTTATTTATAATCCAAGGTCAGGGAAAGAAAGAATAAAAACTCACTTGTCGGCCATTTTGGATTGCTTTGTAAAAAGCGGATATTGTGTGGAGGTGCGTCCAACGCAGGAGGCTCAGGATGCAAGGAAATACATAGAAAAAAATGCATATCGTTTTGACAGAATTGTATGCAGCGGCGGAGACGGCACATTAAATGAAGTGGTAACCGGTTTAATGGGATATATGGAAAAGCCATTGATAGGCTATATTCCTGCAGGCTCCACCAATGATTTTGCATCCAGTATTCAATTGCCTAAAAATATGAGAAAAGCAGCCCTAACCGCTATCAATGGTACCCCCTATTCCGTTGATATAGGAAGTATGAACGGCAGATATTTTACTTATGTAGCCGGTTTTGGAGCATTTACGGAGGTGTCTTATCTGACTCCCCAGGAGAAGAAAAATTTGTTGGGGCATCAGGCATACATTATAGAAGGAATCAAGCAGCTTGGTTCCTTGAAAGCCTATTCTGTTACAATAGAGCATGACGATGAAGTGGTGGATGGCAGATTTATATTATGTATGATTACCAATTCTTATTCTGTTGGTGGCTTTAAAGGACTTACAGGGAAGGATATCAATATGAATGACGGATTGTTTGAGGTGAATTTAATCAAGGTGCCAACGTCAGTAATGGATTATCAAAATATTATCAGTGTAGCCATTGGAATGGAGCAAAGCAATGATGCCATTCTTTCGTTTAAGACATCTAAGCTGGTAATACATTCAAATATAGAGATACCTTGGACGATTGACGGAGAATTTGGCGGCAATCACACAGAGGTAGAAATAGTAAACCATAGAAAAGCAATTCAAATTATGTCAGGGATTGAGCAGAACACGGCAAAATTGTTATAAATAAGCACAAAAATGCGACATTTTATAATAAAAAATGACAAATTTGAAAAAAAAGTGGATAGCTGGTTTACACTAGCTGTTTTTTTGTGTATAATGTTGCACCGTGTAAGGGATAATGAAAATATATGGTTTGAAATCTGCAGGGGGAAGTGGATTTTAAGAAAGGAAAGGTTTTTGTGGAAAAGGAAAAAGAAAAAAGCAGCTTTATGGAGAAATTGGATAAGCTTGTAGAAATTGGTAAATCCAAGAAGAACATATTAGAGACGAAAGAAATCGATAAGTTTTTTAAGGATTCCCCATTAAATGTAGAACAAATGGAAGCTGTTTATCAATATATGGAAGATAAAAAAATAGAGGTAGTTCCAAGTATTGATGAGGAACTGCTTGGAAGTGAAGATCTGGTATTGGAGCCAGAGGATGAAGATTTTTCCGATGATTTGGAGGAAAACATTGATTTAGAGGCAATTGATTTGCTGGAGGGAATTGGCACAGAGGATCCTGTGCGCATGTATTTAAAAGAAATTGGCACAGTACCGTTGTTATCTCCCGAGGAGGAAACTAGGCTGGCAAAAAGAAAGTCTGAGGGGGATGAGGTGGCAAAGGAAAGATTGATAGAAGCCAATCTTCGTCTTGTTGTCAGCATTGCCAAAAGATATACCGGCAGAGGCATGAGCTTTTTGGATTTAGTGCAGGAGGGGAACCTTGGATTGATTAAGGGGGTAGAAAAGTTTGACTATGAAAAGGGTTATAAATTAAGTACTTATGCGACATGGTGGATTCGTCAGTCAGTCACAAGAGCACTGGCAGACCAGGCCAGAACAATTCGTGTTCCTGTTCATATGGTGGAGACAATCAACCGCATGTCAAAAATGCAGAGGAAGCTTACCTTGGAGCTTGGCTATGAGCCCTCCACGCAGGAATTGGCTGTGGCATTGGATATGAGTGAGGAAAAGGTGCTGGAGATTATGCAGATTGCAAGGGAGCCGGCTTCCCTGGAGACACCTATCGGTGAGGAAGATGATTCAAATCTAGGAGATTTTGTGGCAGATAATAACACAGTTACGCCGGAAGCAAATATTGAATCCGTAATGCTGCGTGAACATATTGATATTCTGTTAGGTGATTTAAAGGAGCGGGAAAAGCAGGTAATTGTGCTTCGCTTTGGCTTGGAGGACGGGCATCCGAGAACTCTAGAAGAGGTGGGCAAAGAATTTAATGTGACAAGAGAGAGAATCCGCCAGATAGAAGCAAAGGCATTGAGGAAGCTGCGCAATCCTGTGAGAAGCAAAAAAATCAAAGATTTTTTAATGTAACAAATAATATTACTTCGGCTATTTCCTATAGTCGGAGTAATAAAAATATCAAGGGATAGATAATACAAGAATTTGTCACATAGATAGTAGATAAGAAAATGAGAAAATAACATAAAATAAAATGAGAAAACAAAGAGTAGGATTCACACAAAGCCTGCTCTGATTTTATTTTATTGTACAAGAAAAAAAGAAAGGATACTAATAAGTATGGAAGAGAAGCAAGTGAGAAATTCAGGGAGAAGATTGGTTCAAATGGTTTTGATAGCCTATTTGCTGGTTCTTTGGATAGGCTGTTACAGTGAAAATGTGGAGGCAAGCACCCCTGGGGTGAGGGGAATGTGGATTTCTTTTTTAGATTATGAGGCGGCGGGCTTGTACAATAAGCCAGAGGGTGAGTTTAGGCAGAATGCAAATCTGTTATTTGAGGAATTACAGTCTTATGGAATCAATCATGTGTATTTTCAAGTGCGGGCCTTTGATGATGCCATATATCCAAGCAAAAATTTTAAGTTCAGCAAGTATATGGCAAAGGGAATACCAAATTATGATCCATTACATATTCTGATTGAAGCTGCCCACAGTCATAAGATTTCTTTTCATGCATGGATAAATCCCTATAGAATTACATATGACAAAATATATAATCCGGCAGAGGAAGCAACAATAAAGCGCATTGTAAATGGGGTTATGGAAATAGTGGTAAAATACAAGGTGGATGGCATTCAGTTTGATGACTATTTTTATCCGGCAAAAGGGGAAGGACAGCCCTACTCCAAAGTGTCTGTAGCCAAGAGAAAACAAAATGTAAATAAAATGCTTCGGGAGGTTTATAGGCAAATTAAAAAGAAGGATTCCTCTGTTGTTTTTGGAGTCAGTCCTGCTGGTGAGCGCTCTTATGCGGAAAGTATAGGCTGTGATATTTCCACATGGCTGTCACAGAAAGGATATATGGATTACATCATTCCCCAGATTTATTGGAGCAATCAATATAAGATGAATGGAAAAGTATGTTCCCTTTTTTCTAGCCGCTTAGAGGAATGGAATATGCTGAATCAAAATAATACACCTATGTATATTGGATTGGGACTTTACAGGGCAGGTATGGCTAGCGATGTGGATTTACAGTGGACTAGAAGCACCAATGTGATTTCTGGCCAGATAAAGGAACTTACTAAAAAGGGAAGTAAAGGTTATGTATTGTTTAGTTATCGCTTTATCAAGGCTAATGATGCATGTAAAAAAGAGATGAAAAATTATTTAAAACAGCTTAGAAAGCCAAAGGTAAATGTAAGCAGACTTACTATAACAGCGGGAGAGCAAAAGGCATTAAAGGTAAGCGTATGGCCCAGCCGTGCAAGTCAAAAGGTTTCCTGGAAAATATTCAATTCAAAAAAGCTGAAAATGAAAAAGAATTTTATTGTGGCTGGAAAAAGAGCAGGGACAACCGTTATTACCTTAAAGGCGGGAGCGAATGAAAAAAGAGTTACTGTAAAGGTGCTTCCCCCCAAGGCAAGAGGGCTCAAGGTAAAAAACCAAAAGAAAGCTTGTAAAATCTCATGGAAGAAAGTAAAACATGCAGATGGGTATGTAATTTATAGAAGCCGAAAACAGAAGGGGCCGTTTAAACGGATTCAAAAGGTGAAAAAAAATTATATTTTGGTGGAGCTTAAGAAAAAGAAGAAAAAATATTATTACCAGATAAAGGCATACGAAAAAATAAGCGGAAAAACGTATTATAGTAAAGCAAGCAATAAAGTACAGGTAAGACATTGATTTTTTATATTCCCATTCATGCCGTTTTTGGGGCAAACTATCCATGACAAATATAGGATAATGTGCTTTATCTGCAAAATAAAAAAGGAAATACACTGAAATTACTAGAAAAAAGATGAAAAGAGTGTTATACTATATGTTATGGAAATGTTGTAGCGAAACGATAAAGCAGAACTGGGAGGTATGGGAATGCATATCAAAGACTTTTTTGATGTTAGTCGTCTAGATAGAATCATGAGCGATTGGTCAAAAGCAACCGGCATGGCAACTATCGCAGTGGACAATGAAGGCAATTATATATCGGGAGAGATAGGGTTTACAGATTTTTGCATGAAGTATACAAGAGGAAGCAGTGAGGGTTCACGGCGATGTGTCAAGTGTGATAATGAATGTACAGGTGTATATTTTTGTCATGCAGGATTGATGGATTTCAGCATTGATATAATGGTGGAGGGCCAGTATCTCGGAAAGATAATTGGCGGGCAGATTTTACCCAATCCACCGGATGAAGAACAGTTTCGTCGACTGGCAAATGAATTGGGAATAGATGAAGAAGAATACATACGTGCTCTAGGCAAAATTCCAGTGAGAAGTGAAGATGAGATTCGGGCATCTGCCAATCTGCTTGGTGAGATTATCAATATGATGGTGAATTTTGAGTACACTAAGAAAAAGAGTTCCCGAGTTATTGATGTGTTAGACAAAGAAGTGAACCAGGCAGTGGAATGTGTACATTCGATCAATGAAAAATCAAAAAATTTGGATAAGATAGAGAGAAATCAAAAAATATTGGCGCTGAATGCATCTATTGAGGCGGCAAGAGCAGGAGATGCGGGAAAGGGATTTGCCATTGTCGCATCCAAAGTGGGAGAACTGGCAGGTAATTCAGCTGATATAAACAGTTCTATCAAAGTATCATTAAGTCAACTTACTTCTATTATGGAAAAAATGGAAGAAGTGAATAAATAATAATCCTTGTTTAAATTTTATTGCACACAGGAGAAGGC